>JBBIIP010000006.1:0-117241 GCA_037446395.1 Lentimicrobiaceae bacterium
GGAAATGCATTTTCTGCGGACAATGCCAGGAACACTGCATTACTCGCCAAGGTGTAAAACTTTCAGATAAAATCTTTGACCTTTCAACCTTCAATCGTAATTCGCTGGTCGAGAGTCAGGAGAGAGAGCTAATTTTATGTAGCTCCTGCAATGCCATTATCTCAACGCGCGACCATTTGCGATTTTTGTTTTCCGAACTTGGTCCCAAGGCATTTTCGTCAGTACTCAACCTCAATATGCTCAATGAGCACCTCAAATTGGCCGATCCCGAAACAACTCGGGTAGAAGTGGTTGATGGCTTCAAACGCAAGGATATGTTCAACATCTTATGCCCCAATTGCCTCAGGCAGGTGCTGTTGAAAGACCTGATGTGATGATTGCCGGCTTAAAAGAAATCTTTAATGGCAAATATTCCCGAATCCTTATCATCGGGATTGGTAATTACCTGCGCAGCGACGATGGAGCAGGCCCACGTATCGTTAAGGAACTGATTGCAACCGAAAAAGTGAGACTACTCAATGTCGAAACCAATATTGAGCGCTATATCGAACCCATCCAGAAGAGCAATGCAGAAGTAATCCTTTTTATTGACTGCGTTCATTTTGGTAAAGAGCCGGGCTATGTAGCACTAATTCCTATTGAAGATATTTCTGACCAGGCTTTTCACAGCCATAATATCTCCCTGAAAAGGATCAGGGATTTTTTTATAGCGCCTGCATTTGTGTTGGGGATAGAACCAGGGTCGCTTCATGTTGGAGAAGAGTTAACGCCTGCGATCAGAGAGAGGGCTGATGATATTATCGAGATTTTGAATGCCTTGATCACTGCTCTTCGTCTCGTAATCTAATATTCTTCGGATAGATTATCTCAACAAGGTATAATCCCTGTGCCGGCACCGATGAACCAGCCAGACTCCGCTCGCCACTTTCAATAATTTTACGAAGTTCATCCAAACTGATGCGGCCTCTGCCAACTTCTGTCAATGTTCCCACAATTGCTCTTACCATATTGCGCAAAAATCGGTTTGCTGTGATTTTAAATTTCCACAAATATTCGTCCTGTTCCCATTTGGCATGCGAGATTAGGCACTTGTAGGTCTTGACCTGGGTATTCGATTTTGAAAAACAGCCAAAATCATCATATTCCATTATAATTTCTGCAGCTCTATTCATCAGATCAAAATCAAGGGTTTGGAAATAGAACCAAACCCTGTTGAGGAGGAAAGGATCCCTACACTGGCTTATAACGTACTCATAGGTCCTTGAAATGGCACTGAACCGTGCGTGGCTATCTGGATCAACCTGAAATATTTCATATACCACAATATCCTTTGGAAGAAGGCCATTTAGCTGAGAAACCAGTAAGTTGCATCTTTCAATTGTCAGGATTGCATCAGAATCAAAGTGAGCATAAAACACTTTGGCATGAACACCAGAATCTGTACGCCCCGCCCCATGTGTTGTTGCTTGTTCCCGCAAAACAACTGTCAAACTTTCGTTCAGTATTTGTTGAACACTCAAACCGTTTGTCTGCAATTGCCACCCGCAGTAAGCAGTTCCATTAAAAGCCAATCGAATAAAGTAACGGGACATAGCTGATTTTGTTCTTTGATATCTAAAACGAATGATGATGCGAAATTATTAAAATTGCCGTTGAGTTATCTCTAAACTTAACTGTTGCTTTGTTTTATCCCCTGTTCCTGTCTTCAAAATAACTGGCTGAAATGCTTCAAAAACCGGATATTCCGTATTTAGACTGATTATAAATTATGCCAATTCCTTAAAAAAAGCCGTATGGAGCAATCAACATAACATCCTAATTTCTATTTTTGCCGGCAATTGTTAGCGCAATAACAACAAAATATCATATCAGTCACATAATCATTAACTTAACTCATATTAGGAGGAATAATGTCGAAAACGGAATTAATTGTGAAAGAACTGGTAGCAAAGCATGGCAAAACACGAAACAGCCTCATGCCTGTGCTACAAGGATTGGTTCAAGAGGAAAGGTACCTGTCTGAAGATGCAATGCTTGTGGTAGCGCGTGAACTCGATTTGGCTGCCGCTGATGTTTATGGGACCGCCTCGTTTTATACCTTTCTTGATACAGTGCCCCGCGGTAAAAATATCATCCGCATCTGTAAAACCATTACTTGCCACATGAAAGGCAAAGACGAAATCATCTTAGCCCTCGAAAACCAATTAAAAATTAAGGTCGGAGAAACCACCCACGACAAAAAATTTACTCTATTATCCGCAAACTGCCTGGGATGGTGCCACAAAGGGCCTGTGATGTTGATCAATGATGAGATATATCCTGACCTTTCTCCTCAAAAAGCCATTGAAATCATTGAGGAGTATGTCAAGAACGAACACTAAAACTGTTTCTTTAAACTAATAAGCTATACAAAATGGAAACGAAACTTAAGAAAGTTGATATAATTTTTCAGACCGCACTGGATACATCTCCTCTGGATGTGTTGGACAAGACCCTACAGCGAACACCTGACGACATCATTCTGGAGCTCATTGATTCAGGACTTAAAGGCCGTGGCGGAGCAGGTTTTCCGACAGGGCTAAAGTGGAAATTTACCCGAAATGAAGACAGCGATGTAAAATATGTGATCTGTAATGCCGATGAAGGCGAGCCCGGCACCTTTAAAGACAGAGAAATTCTCGACCGGGTACCCGAGAAAGTTTTCACCGGAATGGCAATTTGCGGCTATGTCGTTGGCGCAAGAGAGGGATATATCTACCTTAGGGGAGAATATAACTTCCTGTTAAAAACACTAAACAAAAAGTTAGACGCATACAACAAAGAACTCAAAGATAGAAATATAGATTTCCAGATTTATATCAAATCTGGCAGCGGCGCCTATGTATGTGGCGAAGAAAGTGCATTGTTTGAATCCATGCAAGGATTTCGAGGCGAACCCCGTAACAAGCCCCCCTACCCTACGGTAGCAGGCTATAACTTTAAGCCCACAGTCATCAACAACGTTGAGACCCTGGTATATGTAGCAATGATCTGTAGAATTGGTGCAGAAAAATTCAAATCTTTGGGTACTTCAGACTCACGTGGTTCAAAAGTATTTTCCGTTTCCGGCGACACACCCATTCCAGGCATTTATGAACTGGAACTCGGAATGCCTTTAAGCCGTTTTGTTGATGAATTTGCCGATGGCGACGCCAAGGCCGTACAGGTTGGAGGGGCTTCCGGTTATTGTGTTCCAAGGAAAAAATTTACCGACACCATCATTGGGTTCGAAGGCATTCCAACGGGCGGCTCCATGATGATCTTCAATAGTTCGCGATCCATGTACAACGTACTTAAAGACTATCTTGAATTTTTTACCGAGGAATCATGTGGCCAATGTACCCCTTGCCGCGTAGGTTGCCAGCAATTACTCAAAGGAATTGAAGCGGTCAAGCGTGGCGAAAAACCACCTGTTTATCTCGAAGAATTAAAAAAACTCACAAGCACCATGAAAATTTCAGCAAAATGCGGACTTGGTCAATCGGTCGGGAATCCATTTAATTCCATTGTTGACAATTTCAGGGAAGAAATCATCTACTAATTTCAGAACTAAAAAACTTTCAAAATGAGTAAATATCTGGTTAATTTAAAAATAAACGATATTACGGTTTCTGTGGAAGAAGGCACAACCATCTTTGAAGCCGCAAAAAAACTAAACTACCGAATTCCAACCTTGTGTAATCATCCCGATCTCACAGTGGCAGGAAATTGCCGCGTTTGTGTTGTTGAAGTGAAAGGATCGCGCCTGTTGGCAGCTTCTTGTGCAACACCGGTTTCGGAAGGCATGGAAGTTTATACAAACAGCGAAAAGGTTAGAACCTCGCGCAAGCATATTATTGAATTGCTGCTATCCGAGCACAATGCCGATTGCACCAAATGTTTCAAAAGCGGCCGTTGCGAGCTTCAGGACTTATCAAATGAATATCGTGTTGGCGATCACATTTTTCTTGATTTGGTAAACCCAAAGGATAAAATACAAGACATCAGTTCGCCCTCCATCGTAAAAGACGACAGCAAATGTATCCGTTGCCAGCGTTGTGTTCGCACGTGTACCGAACTTCAAGCCGTAAGCGCCCTCGCTGTTATCAACAAAGGCGATCATCAGAAGATTTCTACCTTCATGGGTAAACGCATGCACGATGTTGTGTGCACCAATTGCGGGCAGTGCATAAATCGTTGCCCGACCGGTGCCCTCACCGAACGCACATACATTGAAGAGGTTTGGAATGCCATCTACAATCCCAATAAATTTGTTGTGGTAGAAACTGCTCCAGCCGTTCGCGTGGCACTTGCCGAAGATCTTGGTTTTGATCATGGCCTTAGGGTGACAGGCAAACTTGTGTCGGCACTCCGAAGGATCGGGTTCAATAAGGTCTTAGACACCGATTTCACGGCCGATCTCACAATTATTGAGGAAGGTACTGAGCTTTTAACACGATTAAAGAGGGTGTTGGTTGACAAAGACGAAACGGTAGCCTTGCCAATGATGACCTCCTGCTCACCAGGCTGGATCAAATTCCAGGAACATATTTTCCCCGATTTACTAAAAAACCTCTCTACCTGTAAATCACCTCAACAAATGTTTGGGGCACTTGCAAAAACTTATTATGCAGATAAAATTAATGTAAAGGCACAGGATATGGTTGTTGTTTCGATCATGCCTTGCACTGCAAAGAAATTTGAAGCAGGTAGGCCAGAGATGCGGGCAAGCGGCTATCAGGATATAGACTATGTGCTCACTACCCGTGAACTTGCGATGATGATTAAACAAGCAGGCATTGATTTCGATAAGTTGGGAGATGAGCATTACGATAGTATCCTTGGCGAATCAACCGGGGCAGCAGTTATCTTTGGGGCTACCGGTGGTGTGATGGAGGCTGCACTGCGCACTGCCTATGAAATTGTAACAGGAAGAGAGGTCCCCTTCACAAACCTAAATATTATGCCGGTGCGAGGCATGGAGGGTGTGAAAGAGGCCACGATCAAAATTAAAAATGTGAAGCCCGAATGGAGCTTTCTCGAAGGCGTTAACTTGAGCGTTGCCGTTGCACACGGATTGGCCAATGCCAAGAAATTGATGGAAAAAGTTAAATCGGGTGAAGCCAACTATCACTTTATCGAAATTATGGGTTGCCCGGGTGGTTGCCTTGGTGGAGGCGGACAGCCAATTCCGACCTCGCCCGAAATTAGAAGAAAACGCGCTGAAGCCATATATGCTGAAGATACCGCCATGACCCTGCGCAAATCGCACGAAAACCCTGAGGTTGTTGAAGTTTATAAGCAATTTTTGGGCGAAGCCAATAGCCATAAGGCACATGACTTGTTACACACTCATTATAAAACTCGCAAACGCTACTAACTCTGAAAAGCCGCCTCATTCGGGGCGGCTTTTTTACTTTTTATCGCTGAACAAAGGAAGTAATCCAAAAGGGGATTTATTATACTGAAACCAAAAAGTGTAATAAAATAAGTAAATATTCAGACATTCAGTATATTGTTTATCAGCATATTAAATAATTTTATTGTTATTTAATTAACATTGTTAATAAATTAACAGTAATTTGTTTTCATACTAATTATTATTTTTAATTTTGCAAAAAAAACACAGAGGAAATTGACATCATATAAGTCAGCAGTTGAAGGATAAAACAGCATCCGTAAAAAATCTTAGAATAAACGAAACCGATAGGAAAAATGTATAAGATAAACACCCTAACCGATCTAATGGCCATCAGAGATAAGGCAATCCTAGAAAAACGAATGATCGAAGACATCAGTAGTCCGGATCAAAAAATCCAAATCAAAGTAGCAATGGCTACTTGTGGCATTGCTTCTGGAGCAAGCGAAGTGAAGGATTTTCTTTCGAGTGCATTGCAAAAAAGAGGCTTCGATGCAGTTGTTACTCAAACCGGATGCATGGGTTATTGCTATGCTGAGCCTACAATCGAGGTGAATGTGCCCGGCCGAAAATCGGTCATTTTTGGATATGTTGATCTGACTAAAGCCGATCAAATTATTGAAAAATATATAAAGAACAACGAACTGCCAGAGGGCGTCATTGACATGAATTACAGAACCATTGATGAATAAGCATCTGGAGGAATATATATGCCAACAAACAAAACACAAATCCGAATAGCCCTGCGCAATTGTGGCTTCATCAATCCAGAGAATATTGAGGAATATATTGCACGCGATGGCTACTTTGCCCTTGGAAAAGTACTCACTGAAATGACTCCGGCACAGGCCATCCAGGAAATTATTGATTCTGGGTTAAGAGGCCGGGGAGGTGGCGGGTTCCCTACCGGGCTTAAATGGAAAATTACCAACAACGTACAAGCCGATCAGAAATATGTTGTATGCAACGCCGATGAAGGCGACCCGGGTGCTTTTATGGACCGTTCTATCCTCGAAGGAGACCCGCACAGCGTAATTGAAGCCATGGCCATATGTGGCTATTGCATTGGAGCCTCAAAAGGCTTGGTTTATATTCGTGCTGAATATCCCTTGGCCATTGAGCGACTTAAGATTGCACTCGAGCAGGCCAGAGATTTTGGGCTATTGGGTAGTAACCTCTTTCAGACAGGGTTTGATTTTGATATTGAGATACGATACGGCGCCGGGGCTTTTGTTTGCGGAGAAGAAACCGCCCTGATCCATTCAATGGAAGGGCATCGTGGCGAGCCTACATTCAAACCTCCATTTCCTTCGGAATACGGCTATCTGGGCAAGCCAACCAATGTGAATAACGTGGAAACCTTCGCCAATGTCCCTGTCATCTTCAACAAAGGCGCAAAATGGTATGCAAACATCGGCACCGAAAGATCAACAGGAACAAAAGTGTTTGCGCTGGCAGGAAAAATCAACAATGTTGGTTTGGTTGAGGTTCCGATGGGAACTACCTTGCGCGAAGTCATCTTTGAAATTGGCGGAGGAATAAAGGACGGAAAAAAGTTTAAAGCCGTACAAACGGGGGGTCCATCGGGTGGATGCCTTACCGAGAAACACCTCGACACATCCATTGATTTCGACAACTTGATTGCTGCCGGTTCAATGATGGGGTCGGGCGGAATGATTGTGATGGACGAAGACGACTGTATGGTTGCGGTGGCGAAATTTTACCTCGACTTCACAGTCGAAGAAAGTTGCGGTAAGTGTTCGCCATGTCGCATCGGGAATAAACGCTTATATGAAATATTAGAGACTATCACCAATGGCAAAGGAGCCATACAAGACCTCGAAAAACTGAGAAACCTGAGCGATGTGATCAAGGACTCATCCTTGTGTGGCCTGGGGCAAACTTCACCCAATCCTGTATTGTCGACAATGGATAATTTCATGCACGAGTACCTGGCTCATGTGAAGGATCATAAATGCCCCGCAGGTCAATGCAAAGCCCTTTTGCAATACGAGGTTATACCTGAAAACTGCGTGGGATGCACAGCTTGTGCAAGAAACTGCCCCGTCAATTGTATCAGCGGAGAGCGCAAGCAGATTCATTTTATTGACCAGAAATTGTGTATTAAATGCGGTGCTTGTATGGAAAGATGTAAGTTCGATGCCATCCGCGTTATTTAAATTCTGATGAAATAAGAAAATGGAAAAGATAAAATTAAGCATAGACAATAATACTGTTGAGGTTGATAAAGGAACCTCGATCCTGCAGGCTGCAAGGCAAATAGGGGTAGAAATACCAACCCTTTGCTACATGAACCTTGGCGATATGAATATTGAGCACAAGCCCGGTGGTTGCCGTGTGTGTGTTGTTGAATTAAAAGGACGCCGCAATCTTGCTCCTGCCTGCGCCACCGAATGTCAGGAAGGCATGGAGGTGCAGACTCATAACATGCGCGTGCTAAACGCCCGCAAAACCGTGATGGAACTCATCTTGAGCGATCATCCCTTTGAGTGTCTTATCTGTGCCAAATCCGGCAAATGCGACCTCCAAAGCCTGGCCATAAAAATGGGAATTCGTGAAATTCCATACCAAGGAGAACAAAGCACTTACAAGGAAGATACTTCCCCCGCAATTCTCCGTGATGTGGATAAATGCATCATGTGCCGCAGGTGCGAAACCATGTGCAACGATGTTCAGACTGTTGGAGTTCTCTCTGCCATAAACCGTGGCTTCATGTCTGTAGTGGCACCGGCATTTGAACGCAACCTCGATCATAGCGAGTGCACCTATTGCGGGCAATGCGTAGCTGTTTGTCCCACCGCAGCTCTTACAGAAGTGGATCATACAAACCAGGTAATTCGTCATCTCGCCAATCCGTCAAAGACTGTGATTGTTCAAACTGCCCCTGCAGTTCGGGCTGCTCTCGGCGAAGAGTTTGGTCTCGAGCCTGGCACGCTGGTTACCGGAAAGCTGGTTGCTTCGTTGCGCAGGCTGGGGTTTGATTATGTGTTCGATACCGACTTTGCCGCCGACCTTACGATTATGGAAGAAGGAGCTGAACTCCTCGACCGAATCACCCGCCACTTGAAAGGTGACCGGGAAGTTAAACTCCCCATGCTCACATCATGCTGCCCTGGTTGGGTTAACTTCTTCGAATATCATTTCCCTGATATGATAGATATTCCCTCTACTGCAAGATCACCGCAGCAAATGTTTGGGTCAATCGCAAAAAGCTATTTTGCAGAAAAAATCAGAGTTCCCCGCGAAAACCTGGTTGTTGTTAGCATTATGCCTTGTGTTGCAAAGAAATATGAATGTACGCGTGCTGAGTTTGCGACCAATGGCAACCCTGATGTTGATTTTGCACTTTCGACCCGTGAGCTGGCAAACCTTATCAAGCAAGCCAACATTAACTTTAACAACCTTCCTGACGAGGAATACGACCAACCAATGGGTGAATCAACCGGAGCAAGTGTAATTTTTGGTACAACCGGAGGGGTAATCGAAGCTGCTGTCCGCAGCGCTTACGAACTGCAAACAGGCAAAACCCTCAAGAAAGTTGATTTTGAACAATTGCGCGGGATGGAAGGCATTCGATCAGCAACTGTTGACTTCGACGGGTTGGAACTAAAAATCGGCATTGCACACGGATTAGGGAATGCCCGCAAACTACTCGAAGACATCAAAGCAGGCAAGAGCCAATTCCACGCCATTGAAATTATGGCATGCCCCGGAGGCTGCATTGGGGGTGGCGGCCAACCCCTGCACCATGGCGATTCATCCATACTGAAAGCAAGACAGAAGGCAATATATCAGGAAGACACAGGAAAGTCAATCCGTAAATCGCACGAAAACCCTTCCATCATCAAACTTTACGAGGAGTATCTTGGAAAACCCCTTGGCGAAAAATCGCACCACCTGTTGCATACAACCTACTTCGACCGCAGTAAAGGCCCTGTTCTTATCCAAGATTAGAAGACCTGATTTTAAATAAATAAAGATCAAAACCATGACCTCAATAAAAATAAAACTCAAAGAAAAGGATGTGGCACAACTCAAGGGGGTTTGCATGGATTTTAATAATTCACCCGGAGAATTGATCAATGTGCTGCATAAGGCTCAAGGGATTTTTGGCTATTTGCCTGCCGAAGTGCAGGAGGTAGTGGCCAAAGAATTGAATATTAGTGTAGCAAAAGTTTTCGGGGTGGTCACTTTCTACTCCTTCTTCACAATGATTCCCAAAGGGAAACATCCAATCTCAATATGCACAGGTACCGCTTGCTATGTACGTGGTGCTGAGAAAGTGCTGGATGAATTCAAGAAAAAACTCAACATCAAGGTTGGAGAAACCACACCTGACGGCAAGTTCTCTCTGAGTTGCCTGCGTTGCGTTGGAGCCTGCGGGTTAGCTCCGGTAGTGCTGATTGGCGATAAAACTTACGGTCGTGTCTCTCCCGAAGGGGTGAAAGATATTCTTAAGGAATACGCATAATCTTAAGAAATTTCAACATTCCACTTTTTGGAATATACGATATAGAATTTTCGATTTTTGGCCTCTCATTTCATCACATAATACTAAAATTCACATTTTCTTTCCGTCGTTGGAATGATTTTTGTTGTTAACTAGCACTACCAAGCGTATAAATAACTAAAATTCCGCAATAATGATAAGACAAATTCTGCTCTTTCTGCTTTTGGTTTTGATAGGCCTCTTCACAGGATTTACAAGCAGGGATATTGAACCCCAAACAAAATATCAACCCCTGCTGCTCACAAGAGATGAGCTTGCCGCAAGCGTCTTTTATCAATCGGCACAGGATTTCAAGAACCCCGGAAAAATTTATCTTTATGGCGATACCATTTTCATTGTTGACCTTTATAAAGGTATTCATATCATTGACAACACCACACCTGCAACTCCACGCAAAGCGAGTTTTATTCATATTCCGGGTGTAATGGATGTTGCTGTCAGAAAATCAGTATTGTATGCCGATAATGCAGTTGACCTGGTCGCCATTAATCTGAAGTCCTACCCTCAAATGGCTTTACTTGACAGGGTAAGCGATGTTTTTCCTGAACCAACGCCTCCTGACCTGAATTATATTCCTGCAGTTTTTGGTTCGAAGAAGCGGCCCAAAGGCACAGTCATTGTAGGTTGGGTGAAATAGCTTTCCGAATAAAATCTTGACCAGAGTGCCTGTGCCTGAATTATATATTGCTAACGCATTAATTAAGACTGGAAAAATGAAAAAAACAAATATAACGCTTCTCTTTCTGGTTATGTTAACTGCATCCTGCTCTTTCGACAAAGAATCCGGAACATCTGAAACCGGTACCGGCGGTTCGATGGCACGATTTACCATTGTCAATGATTATCTGTATGCAGTTGACTTCGACAACCTCTACACATTTAATATCGCTACTCCAACGAGTATTAAAAACCTTGGCAAACAAAATGTTGGATTTGGAATAGAAACCATTTTCCCTGTAAACAATACACTGTTTTTAGGTGCCCGCAACGGAATGTATATCTACAACCTCCAAAACCCTGCAGATCCTGCGAGACTGAGCTTTACTTCTCATTTTCTCAGCTATGATCCGGTGGTTGTGCAAGGGCAATTTGCCTACGTTACTCTCAGGGGCATGGGATGGAACAGGCCAAGTTCGCTGCAGATCTACAACATCAGCAATCTAAATAATCCTGTTCTGGTTAAAACATACCCAATGAATGAGCCCAAAGGGCTTGGCATTGATGGAAACAAACTCTTTGTTTGCGATAACGTACTGAAAGTGTATCAATTAACCAATAATGTTGATATTACCCTCCTGGCAAGTTTCAATTTACAAGCAATCGATGTAATTCCAAAAGGAGATAGGCTGTATGTGGTGACAAGTGATGGGTTTTATCAATACAGCTATACTAACAATAATATCATTTTCGTTAGCCGGATTACCATGCCTTGAAACCAACTCCTACCATCATGAACCTGAAAAACAATATCTTGAGACTCTTTATTGTATTTTTGTCAGCCATCATTCTTCCATCTGCCACATTTGGACAGCCGGAAAAAACTGGCAGTGGCAAAGTCATCGTTAGCTTTGTGCCACAATTTCTGATTAACAACGGCATACGGATAGACTATGACAGACAGATCAATGAAAATAACTGGCTCCAGGTTGCACCGCAGTTCTATCTTCGCGAACGCTCAAGTTCATCTGACAACGAATTTACTGATAGATACAATAGCTTACTGGGGGCAGGGCTGCATGTATATCACCGCTATTACCCAGGCAAAGGTGCAGGCATCAATGGAGTGTATTTAAGCTATGGTCTTACATGTCAATTCTTTAACCTGCAATATGATGAAAAAATCATGACCAACTCAGTTGAGCGGTATTCAAAAATCACAAAAACAGGTGCCGAAATCAATATAGGCAAAATGGTCAAAATCTCCAATCTTTTCATTGTTGATTTCTATACAGGGCTAGGGTTTAAATATTCTTTCCTGAAAAGTGACGCAAAAGAACCAAAACGGTTCGATAATTTTTATACCGATTACGGCTACACCGGCAACATCCTCAACCTGGGTGTGCGCATTGGGTTGGCGCTTTAATCGGAATAGCAAAAAAATTACATCTGACTGTTTGATGAAATATAATAGACAATGCAAAAGATGAAGCTAAAATTACTGGCAATACTTTTTTTGACAACTGGCATCTACAACTCCATCTCTGCACAAGAAAAGCCATTCCGAATTATGGTAATGGGAGTTCCTCAACAAATGTTTGTGCAGGGAATTCGCATTGAAGTGGATCTAGCACAGGCAAAAGAAAAGCACTGGATCACTTTTGCTCCGCAATTCTATTATTCTAAGGATCGGGACTTGGGCATTCTTGGCAAAAGTAGTTTTGATGAGCTTGCCGGTGTTGGTGTAGATGTTTTCTCTCGTCACTACCTATCGCACTCACTGTCCGCTTCAGGACCTTATGTATCGTGGGGAGGCGGGTACCGCTTCCTTAACCTCAATACATCTGATTTTCTTTGGAACAGATTTACCGAAAACGGCCTCGTATATTATCGAAGAGTACCAGCCAATTACGACGTACAGGTTCATTCATCTAATCTCAGGGGTTTTTTTGGATGGCAATTTTTCTTTAATAATCATCTGGCCATGGATTTTTATCTCGGATTTGGAATGAGATACTCACTCCATCAGCGCCCCGAAGGGTCATATATAAAATTTAATCGTTCGGTTTTCGATTATGGATACACGGGTACCCTGTTTGTGGGGGGAATTAGATTTGGAGTAGGCTGGTAATCAGTCGTCTGTTGCTGGCATTACACTGGAGGTAGAACTGTTACCTACTGATGTTTTGAAATCAACAAAATCACTTGACGCTAAATTACTAAGGCGTTTATAGGGGTTGTAATAATCAACACTCTAATTTCAAGATATTACCTGTTTCTTGCCTTTTGTGAGAATCACAACACCAGCAATTGTGATAAGCCCACCAATTACCTGGTACCAAAAAGGGAGTGTACCAAAATAAACCCAGGCTCCAAGTAAAACAAATAAGCCTGTGGTGCTCTGCAGTATAGCCGTAAAAGATGCATCAAGGTATACCAAAGCGTTATATTGGCTAATCGAAGTAAGAAAAGGACCCAGAAATGACCCAACCAGTATTGCAAGAAAAGCATTTCTCGAAATCAAAATGCTATCGCCAAAAGCAAAGAGCATGATTACGGAGAACGTCATGAGGAATACTGCCCGATTGAGAGCCAGAATGGTTGGGCTGACTTGGTCAATAATTTTTTTGGCGGTAATCGTTCTGATTGTATAGAATATTGAAGAAATCATCATGGTTCCGGTTGCACCTGTGAAAAGGTCCGAAAATGAAAGCGACTGATTGTAACTAATGATCAATACACCGCTAAAAGTGAAAATAATTCCGGCCAGCACCGTGTAGTTGAATTTTTCGTGCAATAACATTAAACCTGCGATTGCCACAAAAACATATTCCATGTTCCTCACAAACGATGGGAGCGATGGATTATCAGCAATTTGAATTGAGAGAAAAAAGCTGGTAGTTGCGACTATTTCGATGAAACCGATAAACACAAGTGTCTTAACAGACCGATTGCTGATCCGCTTATATGAAGGAATTTCGTGTGGTGTGAAAGAATAGACCATGTTCCAAACAATGCCAAAGAAAAACCACCAGCAACCAAACTGTGGCAAGGTAACCTCTTTTAAAGCAGCCTTGCTGAACAGATATACCAGCGATCCGGCCATTGTTGCCATGCCCGCATGATAATACCCCCTGATTAGTGATCTTTTATTCATCGGATTTTCTCAACAGCCTGAATTGCATTTATAAGCCGCTCCTCCCCTATTCCATTAATGACCGCAAACCTGTATCCCCTGGTTTCAAGTTCACTCTTAAATAAGGCAAACAGGTGCTCGCGCAGGTGGGGATGTTCGCGCAAGGGATCGTGCTGCCAGGGAAGATCAATGTTTGTAAGCAGGTATAAATCAACCTGTTGTTTATCAATATTTTTTATTATCCAGGGATGACACTTTCCATATTTTACATCGCACCAGATTTTAGTAACGATGAGCTCAGTATCTATAATCATGGTCTCCTTTGCCCCCGGCGGAACCTCTTTCATCATACTGAACTGCTTCCGGGCAATTTTTAGGACATCGGAATAAACGTATGAACGACCCAGTAAGGTAAGATATTCCCGTGCATATTCGGGTACCCAGATGGTTTGATAATGGGCGGCGAGTTCAGCCGCAAGCTGCGACTTTCCAGTCGATTCAGGGCCGGTAATGGCAACAGTCTTCATTTTTGACGATCCATTCGAGCCATTCTGCGCCATTCGAGAAAACCCAAGATGGCAATAACCAAGAAGACGAAATACTGAAAGCTGGTGAACACCAGTCCTTTTGAAAAATATAGCGGAACAGAAACAATATCGCCAATAATCCAGTATACCCAGTTTTCAACTTTCTTGCGGGCCATCAACAGCATCCCTATCAAGAAAACCGCAGTTGTAAATGAATCAACATATGGCACATACGAATTGATATACGATGCATCATCCTTCTTAAAAACCCAGATGAGACCGAATATCATAAAATAGGAAGCAATGGTGGCAAAAATTCCGGCCCATTGTTCTTTACGAGTGTTCCAGGTTATTGACAGGGTTTTTTGCGAAGTGTCTCGTCGGGTCCAGTTATACCAGCCATAAACACTCATTACAAAATAAAAAAAGTTTATTCCCATATCGGCATAGAGCTTCGCAAATAAGCAGATATAGACATAGATTAATACAGATATAATACCTGTAGGATAAACCATGATATTCGCTTTCTTGGCGTACCAAACGCTCAGTAGCCCAAAAACGACAGCGACAATTTCAAGAAGTGTGGTTTGGAGAATGTTCTGGTAGAAGATTTCGAAAAAGCTAATCAATATCATCTAATAGTTCCTTTGGTCGCTGTTTACAATTTTGATTACAAACACGGAAAGCGGGAGTTCAAATGATTTGCGGACTTCCTCCCTGATGGCATCCATCACCGTTTCATAATCACCATAAACCTGTGTACTCAACCCGTTTGTTTTCACCTCAATATCTGGATGGTGATTCAGGCGATGAATAAAATCAAGTATAGGGGGAATGTGCTCACGCCCAAGGGGGTAATAGCTGATATCTGCTGAAATAAACATGGATCTTGTTTTTATTCGACAAATTTAGATTAAAATTATTACCTACCTTTGACGCTAACCATATTTGATATGTGATGAAAATCTATTTCATGAGAATTGCATCGTTTATACTTCTTCTGTTCATGATTGGCGGCTGCCTCACGGTTGAACAAAAAGAATACGAGTTCGAACTTCTAGGAAATAATTCAGGCAAATTAACCATACGCTACATCAACATCATGTCTGATAGCGACTTGAGCGAAGCGGATCATGCTGCCGACTTCAAAGAGTTGATTGACTCTTACCTGAATGGAACAAAAATTGAAGAAGAATTCGTACATGCTACCCTGATAAGCAAGCGTCTCTATGAGAAAGAGGGCATGCTTTGCGGCGAGGTGGTGTTGATGTTTCACGACCTGGCAGGTGCGAAACTTTATCAGTATGAGGACAATACGCCTCTAATGTTTGCTTTGACCACCAAAGCTGTCACCGAAGAATACATTGATTCGAACGGTAAGTTTGGTGGCGAATATATGCCGGTTGTTTTCTGGAATTCGAATTCAAAAGTATTGCGGTTGAGAACTGCATTAACCAAACCTGAGGATTCAGCTTTTAGTCTGATCGGGCATTATCGCGAGTGGAAAAACTAACACTTAGGATTTATTGATAATTCTGGCTGCCAGCACGCTCAGATCAATCCCATCAAAACTTCCTGAGCTCATCATAAGCAGGTTGCAATTTTCCCAGCTACGTGTTAAAAGTTTGCTAATCAAGTCTTCGGAATCAGAGTAAACCATTAAATCATTACGGCCAAATGCCTCAATTATTTGCAACTGGCTTATGGGCGTGAGTTTTTTGAGTGCAATCGCATGTGGGCTGATATACACAATGGCTACATCTGCTGCATCCATACAACCTCGGTATTGGTTGAGGAAACTAAGGCTCAGGCTGCTGAAAGTATGAAGCTCCATGCAGGCCACAAGGGTTGTTGAAGGAAATTGTTCCTTAACCGCTTGCGCGGTGGCTTTGAGTTTTGAGGGTGAATGGGCGAAGTCCTTGAAAACTTTTACTTTGTCACTTGATCCGATCAATTCGAGGCGGCGCTGCGCGCCGCCGAATGAACCAATCGCATTAAAAAAAATAGGCTCAGGTATTCCAAGTGCACCACAAACCAGCCTGGCACCGGCAAGGTTTTGCATATTATGGCGGCCAAATACTTTCAATGGAATCTGCTTTCCATTCCCAAACAAATAATTAACCCCATCACTTACAAAATATTCCGGCGTATCATAAGATGCCAGCACAATATCCTTCCTGGTCTGCATTGCAATTCCAAGCACCAGAGGATCTTCCTGGTTATAAATTAGGGTGCCTCCGGGTTCAATCATATCGGCAAATAAACGAAACTGCTCAACATATTGATCAAAATCAGGAAACACATTGATGTGATCCCAGGCAATACCACTTATCAGGGCGATGTGGGGATGATACAAATGGAATTTTGGTCTTGGATCGAAAGGTGCAGTCAGGTACTCATCCCCTTCAAACACCATAATGGATGCATCGTCACTAATTTTCACCATCACATCAAAACCTTCAACCTGCGATCCAACCAGGTAATCGAAATTTATTCCGCTCTGTTTCAGCACATGCATGATCATGGCTGTGATGGTCGTTTTACCGTGGCTGCCTCCAATCACAACACGCGTTTTGCTGCGCGAATGTTCATAAAGAAACTCAGGAAAAGAATAGACCTTGACACCCAACCTCATTGCCTCTAACAGTTCAGGATTTTCTTTGCGTGCGTGCATACCTACTATCACTGTATCAAGCCCTGAATGAATTTTTTCGGAATACCAGCCTTCTTTTTCCGGTAGAATTCCTGATACCTGAAGGCGCGACCGGGCGGGATCGAAAATTTCATCATCAGACCCGGTCACAATATGGCCTTTGCTTTTCAAAGCGATAGCCAGGTTGTGCATCACAGCACCTCCGATGGCAATGAAGTGATAATTCATACAAATAGATGTTTCGGCCAGACAGCAAAAATAGTCATTGAATCCTATGATTGATTAAAACGTTTGAAAACCTAAGAAAGATTATCGGTTTATGCGATGATTTTCAAATTCACCCGGCACATTCAATAAATTTGCGCAAATAATATCGAATCAATGATAAGGCTCAAAACCGGCTGTGTTGAAAACTGCCCTGCATGCCATCATCGCCGCCTCTCGATGGAGGAGAGTCTTCATCAGAAACAACAGTGGCTCATAAAACGAATACCGGCTCATGCAAATATTATTTCACCAGTAGTTAGTGTGGCAGAGAACCAGCGTTGGCATTATCGAAAAAAAGTGTGCCTGGCAGCAGAATATATTGGGGGCAAATGGAATATAGGCCTGAGAAAGCGCGACGAGATCATCCCAATACATCAATGCCCTGTGCATCACGAACTTGTAAACCAAACCATCAATTTGCTTTGCACCCGGATGCCAAAACCCGAAGAATTTCCCTTGGCGTTTTTTATGCAGTCAGGAGGTCAAGTAACCCTAGTATTAAAAAGCAAGACTCTCCCCAAGTTGGGATGGTTAGATCAGCAGGCAATTACTCATTTGCAACACAATGGAGTTGAAGGTTTTTGGCTTCACCTTCACCCCAGCGCAGGCAAGAAGGTCACGGGCAAAGGTGGCTGGCACCTTGTGTTTGGCAAGCCGCGATCAGCCACCGCAGATGGCCTGGTTTACGGGCCGGCATCCTTTGCCCAGGTATTGCCTGAGCTTCATGTCGCTTCACTTAAGATGGCTTTTGACTTTCTGAAGCCTGATATAAACTCAATGGTTGTTGATCTTTATAGCGGAACAGGGGCAACACTAAAGCGATGGCACAGTGCCGGGGCTGGCTGTGTGGGGGTTGAACTTGGAGGCGAAGCTATTGAATGCGCTGCCATCAATGTGCCGCAAGCGATTTTGTTTCGGGGAACATGCTCACAGCGCCTTCCTCAAGTGAATATTATAGCAGAAAATGCCAGGAAGCAGGGCAAGGTTTTACTGCTTTATGTAAATCCTCCGCGAACCGGACTTGAGCCAGCAGTCACAGAATGGATCGCCACAACTTTGTCACCCACACGCCTGGCATATCTTTCGTGCAGTGCAGGCACTCTTCAGAGGGATCTAGGTACGTTGTTACAGAACGGCCTCAGGGTAATCCGTATCATTCCGTTCGATTTTTTCCCGCAGACCCTGCATCTCGAAATGCTCGCGCTGCTCGGGAACCAACAGCCATAGCAAATCACTTAATAAGCCATTATAATGATAGCCTGATGCTCTACCCCTTTTAACAAATATATTTTCCTAAAGGAATAATGGTTAATTTAGTTGCAAATTCTGACACAAAAGATAGTCTGAATTTTATTCATCAAAATAATGTTATTCATGAAAAAATATCTGATTGCTTTATTGCTCGTGGTGCTACACCTACCACTTCTTGCCCAAACTGTCAAGAAAATCACAATTCCTGATATAGAGGGTTTTGTGACATTGAAAGGTGATTTTCATCTCCATTCAGTGTTTTCAGATGGTTACGTATGGCCTACAATTCGTATAGACGAGGCGGTGCGCGAAGGAATTGATGTAATTGCAATTACCGACCACATTGAATATCGCCCCCACCTGAGCGATGTGCCATCAGACCATAACCGCTCTCACGACATTGCAAAACCGTATGCCGATAAAAAGGGTATTCTCCTTGTTAAAGGATCAGAAATCACCCGATCCATGCCTCCGGGACACTTTAATGCACTTTTTGTGACAGACTCACCGGCACTTGCCAAAGACGATTTTAAGGCTGTGATGAAAGAGGTTAAAAAGCAAGGGGGGTTTGTCATTTGGAACCATCCGGGATGGAAAGCCCAACAGCCCGATACGACCAAGTGGTTCGAGATGCACACCTGGCTTTATGAAAATGGGATTTTGAACGGCATTGAGATCTATAACGAAAAAGAATACTACCCGGTCGTATTCGATTGGGCGCTTCAAAAAAAGCTCACCATTTTTGCGAATTCCGACAGCCATATTCCAACCGCCATGAACTACGACCTGGTAAACTCACATCGCCCTGTAACCCTGGTTTTTGCAAAAGGTCGCACTGAAGCAGATGTAAAAGATGCCCTTTTTGAAGGGCGAACGGTGTCTTTCGCTGAAAATTCTGTAAGGGGCCGCCAAGAATGGCTGAACCCACTTTTTTGGGCTTGCATCAAACAATATCCTAAGGCCGGCAAGGTAGAGTTTATTAATGTTTCAGGGATAGACCTTGTGATAGAATATAATACTGACAAACTGCTCAAAACCATCATACTGTCCGAAGGAAAGAATACAACTTTTATGAAAGGCACTGTCTTAAAAATCAAAAACTTTGAAACAGCACCCGGCAAAAGTCTTGAAGTGATTGTTGAATAGTATGCAAATGCACTGCCAAATTTTGTTTGCACATCCACACATCTTTATTAAATTTTAGGGGGCGGATTGCACAGCTTGTAGTTTGGATGGATTTGTTTATTCGATCCTGATAGCTTTCACGGGAGTAATTGAGGTGATAACCAGGGAAGGAACAATCAATGTCAAAGTGCTGATGACAAGAACGCACAGGTTCAATAATAGAATTAACAACCAATTGATATCAATCGGAACAGAAGAAATATAATACGATTCCTGGTTCAGGCTGATGATGCTAAAATGCTTTTGGACAAAAGCAAGAGTAAGCCCCAATAAATTTCCCCAAAACATCCCTTTCAGGGTGATGGTCGCTGCAACCAGTACAAAGACTTTCCTGATATTACGGTTTTCATATCCGAGTGCTTTAAAGACACCTATGGTATTTGTTTTTTCCAGTATAATAATCAGCAGGGCCGATATGATGGTGATGATCGCCACCAAAGTCATTAAAACAAGCACGATGATCACATTCATATCCTGAAGCTTTAGCCAATCGAAAATTTGTGGGTAAATTTCCTTGACAGATTGTGCATTCAGGTCATATCCCACGAGTTTGTATACCTTATCGGTCATAGAATCAAGTTGGTTGTAATTTCGTACCAATACCTCTAACCCACCAACCTGGTTTTCACTCCAGGTATTCAGTCGTTGGATAATGCGTATGTCGCAGATAACAAACACTTTATCGAACTCATCTAGGCCGGTTTCATAAATTCCTTCCACAGTAAATTTACGTACCCGGATTTGGTCATCAATAATAAAATACATCCTTACCTCATCCTCTATTTTCAGGCGTAACAGGTTGGCCTGTTTTTGTGAGATAAGAATCCCGTGCGAGGCAACAGTATCCATAAGTTGCAGCACGGTGCCTGCATTCAGTTTTTCCGAAAAAAACGACCAATCGAAATCCCTGTCAACCCCTTTAAGCACCACGCCATGGATATCGTATTCCGTGCGAATAATTCCAGGTTTGGTGACAAAAACCTGTACATTCCTGACTTCAGGATCATTTATCAACTCGCTGACAAAAGGTTGATTCCTCTCAATAGGGAGCGGCTCATAACTCACATTGCTATCGAAACTGGTAATTTGAACATGGCCTCCAAAGCCTATAACTTTTTCCCGAATTTCGTTTTGAAATCCTGTGATGATGGCCAAAGCAATAATCATCACGGCAATGGCCAAAGCAACGGCAGCAATTGCAATCCGGATAATGGGCTTGGATGCACCTCTCAAAGCTTTTCCGGAAAATTTACCTGCAAGAAAAAATTCCAGTTTCAAGGAAGAAATGATGTTAATTTGCAAATCTAACGATTAATATTTAGCAATTCTTCTGATATGAAAGAATCATTTGCACTTTTTTTCATCATGCTACTGATGGTTTCATGCTCCGTGGCAGTGAACAAAAATACACCCCAACCTCACACCCAATCAAATGAGAATGTGATCACCGGCGCAGAAAGAACTGATAAATATGTGCCAATTTTAAAAAATAAGAATATTGCCGTAGCTGCCAATCACACCTCAACCGTAGGTGGCAAGCATCTTGTTGACACCTTGCTCGGGCTGGGTGTGAAGGTTAAAATAATATTCTCGCCCGAACACGGGTTTCGGGGCGATGCCGATGCAGGAGCGGATGTAGCAGAAGGTGTTGACCTAAAAACCGGTATTACTGTGGTCTCCCTGTATGGCAAAAAGAAAAAACCTGAACCGGCAGATCTGGTTGGGATTGATTTAGTGGTGTTCGATATTCAAGATGTTGGGGTTCGATTCTACACCTATATCAGTACCATGACCTATATTATGGAGGCATGTGCTGAGTCAGGAATCCCGTTAATCATACTCGACCGGCCAAACCCAAATGGATTCTATGTTGATGGCCCGGTGCTGGCAACTGGATATGAATCCTTTGTGGGCCTTCATCCTGTACCTGTTGTGTATGGCATGACAATTGGCGAATACGCCATGATGGTAAACGGAGAGGGTTGGCTAAAAAGTGCGAAGTGCGACCTAAGAATTATTACGCTGTTGAACTATACGCACTCTACTCTTTATAAACTACCTGTCAAACCCTCTCCCAACCTGCCGACGATGGAATCGGTCTATCTCTATCCATCGCTCTGCTTCTTTGAAGGCACCATGATGAGTGTAGGAAGAGGAACCACCAAGCCTTTTCAATGGATAGGGCATCCCGATTATCATGCGGGCAACATCCGCTTTACACCAAAAAGCACTCCGGGATCCGCCATCAACCCTGTGCTGATAGGCAAAGAATGCAAGGGGTTCGATTACACCGTTTTTGCCGATACCATTCTTAAAGAGAAAAGACTGTTACTTGAGCCACTGATACAAGCTGCAGGCTTTTTCGGTGATAACCCAAAATTTTTCAACAATTACTTCAATACACTCGCGGGCAGTGGAACCCTTCAACAACAAATAAAATCCGGTTTGAGTTACGAAGAAATAAAAAGACAATGGGATGAAAAACTGCGCGATTTTCATCGCATCCGAAAAAAGTACCTTTTATATCCCGACTAGTTACAGTTTTTTGCCTGCCGATTTCTGAAACCTCTATTTATCTCCTTTGCTTTATTCCACAATACATTGGCGGTCATGCATGCATTGCTGATAGTTTTTGATTTTGTATAATTCTACAACCCAAAAGGTAAGCGAATCAACTTGCGGATTCATGGAGAATCCGATAGTCACTAAGAGGATACAAATCCCTGTTTTACGGATTCCTCATGCGCCGGATGTAACATGCCTAAAGGTCTTGGTATGGTCAGAGTTTGCATGCGAGATGTATGGAAGGATATACACAAAACTATTATTTAATAAAATCGGTTGCCATGGTCGTTTCTTCGTTTGCACAATGGCTTGCCCGGGCATTAGGCCGGATTGATCCAGAAATCAATATCATTACACATCATTGATGCCTTAGAGTTGGTGAATCTGCTCTGCAAACATGAAATGATTTTCGATTTATAATGTTGGTTCCTAATGCAGCGGGTTGAACCTTGAATAATTGAGATTTATGGCGACACGAAATAATACAATCTAAAGGGCAACAATCAAAAATCTGCTTTACGGTAAATTTTTTGTGGTTGATTGTAAGGTACGTAAAAATTTTCCCTTGTTTTGTTACCAATATGACAGCAGCACCCATTAATAAAGTTAGGGAACAGATTAAAACTTTAAATTATGAAAAGTTCCCGCTCATAAGAGGAAGTATTTCTTTTTTAGATGAGCCAGATGCAGCAGATAAAAAATGTCCCCCGCATTCAGACCGGACTGAAAATTTATTTAAATTTTGTCATCATTAATCGGGCAAAACACACCTATTAGAAATATCTCCACAACTAACACAAAACAATGAATCAAGTTTTCGATAGGTTTTTCAGTAATAAATCTTTACTAATTATATTCGTTCTTGTTTTATTTTCATTCCTGAGCACCCTGTGGAATCGTTCGATCTATATTGATGATGCCTGGTTTGGAGAGCAGGCCTATTGGTTTGCGCAAGAGGGTATCGCAAAAACAGAAACTATAAAAGACTATTTCTGGTGGGATGAGCATCTGCTTGTTTACCACAAATTGAATATTTTAATCGGAGCATTAATTGTGAAGGCCTTCGGATGGTCGGTTGATAATTTTCGATTTTTTACCCTGCTCACTTTGGCGATATTCGTTGCAATATTTATCCGCTACCTGCGATTTCATGAATCATTATACGGACGCAAGACGATTATTATTGCGGTGTTCTTTTTATGCGTCAACCCGCTCATCATTTTGCTTGGCTATACCTACCGACCTGAAATATTAGTGATGGCATTGGGGTTTATGTCCTGGATTTTTCTTGAAAAGAGTTGGAAGAATAAGCCACCCGTTTATAATTCCTTTTTCAGCGGGTTGTTTGCAGGCCTGGCATTTTTCACCCATCTCAACGGGATCATTTTTCCGCTTGCCGGAGGTTTTCTGCTACTATTTCGCAAAGATTACCGACAACTTATTTTATTTAGTTCAGGAACTCTCATCACAGCATCTCTCTTCTTTTACGATTTGTGGCAGCCAGGGCGCTGGGAATTGTTCATTTATCAAATGCAAAACTGGCCAGATCATGTTGGAGGTAACTACCTATCGGGAAACACATTAAGGATATTAACCAATGCTTTACTTAAACTATCGCAGGAGCATCAGCGGTTTTTCTGGAGCGATAAGGTTTGGGTGTTGTCTGCATCGTTTTTTCTTTCGTTGATACTATCTTTTCGCACCCTTATAACACATCACAAGAACCTTTTCGTTTATTCCATCTCGCTCATTATATCGCACAATCTTTTTGGCAGCCATATAGCCGAAAGGTATATTTTATACTACCTACCCTTCATGGCAATAATTATCGCTATTGGAATCACCGAAACTTCCAAGAAAAAAATAGCCTGGCCAAAGGCCATTTTTGTAATCTTTCTTGTGACCCAGCTAATATTTTGCTCAAAAATGGTTTATACAATCATCGCCGATAACAAAAACTACGTTGATATGCATCAGCGTATCCTTTCAAAAGTGCCAGAGCCACAATCGCTTACACTGGTTGATTATCCATTTGTTTTTAACGGGTTGAAAACCAACAATCTGATGAGTTTCAAAACATTCGAATATAAAGAGGTGACTCAAAAAGCTAAATTTGACCGGCGTAGCCTGCTGGCAGAAGCGCATCGGCTTGGTGTTAAATACGTCATCGTTGCACTTGAAAAGAGTATCATTGAGAATAACAACTTTTATAAACTGTTCGAAGATAAAAATGCAAGCTATTACCCCTATGAAATATATTATGAGTCTGATGGTTACATTATCCTGAGGCTTACTCAGCCGGCTGCTAATCAGTGAGTGCAATAAATTTTCATGCCTGATAAATATAATCAATTTAAGGATTTTATCCGTAGCGGCCTGATACAAGGGTTATCTCCCCGATAAACATGCCATAATTGTCTATCTTTGACACTCAAACTTTGCGCCCCTTTAAAGCGTTTGCTCAACCACCAACAAAAGCCAACTAAGAAAGATACAACTATGCAGCCCTACCTAATAGCGATAGCAACCGTAACACTGGTATTCCTCATTCATTTTTTTCTTTCAAAGTCAATCAGCAGTCAAAGCCCAACAGGTTCGAAATCCGGGGATGGTGATTCAAATGTGCGTCAAGTTCTGCTCCAACGAATATTAGGTTTTCTGTTATTTGGAATAGCACCCATGGCTGCAATGCTTTTTCTTTTCGAAAAGCCATTTTATTATTACGGGTTTTCAACGATTGACCTATCAAAATCATTGTTCTGGATACCATTGCTCACAGCCATTATATTAGTTCTAAACTATGTGAATGCACGAAGCAAAGCCAACCTTCAAATGTATCCGCAGATGAGGGTTAATAAGTGGACTATCAGAATGTTGATCATCAGCGCATTATCCTGGATGGTTTATCTGGCTGCCTATGAATTTATGTTTCGCGGATTCTTTTTGTTTGCAATCTATGAAACCCTGGGAACCACCGCAGCCATTGTTATAACGACCTCAATTTATTCGCTGGTGCATGTACCTAAGGGTGCAAAAGAAGCGGTCGGTGCAATCCCACTGGGTATTTTATTGGGTTATCTTAGCCTAATTACAGGTAATATTCTAATTGCCTACGTGGTGCATGTGTCCATGGCCCTGACAAATGAGTGGTTTTCGCTCAGGGCACATCCAGATATGAAAATTTTTAAATAAAAGGTTGTGAAAATATTTATTTCAGGTTCTACCGGTTTTATCGGATCGCAACTCGCCCTAAAATTGGCCAGTGAGGGTCATACTGTCCATGCGCTTTACCGGTCGTTAAAGAAAGCTTCAACGATCGTTCATCCAAATATACAGCTCTTTCAGGGCGATATACTCAACTTCGAAAGCATTGTGGCAGCCATGAAGGGATGCGAACAAATCTATCATACCGCAGCATTTACCGAAGTTTGGGCCAGAGACGAAAAAGATATATACGATCTGAATGTTCAAGGAACATTGAATGTTCTGAACGCCGCCAACGAACTGCAAGTCTGCGATATAGTTCTCACTTCAACCGCAGGGGTTTTTGGCCCATCAACAAACGGAGAGATCAATGAGGCAACCACTCTCCCATCCGGCTACTTCATTGAATATGAACGAACAAAGGCCATAGCTGAGAAAAGGGCACTCCAATATTTAAATGACGGGCTGAATATTCGCATTGTCAATCCGACTCGGGTCTTCGGGCCTGGAATATTGGGCACCAGTAATAGTGTCACTATCCTTATTGCCAGGTACATCCGTGGCCGGTGGAGGTTGATCCCCGGAAATGGGAACAGCATTGGTAACTATGCCTATATTGATGATGTTGTGAATGGGCACATACTCGCAATGCGACATGGCAAGCCTGGCGAAAATTATCTGCTGGGAGGAGAGAATATCAGCTATAACGATTTCTTTAGCCTGGTCGGAAAGATTTCGGGCCATAGGCGGCTTCTGCTAAAAGTCCCGGTGCCAGTTATGTTCCTGTTGGCAGATTTTGCAATGCTGGCAAATAAATTATTTGGGATTAAACCATTTATTACCAGATGGTTGGTTAAGAAATTTAGCCACAATTGGCCCACCAGCTCTTCGAAGGCAATAAAAGAATTTGGGTATGAAATCACGCCAATCGAAATGGGAATTAAATACACCATCGAATGGCTCAAAAACTACAACCATGGCCGATAATTATACACTGATCACAGGAGGATCAATGGGGATTGGAAAAGCACTGGCCTTTGAGTGTGCTTCTCGTGGAATGAATCTCCTGCTCGTGGCATTGCCCGGAAAAGAACTTTCAGACACCGCAACAGAGCTTTCTGAAAAATTTGGCATAAATGTGCACATCCTGGCCATCAATTTATGCCAGGAAAAGTCGCCAGAACAAGTCTATCAATGGTGTTTTGAAAACAATTATAATGTAAATATCCTGATTAACAATGCCGGAATGGCCGGGACGAGTATTTTCGAGAAATCAAACCCGGAATACAACGACATGAGGATCATGTTAAATATCCGTGCATTGGTTTTGCTTACACGGTTGTTTATCCCCATGTTAAAATCTTGTCCGAAGGCATACATCCTGAATATCGGAAGCCAGGCAGCATTTTTTCCTATCCCCTACAAAGCCGTTTATTCAGCGTCAAAAGCATTTGTGTTAAGTTTTACCCGCGCACTTCAAAATGAGCTGTCAGAAACAAATATCTCATTAACTGTTGTTTGCCCGAATGGGGTCGAAACCAATGCCGGCACTTTTGGGCGGATAAAAGCGCATGGATTTATAGGGAAACTCACAAAGATTGATGCAATTGACCTCGCGAAAATCTCAATCAGTGCCATGCTAAGCGGAAAGGCCGTTGTGATCCCCAAAGCCGTTAACCGAATATTGCTGGCAATGAGTATGGCCCTGCCCTACTGCCTAAAAAAGAGATTGCTCAAGAAAAGTTTCCTTCGCGAAGTAAAAGTCAGTGGTCTTTAAATCCTTGGCTTATAATATCTAGAGCAGAAAATTGATGTCTGCACCGGGTTGGTATTCTACAGGTTCCTGGCCAAATTGGAACAATCGCATGGGTCTTGATCCTTTGAGTTGCATATCCTTGTTTTCGACCCAAAGCGCAGTGGCCTCGCGCAAGCCAACAACCTTCACTGCCCGGTTAATGGCCAAAAATTCATTGATTCTTTGCTCTCGCGTTTCGCCCCCATGACCTTGTGCATGAGCATCGAGATAATGTGGATTAATTTGAAAAGGAACCAGGTTGAAGCAGTTAAAACTTTCCGGTTCGATAATCGGCATGTCATTGGTGGTGCGCAGCGTTGGGCAGGCTATATTTGCTCCGGCACTCCATCCCATAAAATGCATCCCCTCGGAAATACGTTTTCTAACTGCATCCATTATTCCGGCCTTATGCATTTCGTATACAAGGTGAAAAGTATTGCCTCCTCCAACAGCCAGCGCCTGGGCGTTTTCAACAGCAGACACAGGGTCTTTCTCTTTGTGAATGCTATAGATTTCCAAACCAAGCAAGTTGAATACACCATTTACACGCATTTCGTATGCATCATACGATGCCTGCAAACCATCGGCCAGATTCACACCGGCCCAGGGAATAAAGAGCAAACGCTTCGCGTTGGTGCCCTTCATAAAATCGCTGATTAGCTGACGTGGCCAACCCAGGTATTCTTCTCCTGCATTTGTTGAGTTGCTGATTAGCAGTAGTCTTCGTTTCATCTTTAATCGGTTTTTTATAAATAATTATGTCAATTCATTTTAAGAGGTCAAATCTGTGTATCAGGAGTTGCTTGCCGAGAACGAAAGTGCCATTCAGGAATAGCGTTTTCGATGTATATATTTGTTAATGAAGACCTTGTGATTAAGTACATGATTGTTTTATTGAAGGCGAAGACACAAAGTTTGGCCAAAAATAGTAAATTTTGATTTTCCGTGGCTGTCTTTGCCTGTTTGGGAACAAAATTGGCCAAATATCCCTTTCAGTATTTGACCCCTTGGGATTGAAACACTTTGAGGTTCTACAATAAAATAGCATGATGAGGGGGCTGTGCTTTGTCTGATTTTAAGTAATTTTGCACTCCTATAAATTGGTAACGTCATTCTGTGCATAACTTTCATGTGATCAACCTTTTACTTAATGAATAAGAAACTGGGCTTCTATTTATCTTTCATATTGGTATTCACTGTGCTTGGAGTTATCATTTCGTGGTCATCGCTTGATAATAACAGCGACAGGGCATATTATGGGCTTTTCAAAAATTACAACCGGGCTTTTTCTGTACAAATCCCTGAAATGCTAACTTTTGCGGGCGAGACAATCCCAGTGGACAATTTTTATATTTATGAAGCAATTGATCGGGAATTTTCAATTAACACATATTGGCATTCAAATACATTGTTAATGTTGAAACGTGCCAATCGCTTTTTCCCAATAATCGAACCCATTCTGGCAAAGCACCATGTGCCCAACGACTTCAAGTACCTGGCCATGATCGAAAGCGGGTTGACCAATGCTGTTTCACCATCGGGGGCAGCCGGCATCTGGCAATTTCTCGATGTCACTGCCAAAGAGTATAAATTAGAAGTCTCTGCAGATGTTGATGAACGGTATCACCTGTCCAAAGCCACAGAGGCAGCTTGCAAATACCTGAAAGACAGTCATAAACTATTCGGGAGCTGGCTGATGGCAGCTGCAGCCTATAATGCAGGCAAAGACAGAATCAGAAAAGCCGTTGCCGATCAAAAGACAAACAACTATTTCGAAATGCAACTAGTCGAAGAAACTGCAAGATATGTTCCCCGCCTGATTGCTATGAAGACAATTTATGAAGATCCGGGGAATTATGGATTTTTTCTTCGTAAAAAAGACCTGTATCAACCAATCCCCACCAATTCAATGCTGGTTGATACCACGATCAACGACCTGCCTGCATTCGCCATCAAACATCATCTGAATTATCGGATCCTTAGAGAACTCAACCCTTGGTTGAGAAGCCATAAGCTGAACAATCAGGCACGAAAAGCATATGTGCTGCAAATCCCGAAAGCCGGTTACCTGAAGCGCAGCAAATTGCTCGAACTGATCAAGGAAAATAACATCCCTTTCGCCGATACAATCGGTATTGCTATACCCAAACCGACCCGATAGCAACGCATGGAAAATAGCAACATCAATGGTGTTTTAGTTCGTTCTGAAAATATTTCCTCGCTCGCAGAAGAAATTCAGGTGATGGGTGCGCGGGTACACAATCTCCGGAACATTGATGTTTCTATCCCGCGAAATCAATTAGTTGTAATCACAGGACTGAGCGGGAGTGGGAAATCGTCGTTGGCCTTCGACACGATTTATGCTGAAGGTCAGCGGCGATACATCGAAACCTTCTCGGCTTATGCCAGGCAATTCATCGGCAACTTAGAGCGTCCAGATGTGGATAAAATAAATGGATTGAGCCCGGTAGTGGCCATTGAGCAAAAGACTTCTGGTCGTAATCCGAGGTCCACAGTCGGCACAATTACCGAGATATATGATTTTCTGCGCCTGCTCTTTGCACGCGTTGCAACTGCATATTCTTATATTTCTGATAAACCAATGGTGCGCTACACCGAAATCCAGATAATTGCCCTGGTAATTCAGAAGTACCTGAACCATAATGTATTGATCCTCTCCCCTTTGGTGAAAGGGCGCAAAGGACATTACCGCGAATTATTCGACACCATTCGTAAACAGGGTTTTATAAAGGTGCGCATTGATGGGGAGGTAAAAGAAATTGGTTTTGGAATGCAACTCGATCGCTATAAGGTTCATGATATCGAATTGGTGGTTGATTGGCTCAGGATAAACGAAACCAACGTAAAACGCCTCACACAATCCATTCAAACAGCCATGCGCCACGGAAAAGGCTCCCTGATGATAATGGATGAGCAAACCGCCAATGCTGAATATTTTAGCCGTTTGTTGATGGATCCGGATTCGGGCATCAGCTATGATGAACCGGAGCCAAATACTTTCTCATTCAACTCCCCCTATGGTGCTTGCCCAAAATGCAACGGGCTTGGATTGGTATCGAGAGTGGATATGGAAAAAATTATCCCCGACCCCCTGCGAAGTATTCGCAAGGGAGGAATCGCGCCCCTTGGTGAATTTAAACCCACGTGGATTTTTAAGCAGGTAGAAGGAATTGTGGCCAAACATGGATGCACCCTCGATACCCCCATCGAGGAGTTGCCTGAAGAAGCCATCAGTACTCTGCTGCACGGATCGCATGAAATGATCAAGGTGAAGAATGATTACCTCGGAGTTACAACAACTTACAATTTAAACTTCGAAGGAATTATCAACTTCATCCTTAACCAGGACATTGAATCAAACTCGGCGGGAATTAAGAAATGGGCATCCGGATTCATGCTAAAAACTGATTGTTCCGAATGCAACGGCCTGCGATTGAAGAAAGAATCCTTGCACTTTCGTATAGGAAACCATCATATTGGCGACCTCGCAAATCTAGATCTGTTGAACCTTAACGAATGGATAAAGACTGTTGAAGGCCAATTGGATGATCGAAAAAAAATAGTCGCTCACGAAATCATCAGGGAAATACAAAATCGCATAGAATTCCTGCTTCAGGTCGGTCTGGATTATCTCTCGCTGAACCGGCCTGCATCAAGCCTTAGCGGAGGCGAATCTCAACGAATCAGGCTTGCAACCCAGATAGGATCACAACTTGTTGGAGTCCTTTATATCCTTGATGAGCCAAGCATTGGGTTGCATCAACGCGACAATAAACGACTGATCAAATCGCTCAAAGATCTCAGAGACCTGGGCAATTCAGTAATTGTGGTAGAACACGATAAGGATATGATCATGAACGCCGACCATGTCGTGGACATTGGGCCGGGTGCCGGACGGCTCGGCGGGAAAATAGTAGCCCAGGGTTCGCCATCTCAAATGGCTCTTTGCCATACGCTAACCTGTGACTATATCAGCGGCCGAAAGCGCATCGAAATACCCGCCGTAAGACGTTCGCCCAATGGTGCCTACATTACAATCAAGGGCGCTTCAGGAAATAATCTTAAAAATGTTGATATTTCGATTCCATTGGGAGTGCTTGTTGGCGTGACCGGTGTTTCTGGAAGCGGAAAATCAACCCTCATCAACGAAACCCTTTATCCGATTCTTAGCCGGTATTTCTATCGCAGCGATGCTCAACCTTTGCCATACGAAAACATCGATGGAATTGAACATATTGATAAAATTATTGAAATTGATCAATCGCCAATTGGCAAAACCCCGCGATCAAACCCGGCCACCTATACAGGAGTCTTCGATGAAATCCGAAAACTCTTCCACCATCTGCCCGAATCAAAAATCAGGGGATATAAACCCGGAAGGTTTTCGTTCAATGTTAGCGGTGGGCGGTGCGAGTCGTGCAAGGGCGCAGGAGTAAAAGTGATTGAAATGAATTTTCTTCCCAACGTTCATGTTCTGTGCGATGCTTGCCAAGGTAAACGTTATAATCGCGAGACTTTGGAAGTGCGCTATAAAGGAAAGTCAATCAGCGATGTGCTTGAAATGACCATTGAGCAATCGGTTGAATTTTTTGAGAATATCCCAATGATTATTCATAAACTGAAAACCCTCCGTGAAGTAGGCCTTGGCTATATTGCACTGGGGCAACAGTCAACCACCCTTTCGGGTGGTGAAGCACAGAGGGTAAAACTCGCATCAGAGCTTTCGCGTAAAGATACGGGAAAGACTTTATATATCCTTGACGAACCTACAACAGGGCTTCATTTCGAAGATGTAAAAGTCTTGCTCGACGTGCTAAAGCGACTGGTTGACAAAGGAAACTCTATCATTGTAATCGAACACAACTTAGAGGTAATAAAAACCGTTGATTATATTATTGACCTTGGGCCGGAAGGCGGAGTACGCGGAGGCATGATCATTGCACAGGGAACTCCAGAGCAAATTGCCTCAACGCCAGGAAGCTTCACAGGAGAATATCTTAAAAATGAGCTACTTGTAAAATTAGAACCAGACTCTAAAATTAATTTGAATTAAAGCCCAACATGATGAACAATATAGAATCAAATAAACTCAGTCAGGAAGAACTGATCAGAAGTGCATTTAAACCAAAAACCTGGAACCAGATCAAAACACAGGACTCCTGGTCGGTGTTTAAAATCATGGCTGAGTTTGTTGACGGATATGAAACTTTGTCGCGCATCGGCCCGTGTGTTTCAATTTTTGGGTCTGCCCGAACAAAACCATCGCATAAGTATTATAAAATGGCTGAGGAAATCGCATACCTTTTGACCAAGAAGGGGTTTGGCATCATCACTGGTGGAGGGCCAGGAATTATGGAAGCAGCCAACAAAGGATCGCATTTCGGTGGAGGAAAATCGGTGGGATTGAACATTACGCTGCCACATGAGCAAACACCTAATTTGTTTATTGACCACGATAAGCTGCTTTCATTCGACTACTTTTTTGTGCGGAAAGTAATGTTCATGCGCTACGCCCAAGGTTATATAGTCCTACCGGGTGGGTTTGGAACACTTGATGAGCTTTTCGAAGCCATCACACTCATCCAAACACATAAGCTTGTGAGTTTTCCAATCATACTTGTAGGAAGTGAATATTGGGCCGGGCTTATTCAGTGGATTAAGGAAAGGCTGCTGGAAGAAGGAAATATCAGCCCCGAAGATTTAGATATTTTCATATTGGTTGATACAGCAGAACAAGCAGTGGCTGAGATCGTTGACTTTTATAGCAAGTATGCGCTAAAACCAAATTTCTGATCCAGATTCTCAATTGCTTACTACTACTTTTTGATGCAAGCAAAATGACTTGCCTCCTTTTTCCGTCAGTGTAACAATCACCATGAATATTCCTTTTTTCCAGTGCCTCGCATCAATGATTGCAGGTTCTGTTGAAAAGTGTGATTCACTTAAAATCAATCTTCCGGTGGCATCAAAGATTTTCAAAACTGCCTGAGTATATGCAAGAGCGTTTTCTATTTTCAAAATGAAGTATTCGTTAGCCGGGTTAGGGTAAATATGAAGAATCCCCTGGTATTCACCCCTCCGATCTTTGATTCCATAAGGTTGTGGTGCAACTCCCTTGAAATAGTTCAAACCGCCTGCATAATTTCCCAAAACAAGATCCGGATAGGTGGTTGATGTTAAATATGCAACCGCGGGAGCAGTGCGTATTCCTTCCTCTGTGCCCGGTATACTTTCATCAACCAGAGTAAAACTTCCATTTAGGTTGTTGCTGATGTTTTTATAATAAAAGGTTCGGCCTGACTCTGATCCGACAAACAACCTCAGGCTTCCGTCGTTGAGCCTGAAAATACAAGGAACGCTAAAGCCGTTGTACGAAAGGTTCGGGTTAGTAACGTTTATATTCCCTAAATTATCCGTAATTTTTATGAAATTCGGCTGCGAAAGGCTGCCTTGGTTCATGTAAAAGCTGATTTTTCCGTTCATCTGCCCAACCAGCAAGTCAAGCAACCCATCTGAATTCAAATCAAAAAGCTGTGGGGTGCTGTATGCTCCCACTGAAATTTTAAAGAAATGGTTATCCCGAATTACAAAATTTATCTCTTCACTTCCTCCGCTAATATTTTCAAAAAACAACAAATTACCGTTTGCATTGCCAACAAGCATGTCGGCATTCCCATCCCCTGTGAGATCTCCAAAAGTCGGATGTAGAGCCAATAGGCCCAACGAAGACAACCCTGCAAAATCGTCAGAAATCAATTTGAATTTTGGGGCGGAGGCAGATCCTGTGTTTTTAAAATATGCCATTCTTGATTTGTACTTGCAGGTAAGCGTATAATTAACGTAAACACAAGTATCCATGTATCCATAGTTTCCTGCAAAAAGGTCTGATAATCCATCTTTGTTAATGTCAAAAAATACTGGAGTTGCACCACCACCCAGATCAATCATGCGATCCTGGAATAGTTTATCGGTAACAAATTCAAATACAGGATTTGTGTTCGAGCCAATATTTTTATAGAACCAGTTGCTGCGTTGATGATTAGAGCGGATGAGGCTGGGGGTGAATGGGGAAGCTATTAAATCTTTTTTTCCATCCCGATCAAGATCGAGATGGCCTGCGGCAGGGAACGAAAAAAGACGCACCGGTTTTGTTGCAACCGGGAATAATGTATCAACAGAAACCATGCGGGCCAATACATTTGTTCCTTCATTTTTTAGGAGCAGCAACGAAGCATAATCAATATCGCCAAGTACAAGGTCAACAATGCCGTCGCCGGTCAGATCTGTTGCCATAAGCGTTGATCCGGTGTGTCGTTCCTTTCCATGAGCGACATTATCATTCTCACTGAATATCAAACAGGTATCCAGCGTGATGGCATTCGACTCCTGGTTCTCGGCAAAGCGACCCCAGCAATAATTTGTTTTAATAAAGCGAAGTGAATCGCTATTTCCGAAAAGTTCAACCGATTGATTGGTGTGCATTTCAACAAAACTCCCTAAGCCCCAAAAAGTCAGAATATCCAGGTCGCCGTCACCATCCAGGTCAAGAATTGCAGGGTAATCAACCGAAGTCACAAGTATATTGGTTTGAATACTCCCAAAAAGAGATAGGATAAATGGTTTTGTGACCTGTAAAAATGAAAGCACATCCTCTGTCACATTTTTGTAAACTTTTATCCCGCCCGTGGTATAAGTGAAAATGTCTTTTTTGCCATCGTTGTTGTAATCAATCAATTGTATCCAATTGCTGATTGCCGGAAACCTGGTTCTGAACTCTGGTGAATAAGTGTACGAATCAATACCGGCTGAACCATTGTTGATAAACGGCAGAAGGCGGTTGCCATGCCTGTCGAATAACAATAAGTCTTCAACGCCATCGAGGTTAAGATCTATTTGATGAAATTGGCAGGCATTGAGACCACCAACCCAAGCCAATGAAAGTTCTTTATTGTTCAAATCAACAACCTGGATGCTTTGCTCGCGTTTAAAGCCAAAATCATTCATTTGTTGTGCTTCTGCAGGCAATCCGAAAGCAAAAAACAGCACTGTGTAGCACAGCCACTTTCTCATGAAGAATCGAAACAAGGCTTCCGACAAAAACAAAATATTATATAATATTCTTATAATCAATATTTTAAAAAATTCTGAATGATTGATAAGAGCATCGAATTTTCCTTATTGATAAAATTGGTAATTAATGCTCGAAATTCTATCTTTGCACGCTCAAAAAACAAAGGTAATATTTATAGCTATTTTAATTAACCATACATCAGATGCAAAGTAAAGGAGCCATCAAATTCTTCGCCATCGCGCTCGTCCTCGTTTGTTTGTTTCAACTTTCGTTCACTTTTATAACAACCCGGGTTGAGCGAAAAGCCAGGGCTTATGCCAGCAGCGAAAAAACCTCATTGCTCGCTTCCAGCATGGCTGCAGGCAACGAAAACTTAAAAAGTTATTTATTCGATTCGATTTCAAAAGCCAAGGAAAGATATTTCCTTGATTCCATGTCAACCCAGGTAGTATATAATATCGGGGTTAGAAAGTACACGTATCAGGAAACCAAGGAACGCGAAATAAATCTTGGGCTCGACCTCAAAGGGGGGATGAACGTAACGCTTGAGGTCGCTGTCGTTGACATTGTAAGAGCCCTTTCGGGTTACAGTAAAAATCCGGCGTTTACACAGGCGATTGATAACGCATTGCAGAAACAAAAGAAAAGTCAGACTGATTTTATAACACTGTTTGCTGAGTCGTTCACACAACTCGACCCGAACGCAAGTCTTGCATCCATATTCATCAATGCGCCGGAATTCAAAGACCGGATCACATATAGTTCTTCGAATGCAGATGTTATTGCTTTGGTTCGTGAGGAAACGAATGCAGCCATTGATCGTTCATTTAATATACTTCGCACTCGTATTGACCGTTTTGGGGTGGCCCAGCCAAATATTCAAAAGCTACAGGCCTCTGGAAGAATCTTGGTTGAATTGCCTGGGATAAAGGAACCCGAGCGTGTGCGCAAACTTTTGCAAGGAAGTGCCCGGCTTGAGTTTTGGGAAACTTATCAATTCACCGAATTGGCCCAGTATTTCACTGAAGCAAATAAACGCACCAGGGAGATCGAGGGCCGCGAAAATCTCTCGCCCGAAACAACTGAGCCAACCCAAGCAGACGCGACGAATCAAAAACCAGAGACTTCTGCCAAACAACCAGGTGACACTACGGCATCAGCAATCGAAGACCTGATTGCCTCCGATACCACCAAGACAGAGGCAACCGAAGATCAATCAAGAGCCGAATGGGCCAAAGAAAACCCATTGTTCGATGTGTTGCAACCTGCTTTCTTTCAGGATAAAGACGGACAGGTATACCCCAGCGAAGGTGCTGCTGTAGGGTCTGCTGCTGTTAAAGATACTGCACGTGTTAATGCAATTCTTCGAAAAGTTGAAGGTGTCTTTCCGCGAAACTTAAAACTTGCATGGAATGTAAAACCAAACCAGGGGCAGAAAGATATTCTTGAACTGGTTGCATTGAAGGTAACCACACGCGAAGGCATAGCCCCGCTTGGCGGAGAAGTGATCATTGATGCCCGCCAGGACTACGGACAGACAGGCTCGGTTGAGGTAACCATGAATATGAACTCTGAAGGGGCGCGTACATGGCGCCGTCTTACAGGGGACAATATCGGCAGGCAGATTGCCATCGTACTTGACGGCTATGTATATTCGGCACCCAGGGTGAATGATGAAATCCCCAGCGGACGCTCATCTATTTCCGGAAATTTCACCATTGAAGAAGCAAAAGACCTTGCCAACATCCTAAAATCGGGCAAGATGCCTGCACCGGCGCACATCGTTCAGGAAGAAGTTGTTGGCCCTTCTCTGGGGAAAGAAGCCATTTCATCAGGCCTTACCTCATTTCTTATTGCTTTCCTCCTCGTACTTATTTACATGGTCTTATATTATAGTAAAGCCGGGTATGTATCTGACCTTGCTCTGCTTACCAATATATTTTTCATCTTCGGGGTATTGGCATCATTGGGGGCAGTGCTCACACTTCCCGGTATAGCAGGGATTGTACTTACCCTAGGTATGGCTGTTGACGCCAATGTGATTATTTATGAGAGGGTGCGCGAAGAATTAAAAAATGGCAAAGGTATCAGGCTGGCCATAAGCGACGGCTTCAAAAACGCCTATTCGGCCATTATTGACGGAAACGTAACTACGCTCCTTACAGGCGTTGTTCTTTACATTTTCGGATCAGGGCCGATTCAGGGTTTTGCAACCACGCTTATTATTGGTATTCTTTCATCACTTTTCACAGCAATCTTTATTTCGCGTCTGATTTTCGACTGGCAGCTCGATCACAACCGCAAAATACCTTTTGGAAATAAACTCACCCTGAACATTTTCACAAAAACCAGGTTCGATTTCATCAATAAGCGCAATATCGCATACATCGTTTCATCTGTCATCATATTTATCGGAATCGTCTCGCTCGCTACTAAAGGATTAAATTATGGTGTTGATTTTACAGGTGGCCGCACTTACATTGTTCGTTTCGATCAGGATGTTAAAACAATTGATGTTAGAGCATCCCTATTAAAGGAATTTGGCGAAGCGCCTGAAGTTAAAACTTTTGGCCCTCAAAACCAGGTTAAAATAACAACCAAATATATGGTTGATGACGATTCGCCTGAGACCGACTCAATTGTTGAATCGAGAATCTTCAACGGGGTAAAGAGTTTCTACAAAGCGCCACTGGAATATAATGAATTTACTTCGGACGATGAAGCCAAGATTCTTGGAAGGCTCAGTTCCCATAAAGTAGGCCCAACCATTGCAAGAGACATCAAACAAGCTGCCATTATCGCTGTCACCATTGCACTTATCATCATTTTTGCCTATATCGCAGTGAGATTTAAGAAATGGCAGTTCGGATTAGGTGCAGTCGTAGGCTTGTTCCACGATTCTATCATTGTAATTTCATTTTATTCGATATTTTATGGAATATTGCCTTTCAATCTTGAAGTTGACCAGGCGTTCATCGCTGCAATTCTGACCATTATCGGGTATTCTGTCAACAATACGGTAATTATTTTTGACCGTATTCGCGAGAACCTGGGCCTTTTTCCAAAGCGCGATCTTCACACAAACATGAACGATGCAATTGACAGCACATTGGGACGAACCGTGAATACGGCAGGCACAACGATTGTTGTACTGCTCTCCATCTTTATTTTCGGCGGAGAGGTGATTCGTGGTTTTGCTTTTGCTTTGCTGGTAGGCGTGGTCGTTGGAACCTATTCCTCCTGGTTCATTGCCTCAACCATTGCCTATATTACCATCCTGTCCCGTAAAGCCATGAAAGTCCTCGGCGACAAGAAATAGCAGAATTGCAATCGAAAAAAAAATTCTTGAATTACATCATCAAAACACCCCTAATGATTTCAGGGGTGTTTTGTTTAAGGGTGCCACAGCGATTACCAATTGTTCGGTATTCGTATATATTTAATCAACTTAGTTACAAAGCAGGAAACTCCGACTTGCGACTGTTTACCCAAAATGTTGGAATTAGCCTTACCTAATCGTCAGAAAAACGCATATTCCGGTTCCGGAATTTTTCAAATGTGAATTGTTCGGGTTAAATCCTATCTTTGTGCATGAAAAAGTAAATTTATGAACCCGCTTTTCGCACTTCTATTCTTTAGTCTCGGTGGTGGTGAAATATTTCTGATTATTTTGGTGCTCCTTGTTGTTTTCGGGCCTTCCAAAATACCAGAAATTGCCCGGCAGCTCGGAAGAGGCATCAACGAAATTAAAAAAGCCTCTTCTGATATTGCGCAGGAGTTAAAAAATGAAGTTGCCAATGTAGAAAAAGGCATTGGGGAAGAACCAAATCTCATAAAAAAAGAGGTTGAGAAGGATGTCGCTCCGGTAAATAGCAACGAAAGCATACCTGAAGCTTTAAAGGAATCGGAAGAAATACCTGATGTATATCAAAGTACTGAACCTATTCCGGAAAACAACAAGAAATCGCCCAGGCAGCCTATACTATAAACAAATGAAACATCGTTTGAACACCTGGAAGTTATTTTAAACCCGTCAGGAAATGAAGTCATCCCTTCTGATCATAATAATCTTTATCTCACTCTCCTGTTTTGTAAGAACCGGGTATTCACAGGTACGCTCATCAAAACGATTGGCTGCAGCTGAACAAGCGTTTACCAACTATCAGTACAACAACGCACTCACCCGATACAAGAAAGCCTATTCTCGCACACGCAACAAGGTTGAAAAAGATCGCATACTTTTTCAAATGGCAGAATGTTATCGTTTTACAAATGATATCCGCCGTGCCGAAATAACCTATCGCCGCCTACTCAGAACTAACTACGAAAGGCGAGAACCGAAAGTGCTGCTCTATTATGGAGACATGCTTCGTGCCAGTCAAAAATACGATGAAGCTGAAGAAATTTATTTGAGATATATTGAACAGGTTCCTGAAGATTCAAGAGGAGAAACCGGTCTCAGGTCAACACGACTTGCTAGGGAATGGATACAAAATCCAACCAAGTATGAAATAACCAATGAGCGAAAACTCAACACACGTGAGGATGACTTTGCGCCAGCTTATGCCGACCGCAATCATAGCTCCCTCATTTTCACATCCAACCGCGACGGTGTTGCAGGGAAAGGAAAAGACGACTGGACTGGCATGAATTATACTGATTTGTTTTATGCGCGCCGAGATCCAAAAGGCGATTGGACTACCCCTGTTCGTGCCGATAACCAGGAACAACTTAACACCGGTTCTCATGAAGGAGTAGGCACTCTGACCCAACGCTTTAGCCTGCTTTATTTCACGCGTTGCTACAGCCAACGCAGTGAAAAAGAAAGTGGGCAGGGTTGCCAGATTTATACCTCTCGCCGTGAAAGCAATTCCTGGGGTGAACCGCAAAAAATAGAGCTCGGCGGAGACAGCACCAACGTCGTAGGACATCCCACACTTAGTTCTGATGAACGAACAATTATTTTTGCAGCCGATTTCAAAGATGGTTATGGTGGCAAAGACCTGTATAAATCAACCCGCAAATCGGCATCCGATAACTTCGGGTCACCTGTAAACCTTGGGCCGATCATAAATACTGGCGGGGACGAAATGTATCCGGTTCTTCGCAACGATACCATCCTGTACTTTTCATCAAATGGGCATCCCGGAATGGGGGGGCTCGATATTTTTAAATCCTCGCTTTCGGATGGTGCCTGGCAAAAACCCGTAAACATGCAATACCCATTAAATAGCCATGCTGATGATTTTGCCATAACATTTCATCCGGATGACGAACAAGGCTATTTCACTTCTAACCGAAAAGGGGGGCGCGGAGGCGACGACATATACTCTTTTGTGAAGCCTCCGCTCATCTTTACTTTACAAGGTGTCGTCAAAGACTTGGCTACGCTTCAATTTCTGCCTGTCGTTTCAGTGAGATTAATTGGATCTGACGGTTCTAATGTTGAAGCAAAGACCGACCCCAAAGGATTCTATAGTTTCGCTAGGTCCCAAATCAAGCCCAATACCACTTACGACCTTACTTTTAACAAAGATAACTACTTTGTAGGCAAAGGACGGATTACCACGGTTGATGTTTTTGCAAACAGGGATTTTGTGCTTGACATGAACCTCGAACCAATTCCACAAAAGCCAATCCCACTGCCCGAAATCAGGTATGAACTCGCAAAATGGGATCTTTTGCCTCAATACCAAGACTCATTGCAGGGATTGATCAGGGTACTTGACCAAAACGAAACTATTATTATTGAGCTGGCGGCCCACACCGATGCCCGCAACACAAACGAGTACAATGATATCCTCTCTCAAAAACGTGCCGAGTCGGTAGTCAACTATCTGATACAGCGCGGCATAGCGCCAGATCGTCTAATTGCAAAAGGCTATGGAGAACGAGTGCCCAGAACTCTTGAGAAAGACATTACAATAGACGGGTTTGTTTTCAAAGCAAACACAGTGCTCACCGAGGCTTTTATTGAATCACTGCCGACAGTGGCCCACCGTGAGGCAGCCCACCAGCTAAATCGGCGGACAGAGTTCAGTGTCTTAAGTAAAGATTATGTTCCAAAATCTAAATCAGTAACACCCATCGCTCCGGTCGAAATTGTGCTCAACCCAGATGAAAACGTAATAAACTATCGGTCAAACAATAAAAATGAAATATTTGTTCCTTGTATTCTTAACGGGTATAACCTGATTTTCACGCTTAATGTAAATGATTTGAATGTTGCAACCCTGTCGCTTGATCAGGCAATGAAACTGTTGTTGGATGGAGCAATTAACCGCAACGATTTTGAAGGAAAAGCCGAAATAATTCTTGGTTCTGGAACCATTGCGAACAATGCTATTGTGAATATCCGTGAAATCAAAGTCGGAAAAAAAGTTATTAACAACATCAAAATGAGCGTGTTGCACAAACAAACCGATCCGGTTATGCTTGGAGAGAACATGCTGAAACAATTTGGCGATTATACTTTTGATCGCAGCAAAAACCAGATTATATTTAAATAAAACGAATGTATTCTGAACTCCGGTATGGTCTTCGAGGGGTGTCGGCATCAAAAGAAGACGTTCACGATGCGCTTAAAAACATTGACAAAGGTATTTTACCGGGTGCCTTTTGCAAAGTAGTGCCTGATTTACTAGCCAATGACCCGGCATATTGCACAGTAATGCATGCCGATGGTGCCGGAACAAAATCATCGCTGGCATATATTTACTGGAAAGAAACTTCCGATCTCAGTGTTTGGAAAGGCATAGCCCAGGATTCTGTAGTTATGAATCTTGATGATCTGCTCTGTCTTGGAATTACTGATAATATGCTCATTTCGAGCACGATCGGAAGGAATAAAAATCACATTCCCGGCGAAGTCATCACAGCAATTATACAGGGAACAGAAGAATTTCTTGCAGAATTGCGAGGGTTAGGCATTAATATTTGGTCAACAGGAGGCGAAACTGCCGACCTTGGCGACCTGGTGAGAACAATCGTTGTTGATTCCACTGTGGTTGCCAGAACCAGGCGCAGAGAGATAATCAACAACGCCAACATCCGCATCGGAGACGTGATTATTGGCCTGGCATCATCCGGAAAAGCCACTTATGAGTGTGAATACAACAGCGGAATAGGAAGTAATGGGCTTACTTCGGCACGACACGATTTTTTCGACAAAATATACGCCACAAAATACCCTGAATCATTTGATCCGATGATTCCTCACAATTTGGCTTATATGGGCAACTTCCTCCTTGAAAGCCCGACTGAAATTCCGGGAATGAATGCAGGAAAACTCATCCTCTCCCCCACCCGCACATATGCACCGCTGATTAAAGCTATATTGAAGGACATAGAATCCGGAATACATGGGATTGTTCACTGTAGTGGCGGAGGGCAAACAAAGATCTTGCATTTTATTGACAAGATTCATGTCGTAAAAGATAACCTTTTTCCCGTTCCGCCTGTGTTCAGGCTTATTAAAGAGAAGTCCGGCGCCTCCTGGGATGAAATGTACCGGGTTTTCAACATGGGGCATCGCATGGAGCTTTATGTGAAAGAAGAAATTGCCAACAAATTGATAGAAATTTCCAAAAGCTTTGGTATTGATGCAAAAATCATCGGCCGCTGTATTGAGTCAACTTCGAAACTTCTTTCGATCAAAAGCCCCGAAGGAATGATTACATATTAAATTGAATTGACCCAGGTAAATCGCTGAATCCCATACAATTAAAAAATTTCGGAGAAAAGATGAACGTTCAAAAAGTATCAATGATTTGTTTGTGTTTTCTTTTGTTTGGGTTTCGATGTAGTGATAATAATTTCGAACCCACCACTACCGAGCCACCTGCCATGCGTATCAGGGTCAGACCAAACGCAGTCAGAATTAGGGTTGGCGATACCTTGTGGATGAGTTGCACAGTTACGAGCAAGGTTTTTGATTTCATGCTGAAAGACAGTGTTACATATAAGCCACACAATAGTTATCTCTATTTCTATCGAATGAGGCATCCAGCATCGGGAAGCGATTATAATACTACCCCGGCTGCTAAATCTTTTACATATTACCCAAGCTTTGGGCAAGTTGCAACCGATCAAACACAGGCCTGGAACGACTATCGCATGGTCTTTGCTCCGGAATTAACTACCGGTGGCTCTTTCTTTTCTTTCAGAATTGGTGTGATTCCGCAAACACCAGGTATTTTCGCTATTCTAAACCAGAATAGTGCCTTCAATGTTGAACAACACAATTCCGATTTGTACCTTCCATTCGGAAGTATTTATACCAACTCCTTTGCAGCTACATATCCAAAAGGGGTTGGTTGGTATCCTATTGACTCGAGGCTATACTTTTTCGAAGTTGAGTCCGTGCCTTAGGTTGACTTGGGGCTGAAATTACTCAATCCTGCGATTCGGCTTGGTGCTTTGCTCCCTGGCATCCGCGCAGGATACGTAACTTTATGTTCCCTGACTAGCACAAAGCCGATCGAAACATGGCGGTTTACTATGCTCCATTGAGGCTTTTTTGTACATTTGTAGCCGATTAAGAAAGTGGATAAGTCAAATGCTTGATAAACTCGAAGCCATCTATCACAAATGGCAAGGCATACAAGAACAGCTCAACGATCCTGCGGTGATGAGCGACATGAAGCGCTATGTCCGGCTCAACCGTGAGTATAAGGAACTTCAGTCGGTGACAGATGCATATTTGCGCTATAAGAAAATTACCGAAGACATGGAGTCGGCCAAGGCTGTTCTTTACAATGAGAAAGATGAAGAGTTCCGTGCAATGGCAAAAGAGGAACTGTCCGTGCTAATGACAGAAAAAGAAAATCTTGATGAAGAAATCCGAATCCTGCTCCTCCCTTCCGATCCGCAAGACAGTAAAAATGCCATTCTTGAAATTCGCGCTGGAACCGGTGGCGATGAAGCAAGTATTTTTGCGGGAGACCTTTTCAGGATGTACAGCAAGTTTTGTGAGAGAAAGAACTGGAAGATGGAGCTGGTTGACAGCACCGAAGGTACAGTCGGTGGATATAAAGAAATCATTGTCAATGTAATTGGAGAAAATGTTTACGGAATCTTAAAATATGAGTCAGGAGTTCACCGTGTGCAGCGGGTGCCATTGACTGAAACCCAGGGAAGGGTGCATACTTCGGCAGCGACAGTTGCCGTGCTGCCCGAAGCCGATGAATTTGACGTTGAACTCAAAAACGACGACATCAGAAAGGACACTTTTTGCTCTTCGGGCCCGGGAGGTCAATCAGTAAACACAACCTACTCAGCCATCAGGCTTACGCACATCCCCACTGGAATAGTTGTTCAATGCCAGGATCAAAAATCGCAGGTAAAAAACCTCGAAAAAGCAATGAGTGTGCTGCGCACCCGTATCTATGAGCTTGAGTATCAAAAGTATCTGGACGAAATTTCATCCAAACGCCGCACCATGGTAAGCACCGGCGACCGATCGGCAAAAATCCGCACCTACAACTATTCTCAAGGACGAGTGACAGACCACAGAATTAATGTTTCTATATATAACCTTCCCGTATTCATGGATGGCGATATTGGCGACATGATTGAGGCGTTGCAGTTAGCCGAAAATGCAGAAAGGCTTAAAGAGGTTGTTTCCTGATAAATTCAAGCCATGGACAAGAGGACACTCGTAACTCAGATCCACAAAAAGAAATCATTTCTTTGCATCGGCCTCGACCCGGAATTTGAGAAATTGCCAACGCACCTGCTAAAGTTCGATGACCCGGTTTATGAATTCAACAGGCAGATTATTGATGCCACCCACGACCTTGCCATCGCCTATAAACCGAACATGGCATTTTATGAGAGCCGGGGGCTTGCGGGCTGGCAAAGCCTGGAAAAAACAGTGCGTTACCTGCAGGCCAACTTTCCCGACATACTTACCATTGCCGATGCAAAACGTGGAGATATCGGGAACACTTCTCTTCAATATGCCAAGGCTTTTCTTGACGATAAAAACGGGTTGGGATTCGATGCCGTTACCGTTGCCCCCTATATGGGATCAGATTCGGTGCAGCCATTCTTAATCTATCCCGAAAAATGGGCCATCGTCCTGGCACTCACTTCAAACAAAGGAGCCCTGGATTTCCAGCTTCAAACAATGGCATCAGGCCTGAGTCTCTGGCAAGCCGCTCTAACTGAATGTGCCTCGTGGGGGACACCAGAAAACATGATGTTTGTGGTTGGGGCAACACAAGCTGCCATGTTCAAAAAAGTGCGCGAACTGGTTCCCGATCATTTTTTGCTGGTGCCTGGAGTCGGAGCGCAAGGCGGAAGCCTTGAAGAAGTAGTCAGGTATGGGATGAATAAAGAGATCGGGTTGATTATCAATGCTTCCCGAAGCATTATTTTTGCTTCCACAGGAACAGATTTTGCCTCACAAGCCCGCAGCCAAACCGCAAACCTGCAACTGGCTATGCAAACATTGCTGTAAGATTTTTGTCAAACACTTTTTATTCTTTGCAAAGGTTAACCTTGAATGAGCACTGTGCCTGAACCTTATGCAATTGTTCTGAACACTTGCGGTTCCCAGTTATAGAAATGGTTCCTAGTCAACAAAAGCAACCCAGCCAAATTTATCAGGCTCATCTCCCCACTGGATTGCCCTGATTCGATTGTATAGTTTGGTTGAAAGTGGACCGGCAACACCATCTTTGCAAAATTGGTATTCTTTTCCGGTTTCGCGGTCAACAATCTTTCCGATGGGCGAAATAACTGCAGCGGTGCCACAAGCACCCACTTCATCGAACCCTGCAAGTTCTTCAACGGCAACAGGCCTGCGCTCAACAGTCATACCCATGTCTGCAGCCAACTCCATGAGGCTCCTATTTGTAATCGAAGGTAAAATGGTATCTGACAATGGAGTAATGTATGTGTTGCCTTTGATTGCGAAAAAATTTGCAGGGCCGGCCTCATCAATGTATTTCTTTTCCTTTGAGTCAATAAAAAGAACTGAAGCGAACCCTTCGCTATGCGCCCGTTCGCCGGCAGTGAGGCTGGCCGCATAGTTTCCGCCCACTTTGTACTTTCCGGTTCCTTTGGGTGCGGTACGATCATAGTCGCGTGCAATTTGTATTTTCACCGGATTGAAACCCTCCTTAAAGTAAGGCCCCACCGGAGATACAAAAACCAGGAACAGGTATTCATCGGCGGGTTTTACTCCTACCCTGGCACCTGTACCAACAAGGAGCGGGCGAAGGTAGAGCGTGGCTCCTGTGCCATATGGCGGGACAAATCTTTTATTCAAACGAACAACTTTGAAAATTGCTTCTTCAAAAAGGGAAATTGGGGGAACAGCCATCATCACGCCATTTGCAGAGTCCTGCATACGTTTGGCATTCTCTTCCCATCGAAATAAGCGTATCCGGCCATCCTTACCCATGTATGCCTTCATGCCTTCAAATGCTTCCTGCCCATAGTGCAAGCCAGTTGCAGCCATATGCATACTGACAAACTCCGATGATGATATCTCCAATTCACCCCACTGTCCGTTCCTGTAATAGGATCTTACGTTGTAGTCTGTTTTCTGGTAGCCGAAAGGAAGCGTACCCCAATCCAAATTTACCATTTTATTGTGTATTTTGAAGTTAGAAAAGTATTGCCGAGTTATAGGGCGAAGGTAGTAAGTTTTTTGAATTTAAAACTATTCTATATGAAATTTTAGTAACGAAGAATTATCACGTATACATACCGAAACATTGCGCAAATAAGATTGCAAGGCAAAAACCAACATGCAGTTTTGACATTCTGGCAGGCGAGCCCACATGGCATAAACTTTGCTGACCGAAAAGAAACATACTAAATTTTAATAAACATGGAAAAAGGAAATATCAACGTAAAGACCGAAAACATTTTCCCAATCATCAAAAAATTTCTCTACTCAGATCACGAAATTTTTCTCCGCGAACTTATTTCAAACGCTGTTGATGCTACACAAAAGCTCAAAACCCTTGCATCAGTTGGCGATTTTAAAGAAGAGATGGGCGATTTGACAATCGAGGTCGTTCTCGATGCTAAAAAGAAAACACTGACTGTAAAAGACAAAGGTGTTGGAATGACTGCCGATGAAGTTGATAAATATATAAATCAGATCGCATTTTCAGGCGCTGAAGAGTTTGTTGAGAAATACAAAGGAAAAGGCGACACAGAAGTGCTTATCGGGCATTTTGGATTAGGGTTCTATTCGTCATTTATGGTGAGCAATAAAGTAGAAATCATTTCCAAATCCTATAAAACCACCGAGGAGGCATATCCGGTGAAATGGTCTTGCGATGGTAGCCCTCAATATACATTAAACAAAACAAAAAAAGACAGGCGCGGAACAGACATTGTGCTTCATATCAACGAAGAATCAAAAGAATTTCTCGAAGAATATCGCATCAGGGAATTGCTTACAAAGTACTGCAAATTCCTTCCAATTCCAATTCAATTCGGCACTACGAAAGTAACTGAAAAAGTTGAAGGCGAAACCACCGAGGATGGCAAGGAAAAAACAATCGAGATCGAAAAACCGCGAATCATAAACAATACCAACCCGCTCTGGAAAAGCAAACCAGCCGACCTCAAAGAGTCAGACTACAAAGCATTCTATCGCGAGCTCTATCCAGCCACCTTCGATGAACCATTGTTCTATATACATCTCAATGTTGATTATCCTTTTAACCTCACCGGCATCCTCTATTTTCCGAAAGTAAAAAACAACTATGAATTTCAGAAAAACAAGATACAACTTTTTTGCAACCAGGTCTTTGTTACCGATTCTGTCGAAGGGATTGTTCCTGACTTTCTCACTTTGCTTCACGGGGTGATTGATTCACCTGACATCCCTTTGAATGTATCGCGAAGCTATCTGCAAAGCGACCCCAATGTCAAGAAGATATCAAACCACATCATGAAAAAGGTTGCCGACAGGCTGGAGACCATTTTCAAAGAAAATCGCGAAGAATTTGAAAAAAAATGGGACGACATCAAGGTGTTCATTGAATACGGCCTCGTTTCGGAACCTAATTTTTTTGATAGGGCCGAAAAATTCACGCTCTTTAAAAACGTTCAAAACAAATTCTTTACGTTCGAAGAATACAGCAACAAAGTGAAGGATCTTCAAACCGACAAGAACAAGCAACTGGTTTATCTTTATACTACACAAGTTGAAGAGCAGCATGCATTTATTGAAGCAGCCAAAGAACGCGAGTATGACGTGCTGGTGATGGATAGCCCCTTAGATACTCATTTTATCAACACCTTGGAACAAAAGTTCAAGGAAACTACATTCGCCAGGGTAGACAGCAATCTGATAGATAAACTCATTGAGAAAGATGATGCACTGCCTTCTGTGCTCAGTGAAGAACAAATCAAACAGCTGAAAGAAATGGTCGAGGGTCTGGTCGAAAAAGGCAAGTTTGATGTTTTAACGGAAAGTATGAGTCCCGATGATCAGCCAATGCTCATTACCAGGCCTGAGTTTATGAGGCGTATGAAAGACATGGCAGCCATGGGTGGGGGCTATAGTTTTATGGGCGATATACCCGAACGTTATAACCTGTTACTGAACCTGAATCACCGACTCATATCTCGTCTTTTTGATGAAAATAATGAAGAGAACCGAAAGTCGCTTGTCAAGCAAATGATTGATCTCGCTATGCTTTCTCAGAATATGCTCAAGGGCCAGGCGCTCACAGAATTTTTGAGACGTAGTGTTGACCTCATAAAATAAAAATTAGCAGTAGCTTTGTTGGTTGATAGTTTAATTCACCTTTAAAAACGGAGAGTATGAAAAATTTCAGAAACATCATTTTGCTCGCAGCAGCATTAATATTGATTGCTGTATGGGCAGCAGGGATATATAACGGACTGGTTACTTCGCAAGAAAAAGTTGATGGCCAGTGGGCGCAGGTCGAGAACGTTTATCAGCGCCGGGCTGACCTGATTCCTAATTTGGTTGCAACTGTGAAAGGCTATGCCGAACACGAACGGGAAACCCTCGAAGCAGTCATCAATGCCAGGTCGAAAGCCACCCAAACAACCATTGACCCTACCAATCTGAACGAGCAAACCATGGCTCAGTTTCAGGAAGCTCAGGGCCAGTTGAGCTCAGCCCTTTCAAGGCTTATGGTAGTTGTTGAACGCTATCCTGACCTGAAGGCCAACCAGAATTTTCTTGAGTTGCAATCGCAGCTCGAGGGAACCGAAAACCGCATTGCTGTCGAAAGGGGGCGATTTAACGATACTGCACGCGAATACAATACACTTATCCGCCGTTTCCCGAGAAACATGGTTGCCAAATTATTTGGTTTCGACCGTAAGCCCTACTTTGAAGCCCAGGAAGGCGCAGCCACCGCCCCAAAAGTAGAATTTTAACGATGTCACATGCCAGTAGTTTTTTTACCTGGGAGCAACAGAAAATAATTCTCGAAGCCATCACCGCTGCCGAGCAAAAAACCGGAGGAGAAATCAGGGTGCATATTGACAGCTCCTGCCCGGAAGATGCACTTGATAGGGCTACCCAAATTTTCGAGAAATTGAAAATGCACAAAACCGAGCTTCGCAATGGCGTGCTGTTTTATCTTGCCGTGCAAACAAAAAAATTTGCTGTAATCGGGGATGCAGGCATCAATGCGTTGGTGCCGGATGGATTTTGGGATGAAATTAAATCGCGGATTCAGCTCCGTTTCAGCGAACAAAAATTTACGGAAGGACTATGCGAAGCCATAGCAATGGTGGGTGAACAGCTTAAAGTTTATTTCCCTTTTCATGAGGAGGATAAAAATGAATTGCCTGATGAGATTTCATTCCAGAACGAATAAATAGTTGCACCAATGAAACAGTTTCTTCTGATTGGATTGCTGTTGATCTTCTCAGTCAGTTTTCTAAATGCCCAGGAAATCCCTCCACGTCCTGTCCCACCACGACTTGTAAATGACCTTGCCGGAATACTTAATGCATCAGAGCAAAGAACGCTCGAAGACATGCTTGTTGCTTTTAACGACAGCACTTCCACTCAGATTGTAGTGGCAGTTGTACCTTCACTAAACCATCTAGATAAAGCCGAATTTGCGACAAGATTGGGGCACGAATGGGGAGTGGGACAAAAAGAATTTGACAACGGAATGGTTTTCTTGCTCAAACCCAAAATTGGGAATGAAAAAGGCGAAATCTATATTGCAGTCGGCTATGGGCTGGAACCTGTTATTACGGATGGCATCGCCCGGCGAATAATAGAAACAGAAATGATCCCCCGTTTTAGGCAGGATGATTATTTTTCAGGGTTGGAGAACGGACTAAAAGTTGCAATGAAATTGGCAGCAAATGAATTTTCCGCCAATGATTATATGAAAAGCACAGAGCAAAACCCCTGGGGGCCAATTATCTTCGTGATTGTATTTGTTGCTCTGATGGCAGCAATCGGTTCAAAATCGAAAAATCATAAATCAATTGCCACACAAACGTCTCTTTGGCAACTTCTCTGGCTGATGAGCCAGATGAGCGGCTCAAGCAAAGGCAGCTTTGGTAAATTTAATAGCGGCAGTGGCAGTTTTGGTGGGTTTGGAGGCTCCCGGGGTGGTTTTGGTGGCTTCGGAGGTGGCGGTTTTGGTGGTGGCGGCGCCGGTGGTAGTTGGTAACTATTCCAATCTATTTGCCTGAAGATTCATTGCCTATAAAAGTGTTAGTCCAAAATATAAGTTTGCAAAGGGATGCAATATTGTAAAAGAGTTTTAGTTCTCTCCATCATTCTATTCTACTCTGCATTTAATACTCTGGCACAGGATAATATTGGCATCTCGGTTGGCAACCATACAGGAATCCAGGGCGCATTTCTAAATCCAACTGAGATTGCCAATTCAAAAACCTATTTTGATATAAATTGGGTCTCCGGAAATCTCTATTTCCAAAACAACTACATTCGAATTCTGCCTTATAACAGAGGCATTTTTCAAAACACCAAAATTGCAAGTGCATTTTTCGGCACTATGATACCTGGTGTTGAACAAAGAAACATAGAAACACTTGACAGATATACTTTGCCCGATAAACACGGCTTTGCAAATGTTCGTCTTACAGGCCCATCGGTAATTTATTCGATCGGGAATCATGCATTTGCCTTTCAAACATCGTTCAGAGCTTTCGCTTCTGCCCTAAAGGCTCCCTATGATATTGCCAAATTCAGCTATGTCGGGTTGTTTTATTCGCCGCAGCATGACATCAATTATGAGCATCCCGGTCAGATAACAGGAGTCTCGGCTGGATGGAACGAAATTGGATTTAGTTATGCCAATACTATTCAACAATCATACGACCACAAAGTAATAGCCGGGATAACACTGAAAGGCCTTTTGGGCTATCACGGAATTTTCTTGCATAGCACTCATGCAAGATACATGGTGCCCGACCGCGACACCATCCACATATACAATCTGCAGGCAACCGCAGGGTATTCGTTGCCGATAGATTATGATAACAACAATTTCTTTGGCTTGAATAAACCGGTGAGGGGCCTTGGTTTTGCGATGGATATGGGGGTTAGCTATTCGAAATTATTTGAAAGGCCCAGGCTAAAAACTAATCGCTTCAGGCATCATCATTCACCCTATGTATATCGGGTAGGATTGTCGCTCATTGATTTCGGCATGATCCACTTTAATCAGCATAGCCGGCGTCTTCGTTTTGATATAGTTGACACTGTAACCTGGGGAGGACTTACCGGAATTGACTTCCTAAACACCAACCATTATGTTGACACGATGAGTTATTCGCTCACAAATAATGATCGAGGACTCGACGACGGATCAACTTTCAACATCATGTTGCCATCGGCAATGGTATTGCAATTCGATTATCATATTCACAAATCACTTTTCATCAATGCAATCTGGATGCAGAACCTTGCCTTTGTACCTGTTCAAGTATCGCGGCCATCCTACCTTGCCATTACCCCCCGCCTTGAGTTGGATAATTGGGGGATTTCTCTTCCATTCACTTTGTTCAGATATCGCGAGCCAAGGCTGGGCATGGCATTTCGATATCGGTTTCTCACTCTAGGAACATGCAAACTTGGTTCATTTTTTGGATCAAGCGATTACAACGGTTTTAGTGTGTACTTCTCTGTTAGGCACGGTTTGAGCAAAACAGATTACAAAAAAGACAAATGGGAATGCTCTCCTTTTTAGGCCGCTCCATGGTTGTCTTGTTTTATTTCATGAAATGTCTTTTGGTTGAGTGAAGCTCCATGACACCTAAAGGAAAAGTCTGTAATGCGGCTCGGAAAGAAAATCTATGCACAGATTGTATCTTTGCATGAAATTAATTAAACCCATTGATCGTATGCCTCTTCATTGTGGAATAATTGGGCTGGCCAACTGCGGAAAAACAACCCTCTTCAATTGCATTTCGAATACCAAGGCTCAAACCAGTAGCTTTGCTTATACTACCAATAAGTCAAATCTTGGCGTTGTTCAGGTTCCCGATCCGCGCCTGATCGAGATTGACCGGCTCATCAAATCAGCTAAAATTGTGTCTGCCACTATCGAAGTAGTTGATATACCCGGCTTGGTTAGGGGTTCGAGCCGGGGCGAAGGAGTTGGAAACAGTTTTCTGAGCGACATCCGAAATGCTGACGCCTTGATTCATGTCGTGCGTTGTTTCGACGATCCAAACCTGCCTCATATTTACGGTTCGGTTAATCCTATCAGAGACAAAGAAACCCTTGAACTTGAGCTTCAGGTCAAAGACATCGAGTCAATTGACAAGAAAATATTAAGGGTCGAAAAACAAGCCAAATCCGGAGAAAAGCAGTATAAGCATCAACTTGATGTGCTTCAAATATTTAAAAACCACATTGAATCCTTTGGCATGGCACGGACTGCCCCTGTTGACAGGCACGATCGTGCTGTGATTGAAGATCTGTTTCTGCTCACCGACAAACCGGTGATGTATGTGTGTAATGTAGATGCCAATTCTGCAACCACCGGAAACAAATACACTGAAGCCTTCAAGGAAGCACTCGCTGCTGAGAAGGCCCAGGTTCTAATCATTGCAGCCCTTGCTGAGTCAGAAATTGCAGAACTCGGCAATATAGAGGATCAGGCTATTTTTCTGCAGGATATCGGCCTGGAAGAACCTGGCGTGAACAAGCTCATTCGGGCCGCCTATGACCTGCTCGAACTCGAAACCTTCTTTACCGCAGGTCCTAAAGAAGTCAGAGCCTGGACTATTCGCAAAGGAACCACCGCCCCACAAGCAGCCGGTGTAATTCATAGCGACCTGGAGCGGGGATTTATTCGTTCCGAAGTAATGAAATATCATGATTTTGTGACTCTAAGATCAGAACATGCCTGCCGCGAAGCCGGAAAGTTTGCAATCGAAGGAAAGAACTATATTGTGCAGGACGGAGATATACTCCATATCAGGTTTAACGTGTAGTTACGGACAAAACCTTGTTTTCTCGTACATACCAGGTTTTCCTAACGCTTCCGCTTTCTTAAAATCTTCGCAGGCACCCGCTTCATCAAGATAAATCATTTTGATTGTTCCCCGATAATCGTATGGGTCGGCTATATAAGGATCTAGCTCAATAGAACGATTATAATCTTTCATAGCTCCATCCAAATCTTTCATATCAAACTTTACACTACCCCTAAAAGTGTATGCCTTGGCGAAGTCGGGTTTCAATTTGATGGCTTGATCAAAAAACCGGATTGCCTCTTTATATTCTCCGAGTGCTGTTTTTTCAACACCTTTATCAAAATACTGCAGAGCTTTTTCTGTGTCGGGTGTGCACGATATCATCAAGGCAATAAGAATTAAACACATAAAGCGATGAATAAATTCAAAGGATTTCATATTATGCAGATTTGTATATAAATCATTTTGAAGGACTTGTATTTTATTGATTCATTTCACAATTAAAACAAAGTTTCTATCACCATCAGTTGGGCATATTTGTATGTAGAAACGGCCATAGCACTTCCCTGACCTCACTCAATTTTTGCGCAAGCAGCTCAGAAGTGGTAGCTTCTGCTATAAAACGGAGATATGGTTCAGTGTTCGAAGGTCTTACATTAAACCACCAATCGTTGTATTCGATCCGGTAGCCATCAAAATCGAGAAAAACCTTGGGTGCTTCCAGCCCGGTAAAATGGTTTTTCAATGCAGCCATTGCCTCAGATTTATTATCTATTTTGAAGTTAACTTCACCCGAATTGGCCCAGTTGCCATTTATCTTATCTACCAATTGTGATAAGCTATATCCTTTTGTATGCTTTTCGGCAACCACATCCAGTAAAAGCATCACTGCTAAAAATGCGGAGTCGCTGAAGTAAAAGTCTTTGAAGTAATAGTGCCCGGCAAGTTCACCTCCATACACAGCATCCAATTCTTTGAGTTTTGGGGCAGCAAAAGCCCTACCCACCTTCCAGAGATAAGTTTTGAATCCCAATTTTTCGAGATAGGCTCCTACCCTCTTCGAAGACCGAATATCCATTACAACCTGACCGAGGGTTCCCTTTTTTGAGAAATATTCGCCAAGCAGCGCAATCATGATGTCAGGCCTTATAAACCTGCCCTTCTCGTCAACAAACATTACACGGTCGGCATCGCCGTCGAAAATGATCCCTACATCACATTTTTCTTTGACAACCAGCTCCTTAAGTGCATCAACATTTTCTTCTTCAAGGGGATTGGGAGCATGGTTGGGGAATGATCCATCCAAATCATCAAAAATATAGTGTGGAAGGTTGCCAAAAAATTCTTTTACCAGCAGAGCTGCCATGCCGTTAGAGCAATCAATTGCAATTTTCAGCCGGCTGAAATCGGTTGAAAATTTTTTGATAAACGCAACATATTCCTCGCGAATATCGAATGAAAATTGTTTGCCTTTGGGGGCTGCCGATTCAACAGGGGAATTTTTTACAAGTTGCTCCAGTTCGCCCAGGCCGCTATCATAACCAACTGGCAGAGCTTTTCTGCGTGATACCTTCAGGCCATTATATTCTGGTGGGTTGTGTGAGGCGGTTATCTGCACCGAGGCTTCAAATCCATATTTGGCTGTTGCCCAGTACACCATTGGTGTAGTTGTAAGGCCCATGTCGTAGACGTCTGCTCCTGCATCCATGATGCCACTGGTGAGGGCTTCGAAAATTTCATCTGATGAATGCCGAACATCCCTGCCTATCAGCACTTTTTTCGCTTTTAGGACAAAAGGAAGGAAGAAACCCATGCGATATACATCTTCCCTATTAAAGTCCTTATTATATATTCCACGAATATCGTAGGCTTTAAATGCTCCCATTGATTTTATTTCTTAATGTTCAATTGATTGAGGGCTTTTTGATATCTTCTGGCATTCAGAAGATGCTGTGAGTAGGTGCGGGCAAAATCATGAAAGCCCGAAAAGTCGGCGCGCGCACAAAAATAAAGGTAGTCGTGTTTTTCGTAATTCAATACTGCATCAATCGAAGCGATGGACGGAAAACAAATTGGCCCGGGGGGAAGCCCAGGATATTTGTAAGTATTATATGGAGAATCTATCTGCTTGTGCTTATTTAAAACCCTTCTGATGCTGTAATCACCGTGCGCAAATACCAGGGTTGGATCAGCCTGAAGGTGCATCTTTGTTTTTAGCCTGTTTATATACACACCCGCAATGTTTTGTTTTTCTGTGTTTTGCTGGGTCTCCATTTCGACAATTGATGCCAGGGTAACTGCCTGAAGGCGGGTCATCCCAATCTGTTGAAGCTCTTCAACCCGCTTTTTATTCCAGAACTTTTCTGATTCGCCATGCATCCGGACAACAAAAGTTTTGGCACTTGTATTCCAAAAAAACTCATAGGTGTTCGGAATAAACAGTAATGCAACCTCACGAGGCTGGATCCCATAGCCGGATAAGAAAACTGAATCACGAAGCAATGAAATAATATCCACAGAGTCTGCTTCTAGTTGGCGACCGATACGTCCAGCCAGCTGTGAAGGCGTACGAATTGAATTAAACACAACCTGTACTGGCTCTTGTCGGCCAGCCTTAAGCATGTTAATCAAACTATTTATACTCATCTCCTGAGTCACACGGTAGCGACCAGGCCTGACATTTTGCGTGTATTCCTTATATTTTGCAACACTTTCGAAAACCTTTGGGTAATGTAACAGTTTCATTTGGTTCAGGGTTGTATTCACAAAACTAAAATCCGACCCGGTTGGGATAGTTACATACGCGTATCTTGAGTCAGGCAAATTCAAGGATGGAAGAAATATCATTTGCCACATTTTGTAACTAACCACCAACACGCTGAATACAAGCAAAAAACCCAATAATAATAAGGCCTTGCGATAAATTCTCACACCCGTCTTTTTTTCGTTGACATCCATTTGAAACTGAGCGCTAATGGGAAAAGACATTATTGATGCTGCAAACATAGTAAAAACCGCAATATGCCTGATGCCAATACGTCGGCAGGTATTTAAGCTGACAAACCGTGTTTGTTTATTATCTTTATCCGCTAATTTCGAGCAGATAATATCCGGATGTTAGAAACAGCTCATCAAAAAATTAAACGCAGGCGTTTTTCGTTTGGGCCAGGCACACTGGTTACAGCAGCCTTTATCGGACCCGGAACCATAACCACCTGCTCGCTTGCAGGTGCAAAGTTTGGTTATGCGCTGCTTTGGGGCTTGGTGTTTTCGATTTTTGCCACCATTGTGCTGCAGGAAATGTCGGCGAGGCTTGGAATTATAACAAGGCAGGGCCTTGGAGAAGCGCTCCGCAATCAGTTTAAACACCCCGTTTCAAAAATTCTTACTACCATCCTTGTAATATCAGCCATCGCAATAGGCAATGCTGCATTTGAAACAGGCAATGTACTCGGTGCTGCACTTGGCCTAGAAACATTGTTAGGCTCGCCGGACGTTTCGGTGCGTTTGTTATCAATAATTATCGGGGGGATTGCCTTTGTGCTTTTGTTTCTCGGAAGCTACAAGCTGATAGAAAAAGCTCTGATCGGCCTTGTAATTATCATGAGTATCACCTTCTTAACCACTGCAATCATTATTAATCCACAGCTATCTCAGTTGCTGAAAGGAATGTTCCTGCCCACCATCCCTCCAGGCTCCCTGCTTGCACTTGTCGGTTTAATTGGTACAACGGTAGTGCCTTACAATCTATTCATGCATGCCTCGGCTGTGCAGGAGCGATGGAACAATCCCGACGACCTGCCCGAAGCAAGGCTTGATATTTCTGTATCCGTGATTTTGGGTGGATTTATCTCTATGGCAATTATTGTGACTTCAGCAGCTGCTTTCTACGGAACCGGTAAGGCGATCAGCAATGCAGCTGACCTGGGAATGCAGCTCAAACCATTGCTTGGTGAGTGGGCGCAAATGATGATCGGACTGGGCTTTTTTGCTGCCGGCATTTCTTCGGCTATCACCGCCCCCCTCGCAGCCGCCTACGCCACCACCGGAATTCTGGGTTGGAAAACAGGGCTGAGATCAGTACGTTTTCGTATGGTTTGGATATTCATACTTTTGATGGGAGTTAGTATGGCTGCCAGTGGATTCAAACCAATTGAAGCCATAGTTTTTGCGCAGGCTGCCAATGGAATTTTGCTGCCTATCATCGCAATATATCTGTTGTGGGTGATGAACAGCAAAAAAATCATGAACCAATATATTAATTCCAGGTTATCGAATATTCTTGGAATAATCATTGTAATTATAGCACTGGGACTGGGTTTAAGGAGTTTATTGCATGTTTTTGGTTTCATTTAACTTTTCTTTGACATGACAATTGACATAAATTGCGATTTGGGCGAGGGCGTCGGAGTGGATGCGATAGGCCATGATGAAGCCATCATGCCCCATATCAGCTCAGCCAACATTGCTTGCGGATTTCATGCAGGGGATCCATTCATCATCATGAAAACCATCCTCGCAGCACTGAAGCATAAGGTTGCCATTGGAGCTCATCCAGGCTATCCGGACAGGGATGGATTTGGCCGAAATTCCATGAAAATGAGCATCGAAGAATTGAGAGCTTCCATCATTTACCAGGCAGGAGCAATCAAAAGTATTACCGAAACGCTGGGCGGCAAGCTTCAACACGTAAAACTCCATGGTGCCTTATATCATGATGCAGCAGTTGACTTTGAGATAGCCACAGCAATTGTGCTTACTGTGAAAGACATTGACCCTGGTTTGATCATATTTGGCCAGCCACAAACCGCTTTAAACAGGGCAGCTTCGGCCCATGGGCTTGCTTTTGCTTCTGAAGCTTTTGCCGACCGGGCCTACAACATTGACGGGTCTCTTGTGTTGCGATCCTTGGCAGGGGCCGTGCTTGAAGACATAAACGCAATTATCAAACAGGTGATAAGTATGGTTTTACTCAAACAGGTTGAAAGCCATTCAGGTCAGATGATTCCGATATTTGCTGATACCATTTGTATCCATGGTGATCATGTTCATGCGCTGACAATCGCTGCAGCCATTGCATCTGAACTTGGAAACAGGAAAATAAAGGTTAAATCTTTAAGATAGAACTGGGAAACATGCTTGAGTATCTGCCATTGGGCGATTCGGCAATCATTGTTAAAGCCGGAAAAGATATTTCGCCTGACGTTAATGCAACAATCAGAAAATTACTTTTCTATGCCCGGCAAGCCAACATCAAAGGGGTTGTTGATTATATCCCAACCTATAATGAATTGGTGATTTGCTATGATCCTGCAATTGTTCGCTTTACTGATCTGCTTGAAGTGCTGAAAGCCTTTGAAAATGAGAAAGAAAGCATTGATCTTCCTACACCCTCAGTAATCAGCGTGCCGGTGTGCTACGGCGGCAACTTTGGCCTTGACCTGCCCGAAGTTGCCAATCATAGCGAGTTGACCGCAAGCGAAGTGATTCGGATACACAGTAGCAGAAATTATTTGGTTTATATGCTCGGATTCACTCCGGGGTTTTGTTATTTAGGAGGCATGGACCAGCGCATTGCAACACCGAGAAAACAGACCCCCCGGCTCAGCCTGCCGGCAGGCGCGGTGGGAATCGCAGGGGTCCAAACAGGCATCTACCCGATCGAAAGTCCCGGAGGATGGCAATGGATCGGGCAAACACCGATTAAGCTTTTTGACCCGTCTTCTGAAAACCCGTTCCTCTTCCAACCCGGCGATTATATTCAATTCCGACAAATCGGGGAAGATGAATTCAATGAAATTAAAGAAAAAGTAAGAGCTTGCCTTTATCAGGTTGAAGTCAAGAAAAAACAGGATGATGGCAGCAATTAGAATTCAGTCGGCTGGTTTTTTTACCACAGTACAAGATGCTGGAAGGCTTGGTTATCAAATGTATGGCATGCCTGTTTCGGGCGCAATGGATGTTTTTTCAATGAAGTTGGCAAACCTGCTCGTTGGTAACAATTTTGATGAAGCATGCCTTGAAACTACGCTCACAGGGCCGGAAATCATTTTCGAAACAGATGCAGTCATCGCAATTACCGGGGCAGATATGCAGCCTGTATTAAACGGCAAAGCCATAGCAATGAATAAAACCTTGAAAATTTCGTGCGGCAATAAACTTGGTTTTGCCGGGCTACGCAATGGAGCCAGAACCTATATTGCGTTTGCCGGGGGCCTCGATATTCCGGTTGTGATGGGCAGCCGTTCAACATATTTGCGGGCTGGGATTGGGGGATTTGAAGGTAGAGCATTGAAAGCAGGAGATGTACTCAACATCAAACCAGCCAATAAAAACATCCTGCTAAGAGACGTTCCTAAAAATTTTCTGCCCCAATATTCCAGCAAGCAAATTCTCCGTGTTATTCGGGGCCCGGAATGCGATCCCTCGGGCGCAGATATTTTCAAAAGATTGATCACCACTAACTATTCCATATCGCCACAGAGCGACAGGATGGGCTACAGGCTTTCGGGGATGGCCATAAGCAAGCAGGGTTTTGTGGCTGATATCATTTCTTCCGGATTGGCTTTTGGCACCATCCAATTGCCCGGAAACGGTATTCCAATCATTCTGATGGCCGACAGGCCAACTACAGGCGGCTATGCGCGTATTGCGGTTGTGGCAGGAGTTGATCATATGCTGCTGGCACAACTTAAGCCGGGCGACTCAATATATTTTGCAGAAATATCGCCAGATCTTGCACAGGAACTCTATATTGCGAGAAAAATGATGTTGGCAAGCCTGAAATAATCAACGATTGCCAAGGATAAAATACTTCCACCGATCTCCTCATTTTAATCCGAATAAAAATTATGGAACAGCACAAGCCCAAAACATTAACTGAACTCAAGGCGCAACGCAAACCCGTCTGCAACGCCAATTTGGTCAGGAGAAAAGACTGACAGTGGTTGATAAGCTTGCGTTATGGATTACCCGGCATGTGGGTACAATGGGGTTCTTTTTCATCATTTTCATTTGGACCATCAGTTGGCTTGCATGGAACTCTTATGGCCCAAAATCGCAACGATTCGATCCCTACCCGGCGGTAGATTCAACTCACAAATGCGACATTTTAAGCAACTAAGTTACAAATAAAAATGAATTATCCAAAGATGAGGAAGATATTAAATACGGTCGTTGTTGCATCAAACGGCCGGTTAAATGCAGTTGCGTTGCATACAGCGAATATATCACTTATGTAGCAAGTATAGGCCTTGCACCTGCCGTGCCCATGAATATTCCATCACGCCACAAGAAAAGGTTACTTGTTAATCAGCTGCATCACAACTACGTCATTCCACGAGTTTTCGCCGCGATTCCATTCTTTCAGGCGGCCGGAAACCTGGAAACCCATGTTCTTAAAAAGTCGCAGGCTTGCTTTATTGCTGAGGTTCACATGGCAAAAGAGTTGATGGAGTTTTAAAACCTCAAAGCAGTAGCCAACCAACAGGCCCAAGGCTTCGGTTGCAATCTTTTTTTGCCGATATTGGTCAATAATCAGAACCCCTATTCCAGCCCTTAAGTGGTTGGGATCAAAGTCAAACAGGTCAATAAGCCCCACGGGAATGTACTTACTGTCTAACTGTGCCTCGATCATCAGCCTGAGTTGCTTGGTGGTAAAGATGTCCTGGTGAGCATTCATAAGATATTGTTCAAGCACAAACCTCGAAACAGGTGCAGTTGTGTTGCTGAGCATCCAGATACTGCAGTCGTTTTCCCATTCGTATAAAAAATCAATGTCGCTCAGCTCCAGCGCCCGAAGCTTAGCTCTCTGTCCTGTGAGTGTGATCATATTTCGATAATTCCGGTGAAAACCTTTACTGCCAAACCTTTTAATTTAATGTTGACAAAAGAATTACCCAGTTTATGGGCGAAAACTGTCAGAATGCCTCCCGGGGTATTTATTTCTAACCATTTGGCTGATTCCTGCCTGATAATCATGGCCACTATTGCACATGCCGCTGCTCCTGTACCGCAGGAAAGTGTTTCGCATTCAACTCCTTTCTCGAAAGTTCGCATGCCAAGACCATCCTGGTTCAACTCCAAAAAATTGACATTGGTGCCATCCGGTAAAAACCTTTCATCGTTTCGCAGTCTTTTTCCCTGCTCATACACATTGAGGCTATGCAATTCATGAACAGGTTGCACAAAATGCGGAGTTCCTGTATTTAGAAAATAGCCATCGTTATGTTGTGTAAATCCAACCACGTTGTTCAAGGTCAAGATGACATGAAAAGACGCATTATCAGATACTTCAATCCAGGCCTCGTGTATCCCATCATCGGCTTCCAGCCTCAAATGATTTCTGATAATTTTATGATCAAATGCCCATGCAGCAAGGCAACGGCCGCCATTGCCGCAAAATGTTGCCTTCATCCCATCCGCATTGTAATAATTCATCCTAAGGTCTTGATTACAGGATTTTTCGGCCAGAATAAGCCCGTCAGCACCTACGCCAAAATGCCGGTCACATAACCTCTTGATGAGGCCACTCGAAATGGGAAAGCACGCTGAGCGGTTATCAACGATTATAAAATCATTTCCTGCTCCCTGGTATTTTTCAAATTCAATTTTCATTCCTCAAAGTCAGAATCAAGCATCGAGTCTGTGCAACCCTTCTTCTGCAAAAATAATCATAACCATGCCACAAAAAAGAAATAATGCGGACAATCTGTTATTTGATTTGACAGCTTTTTTCTTTTAACTGACATATTTTCACATTCAACATCCTTAACTTTTTTTAACAATGCAATAAATAATACCGGGATCCCGCAAGCGTTCTATGTTTCGCCTGGTATAAATGCCTATTGTTATCGCAGACAGGAGCAAAATGGTATAAGAGTTGGTCGGATGTAAACCAATAAAACTGAAATTGGATGATGGCATTTTTAAAATGCTACAGTCACTTATCTGCAAAACAAATGAACGAATTAACTGTTAATATTAAAATATGAATGCTATGAGAAAGTTTTTTGGCTATTTTCTGATTGCAGCCTTTGGTGGGCTCATTTCGCTTTTTGCATACAAAATCCTTGCTCCAAAGGAGCAAATAGCTCTCACAAGCCAGGAGCCTTCCCAGGCTGTTCCTGTTCAGCTGGCAAGCTACTCCACGGGTAGCCTTCCGGCAATGGCACCCGATTTTGTGAGGGCTGCCGAATTGACTGTAAACGCAGTAGTGCATATCAGAACAGAGTACACAAGAAAAAGCAGTGTTTATGATTTCTTCTTTGATGATTTCAATAATTTCTTTAATGACAGGCGCCAACCATTTTCTCCCCGTTCAAATCCAATTGTAGCCACCGGAAGTGGGGTAATTATTTCTGCAGATGGATACATTGTTACAAACAATCATGTGGTGCAGGAAGCTGAGGTCATCAAGGTTACACTCAACGATAAAAGAGAATTTGAAGCTAAAATAATTGGGACAGACCCTACAACCGACCTTGCTGTGGTTAAAATCGAAGCAACCGGCTTACCCACAGTGGCCTACGGCAACTCCGACGAAGTGAAAGTTGGGGAATGGGTGTTGGCTGTTGGCAACCCGTTCAATCTCGCCTCAACTGTCACTGCAGGAATTGTCAGCGCCAAAGCCCGCAATATCAACATCCTACAAAACCCCGAAGGTACCGCCATTGAATCATTCATTCAGACCGATGCTGCCGTGAACCGGGGAAATTCAGGAGGTGCACTGGTGAACACGATGGGAGAGCTTATTGGAATCAATGCTGCCATTGCAAGCGGTACAGGCTATTACACAGGCTATTCTTTTGCAATCCCTGTGAATATTGTGAAAAAAGTAGTAAATGACTTTATTCTTTATGGCGAGGTTCAACGTGCTTTTTTGGGGGTCAGTATTCGTGAAATAGACAGCAAGCTCGCATCAGACCAGGGACTTAAAGACATAAAAGGAGTCTATGTTGCCGGGATTACTGACAATGGTGCCGCCGCTGATGCCGGAATAAAGGATGGAGATATTATCTTGTCCATTCAGGGCATCCCGGTGAACACAACCAGCGAACTCCTTGAGGCAGTTGGGCAGCATAGGCCCGGCGAAACAATAAACGTGGGTATAAAACGTAAAGATAAGGAGCAAACCTATCGCGTGACGCTGCGAAACAGAGAAGGAAATACAAGCATTGTTAAAACCGAACCTCGCAATATCGTCAATCTGCTTGGGGCAACCCTCGAAGAAGTTCCAGCCGAGACGAAAGCAAAATTGATGATTTCAGGTGGTGTTCAAATTACCAAGCTGGGTAATGGGGTGCTTCAATCGGCCGGCGTACGAGATGGTTTTATCATTACAAAAATTGATGGAAAGACTGTTTCCAAAGTTGCTGACGTAGAAAATGTGCTCAAAAACAAGAAAGGTGGTGTGCTCGTCGAAGGCATATACCCAAACAGGATGAAAGCATACTATGGATTTGGTCTTTGACGAAAAATGGAATAGTTATTGATAATAAAATATTGCAAACCAAATAAAACAAACCTTGCATTTCATCGGCGTCAGCAGGTGAAATGCATTGGTATTGTATATAAATTATACCAATAAATGCGACAACTCAAAATAACAAAATCAATCACCAACCGCGAAACAGCCTCTTTGGATAAGTACCTACAGGAGATTGGTCGCGAGGAATTGATTTCGGCCGAAGAGGAAGTATTACTTGCCCAAAAAATTAAGACCGGCGACCAACATGCGCTCGAAAAACTGGTTAAGGCCAACCTAAGGTTTGTGGTTTCTGTCGCAAAGCAATATCAGAACCAAGGACTAAGCCTTCCTGATTTAATCAACGAAGGAAACGTGGGACTGATAAAAGCCGCTCAGCGGTTCGACGAAACCCGAGGCTTTAAATTCATCAGCTATGCGGTATGGTGGATTCGTCAATCTATTTTGCAAGCGCTGGCTGAGCAGGCCAGGATTGTGCGGTTGCCTTTGAACCAGGTAGGATCGCTGAACAGGATTAAAAAAGAATCGAGTAAGCTGGAGCAGTTGTATGAACGAACGCCATCGGCCGGAGAAATTGCCGAAGCCATGGATGTTCCTGAACAGAAGATTGAGGCTGCCTTGAAAATTTCGACACGCTACATTTCGATGGATGCGCCGTTGATCGAAGACGAAGACACGAAATATATTGATGTTTACGTCAGCGAAGACGGAGCTGGTACGGATGATAGTCTCATTAAAGAATCGCTTTCGAAAGAAATTGAGCGCTCACTTGCAACCCTGACTGATCGCGAACGCCAGGTTTTGTATCTTTTCTACGGCATCGGAATGAATCATGGCCTTACGCTCGAAGAAATTGGCGCAAAGTTCGATCTTACGCGCGAACGAGTCAGGCAAATAAAAGAACGCGCCATCAGGCGGCTCAAGCAGTCCTCGCGCAATCGCCTTCTGCAATCATACCTCGGACAATAAACCGCTTGTAATCAACAACTTATAAGCCATCTCTAACAGGGATGGTTTTTTTATTTCAGCGAAAATATTGTCGTGCTATATCTTCTCAATTAGTTTATATATTTTTACCCGAAAATTAGGCTTAGACAATTTTTAGTCTTACTCTTCCTCTAATCATAGTTAGCGAATAACAAATAAAATTTTAAATAATGGATGATTTTTCCAAAACAGGTCAGTATCACAATGACCAATATCAAACCAAATTAGATCAATGGATTACCGATCAGAAATCAGCAAACTCCTTCATTGAGGCAATTGGAAGGCTATGGTATGAAAAAGAAATTGAATTGATTTTTCTGCGCCGCCAGTTGCTTGATCGTGGAGCAAACTCCGTGCTGCATAAGCATTCCTATGCTGAGAACATTATCAAAAAAAAGCTAACCATTCAAGATTCGCTGCTGATAGCCAATGGCATGCTGGAGCTCGACATTGCCCCGGCACGCATTGATATTGGCCGGTTAAACCGCGAATGGGTTGAGGAGAAAGAAACTTTTGGACTGGATGTCAAGAAATTCTTATGCAATAAACTGGGTCATTTCATCGGGGTTCCTCCGCGAAGCACAAAAACAAAGGATGTTATTCTTTACGGTTTTGGACGAATCGGGCGTTTGCTTGCCCGTGAGTTGATTCATGGGGCAGGCAAGGGCTCGCAACTCAGATTGCGAGCCATCGTAACACGCGGAAACTCAGAAGAAGACATTCGCAAGCGGGCTTCCCTCCTGCGAAAAGATTCGGTTCATGGGGTATTCACAGGCATCGCCATCGAAAATGTGAATGATAAAACTTTATTCATGAATGGCCATACCGTGCATATGATTTCTGCCGCCACTCCTGAAGAGGTTGATTACGAAGCCTACGGAATCAAAGATGCACTTTTGATAGACAATACCGGCATTGTGCGCGATCGCGCCAATCTTAGTCGCCACCTGAAAGCGCCCGGAGTAGGGATGGTACTGCTGACAGCTCCGGGCAAAGGCGATATACCCAATATTGTTTACGGAGTGAACCAGGAAACCTGCCTGCTCGGAAATGACGGAGAAAAGATTTTTTCGGCGGCATCCTGCACCACAAATGCCGTAGTACCTGTGCTTGATGTGATTCAAAGAAAGCTTGGGGTCGTTAAAGGCCATATCGAAACCGTCCATTCATATACCAACGACCAAAACCTCCTGGATAACTATCATAAAAAAAGCCGCCGCGGGCGCTCTGCACCCTTAAATATGGTAATTACTGAGACTGGGGCTGCATCCGCTGCCGTAAAAGCCATCCCTTCGCTTAAAGGGAAACTCACGGCAAATTCAGTTAGGGTGCCAACGCCAAATGTTTCCCTGGCCATACTAATGCTCGAGGTGGAGAGAGAAACCAGTGCCGAAGAGGTAAATGAAATTATGCGCGACGCATCGCTTCACGGAAAACTGATTGAACAAATCAGGTTTTCAAACTCCAACGAGTTGGTCTCGAGCGATTGCATTGGCGATTCATGTGCCTGCATTTTTGACAGCCCTGCAACATTGGTTTCGACCGATAAAAAAAATATTGTCCTCTACGCCTGGTACGATAACGAATTTGGATATACCTGCCAGGTGATGCGTCTTGCAAAACACATTTCGGAAGTTAAGAGTTATAGGTATTACTAACCGATTCTTGTAAAACTGAGATTTTATTACCCACGAAAAGCAGCAATCTGTATTCTCCAATCATAAGGTGAAAAACTGAATTTACAGAATAAGTAACACAATCTTAACCTAGGGTGATTGCTACGTTTTGATTTATGTTATTTATTTGCATTTTTTTTGAAGAAAGATATTATGAAAAGCGCAAAATATATATTCGTGACCGGAGGGGTTACATCTTCGCTGGGGAAAGGCATTATTTCGGCCTCTCTGGCCAAACTGCTTCAGTCGAGAGGATTCTCTGTGACCATTCAGAAATTAGATCCCTATATTAACGTTGACCCGGGGACACTGAATCCTTATGAGCATGGAGAATGTTATGTGACCAACGATGGTGCCGAAACTGACCTGGATTTAGGGCATTACGAGCGCTTTCTGAACGTTCCTACTTCCCAGGCAAACAACGTCACCACGGGGCGAATCTACCAGTCGGTCATACAAAAAGAGCGGCGCGGCGACTACCTGGGAGAAACAGTGCAGGTGATTCCGCATATCACCGATGAAATAAAAAACCGAATAAAAATTCTTGGCAGCGAGAATAAATATGACTTTGTAATTACGGAAATTGGGGGTACCGTAGGCGATATTGAATCTTTGCCTTATATCGAGGCCGTGCGCCAGATGCGGTGGGAGCTGGGCATCAACTGCCTGGTGGTTCATCTGACCCTTATCCCCTACCTTTCCACGACAGGCGAACTTAAAACCAAACCAACCCAACACTCAGTAAAAACCTTGCTCGAATCGGGAGTTCAACCCGACATCATCGTATGCAGAACCTCTTACCCTATCAGCGAAGCCATCAGGAACAAGATTGCCTTATTTTGTAATGTAGTGCCTAAAGCGGTAATCGAAGCCATTGATGCAGAAACGATCTATGAAGTGCCGCTATTGATGCGTGCTGAAAATCTTGACAGTGTGGTGCTCGAAAAAATGCTCATCCCCACCAATACAAGTTCGGATTTAACCGAATGGGAGAATTTTATTTTCAGGCATAAGAATCCAACAAAAATCATCAGCATCGGGCTCGTTGGCAAATATGTTGAATTGAAAGACTCCTACAAGTCAATCGTAGAATCGTTTGTTCATGCCGGGGCTGCCACACAGTCGAAGATACATTTGAGACTGATTAAGGCAGAAGAGATTAGTAATGATAATATCCAGGAAAAACTTAAAGGACTAAGTGGCATTCTTGTCGCACCTGGTTTTGGAGAACGAGGTTTCGAGGGTAAGCTGAATGCCATCCGGTTTGCAAGGGAAAACAACATTCCTTTCCTTGGAATTTGTCTTGGAATGCAATGTGCTGTTGTTGAATTCGCCCGAAATGTACTAAAGCTTCACAATGCAAACAGCACCGAGATGAACCCTGCAACGCCTTTTCCGGTAATAGACCTAATGGAAGAGCAAAAAAGCATTTCGTCAAAAGGTGGTACCATGCGACTTGGCGCCTACCCTTGCCGTTTGAAAGAAGGAAGCAAAGTTCATCAAATATATAAGACTTTGCATATCTCGGAGCGACACCGCCACCGATACGAATTCAATAATAAGTATATTCAAAAATTCGAAGCCGCAGGCATGATCGCAAGCGGAATATACGAAAAAGACAATCTGGTGGAGATTTTCGACCTCACAAGCCACCCATGGTTTATTGGCATCCAGTTTCATCCAGAGTATCAAAGTACCGTGGCAAAGCCCCATCCGTTGTTTGTAAGCTTTGTTGAAGCTGCACTTCGATTCGATAAAAATAACTGATTATCAGTTAATTAAAAATAATTTTCGATTCGTCTTTCAGCCAATTGTTACAAACCCTTATCTTTGCGGCTTCTTTTAATCTATATCAGCAACATCTTGTAAATGAACAAAGAAAATATTTTCGGGCTGGTTCTGATCTTTGGCCTGCTCATAGCATATAGCCTCTTCATGAGCCCATCGAGGGAGGAACTTGAAAAGCGCAAACTTGTGCAGGATTCAATAGCCCGCAACTACCAACGCCAGCTCGATTCGATACGATTGGTTTCGCAGGCTGATAGGGCGCTTCAGCAAATAAGCCAGGAAAAGAGACCAAATACTGATGACACACTTGCCCAAAAAGCCATGCTGACGGATCGTTTTGGTGTTTTTGCCGCCGCAATTACGGGACAAGAAAAGATTTATTATCTTGAAAACGAAGTACTTCGCCTTGGAATTTCATCAAAAGGCGGGAGAATTATATCCGCCGAACTCAAAAATTATCGAACTTTCGATACCCTTCCATTGCAATTGATAAATGCTGATTCTTCATTGTTCAATTTGATCTTTTTTTCGAATAACAGGATTATCAGAACACAAGAACTTTATTTTGAGCCATACTGGTATAACGCGGAGCATACCGGTTCAGACAAACTGAATGTAGCCGGAGAGGACGAATTGCGATTCGGTATGCGATTGTATATAGCTGACCAGGGTGGTTCAGGTAATAAGAACGCTTATGTCGAATTCCTTTATTCTATTCCTGGCAATAAGTTTATGACCGGCCTTACACTCAATTTCGTTGGGATGAACACGGCCATTGACGCCAACATGAACTCGCTTACTCTTGAGTGGCAGAACCAGCTAAGGCGTCAGGAGAAACACCTGAAAACTGAATCAAACGTCTCTACGATTATTTATCGCTATTTGAGTGACGAAACAGGAGAATTGCCTGAAACAAAGGATGGTGCAGAATCTCTAAAGACAAGGGTGAAATGGATCGCATTTAAGCAGCAATTTTTTACTACCACCCTCATTGCCAACGACTTTTTCCTAAGCAGCGAAATTAAATCGTATACCCAACCCAACCTCTCCGACGCTCGCTATCTGAAAACAATGAAAGCCGATATCAGCATTCCGTTTCAACATGCTGAGAATTTTTCTGTTCCAATGCAGTTCTACCTGGGTCCCAATAAATATAATATTCTTCGGAAATACAAACTTGACCTCGAGCGCCAAATTCCACTCGGATGGAGTTTTTTCCTGATGCAGGGCATTAATCGTTATGCAGTTATCCCTGTTTTCAACTTCCTTGAAGGCTTCAACCTCAATTATGGCATTATTATTCTGATTTTGACTATTTTATTGAAAATCATCCTTTCGCCACTTACTTATAAAACTTATACCTCGTCGGCTAAGATGCGGGTATTAAAACCCGAGGTTGAGGAGCTCAATAAGAAATACCCCAACAAAGAAGACGCAATGAAGAAGCAGCAGGCAATGATGGCCTTGTATAAAAAGGCAGGGGTCAATCCGATGTCTGGGTGTTTGCCGGTGCTGTTTCAGATGCCAATCCTGATTGCTATGTTTAGGTTTTTCCCTTCATCTATAGAGCTGAGGCAGCAGTCGTTCCTGTGGGCACACGACCTCAGCACATACGATTCTGTATTAAACCTGCCTTTCACGATCCCATTTTATGGCGACCATGTAAGCCTCTTTACACTGCTGATGACAATCTCCACGCTGGCCTATACATATGTAAACAACAAGATGATGGATACCGGCCAAAACCAGATGCCTGGCATGAAGTTGATGATGTATATTATGCCCGTCATGTTCCTGGGATTCTTTAATAACTTTTCAGCCGGCCTCAGCTACTATTATTTTCTGGCCAACCTGCTCACATTTGCACAAATGTGGCTGATACGCAAAATGATCAGTGAGGATAAAATCAGGGCAAAAATTGCTGCAAACCAGAAGAAAACTGTCAAAGTATCTGGTTTTCAGAAACGCCTCGAGGAGATGGCCAGGCAAAGAGGCTACAAGCCTTCGAAAAAGTAAGCATCACCCGTTTTCACTGCCAATGAATTCCCGAAGCAGGAAAGTCGGGAAAGATTTTTTCGTGTAAAAATAATTTTTACCTTTGCACCCCTGTTTTGCGGCGTATGGAGAATGCTCAAAATCGCCATAACAAACAGGAAATGAGTAATTAACCTATTTATTAACCCGGTTTGCGAAAGCAACCACAAAGGAATTTTGAATGACGAATGAATTAAACGTCAGCGATGATCTGAAAAATGATGAATTGTTGAACCAAGAAGAAAACCAAGAAAACCAAGCTGAAGAAATTGAGGCAAGTACCGAAGCGGTTGAAACAAGTGTTGAAGCGGTTGAAACGAGCGTTGAAGAAGCTGTGAATGAAGAGGTTGACCTGAACTCTGACATCACCAACGAACCCGCTCCACAAATTGAAGCAGAAGTGCTTGAAACTGCCGCAACGCTAATTACAAAGCCTGCCCCAAAACCTTTTGACTGGGAAAGCATTGGAAAAAAACACGAAAGCTATTCGGCTTTGGAACGCAGCCGACTCGAAGATGTTTATGGCCAGACACTCAGCTCCATAACCGAGCATGAAGTGATTGACGGCACTGTAGTAGCCATAAACAACAGGGAAATTGTGGTAAACATCGGATTTAAAAGCGATGGTGTGATCCCTGTAAACGAAATGCGTTACAATCCTGACCTGAAGGTCGGAGAAAAAATTGAAGTCTACGTCGAGAGCCAGGAAGACCTGACAGGTCAGTTGGTTCTTTCACATAAAAAAGCAAGGATTTTGCGTTCCTGGGAACGCGTAAATACTGCTTTCGAATCAGACGAAATCATCAAAGGTTATGTGAAGTGCAGAACCAAGGGTGGTTTGATCGTTGATGTTTTTGGAATTGAAGCATTCTTGCCAGGATCTCAAATTGATGTAAAGCCCATCCGCGACTATGACATCTATGTTGACAAAGTAATGGAATTCAAGGTCGTGAAGATTAATCACGAATACAAGAACGTGGTTGTATCGCACAAAGCGCTTATCGAAGATGAACTTGAACAACAGCGTATTGAGATCATTGCAAAACTCGAAAAAGGTCAGGTACTCGAAGGCATGGTCAAAAACATTACCACTTATGGCGTGTTTGTTGACCTCGGAGGCGTCGATGGACTTATTCATATCACTGATCTTTCGTGGGGTAGAATAAATCATCCGAACGAAATTGTTGTACTCGATCAAAAAATCAAAGTTGTTATCCTCGATTTCGACGAAAATAAGAAACGTATTGCGTTAGGTCTTAAGCAGTTAACATCACATCCCTGGGATTCGCTTGATGCTAATCTGAAAGTTGGAGATAAAGTGAAAGGCCGGGTAGTAGTGTTAGCCGATTATGGGGCATTTGTCGAGATTGCACCCGGGGTTGAGGGACTTATTCATGTTTCAGAAATGTCTTGGAGTCAACACCTGCGTACAGCACAGGATTTCATGAAGGTTGGCGATGAAATAGAAGCACTCATTCTTACACTTGATCGGGATGACCGAAAAATGTCTTTGGGTATCAAGCAATTGATTCCCGACCCATGGTCTAATATTCAGAAGAAATATCCTCTCAATTCGCGCCACAAAGCCATCGTAAGAAACTTCACCAATTTCGGTATATTTGTTGAACTAGAAGAAGGAGTTGACGGATTGATTCATATCAGCGACCTGTCCTGGTCAAAGAAAATAAAACATCCGGCTGAGTTTACCAGGATTGGAGAAGAACTTGAAGTGGTGGTTCTGGATGTTGATGCTGAAAATCGCCGCTTAAGCCTAGGTCACAAACAACTGGAAGAAAATCCCTGGGATGTTTTCGAATCAATATTCACGGTTGGGTCAATTCACAAGGGCACAATCGTTGGCCAGGCCGACAAAGGAATGATCGTTACGCTGCCGTATGGTGTTGAAGGCTTTGCCCCCGCACGCCACCTGGTTAAAGAAAACAACACACAGGCAAAGGTTGACGAAACCCTCGATTTCAAAGTGATTGAATTCTCAAAAGAAAATAAGAAAATAATTCTTTCGCATGCCCGGATTGCTCAGGATGCAGCTGCCAGCGAACGTTCAAAAGAAAGAACCGAATCGAAGAGCCAGGAAGACCCTACTAAACAGGCTGTTCGCAGATTAAAGGAAAATCTCGAAAAATCAACTTTGGGTGATATCGAAGCCCTTGCCAACCTTAAATCGGACATGGAACTTTCGGAAAAAACTATTAAAAAAGTGAAAGCAAAGGAAAAACCTGTTGATAAGAAAGACTCCGAAGTCTAAAAACTTGCAACGATCATATGATAACCGCCCCTCGACATGGGGCGGTTTTTTTTTGAATACGTGTTCCAAAATATTTTTAGCACCTTTAAGTTGCCGCCTGAAATTATTTTAAAATGAATATTTTTACTGTCTAAACCTGAAGCAGGTTATAAACTTAATAATCTGCAGCGATATTATTTTGCTCGTTTGATGTAACCAACCAATTTCATTGTTTAAAAATTTGCCTATAAATGATCTTTTCTGTAACTATACTCGGTAGTAACTCGGCCACTCCTAAGATTGGCCGTCACCCGACATCGCAATTGGTTAATCACCTGTATCGCCAGTTTCTGATTGATTGCGGCGAAGGCACCCAGATGCAATTAACCAGGTATAAGCTTAAAATGCAACGGATCAATCACATCTTCATCAGCCATCTGCATGGCGATCATTATTTCGGATTGATTGGCCTCATCATGACTTATCATCTTTTCGGCAGGCAGGCCCCCTTGAACATCTATGCTACTCCTGAGCTTGAGCAAATTATTAAACTTCAACTCCAGGCTTCCCGCACCACATTGCTTTATCCATTGATTTTTCACAACATAAATGCCGATATACACAGTGTGATATATTCAGATAATTATTTAGAAATAAGCACCATACCAATGAACCACCGCGTGCCAACATGCGGTTTTTTATTCAAGGAGAAGGTGCGTGAACACAACCTCAGGGAAGGGGTGCTACAGAACTTTGATATTCCTTTTAAGGCCGTGCCTGCCATCAGGCATGGTGGCGGATTTTTAACAAAAAAAGGCGAATTTATCGAGAACTCATTGCTTGCATATCCACCTTTGCCCGTTAGAGTTTTTGCAAGTTGCTCCGACACAACTGCATATGAACCGATTGAAGCAATCATCAATGGGGTTGATTTGCTTTATCATGAGGCAACCTTCATGCAAGACCGAATTGAAAAAGCACACGAAAAATATCATTCAACAACCATTGATGCTGCCATGCTTGCCCGAAAAGTCTCAGCCAAAAAATTAATTATCGGGCATTACTCAGCCCGATACAAAGACCTTCAGCCATTGTTATTGGAAGCACAAAGTATTTTTCCAAACACCAGCCTGGCGACCGAAGGAACCGTTTTCAATATTGGCGATCCGGATTAAACTTTTTTTTTAGTTAGAGCAAGAACCTTATCACAAGGATAACCTGGCAACTACCTTATTTCGTGCTGATTCAAATCCGGTCCGCGAGTGCTTGGTGAAGTATCTCAATCGGATGCAAGGCAATTCGGCCGGTTCCATCCTTGATCTGTTGGCGACAACTGATGCCCGGGGCGGCAATGATGTCACTGCCGGAAGTTTGTTTAATGGCTGGGAACAATATCAAATTGCCAATTTTCATCGAAAAATCATAATGCTTTTTCTCGTAGCCAAAGGAACCAGCCATGCCGCAGCAGCCCGATTTGATTTCTTCGACATGATAATTTGCCGGCAAAGAAAGCATCTTTTTTGTGGCATCAGTACTTGCCAATACCTTTTGATGGCAATGTCCATGAAGATAGATTGTTTTTGGATTTGTCGTAAATACATCCCGATTGATCTTTCCCATTTCGGCTTCACGCACAATAAACTCATCAATCATAAAAGTGTGCTTTGACAGATTTAATGCTCTACCTTTCAGATCCCCGCGCAACAGATCAGGGTACTCATCGCGGAAAGTTAGAATTGCAGATGGCTCTAACCCAATCAGAGGGGTCTTCGGTGTAACTATTGGATAAAGTACTGAAACATTGTGGATTGCACATATTTTGGCGCTTCGTAGTAATCCCTTGCTCAGGTAGGTACGGCCGCTTTCTTTGTGATTTGCCAATTGCACACGGTAGCCCAATCGGTTTAACAACAACACGGATGCTTTTCCGATTTCAAAGTCATTGAAGTTTGTGAATTCATCAATAAAAAGAATTACATTACCAATGGGGTGATTAATTTTTTGTTTGTACTTCGTGATCCAGCTTCTAAAAGTGAGATTTCCGAGCGCAGGGAGGCTTCTTTGTTTAGCAAATCCAAGTGCGCTTTTGATAAGATTGGATACTAATTTATTTGATATGAATGCATTATAGAGCCATGGAGTCAACATCATTGCCTTGTTTATGGAACTAATGTGTGCTATCACTTTGGTTTGAACCGGCATGGGGTTTGCCTCATAATAATGTTGCAAAAATTCGGCTTTATATTTTGTAATATCAACATTCGATGGGCACTCTGCCTTGCAGGTCTTGCATGAAAGGCAGCGTTCCATGATATCGAATATTTCCCGGTGGTTGAACGGGTTGTTCTTTGAAGAATTTGTCAAAAATTCTCTTAAAATATTTGCCCTTGCCCGTGGGGTGTCTTGCTCATTTCTTTCAGCCTGGTAACTCGGGCACATCGCGCCTCCTGCCAATTCAGTCTTACGGCAGTCACCTGAACCATTACATCTTTCAATGGCGCGAATTAAACCTTGGGTATCATTAAAGTCAAAAATCGTATCAATTTCACGTGTTTCGGATCCTGCAACAAAGCGCAGGCTTGCGTTCATGGGCGGTGTATCTATAATTTTCCCCGGGTTGAATATATTATTTGGATCCCAGTTTTGTTTGATGGAGCGTAACAGATCGTAATTGTGTTTGCCAAGCATGAATGGAATAAATTGACCGCGTAGTCTTCCGTCTCCATGCTCACCACTCAGCGAGCCGCGATATTTCTTAACCAATTTTGCTGTTTCAATAGCAAGCTCCTGGAATAGCAGAACATGAGTGCTGTCTTTTAGATTTAATACCGGCCTGAGATGCAACTCACCGCTACCAATATGAGCGTGATAAACACATTGTAAATCAAATCGGGCTAACAGCGCCCTGAGATCTCGCATGTATTCGGGAAGATCTGTCGGAGCCACGGCTGTGTCTTCGATTACTGTAACGGGTTTGGCATCGCCAGCCATGTTGCTCAGTACCCCAAGGCCTGCTTTTCTCAGGGCCCAAACTTTGTTGATGTCCGATCCTTTGACAACTGGAAAATGATAGCCGAAGGCTTGAAGGCGCATCTCTCTTTCCATTGATCCAATACGTGAAATCAAATCTTCCTGTGTGTGACTGATAAATTCAATTATCAGGATTGCTGCGGGTTTCCCTTGAATAAAAAAACGATTTTTCTGTTGCTCAATATTATTTTCTGTTTGTTCCAGAATCACATGATCCATCAGTTCGACGGCAGCCGGATGATATTTGAGAGCGATAAGGTTTGCCAAAAAAGCATCTTCAAGGGTTTCGAGGTGCACACAAACCAACGCTTGTTCCTTACCGGGAACTTCGACAAGGTTTAGTTTTATCTCCGTGAAAAAGCAAAGCGTACCCTCTGATCCTGCCAACAGGCGGCAAAAATTAAAATTCTGGCCATTTGGCGAAAAAGGCTCACATGCAAGCAGCAGATCGATAGCATATCCGGTGTTTCTTCGAGTAATCCTCGGATCAGGAAACTCTCTTCTGATTTCCTCCTGGTTTGCCTGGTCTGAAAGTAATTCGTGAATATGACGATAGATTTTGCTTTCCAGCGTATTGCCCTGGCATTTATTTGCAAGATCCTCATTGGAAAGAGTTGCAAATTCAACCTCAGTGCCGTCGCTCAACATGGATGTGATTGAAATGAGATGGTCTCGAGTGCTTCCATATACCAGCGAATGGGCTCCACAGGCGTTATTTCCAACCATCCCTCCCATCATGCATCGGTTGGAGGTTGAGGTTTCCGGGCCGAAAAACAGCCCATGAGTTTTCAGGAAGCCGTTAAGCTCATCAAGGATTACTCCAGGCTCAACCCTTACCCAGCGTTCTTGTTTGTTAACCTCAAGAATTCGGTTCATGTGTTTCGAAACATCCACAACAATACCGCTTCCAACTACTTGTCCGGCCAGGGAAGTGCCCGCAGCCCTTGGTATCAATGAAATATTATGTTCGGTGGCAAAAAGAATTAATGTGCGCAAATCTTCTTTATCCTTTGGAAGGGCAACTGCCATTGGAACCTCGCGATATACTGATGCATCAGTTGCATATTGAAGTCGTGTACTTTGGTCAATGTGCAATTCGCCTTTTAGTTTTTTGGCAAGTTGCCGGAGTGGGTATTGCGAAATGCTCATATGAGGGCTGTATCGGGTTATTTACGTCAGTGTTGAAATTGCTAATGCGTCTGGAAAATAGAGTATTCGTCAGCTGAGTTATAGTCTCGCTACATATTAATTGGCTAAAAAAATTGTTTGGCAAGTTCGTCAACGGATTTAACTTCCAGATAACCAATAAGATCAGGGTCTTGAATCGAACTAACAATTGAATGGTAATCATGTGCTACTCCGGTCAAGGATTCTTTTAATTTTTCTTGCCCAATCGTGTTTATATCAGTTCCCATAACAAAAACCTCATCGACAAAGCCATTTTTCACCATGAACTTCACATGCATTATCTTGTCGTTGATTCTTATTTCTTTCGCAAAAATATAGTCAGGAGAGTATCCATAGTTCCATTGCCATGTTGAATATTTTTTCTGAACAAGATCATTTATTCTTTGATAATCTAATGCATTAAAAAAATATTGCTTAGTATTCGGATGGGTTCTTCCGATATGGTGCAATAATAGATTCATAAAGTCTATAGTATCTAATCTTGCCTGAAGGTGTTCCGAAATATTTGTAACAACACTACGAATTGATTTTACCGCCTTATCGCTATATTGGCCGGTGCCACTTTCTAGTACCTGGTTTAGTTTACTCAAGTCTGAGCTAAACAAAAGTGTGCCGTGATGCAGAACGCGGTTTTTATAAACATGCTCTGCATTCCCAGAAAACTTCAGTCCGTTGATTCTTAAGTCATTGCGCCCCTCGAAGCGTGCCTCAACTCCGAGCGAAACCAGCAATTCAATGACAGGCTTTGTAAACCGCTTGAAATCAACCAAGGTTTCTTTTTCTCCGGTACGGATAAATGAATAATTGATATTTCCAAGGTCATGATACACTGTCCCGCCACCACTGATTCGCCTGACGAGTTTAAGTTCGAGTTTCCTTAATAATTCATGATTGACTTCCGCCATTGCATTCTGATGCTTCCCAATAATGACCGAGGGTTCGTTTCGCCAGAGCATAAAACAATCCTCGCTGAAATCGCGCAACAAATATTCTTCGGCAGCAAGATTAAAATAGGGATCCGTTTCAATTCTCTGAACAATAAGCATGATATTTGAATTTTTCAATCGCCAAAATCAAACAAGATTCTTTCCATACTATATTAAGAAAAATGCGGTTGCTGATAGATCACTCAAATTTTCAGCATTTTATTACCCTGAAGGCTTAAATGGCTTTTCTTAATGGAGTGCTGAAGCAACACATCAAAGTGTCAAATCATTTGTTTAACGCTCAAAAATAAGTAATCAAGCGAATATTGGTAACCTGTGACAAAGAAAAAGCAATAAAAAAAATGTGATAAAATACCCGGATATGATTTTGCGTTTGGCTGATTAGATATATTTGTATTCTGATATTTATTTCACCCCAATTTGATAATCAGATGATCAGCAGGCGTTTATGTTTTCTCATACCATTTTGGTTTCTTATCTTGTTCGGGCAACTCGCCGCCCAGGATACCTTAAAATTAAAAATTATTGTAACAACAGATGTGCATGGGTGTATTTTGCCATTTGATTTGCTCGAGAACAAAACGAGGTCGAACTCATTGGCTCAGGTGCTTACATTTGTTAACCGCGAGCGAAGCAAAGGAACTCATGAGATCATCCTGCTCGACAATGGAGATATCCTGCAGGGCGACCCGTTTATTTATTATTATAATTTTATCGAAATCCTTAACACGCATCCCCTCGCCTCTGTGATGAATTATATGCGCTTTGACGCAGCTACTGTCGGAAATCATGATATTGAGGCCGGGCATCCGGTGTATGATAAACTCAACAACCAGGTTGGATTCCCCCTGCTCGGGGCAAATATCATTAATAGCAGCACCAATACTCCTTATTTCAAGCCGTATACGATTATCGAACGAAGAGGAAAAAGAATAGCAGTTCTTGGATTGTGCACACCTCTCATACCGCAATGGTTGCCACCAAAACTATGGTCGGGAATGCACTTCGATGATATGATTTCTGCTGCCCGCAAATGGGTTCATCACATCCAACAAAACGAAAAACCTGATCTTCTGGTTGGTTTGTTTCACTCAGGAGCTGAAAAAGTTACCGACCGAGGCGTTAATTCTATAGCAATGGCCGAGAATGCTGTGCGACTGATTGCCGAACAAATCGGAGGACTTGACGTGATATTCAGCGGCCATGATCACAGGCGGTGGAACGAATTCATCGCAAACCAAAGCGAGGATTTTTCTTTGATTTTGGGTGCAGGAAGCCATGCCAGGTCGGTGGCTGTTGCAAGTGTTTCTATTATTTCGACTCCTGGTGGTTTGGCCAAGCGAAGAGAAATAAGGGGCGATATCGTTGAGGTTGATCGCTTGCCAGCCGACCCACAGTTTATGAGTAAATTTCAACACCTGATAGCCCCGGTTCGAAAATTTGTAAATCAACCGATCGCTGTTGTTGCCGATAGCCTTAAAAGCAGGGATGCTATTTTTGGCTACGCTCCTTTCGTTGGGCTGATTCATCAGGTGCAATTGGATATCTCAAAGGCGACCATCTCTTTTGCGGCACCCCTTTCTTTCGATGCAATCATCGCCAAGGGCCCTTTCACCTGGAAGGAGCTCTTTAAGCTTTACCGCTACGAAAATCAACTCTACGTGATGGAACTCAGCGGTCATGAAATAAAAGGGGTGCTCGAATATTCATACGGCAAATGGATGAACCATATGCAGAATGCCAATGACAATATGCTGAATTTTATCAGGCAGAAAGACGGCAGCCTTGAAGTTGGAACAAATAAAAGACCTCAATTACAGATCCCGTTTTATAATTTCGAATCTGCCTCTGGAATCAATTATGTTGTGAACCTCTCGCAGCCTGCAGGCGATCGGGTCAGAATCAGGTCATTAAAAAACGGTCAACCATTCCTTTTGGATAAAATGTACCGTGTAGCAGTTAATTCCTATCGGGGCAACGGAGGTGGTGGCCACCTGACCGAAGGCGCAGGGATTGCACGGGATGACCTCAGCAATCGCATCGTATGGACTTCCGATCGCGACATGCGCTTTTTGATGAAAGAATGGTTCGAAAAAAGAGCTTACATTCTTCTCCCTACTGCTCACAACTGGAGGGTCATTCCCAAACCATGGATTGATCAGGCCAAAGTCAGAGATTACCGTTTGCTATTTGAGCCACTCCCTTAAAGCATCATCGAGAAGCAACCGCTCAACCAATGATAGAAAATCAGGCCAATTGTCCGTTTTGCAGCAGTCGGGTTAATAAATATGTTTTTGATGAATCGGAGCAGTTTTTGGCGCTCCTTAATAGGGCTCCTATCTTACCCGGGCACTCAATGATAATTCCCAAAAGACACATTGAGTCCATGCTGGAATTTGACACCTCTGAGGTGAGAGATTTTTTCTTATTCGCACAAAAAATTACCCGAATACTGCTTCAAACATTCAAAGCGGAGGCTTTTGATTGGTCGTATCAGGAGAAGGAAGCTGCCGGTCAAACTGTGCCACACATACATTTGCATATTATACCACGAAAACCAAACGATTTGGAGAATGCAGGCCAATGGTATGCAAAACTTCAGCAAAATAGTCATTCCTTTCTTGATGGCGCGGAAAGACCTCTGCTGGAAGATGAATCCCTCCAAGCAATCATAAAAAAATTAAAAAATTCAGCCAGAGTTTAATGCCTTCCTTTGATACATATAAAACCATTGTTAACCCCAGCGAAGCATTATACAAAGAGAAAGGAAGTCGTTTTATTTCTTTGGCAATTCCTGTTTCGACTGAAGAAGAAGCAAAATCAAGGATAGCCGATGTAAAGAAGCAGTATTTTGATGCCACCCACCACTGCTATGCCTGGGCGATCGGGCCTACCAGAGAATTGCAACGCATAAACGACAACGGCGAACCTTCGGGCACGGCAGGAAAGCCGATTTTCGGACAAATTTTAAGTTACGATCTCACAAATATCCTTCTGGTTGTCATAAGATACTTTGGCGGCATAAAACTGGGCGCAAGCGGGCTTAGCAAAGCATATAAAACTGCAGCTCAACTGGCTTTGTCTGCAGCCGAAATCAGAAATGTTACGATGCAAGATACATTCAAAATTGTATTTGAATACACGAATATGAACGAAGTGATGAATCTGTTTAAGGAAGAAAATCTCATTCCGGAACAATTTGTACACGCTGATCGCTGTCAGATTATTTTTTCTGTAAGGAAAAATATTGCAAATCATGTCAGTCAAAAATTACGACTGATCAAAAACATGACTATCAGCAATTTATGAACATGATAAAACTAAGATAATTAGATAAGTTCGCCTTTCTATATACAACGAAAAAATTACTTAATCAAGAGAAAATAAATTTTGTTTTTAACTATTTACATTGCAATTTTGTTGAAAAATCAGTTTAACCCAGATTGAATAATCACCGTTAGGTGCTCTGAGGTTCTGACTTTGGAAATTATAAAGTTTATTAATCAGATCTCTAAGATATTATCTGTCGAGCAAGCATGAATCAAGATTACATCACAGTTTGGGAGCGTTGCCTTGGAATCATTAAGGATAACATCAATCATCAAAGCTTTAAAACCTGGTTCATGCCAATCAAGCCCATGCGGCTCGAAGACAACATCCTGACCATTCAGGTGCCAAGTCAGTTTTTTTATGAATGGCTCGAAGAACATTATATCATTCTGCTTAAAAAAATTATTAAAAAAGAATTAGGCCCCAAAGGCCGGTTAGAGTATAGTATTGTGATGGATAGTAATCTTAGTAATGCAACACCAACTACTGTAGAGGTGCCGACAAGCAATAAAAAAGCATTATCAAATCCATCCATGTCTATGCCATTGGATATTAACCGTGGTATGTCAAAAGAAATCCCAAATCCGTTTATTATTCCGGGACTTAGAAAGATCAGAGTCAATTCGCAGCTGGTTGAATATTGTTCATTCGAAAATTTTATCGAGGGAGATTGTAACCGGCTCGCCCGTTCAGCAGGCTATGCCATTGCCTCAAATCCTGGCAAAACTGCATTTAATCCAATGTTCATCTACAGCCATGTTGGTTTAGGGAAGACCCATCTGGCTCATGCCATCGGAATTCAGGTAAAGACCAACTTTCCTGATAAAACTGTGCTCTATTTATCAACCGAGCAGTTCACCCAACAATTTATTGATGCAGTGATGAATAATAGCACCAATGATTTTGTTCATTTTTATCAGATGATGGATGTGCTGATTCTCGACGATATCCAGTTTTTAGCCGGGAAAGAAAAGACTCAGGATGTGTTCTTTCATATTTTCAATTTTTTACATCAAAAAGGCAAACAAATTGTAATAACATCCGATAAACCCCCAGTGGAACTTAAGGGCATTGAACCCCGATTGTTAAGCCGGTTTAAGTGGGGGCTCGCCGCCGATCTGCAGATGCCGGATTATGAAACCAGGGTGGCAATTTTGCAAAAAAGGCTCTACAACGATGGCATAACCATGCCTTCAGATGTGGTGCACTACATTGCCAACAACATTAGTACAAATGTCAGGGAACTTGAAGGTGCACTCATTTCACTGATCGCACAATCTTCTCTCAACAAAAAGGAGATTACCATTGATCTTGCAAGGCAAATCATAGACAAGTTTGTGAAAAGCACTTCGCGCGAAGTTTCAATGGATGCCATTCAGAAAATCGTCTGCGACTTTTTCAACATACCTGTTGATATGATCAATTCGAAAACACGCAAAAGGGAAATTGTTCAGGCCCGCCAACTCGCCATGTATTTTGCTAAAAAGCATACAAAAGCATCTTTGGCATCCATAGGGCTGCATTGTGGCAACAAAGACCATGCTACTGTGTTGCATGCATGCCGCACTGTAAATAACCTGGTCGAAACTGACAAGCAATTCAGGGTATATGTTGAAGAGCTCGACAACAAACTGAAATTGTGAAGTATTATTTGTTTGCGTCTTTATACTACAGAGCATATCAAATCAAGGCAGCTTTCAGGATCATAATTTTGTTATAGCTATTGATATGAAGCCGTTTACCTACTATTCGAATTAATTAGATCTTCCGCATCAATCAATTACATTTTTATGAAGAAGATTCTGATGGTGTGCTTAGGGAACATTTGCCGATCGCCGTTGGCTGCGGGCATACTCAAGAAGAAATTGGCTGACCTTGGAAAAATTGCCATCGTAGATTCTGCCGGTTTTGAAAAATTTCATGTGGGCGATAAACCCGATAACCGTGCTATTTTTGTTGCAATGAATAACAAAATTGATATAACTCCACATCGTGCCCGGCTTTTTAAGGCCGAAGACTTTGATATTTTCGACAATATTTATGTAATGGATCAACACAACTACCATGATGTAATAAGAATGGCAAGAAACGAAACTGACAGATTAAAGGTTGATTACATAATGAATATGATCAATAATGGAAAAAATCAACAGGTTCCTGATCCATATTACGGTAGCAATGAGGACTTTGAATACACCTTCAAGCTTCTCGACACTGCATGTGAAAAAATCGTTGTAACACTCTGAAAAATATGGAATTGACTTTTGATTTTCCCGGACAAGAAAAAATCGAGAAGGCACACCTTCGAATCAAGCCTTATATTCATCGCACCTTGGTACTCACGAGCAAATACTTCAACCAGCTCACTGGCGGTGAAATATTTTTTAAATGTGAAAATTTTCAAAAAACCGGATCATTCAAGTTCAGAGGAGCCTGCAATGCGGTTTTCTCTCTCAGCCCTGAGCAAGCCAACAAGGGAGTTGCAACGCATTCATCAGGAAACCATGCCCAGGCACTTTCTCTTGCAGCAAAACTCATGGGAATACCAGCCCATGTAGTGATGCCTTCCAATTCATCCAAACCTAAGGTGGAGGCAGTGCGCGACTACGGCGGGCTTATTACTTTTTGTAAGCCAACCTTAAAATCCCGTGAGGATTTTCTTCGCAATGTAATCAAGGACACAGGTGCTACTGAAATACATCCATACAACAACCTTCAGATTATTGCAGGACAAGCCACTGCCGCTCTTGAACTTATTCAGGATGTTGGCAAACTTGACCTGATCCTCGCCCCGGTTGGCGGAGGTGGATTGCTCAGCGGAACTGCCCTTGCAGCAGCCTGCTTCTCCCCTGCCACCCATGTGATTGCTGCCGAACCCGAAGAAGCGAATGATGCTTATCTTTCTTTGCTTGAAGGCAGAATAGTGGCAGCAAAAAAACCAACAACGGTTGCCGATGGTCTGCGAACCTCCTTGGGTTCATATACTTTCCCAATTATTCTAAAGCATGTTGAGCGCATTGTCACAGTAGGTGAAGATCAAATCGTTGATGCAATGAAGCTTGTATGGGAACGCATGAAAATTGTTATTGAACCCTCAGCAAGTGTGACTGTTGCAGCCTTGATTAATAAAAAAATTGACATTACCGGAAAGCGGGTTGGTGTCATCATTTGCGGAGGAAATATTGATCTGATGCATTTACCCTGGAAACAAAACTAGCTCGTCTGCATTCAACAACAATAACGAATGGATTCCAATAAAGGATGTTTGTTTCTTATTCCGGTTGGAATTGCCACAGGCACTCCGCACGATTATTTACCTGCCTCCACGCTGTCAGTAATTCAATCAGTTACTGTATTTATTGTTGAGGATTTGCGCAGCGCCAGGAGATTTCTGAAAAGCGCTGGCTATGCCAGGTCCTTTGATGAAACTCAGTTTATTATCTTTAATGAACATACACGGGTTGAAGAAATTTTTGAAATATTAAGATCAGCCGATGAAGGTAAGAGTATAGGATTGCTCTCTGAGGCAGGGCTACCCTGCGTGGCTGATCCGGGCTCGATTATCGTAGCCATGGCCCACGAAAAGGGGGTAAAAGTTGTGCCATTGATCGGGCCATCTTCTATCATGCTCGCCCTGATGGCATCGGGAATGAACGGACAGCATTTTGTCTTTCACGGATATCTTCCGGTTCAAAAAAATGATCGCTCAAAAGCACTTCGCGAAGTAGAATCAAATGCTAAGCGCAGTGGGTTTACACAAATCTTTATTGAAACGCCTTATCGCAACGCGCAAATGTTGGAAACAATTGTCGAAGTGTGCAGCGAAAGTACGATGCTATGCATTGCCTGTGATATAGGAGTTGCGAATGGGTTTGTCTTAACAAAACGCGTTGGGTGGTGGCGAAAAAATATCCCCTCAATCCATAAACGCCCTGCGGTTTTCCTCATCAACAGGTAATCCACAACCAATCACTAAAATTCAAATCGCAACATTACCCGATTGTGTTAAGCATGGCATGCTTAATGGCTCTATAAAATTTCAGCTCCTTCAAGGTGTAACTTTTTGTTCATCAAAGCGTAATAATTTAAGCAAGATTAAACCAACGCAAATCACCTGCCTTATCTATGGTCAAATTAATGCTGATCTGCATTTTTACGATTACTTCGTGCGTAATTTGGTGCCAAAATTCGGCTAAAGATTTGTTAAAATATGCTGTGGAGTGCACCGATAAGGCAGATTATATTGGAGCAATCGCCTTGAGCACCCGCTCGATAATGCTCGACCCTATGCAAGAGTTTGCATGGTATCACCGGGCCTACAACAAATTTTTATTGGGTGATATTCAAGGAACAATCGAAGATACTACAAAAGCTATTGAGCTGAATGGTAATCTTGCTGATGCATACATATTGAGGGCAGAAGCCAAGCTTAAGAAGGGTGAGCGGTTTAAGGCAGTTAGTGATTTTAATAAGGCAAGAAGGGTTGATGGAACCGGCACCTTGGTTCATTTCGCCTCCTTGATCATAAAGGCAATGGTCAGCAGTTGAGGCTAATACCCCCCGGCTGTGCGCCTTAGCACCCACTCGGCAGAGAGTAAGGCCAATAGAGCTAACAGCAGCCAGCCGACATCAATCAATTCACGATACTTCATTTCCCGCTGAATCAAGGGTTTGATGTCGTCGCGGGAAGCCAGCATGGCAGCAAGCTTCATCATTTCAGCAGGCAAAACCATTTGGCCTCCGTATCGTTGTGCTAATCCAAACAATAAATGATGGTCGGCAATTGTCGAAGCCATTTCAGCCTGTAGCGGAAGAACAGTGAATGCCCCTTTCGCATTAAATGCTTCCTGTTGAAATACTGTGCGGGCAGTGTAGGTATAATTTCCCGGAGATAACAGGCCGGTGTTTAAGAAATATGAATTGCCGGTTGGTGAAAAAGCATACTGAAAGGACTTTCCGGCTTCATCGGTGAGGGTCAATTCAATTTCATGATCTTTTACAGGTTCGAAGGAGGTATTGTAAAATTCAGCAGTGAACTCAATGGCATCCGTTTCGCGCCATATATTTTCAACCGAAACCCTGAACCTTGACTTTTCCTCGCGCAGTGAAAGGTATTGAACGAGCTTACCCACAAGCATATCAAAAGCGCGATGGTTTCCGTTTCTTGCGAAGTTTGCCATTCTCCATCGCCATATGCCTTCGCCTGCAATCGCGCCTTTTTTCTTGCCTGACATCTCTGTTGTAATAATCAGGGGCATATCTGTAATCTGGCTGCCTATCTGCTGATAAAAAAGAACAGTAGCAGGGCCTGATGTTTTATAGGATCCAGCCGGACAATATAAAGGGGGGAAAGTCTTTATCAAATCGCTAAGTTCCTGACTCAACGTAAACAGCTTGAATGATTTATTTAGAACGGGCAATGACTCATTTGGCTGTCCTGTTATACCTGTAATTGATAGTCCGATCTGTAGCGTATTAAATGCCTCAATAGCTGTTGTGCTGCCAAGGATAAAAAGCATTGGAATGTCTCGGTCACCAAGCTGCTTGATAAGATCACGATACGAATTCCTGTGCGATGGCATCTGATGAAGGATCACCAGGTTATAGGCCGAGAGGTTTCCTTGAAACTGAGAGGCATCGCTCACTGTTACCTCATAATTTTCATGCGATGCGATTGCCTGATGCAGGGCAGAAATATCGGGATGTGGGGAACTATGAAGAATCAGCACGTTCTGCTTTCCTTCGAGCACTTCAATAAAAATATCTTTGACATTATTTGAATTCGTATTCTCATCATTAACAGGTTGAAGTGTAAGTGTGTATCGGTGCAGGCCTGGTTCTGATGCGTTGAGTTCAAACTGGACTAATTTATCAAACTCATTCCCTTCGAATCGAATGTTTTCTGAATAAAGTGTGATGCCCTTGTGCAAAACCTGAAATCGGCTGTTCAAGCCATTACAGAGCAAGCCTTTTATAGCCACTTCTACGGGAAAGGTATTTCCAAGGTATGCAATTCGGTTATGATTCGTTCGGACAATCAGAGCATCACGTTTGGCAAGGGTATCACCCAACGCAATTGAATAATAACTATAAGGCACATGCTGCACTGCATAGAATGGATGAACGCCATAGTTGTAAATTCCATCGCTTGCCATGATTACAGCACCAACATTGCGGTTTACATACCTTTCATTCAAATCGCTCATCAACTCAGCAATGTCGGTTTGTTTGTCGTCGAAAGAATAGGAAATACCCGGTCTTACCTGCTGTCCGAAAGAATATGTGTGGACTTCGAAATCCTTCTCAAGTGCAGAAATTAATTGGTTGAGTAAATGCGGGTACTGCAGTTTGTAGAACAGCGAGTCTTTGCACGCTACGATAGACGAAGAATTGTCCTGTGCAACAATCACTATAGGTTTACTTACAATGTTATTTGATTGGCGCAGCAACGGGGAAAATAAAAAGAATGAAATCATCGCAACCACGGCGGTTCGTATGGCAGCCATAAAATATCTGCGCTGAGCGGAGAATTCGAACTTTCGTTCGAAAAGATAGAGGATGGCAGCATAGATCAGCCCTAAAACCAGGCAAAAGGGAACCAGCCAGGCGGTTGCTGATAAAATAATTTGATCAAACACTCGTGAAGAATTAGTGTAAATTATTGATTAAACATGCATTCCCCCACAAACACTGATCACTTGTCCTGAAATATATGAGGACATAGGACAGGCGAGGAAAAGTGCCACGTTTGCCACATCATCGGGTGTGCCTGCCCTCCGTAGCGGGATGGTCTTCACCCACTGCTCTTTTACTTCCTTGGGTAGCTTTGCTGTCATATCGGTTTCAATAAATCCAGGTGCAATGGCATTGCAACGAATATTTCGTGATCCCAATTCCTGGGCGATTGATTTAGTAAACCCGATCAGGCCAGCTTTTGAAGCAGCATAGTTCGATTGTCCGGCGTTGCCGCTCAGGCCAACAACCGAGCTCATATTGATGATGCTTCCCTGCCGCTGTTTCAACATGATTTTTTGAATGGCCTTGGTCATATTGAAAATTGATTTCAGATTAACTTTGATTACAAGGTCCCAATCAGCCTCGGTCATGCGCATAAGCAGGTTGTCGCGGGTAATTCCGGCATTATTCACAAGAATATCAATGGTTCCGAATTCGTTTGCTACCATGTCGACAAGCTTCTCACCCTCTTCAAATGACGCTGCATCAGCTGCATACCCTTTTGCTTTTACGCCAAGGGCGCGCAGTTCCTCCTCGAGCGATTGTGAATTTTCGTCATATTTGATATCAGTGAAAGCAATATTTGCTCCTGATGCAGCAAATTTTAAGGCAATTCCACGCCCAATACCGCGTGCGGCTCCTGTAATCAGGGCAGTTTTTCCGTTGAGAAGTTCCATACTTATTTTTTTATCTATGTTTATATCCATTTTATTAGGTGTAGATCCTGCCAATGAGGTAAAAGGTCGTTTTTTGGAAAGATTCTGAAAACGTAGTCATATACTCCTGACTTCTCGCTTGTAAACTCGAGAGTGAAAGTGGCCTGCCTTCCTTCAATGCTCTTGAGTGCCAACTCTTTGCTAAATAGTATCTTTTTTACTTCATCATTTTCTTTTTGTCCAAAAATAATCTCAACTCCAACATTTTCAATCGCCAATGCGCCTATCCCAATTGTTACTTCAGCTCTAAAAACATCGCCTACATTAAGGGGCTGATTTGTTGAATCGGGCAGCACAACACTCACAACCTCAATATTGTCCCATTCGAGTATTATTCTGCGTTTCCAGCCAGCAATTTCCCTAACCAGTGCAAAATTATCGGCTTTCAATTTTACCGAACGCTCAATAAGTTTTATATAATATTGACTGATGTAATCATTGAGCATGCGCTTCATGGTAAAATGGGGAGCAATTCCGGCGATGGTGTTTTTTACCGACTTAATCCATTCGACCGGCAGGTTTTGATCACTCCGGTTGTAGAACGAAGGAATGATTTCATGTTCAAGAATATTGTAGATGCTCAGAGAATCCAATTCATCCTGAAGATCTTGGTTGGTATAAGTTCTTTCTTCAGGTAACGCCCAGCCGGCACCGGGTTTGTATCCTTCGGCATACCAACCATCCAGTACACTGAGATTCATGACACCATTCATTACGGCTTTCTCGCCACTGGTTCCTGATGCTTCGAGGGGCCTTGTGGGAGTGTTTAGCCAAAGATCAACGCCTTGAACGAGTTTGGCAGCCAATTCCATGTCATAATTCTCGACAAAAGTGATTTTACCAAGAAAGTCGGGGCTTTTTGAAACCTGAACGATTCTTTTGATGAGTTCCTGGCCTGCTTTATCGTCGGGATGAGCCTTTCCGGCAAAAATCAATTGAACGGGTTTTTGAGGATTGTTTACCAGCGCTTTTAGCCTGTCGAGGTCGTTAAAAAGAAGATGCGCTCGTTTATAAGTAGCAAATCGCCTGGCAAAGCCGATGGTCAGAATATCAGGGCGCATTGAGTCGAGAATGCGGGCGATGGTTTTTGGAGTTTCCTGGCGCCGTTTCAAATCTACCAGGATGCGTTTTTTAAGGTAGTTAATTAGCTCTGAGCGCAAGGTATTGCGTATTTCCCAGATAACCGAATCCGGGATGTTGTATATTTTTTGCCAATATTCGGAATTCGACTGGTCGGCAAGGAATTTTTCGCCAAAGGTGTTCTTGTATAATTCCTGCCAGGGGGCTGCAGCCCAGGTGGGATAATGGACTCCGTTGGTAACATAGCCAATATATAGTTCTTCGGGAAAATATCCTGGGTAAAGTGGGGCAAACATTTCGCGGGTAACCCGGCTATGAATTTTACTTACTCCGTTCATTTCCTGCGAAAGCCGGGCTGCCAGCACGCTCATCGAAAATTTTTCGCTGGTGTTTCCTGCATTCCATCTGCCAAGATCCATAAATTCCTCCCACGAAATGTTAATTCGTTCGGCATAATGCGGAATGTAAGTACGAAGAAGGTCTTCGCTAAAGGCGTCGTGTCCCGCAGGAACCGGAGTATGGGTTGTAAAAAGAGTGGTTGCCCTGACAAGTTCCATTGATTGCCTGAAATTAAGCTTTTCGTTTTGCATATAATGCCTTAATCGTTCAAGGCCAGTGAATGCCGCATGCCCTTCGTTCAGGTGATAAATATCGGGGCGCAATCCAAGGGCATCAAGCATTCGCTTTCCTCCTACCCCTAACAGCAGTTCCTGCTTAAAACGGTTTTCCCAATCTCCTCCATAAAGCTGGTGAGTAACTACTTTGTCGTAGTCATTGTTTTCCGGTATGTCGGTATCGAGCAAGTACAAAGGAATTCTGCCGACATCAGCTTTCCAGACCTTTGCATACATATTTCTCCCGGGTAGAACGAGGACGATTGTAACCCAATTCCCGTTTTTATCACGTACAGGCAAAATTGGCATTTGGGTGAATTTCTGTGGCACCTGGTTCGCTATCTGATCGCCAAGCAATGAAAGATTTTGCTGAAAATATCCATATCTATAAAGCAAGCCAATGGCAATGAGGTTCTGGTTGCTATCGCTGGCTTCTTTCAAATAGTCGCCTGCGAGCACTCCAAGCCCACCTGAATAGATTTTGAGCGTGTCATGAATGCCATACTCCATACTAAAATAAGCAATTATCTTTTCAGGTTTATTTTCGGCGGCCTTCATATATTCACAAAAACGGCCATATACTTTTTCGAGATTTGCGATAAACTCCTTGCTTTCAGATAGTAGCTTGATATGGTTGTAAGTCAGAGACTCGATCAGCGCCAATGGATTGTGCTGAAGCTCGTTCCATTTCATAGGATCTATGCTCTCAAACAAGGCAATTGCGTCAATGTTCCAAGACCACCAGAGGTTTTGCGCCAGCACATGCAGAGGTTCCAGGCTTTGGGGAACAGCCGGTTTAATCAAAATTTTCTTCCACTCAACCTTTTTTGGGCTCACGGAGGCGGGGGCCGGGTGCAGGTCAACATATTGCTTTCCCCGAAACAAATGCCTGCGCTTATCAACCTCATGGAGTGCAATATTGAAAGATTCAAAATAGCTCTGAATAAAAATTTCCCATCTCGCTTTCAGAGCAATCGCAACAGCTTTTTGTTTAATTTTTTCAACCTTTTCAGATTCAAATTCCTGAAAAGAAATTATTTTTTTTGTGATCTGATCAACTACTTCCTGGTAATTTTCGTCATTCCTTTCAATAATGGTAACGGCATCATCATAGTCCGCAACATTATCACGCACAAACAACCCAAACCCTGCCAGTGAAGTGGTAATGCTAGGCACCTTGAAAGCAATACTCTCAAGAGGTGTGTATCCCCATGGTTCATAGTATGAAGGAAATACGGTTGCATCAAATCCGGGGAGCAATTCGTAATAATTCAAATTAAAGACACCATCCTTACCGTCAAGGTAGCAGGGTACAAAAACGACAGTAACCTTATCACCGGGTTGATTATGGAGGCCTTTTTCACGCAGGCTGTTTATAACAATATCCGATTCCTTGTCGAAGAGTGTGTGGGTACTGGCTTTGATAGTCGCTGAGGTATAATTCCTTGTCTTCATCCTTTCAATAAGTTCACGCCGTGGCCCTGCCTGACCGGCAGGCAAGGCAATGATGGCAACAATGTGCCGGCTCACTTCAGACCCAGCTTTATTTAGTTTGCCAAGCGATTCAATAAAAACATCAATGCCTTTGTTGCGAAACTCATAACGGCCGCTGGTTAAAACAAGAAAGGAGTCCTCCGGAAGATCTGCAGCAACATTCGCCGAGGCAACCTCCAAAATTCTCTTTCTCGAAAGCATTCGTCTTTCCTCAAACAACTCACTTTCGGGGTTGAAACCTGGATTAAAACCATTATGGGTGATCAGATCGGGTTCCCGTTTGAGGAAGTGTTTGCATTCTCGAGAAACAAGCTGGCTTACAGTTGTAAACACATCGCATTCGTGGCTTGCAGTTTTTTCGAGCGAAAACTTAGAATAAACATTTAACCGGCGAGCCATTGAGTCGGCATCTATGCTGTCAAGGTCTTTATAGAGTGGCAATCCATGGCCAGAAATGGCCCTTCCGAGTACTGTAGCATGGGTAGTAAAAATAGTGCCGATTTGTGGAACAAATTCTTTTAAATATAACACTCCTGCTCCGGTCATCCACTCATGAAAGTGCGCAATTATCTGATCCTGGGCCGTAATATAATAATCGTAATAGCTTTCAATTACCTTGGCTGCGGCATAGCCAAACAATGCTGGTTCGGTATAATCCCACTGTCCCGAAATTGAATCTACTTTGTAGCTCAGCCAGAGGTCGGTAAAGATTTTGTCTTTGATCGAAAAATATGGTGTAAAATCAACGAGCACAACCAAGGGACTGCCTAAGATATTCCAGCGGCCGGTTCTGAAATGCAGTCCTTGGGTTTCTGCTTTCTCGCGCCAAAGGCGAAGTAATGACTTGTCTTCAATAAATTCCGGATTTTGCGTTGTTTCTTTCCATACATCAGGGCCGATAAGAATATAGTTTTCCCTTAATTTTTCCTCAATAAACGGAACCTTCGATGAAACCACAGTATGAATCCCGCCAACCTTGTTGCATACTTCCCAACTCACTTCGAAAAGGTAATCAGGTTTGAAAAAATCTTTGTCTCTCATATTATCACAACGCACTAATTATCAATATTATATAAACACGTCCTTATCCAGGTGACTGCAAAAGTATGAAAAAAGTACCATGTATGCTTGCTTAGGTTGAATCAAAATCTCGGGCCTCATAGCCTGATTGGAATTGGATTCATATTTTATTGCCTAATAAATTAACAATTAGTAACTTAAATTTTTCTACACTGGCATCTATGTCAAAAATCTATATATTTGAAAAATCTGTTAGAACACACCTAACTTTATAAAATAATGGAAACAAAACTGTACCCTACGATCCCCTCCGAGCGGGTGGAGGTACTCGATGCATTGCGAGGCGTGGCTATTTTTGGAATACTTATCGTCAACATACAGTTGTTTAGTAACCCGGTTACCAAAATGCTTATTGGCTATACCGGTGCCGAAAACCTTGCTGATAAATTAGCTCAAATCTTCATCAAGTTGTTCTTCGAAGGAAAGTTTTATGTTTTGTTTTCGATGCTGTTTGGATATGGATTCTGGATATTTATGCAAAAACAAAAGGAGGATGGATTTGACATTCTGCCTGTTTTTCGGCGACGCCTTTTTTGGTTGCTCATGATCGGGCTGATTCATGTATTGATTTTTTGGGCCGGTGATATTTTAGTGTTTTACGCTGTTTTAGGCTTCACGCTCATTCTGTTTCGCAGCAAAACAGATAAGGCCTTGTTGAAATGGTCGGTTTGGCTTGCATGCATCCCTGCACTTCTGTATCTTGTTACTGCTGCTTTTTATGCATTGGCATTGTTACACCCCGAAAGCAAAGCTGCAGTGGATGCAGGTATGCAACAGAATCTGGCTGAAACAACCAACATTTACCAAAATGCCCTCAGGATATACTCTACCGGTTCCTTCCCGGAAATCTTGAAGGTAAGAATTACTGAATACCTGGCCTTACTGCCGGGGATGCTTTTTTTCTATCCGGTAGTGCTTGCCATGTTTCTTTTAGGTTTATTGGCCGCCAGAAGAGGACTCTTGATCAATTATGCCCATCACTTGAAATTATATCGCAAGGCATTTTGGTGGGGACTGGCTATAGGTAGTGTAGCAAACCTGTTTTATGTGATCGCATATCAGCGAACCTCAATTGCACAAATTAATGTTTGGGGGCTTATTTCAACATTCATGCATACATTAGGTGGGATTGCATTTTGCATGGTTTACATTTCGGCAATTCTGTTGCTATCAGCCAAAGGTGCACTTCTAAAATTGCAAAAATTGTTTGTTCCGGTCGGCAGAATGGCTTTAAGCAATTACCTGCTACAATCTCTCATCTGTACAACATTATTCTATTCCTACGGTTTCGGACTGATTGGAAAAATTAATGCATGGCAAGGCATTATAATCTCAGTTCTGATTTTTGCAATCCAGATCCCCTTGAGTAATCTCTGGTTCAAGTATTTTAATTACGGACCGCTCGAATGGTTATGGCGAAGCCTGACATATGCTGCATTGCAGCCTTTTAGGAAGAGCCTAATTGATAAGGTTTAGCATCGCTTGGCCAATATCGGCAGGTGAGTCAACAACATGAATTCCGCATGCACGAAGGATTTTCTTTTTGGCTTCCGCGGTATCGGTGTGGCCACTGATGATTGCCCCCGCATGGCCCATGGTTCGCCCCTTTGGTGCGGTAGCACCTGCGATAAATGCCACCACGGGCTTTGTTCCATGCTTCTTTATCCATTCGCCCGCTTCGGCTTCCATGCTTCCTCCTATTTCACCAATCATGACGATGCCTTTGGTCTCGGGATCGGCCATGAAGAGTTCAACAGCATCGCGTGTGGATGTTCCAACTATGGGATCGCCACCAATGCCAATGGCAGTTGTTTGGCCTAAACCGGCCTTGGTCAATTGATCTACGGCTTCGTATGTGAGCGTGCCTGAGCGCGACACAATGCCAACCACACCCTTTCGGTGAATAAAGCCAGGCATAATTCCAATTTTTACTTCGCCGGGGGTGATAATACCCGGGCAATTTGGCCCGATTAGTCTAGTTGGTTTATCTTTAAGGTATTCTTTCACTGTCACCATATCCTGAACAGGAATTCCCTCGGTAATACAAACAATGACACGAATGCCTGCATCGGCAGCCTCCATAATGGCATCGGCAGCAAATGCCGGAGGAACGAATATCAGCGAAACATTTGCACCTGTGGTTGATACTGCATCAGCAACTGTGTTGAAAACCGGTCGTTCCAGGTGCATTTGCCCACCCTTTCCGGGAGTAACGCCACTTACGACGTTTGTTCCGTATTCGATCATTTGTGAGGCATGAAAGGTGCCTTCGTTTCCGGTGAAACCCTGCACTAGAACACGCGAATTATTATTTATGAGGATACTCATTGGGATGGGAAATTTGTTAGTCCAAAAGTATTATTTTTTCATTTAGTATATTAAAACCTGCATACTTTCTTCAATAAAAATGACAGCGCGTAAAGATGGTAATAAATCTCTAATTTTGATTGTTCTTTGGTTTTCAATACCGTCAAATAAAAACCAGGCAAAATGAATGATGATTCGACTATTGTAGCCATTTCCACACCTGCTGGCCGTGGAGCAATTGCAATGATACGCGCATCTGGTAAACACGCCGTTACAGTTGCCTCAAAAATTTTCTTATCAAAAAAGAGCAGAAAAAGTATTGCTGAAGCCCAGGGTTTTACGTTACATTTTGGTGATTTAATCATTGATTCTGAAATCATTGATGAAGTGCTTCTGACTGTTTTCAGGGCTCCACATTCATACACCGGAGAAGACATGGTTGAAATAACTTGTCATGGTTCGACATATATTCAGCAATGTATCGTTGAAGCGCTTATCGGTGCAGGATGCAGGGTGGCTGAACCGGGTGAGTTTACTTTGAGGGCATTCCTCAATGGCCGCATTGACCTGTCGCAAGCCGAAGCAGTTGCTGATCTCATTGCAAGTACTTCGAAATCAGCCCACAGGATCGCAATTCAGCAGATGCGTGGTGGTTTTTCTAAAAAAATTGAACAACTTCGCCAACGCCTTGTTGACTTCGCCTCGCTGATTGAACTGGAACTTGATTTCAGCGACGAAGATGTTGAATTTGCAGACAGGAAGCAGTTTTTAGCCTTGCTTGACGAAATTGGGACAGAATTATCTTGGCTAATTGAATCGTTTCGACTTGGCAATGTACTCAAACATGGCATCCCGGTGGCCATTGTTGGGAAACCCAACGTGGGCAAGTCAACTCTTCTTAATGCACTGCTAAACGAGGAAAGAGCCATCGTGAGCGAAATACCCGGCACCACACGCGACGCGATCGAAGACATCATTACCATTCAGGGTGTGGCATTCCGTTTCATTGATACTGCTGGATTGAGGCAGTCTCAGGACTCAATTGAGAATATAGGCATCCAGCGAACACATGAAAAAATGAATCAGGCATCAATTATCTTGTATGTGTTCGACATCAATGAAATTACTCCCATAGAGCTGAGCGAAACCATTGATGAGCTTAAAGAAACATACTCGCAACCGGAAAAGCAGATTATTCTCATCGGAAATAAAATTGATCAGTTGATTGAGATGCCACAGGAATTCGGCAAATTGATTGAGCACGAAATCATTTTCATCAGTGCCAAACGCAAGGAAAATATCAATCTGATCATTGATTCACTGATTAGTATGGTCCAGAGCATTGATATGGGAGGTGACTCTCTAGTGAGTAATGTGCGCCATTTGCAAGCGTTGATTCAAGCGAAACAGGCAATAGATGCCGTTCAGGAAGGGTTGGAACAACATATTTCGACCGACCTGGTTTCGCCCGATTTGCGACAAGCGCTGCATTACCTCGGAAGCATCACAGGCCAGGTAACCACAGATGAAATCTTAGGGAATATTTTTTCGAAGTTTTGCATCGGAAAGTGATACCTTCGCCGCCTTTTCAATGTCAAATTGATTTTCCTAATGCTTCTTTAACTATGAATAAATCAAATAATTTAGATCTCCGGAACATGAAAATAGCTTTAACCTTTACATTTGTAACAACAGTGCTATTAAGTGCCTGTGTTCAAAGAGATAATAATGTGAAAGATCATAATATTGAAAAAACCATGAAAAAGATTGAATGGCAAAGCCTTTACATAAACCCGATAGAATTGATCGGCGAAGATTGGATGCTTATCACTGCGGGAACAGACTCCAGTTTTAACATGATGACAGCCAGCTGGGGTACAATTGGCCATTTATGGGGAAAACCAGTAGCAATTGTTTTTATCCGCCCTCAGCGTTATACATTTGAGTTCGTCGAAAGAGAGCCACATTTTACTTTATCTTTTTTTGACGAGAAATACCGCGAAGCGCTCAATATCTGTGGAAGCAAATCCGGGCGAGATATAGACAAAGTGAAAGCAACAGGCCTCACCCCCATGGTCACAGAGAACAGCATCGCGTTTCGTGAGGCAAATATGATTATTGAATGCCGGAAAATTTATGGGCAATTTCTCCAGGGCGAAAATTTTAATGATACCACCATCGTCAAGAAGAATTATGCCAAGGGCGATTTTCACAAAATGTATGTGGGGGAAATAGTAAATATCTGGCGTAAATAGGCACATCAACACACTACAAATTCGTTGGCGGGCTTTTATAAATGAGCAGTAAAAAAAGGGTAATTGATTTCAGGACGAGCCTGCCCGAAGGCAATTAAAACATCTCAATCCAGTAACATGCATACAATTATAAACCCCTTGCGGGCAATACAAGGATTTATTTAAAAATAAACACAAGCCGGAGACTTGCGTTCGTGGAGCACCAAATTTCCACCAGCCTGGCTAAGGAAAAACCTATCCGAGAAACAGATTTGCAAAAACAAATCAAAATGCATAAAAAATCAATAAAACCAATAACGTCTGAAACTTTTTGCATTTTAATTGGTTGAATGACATATAGTTTTTCAGCGATGTTTAACTTTGCAGACTGAATTCGATTAATAAATTAAACCACCCCAGTATGAAAAAATCACTACTCATTGCCCTGTTGAGTGTTCTCCTGATTCAATCCACTGCCCAGCAATGGGTACAGCAGGCCACAGGATTTACAGCACCATCTCGTGGATTGAGCTATATGCATGCCGTGAATGCAAATGTTGTTTGGGCTGCCGCATACGACGGCACCAATCCCAACAATGCCATTCAGGAATTCACAAGAACTATTAACGGAGGAACCACCTGGACTCCGGGTACAATCCCGGCAGCCGGATGTGCGCTATCCATGATATTTGCCCTTGATGCCAACACCGCTTGGGCGCCACTGTATAGCCCCACCGGCACCCACACCGCACAGGGAATTTATAAGACAACGGATGGCGGTTTGAACTGGACGAGGCAGACCTCGGCAACATTTAACCCAGCGGCTGGCGGATTCCCAAATGTTGTGCATTTTTTCAATGCCAATGAAGGATATTGCCAGGGTGATGCCGTGGGTGGTTACTTTGAAATTTATACAACCACAAACGGTGGAACTACCTGGACGAGGGTTCCGCAAGCCAATATTCCTTCTCCTTTGGTTGAGGAGTGGGGTGTGGTTGGGTACTATTCTGTGGTTGGAAACACAACCTGGTTTGGCACAAACAAGGGTAGGGTCTTTAAGTCTGTTGACAAAGGACTAACATGGACTGTTGCCTCAACTCCATTTGCAAACAAATACATTAAGCCTGTGTTTGCAAGTGCTTTGTATGGAATTGTTCAGGATTTATCTTCAAATACAACCGGAGCGATCGCCAAAACGGAAGACGGGGGTTCCACCTGGACTCTTGTAACTCATTCAGGGCCACTCTTCTGGAACGATATAGATTATGTTCCCGGAACTGAAAAAACATTCGTTTCAACAGGTTCTGCCACCGGTTTCACAGGATCAACCTACAGTGTTGATGGGGGACTGACCTGGACAGCATTTGATGCAACAATCGGGACACAGTATCTCGCAACCTCATGGGTGAGCAACTCAATTGGCTGGGCAGGTGGATTCAGCACCAATGCAACACAGGGCGGGGTTTTTAAATTTTCCGGAACCATCACAGCGCCAGCGGCTATGATTGCTGTAAACCCCACATCAATCAGCCAGATATTGGTTCAGGGATCAAGTGTAAACAGAACTTTCTCTATTATTAATGCCGGAACAGCCAACTTGCAGCACACTATCAGTATCCAATATTCAGGTGGTGCCCAAACCTGGCTGGGCGTGGCTCCTAACCAAGGAACGGTTGTACCACAAGGCTCTCAAACAATTACTGTGAGTTTTAATACTACAGGCCTTGCATTTGGAATCTATAATGCCCAAATCAGGATTAGCAGCAACGATCCGAACAACCCGCTGACCATAATACCCGTTACTTTTGATGTACGGGGTGTGGGGGTTGATAACCCAGCCCAGAGTATCGTTAAATTGTACCCAACTCCTGCCAGCTCAATTCTTAATCTTGAATTGGGCAGTTTGATTCGAACTGTTCAACTATACAATCTTACAGGTCAAATAATATCCGAAAAAGATGTCCAAGAAATGCAGGAATGTAAACTAAAAGTCAGCTCTCTGGATAAAGGGATATACTTTATTCGGTTCATTCAACCTTCAGGTGAATCGTTTACCCGAAAGGTGATCGTTTCCAGATAATTACTGCGGCTGATTTGATAAAAAAGGCTACAAGTTTATTAGCCTCTTAATTTTTAGAAAAGTCTCAAGCCTACATACGCTCAGGTACCTCGATGCCAAGCAATTGCATTGAGCTTTTAATTATGCGCGCAGTAAGCACTGAAAGTGCAAGGCGAAATTTCGCCAATTCGGTATTCTTCTCGTGAAGTATCGAAAATTCATGATAAAATTGATTGTATTCTTTGGCCAACTCATAAACAAAATTTGCAACCGTGGCAGGACTTAGATTTGAGCCTGCCTCTTTCACGATTCCGGGAAATTCGTAAATCAAACGCAATAACTCTTTTTCTTTGTTCGGCAAAGCACCAGGCGCAATCGTTATCAACTCTCCAAGGCTCGAGATGGACCATCCTGCCTCGATGGCTTTTCTCCACACCGAACGAATGCGGGCATGCGTGTATTGAATAAACGGCCCGGTATTGCCATTGAAGTCTATGGATTCCTGGGGATCGAATAGCATGGTCTTACGCGGATCAACTTTGAGTATGAAATAACCCAATGCGCCCATCCCAAGAATGTTGTATAGATGGTTTAACTCATCATGCGTAAAGTCATCTGTTTTACCCAGTTCCGTTGTCGTTTTTCTGGCTGTTTCAAACATCTCATCCATGAGTTCATCAGCATCAACCACCGTACCTTCGCGCGACTTCATTTTGCCCTGTGGAAGTTCAACCATTCCGTATGACAAATGAAATAGTTTTTCAGACCAGCCGAACCCAAGCAGAGCGAGCACTTTCTTTAGCACATCAAAATGATAGTTTTGCTCATTTCCAACAACATAAACCATCTGCTTTGGTTGATACTTTTCATATCTTGAGCATGCTGTGCCAATGTCCTGGGTCATATAAACTGAAGTACCATCGGAACGAAGAAGTAGCTTTTCGTCTAGGTTTAGAGTCCGCAAATCGGCCCATACCGATCCATCTTCCTTTTTGATGAGCTTTCCTCGATTGACACCGTCGGCAACGATATCCTTTCCAAGCAAGTAGGTATTTGATTCATAATCTGTCTGCTCAAATTTAATTCCCATGCGTTTGTAGGTTCGATCGAAACCATCGTAGACCCAGGAATTCATCATTTGCCATAAACTCCTTACCTTCGGGTCTCCATTTTCCCAAAGCCGGAGCATTTGCCGGGCATCAGCCATAAGCGTTGACTTGGCTTCAGCATCTTCTGGGGTCAGCCCTGATTCAGTCAGGATGCGAATTTCTTCCTGGTAATGCTTGTTGAACAATACATAAAATTCACCAACAAAATGATCGCCTTTTTTGCCGGTTGATTCGGGAGTTTCTCCATTGCTCCACCGTTGCCAGGCCAACATTGATTTGCAAATGTGTATGCCGCGGTCATTCACCAGATTTAGCCTCACAACACGATGGCCGTTGGCTTTGAGAATTTCAGACAAGCTATGTCCAAGCAGGTTGTTGCGAATGTGTCCTAAGTGTAAGGGCTTGTTTGTATTCGGAGAACTAAATTCAATCAGCACAGGGTGGTCGGAATCTATCTCTCTAAACCCATAACGCTCATTATCAACTACATCAAGCAAGTATTCTATCCATCGTTCCGCCTTTATAGAGATATTAAGAAACCCTTTAATAATATTGAAGTCGCTTACATTATCCGAGAAATGATACTGCAACCATAAACCTAGTTCTTTCGCAAAGATTTCAGGTTGTTTCAATATGCTTTTCGCGATCCCGAAAACGACAATCGTGAAATCGCCGCTAAATTCTTTCCTGGTTTTCTGCACCGGCACCTGGTCTGTGGTCAATTGCAAACCATACTCCTTCAGGACAAATTGCAGGGTTGCTTCGCGTAGAAATTCGTAGAACATCTGGATAAAATAATTTGCCTGCAAAATTAAGGTTTTTCCGGACTAAAACTGCCAAGGTTAATGTATTGACTAACAATTTCTTAATTATAATCCGTAAGAAAAATGCACATATTCACCTTTTTTTGATGGATATTGTGGCTTTGATTTGCCATTCTGTTTTAAGTAACTACCTTTGTCGTTCCTGATCTGCCAGAAATCTAAATCTAATAATACTAACCAAAAACCAAACGCAATGAAAAAGAGAGTAATCATAATCGGAGCGGCGGGGCGAGATTTTCATAATTTCAATCGTTATTTTCGAGGAAATACTGCTTACGAAGTTGTGGCCTTTACTGCGGCGCAAATTCCTGACATTGACGATCGTAAATATCCGGCTGAGCTGGCAGGAAAAGACCTCTATCCTCATGGCATACCCATCTTTGCCCAGGATGACCTGACTGATCTAATCAGAAAGCACCAAATAGACGACTGCGTTTTCGCTTACAGCGATGTTTCCTATCAACATGTGATGTGTTTGAGTGCTCAGGTAAATGCTGCCGGCGCAAACTTTGTGCTGCTCGGACCCAATGCAACATATGTTAAAAGCTCAAAGCCGGTGATAGCAGTATGTGCCGTTCGAACTGGATGCGGAAAGAGCCAGACCTCGCGCCTGATCATCGAAAAACTGATGAAAAAAGGTTTGAAAGTAGTTGCCGTGCGCCACCCGATGCCCTATGGCGATCTCGTGAAACAAACTGTGCAGCGATTTGCCAAAATTGAAGATCTGAAAAAGCATGATTGTACCATAGAAGAAATGGAAGAATACGAACCACATGTCGTACGGGGAAACGTAATTTATGCAGGAGTTGACTATGAAAAGATTTTGCGTGCTGCCGAGAATGACCCCGATGGATGCGATGTGATTCTATGGGACGGTGGGAATAACGATTTTCCGTTCTTTAAGCCCGACCTGATGGTTACAGTTGCTGATCCGCATCGCGCAGGGCATGAGCTCAGTTATTATCCAGGCGAAGTAAATCTTCGTATAGCGGATGTAGTTGTAATCAATAAGATTGATACATCCACACCCGAGCACATCAATACAGTGCGCGAAAGTATCGCCAAAGTCAACCCCACCGCCATTGTCATTGACGGAGCATCACCGATCATGGTTGATGATACCTCTCTCATCCGAGGGAAGCGGGTTCTGGTGGTTGAAGACGGCCCCACACTTACCCATGGGGAGATGAAAATAGGGGCCGGTATTGTCGCCGCACAAAAATTTGGCGCTTCCGAAATCGTTGATCCACGCCCATATGTGGTTGGAAAGCTTGCCGAAACTTTCCGCATTTATCCGAATATCGGGAAACTGATGCCTGCCATGGGATATGGCGGACAACAAACAAAAGACCTGGAATCATCAATTAATGCAACAGAATGCGATGCAGTTATCATTGGAACGCCCATTGATCTAAACCGTATTGTAAAGATTAATAAACCCAACACCCGCGTTTATTATGATTTGCAGGAAATTGGCAAGCCCGATTTTGATGAGGTGCTGGAAAAATTTGTGCTGGAACACAAACTGAAATAGGAATAAAAGGGTTCAAACTGTCACCGCTGCGGTCGGACCCCAGGTATTCGCTGCAATACATTGACATTCAATAATTTTATAATTATTTTCAGGTTGTCGGAAACCAAGTTGATCAACAAATTCATAAGCAAATACTTATAAAAAATTTGACGAATTGATCTTTGAGCAACCTAAAGCATACTTCTGGGAAAATCACAAATTCTTTTGTTATATAAAAGACGGCCATACGGCCGTCTTTCTTTTCGACAAGAACCGCAAATCTCACATAGCCAAACTCATCACGCAGGCTTCATATTTTATTCAGGCACCGAACATTTGAGTTGGTTATAGACGTTCCCAAACCACGTTGTAACCCTCAAGCCATGGAGGAATCTTCGCAAGTGAGATTATGACCAGCAATTCAAACCAAAATGTGTTGAGAATATAGTGCTTATTGTGAATAAGTATTTTGGACAGCCGTTCCTGATTAAGCTATCTTTGTACTCCGAAAATTCTAATGAATGAACTTTTCGGACAATAAATATCAGCTCAGACGATTCCTCTCTTTCTTTACCATTTTTCTGGATATTTCATTTGACGACACAAGCTGTCGTTTTTTTTTGCCTGACAATACCTCATTTCTGAATTATTAAACCATTGAATCCAATAATAGTACACCATGATCAACAAAAGCCTCGTTTCAATCAGCGACTATACCAAAGCAGAAATGTTGCGAATTCTTGACCTTGCCGAGGAATTCGAGAAACAACCCATTCAGAAAATCCTTGAAGGTTTTGTTGTTGCAACCCTCTTTTTTGAGCCATCCACCCGAACGCGGCTTAGCTTTGAAAGCGCTGTGAACCGGTTGGGGGGAAAGGTAATTGGTTTCAGCGATGCATCTTCGTCGAGTGTGCAAAAAGGGGAGTCACTGTGCGATACCATTAAGACGGTGAGTAATTATTGCGACCTGATTGTGATGCGACACCCTCGCGAAGGAAGTGCCCGCTATGCTTCAGAGGTTGCAACAGTGCCTTTAATCAACGCGGGCGATGGAGCCAACCAACACCCTACCCAGTGCCTGCTCGATATGTATTCGATCAGAAAAACCCAGGGAACACTCGATGAACTGCATGTTGCCTTTGTTGGAGATCTCAAATATGGACGCACCGTCCACTCACTTGTAATAGCCCTTTGTCAATATAACACCACGTTTCACTTGGTATCGCCCACTGAACTAAAACTGCCAAGCTCTGTAAAGATGCACATTAAAGAAAAGAACCTTCAGTACCATCAGTACACGGAGCTTACTGAAGCCATTCCACTGGCTGATATCATCTATATGACCCGAATTCAGAAGGAACGTTTTTCCGATCCAATTGAATATGAGCGCGTTAAAAATGCTTATATCCTGAATAACAATATGCTCTCGGGAGCAAAACCAGCCCTAAAAGTATTGCATCCGCTGCCCAGGGTCAATGAAATTTCTACAGACGTTGACAGTAATCAGGCTGCATATTACTTTCAGCAGGCATTGAATGGTGTATATGTTCGCCAGGCGCTGCTTGCCACCATACTTGGAGTCAAATAGCATTGATTTTTGCCCATGTCAAGCCAAAGTTCTCAGAAAAACGGACAGTGAAAACAGAAAATTATGAACTAGATTCTTACCATTGTATCTCGCCAAATCCAACAAATCAAATAATAAATTTGATATTCCAGCAATAAAGACGACATCAACCATTTTAAACCATTGATAAACAAAATGAAATGAGCCAGGAATTAAGAAAAGAATTAAAAGTGTCGGCCATCGAAAACGGCACTGTAATAGATCATTTACCTACCGAGAGTGTATTTCAGGTAGTGAGAATTCTCAATCTCGAAAGGTTTGACACGCAAATACTCATCGGCTCAAACCTAGATAGCCGTAAATATGGCAAGAAAGGCATTCTCAAGTTAAGCAACCGCTATTTCGAAAAAGATGATATAGATAAAATTGCGCTGGTAGCACCAACGGCCACGCTCATCGTGATTAAAGACTTCAAGATCATCGAAAAACGACAGGTTGAAATTCCACCCCAAATCAGCAATATTGTAAAGTGCGTAAATCCGAACTGCATCACCAACCACGAAAAGATCAACACCAAGTTTACTGTTATTGACACCGAAGACCTCCGGCTACAATGCCATTATTGCGAAAAAATTACAGCCAACAACAACATTTCCTTTGTATAGTCCACTAAAATTTGTGGCGATCATTTTTTAACACTACTCATTTTGAACCAAAGAAACAATAATCAAAGTTTCTCGTTTAATCTTAAAAGTGGGTTCTAATGAGCACCTATATTAAAAAGCTGATCGAGGCCGGCGAAGGCCAGCACCTCGATTTCAAATTTGAAGTAAACGACTCACGGAAGATTGCCCGCTCCCTGGTGGCATTTGCCAACACCAGTGGAGGAACGCTGCTCATCGGTGTTAAAGACAATGGCGCTATTGCTGGCGTCAGATCAGAAGAAGAATATTATATGCTGCACGCAGCAGCTACCATGTATTGCCAGCCGGAGATAAAATTTTCGACCCATGAATGGAATATTGACAAGAAAAAAGTGCTCGAAATAACAGTTCAGCATAACCCCGATGCTTTATTTCGCGCACAGGACGATGATGGAAAATGGCTTGTGTATGTTCGTGTTGGCGATCATAATCTGCAGGCGAATCGGGTATACTTGCAGGCACGCAAACGGCGGGAAATGAAAGAAGGTGTTCATCTTGCATATACTGAAAAAGAAAAATTCTTACTCAGCTATTTAAACAGCAACACCACCATCACCCTGGCTAAATTTATAAAGCTTGCCGTCATCACAAAACGGCAGGCAGAAGGTATCTTAGCCAATTTTATTGCACTTAATATCATTGATCAGGTCATGACCGAAAACGGTTGTTACTATAAACTCAAAGATGATTTTTCAGATGCCTTATCCCCTCGGCCCAACCTCCCCGAAGGTTTCATCAAGTGGTAGAGGCAAATTGTATCAGATTATCGTTTCATAAGGTATATTAAAAGCATGTTTGTAATAATTTCCCCATCCAAAACAATGAATTTTGAGTATGTTCAGAGCAAAACTTCTACCCTACCTCCATTTCTTACCCGGGCATCAGAGGTTGCACATTTAATGAAAGGTCAGACATCAGCTGGCCTTGAGAAGCTATTACAAATCAGTAAAAAATTAGCAGAATCCACAGCCATGTTCTATTCAGACTGGGACATTCAAAAACACCACAAGCAGGGCAAGGCTGCCATTTTTACTTACCAGGGTGATGTTTACCAGGGACTGGGTGCTGCAAACTTCAGCGAAGACGACCTGCAGTTCGCCCAAGATCATCTGAGAATCCTCTCGGGGTTATATGGTATAATCCGTCCGCTCGATAAAATACTTCCCTACAGGCTTGAGATGAGTACCTCCCTTGCACCCGGGGAAAAAATTGACCTCTATGACTTTTGGAAAAACCACATTACACAGCATCTCATCGAGGCCATGGAAAAAACAGACACAAGAACCCTTGTGAACCTGGCTTCTGAAGAATACTCAAAATCAATTGATTACAAACTACTCGATGCGTCGGTCATACAGCCTGTTTTCAAAGACTTCGCAGACGGAAAATATAAAGTTATAGCCTATTACGCGAAAAAGGCAAGGGGTTTGATGAGTAGGTTTATCATTAAAAACCAGATAAGTGATGTTGATGAATTAAAGCTCTTCGACAGCGATGGCTATTATTTCAGCGAGCCTTACTCCTCAACCACCAAGTGGGTTTTCGCAAGGGGTTAGAAAATTCTTTATCTGGTAATCCATTCAACAATCTCATCGGCAAGAGGGCTGGTACGCGGAGGGAGCATTTTAACGAGTTTCCCCTGCTCATCAACCAGGTATTTCTGAAAGTTCCAACTAACATTGGAGTCAAAAACACCATTTAGTTCCTTCTTAGTAAGCCAATTATAAATTGGATCCGTGTCATCGCCCTTGACGGATATTTTGGCCATCATTGGAAATGTCACGCCATAATTCTTTTGGCAGAACTCGGCAATATCCTCGTTTGTACCTGGCTCCTGGTTGCTGAAATTATTTGCCGGAAAACCGATTATTACAAATTTGTCTCCTCCGTATGTATCGAAAAGCTGCTGCAATTTCTCGTATTGGGGCGTGAGGCCGCATTTCGAGGCGGTGTTCACAATCAATACCTTTTTACCTTTAAGCGAAGACATATCAAATACTTCACCCGCAAGCGTTGTCGTTTTAAAATCATGTAGGGTATTGATAGGCTGCGAAATCAGGGTTAGATAGGTTGCCGTAAGCAGGGTAGCTAAAAAGAGTATTTTTTTCATGTTTAGTTTTTCAATTAAACAAGTTATTGAAGATAAGGTTCAAAATGAAAGTCAACCAAAAATCATTTTCTTCTCCGCCAATTTATAAATTTCAGGTTCTGCTGCGAGACAAGAGTGCAGATGTTGAGAAAAGAAATAAGTATGGTAAATATTTACGAAGCGCAAAACCGAACGTCCGGCAAATTGATAAATACTGCACTTGAAATGAAATGCCGTTGAATCAAACTCATAAAACTTTGAGTCGTTCATTGTCTATTGATTGTAGATGTTTGCACAATGTTGGCAGGTAGCTTTTCAACTTAAGCCCTGACAACTAATTCGTTCTCTGTCGAATGTGTGTATTCAACGAACTATTATTAATTCATTAGCGAAAACAGGCCGAATGAATCATGGAATTATCGGAAGAAACCCTTCAGGCGGAATTTCAGGAAAGCATGTGAACCGGTATAATAATCTCCTTGCCGGTCTCAATGGCCTTTTCGTTTTCGGGAATTAAAATGTGATGACGTGCAGGCAAAGATTTTTCAAGTCCTTTGTGAACTGTTTCCATGCTGACAATTGGTTTCACTTTCAGGAATCCACCGAGCACGATCATGTTGAAAACCTTTGATAGTCCAAGTGTTCCAGCCATCTCTGCTGCATCAACCGAATAAATGTTGATGTCCTTGCGTGTAGGGTATCTTGTGATCCCATTGGGATCGAAGATGAGCAATCCTCCTGGTTTGACACTCGATTCAAATTTATCGAGCGATTGTTGGTTCAGAATGATTGCCGTATCAAATTTATTCAGAATGGGCGAACATATGCGCTCATCGCTGATAATCACCGTTACATTGGCAGTACCACCGCGCATTTCGGGGCCGTAGGAGGGCATCCAGCTAACTTCTTTGCCCTGCATTATGCCTGAATATGCGAGAATTTTGCCCATTGAGAGTACACCCTGACCCCCAAAACCAGCTATGATAATTTCTTCTGTCATCACATAAGGAGTTTCAAAAATTTAAAAATATTTAGATCAGGTTCCCTGGTTTTCGGGAGTCTTAATATCCCCAAGAGGGTAGAATGGAAACATATTCTCCTCCATCCATTTATTGGCCATGCGAGGTGTCATTTTCCAGCCCGAGTTGCAATTCGATACGATTTCGACAAGACTGGTACCCATATTCTTATTTTGATACTCAAAAGCCAGGCGCAGGGCTTTTTTTGCTTTACGCACAGACGCAGGTGTGTGAACTGCTTGTCGGGTTACATAACAGGTTCCGGGTAACTGTGCTACCAATTCTGAAATTTTCAGCGGATTACCCATCGTTGTTATATCGCGGCCATAGGGAGAGGTTGAGGATATCATTCCGGGCAATGTGGTGGGAGCCATTTGTCCTCCAGTCATGCCGTAGATGCCATTGTTAATAAATATGATCGTAAAATTGTCGCCACGGTTGCAGGCATGAATGGTTTCTGCCGTGCCGATGGCAGCCAAATCTCCATCGCCCTGATAAGTGAATACAAATTTTTCAGGCATCAGGCGCTTGATTGCCGTTGCCAAGGCGGGTGCACGGCCGTGTGCAGCCTGTTGCATATCAAAATTAAAAAAGTTGTATGCCAATACCGAGCAACCCACAGGAGCAATGCCAATGATCTTATCCTGAATGCCCATCTCCTCAATAACCTCAGCGAGGATACGGTGTGCGGTGCCGTGGCCGCAGCCCGGGCAGTAGCTGAGAATACTGTCGGACATCACGCTGGATTTCTTATAAACCAGGTTTTCTTCTTTAATGATATCTGCCGAAGTAAAAGTGTTTTCCATAATTTTAACATCCAATAATTTTTTCTTCGAATGCTTCTAAAACTTCTGAAGGTGTTGGAATAATTCCTCCAAATCGCCCGAAATGCTCGGTTTTGATTTTTCCGCAAACAGAGAGTTTGACATCTTCAATCATTTGCCCTGCATTCATTTCAACAACAAGGATTCCTTTAAGGCGCATTGCATAGCTTGCCAGTTTTTCCGAAGGAAAAGGAAATAGCGTAATTGGCCGTAAAAGCCCGACTTTAATACCCTTTGCACGTCCAAGCTGGACGGCTTTGTGGCAAATTCGTGCACAGGTTCCAAAAGCAACCAGCAAATACTCTGCATCGTCGCACATGATTTCCTCAAAACGAACTTCATCACGTTCCATCAGCGCATACTTGGATTGAAGTTTTAGATTGTGCTTTTCTTGCTTTATAGATTCCAGCTCGAGCGATGTAATGACGTTTCTTGCTCTGGTTGCGGGTTTTCCGAGCGTTGCCCACGGACACTGTTTTCTGATTTCGTCTTCGGTTCTGCGGGGTTTCTGTTCGGGCAGTTCAACTTTTTCCATCATTTGCCCAATCGCGCCATCCGATAAAAGCATCACCGGATTGCGATATTTAAAAGCTAGGTCAAAACCGAGTAAGGTGAAATCAGCCATCTCCTGCACCGAAGCGGGTGCCAGCACGAGCATGCGATAATCGCCATGCCCTCCTCCTTTCACAGCCTGAAAATAATCTGCCTGCGAGGGTTGGATGGTGCCTAACCCAGGTCCACCTCGGACAATATTCAGGATGACACATGGAAGCTCTGCTCCTGCAATATATGAAATACCTTCCTGCATAAGGCTGATGCCAGGGCTGGATGAAGAAGTGATGACCATCTTTCCGCAACCGGCTGCGCCATATAGCATGTTGATTGCAGCGATTTCGCTCTCAACCTGTAGCACTACCATACCTGTTCGCTCATATGGGTTCTCGGCCATCAGGTATTCAAGTACCTCTGATTGAGGGGTGATTGGGTAGCCAAAATAACCGTCGGCGCCTGCACGAACAGCAGCCTCTGCCACTGCTTCGTTTCCTTTCATGAGTTTAATATCTTTTGTCATTACAATGAGTTTGAGGATTATGAAGTTTTTTTAACCCTGTAAACGGTTATTACCGCATCGGGGCAAACTACGGCACAATTTGTGCAACCGGTGCACTCATCATTTACCATTTCAAGATAATGATAGCCCTTGCTATTAACACTTTTCGCCAGTGTAATTACTTCATTCGGACAAGTCGGTACACAAACCTCACAACCCTTGCACCGTTCAATATCTATCACAATCGTGCCTTTTACTTTAGCCATATTTTGAACAATTGGTTTTGAAAACTAAGAATTCGTAGCTGCGAAATTAGAAAAATTACATTTTATAAATGACATGATCCGATGAAAAATAAGCGGTTTGCCACTATTTAAAACGTATTTAGATAAGAAGGCTCAGAATCTTACCCCAATAATACATGCTAAAAACTTTTATTATCGAAAATTCCAATTCAATGTGGGTTTCTTTTTAATCTTGGTTGCCGGTATGAAATATCGCACGCCATGAAGAAGTCCCTCGCTTCGTATTACTTATGGCATATTTAACTACTTTTGCGCTTTGAAATCCAGTTTAATCATGTTTGAGAACCTAAGCGATAAACTTGACAGGGCCTTTAAGGTACTAAAAGGGCAAGGCCACATCACCGAAATCAACGTGGCTGAATCACTAAAAGATGTACGAAAGGCATTGCTCGATGCGGATGTAAACTATAAAATTGCCAAACAATTTACAGATACTGTAAAAGAAAAAGCCATGGGGGCTTTCGTTCTAACGGCAGTTTCGCCGGGGCAGTTGATGGTCAAAATAGTGCACGACGAGTTGGTTCAACTCATGGGCGGAGAACGCACTGATATTAACCTGAAAGGGAACCCCTCCATAATTCTGATCTCAGGATTGCAAGGATCAGGGAAAACAACGTTTGCAGCAAAATTAGCCGCTCACATTAAATCAAAGCGCGGTAAAAAACCGTTGTTGGTTGCCTGCGATATTTATCGCCCTGCCGCCATTGAGCAACTTAAAGTACTTGGTGGCCAGGTTGAAGTTGATGTGTTTAGTGAAGAGGATAGCCGGGACCCGGTTAAAATCGCAAAAAAATCTGTTTCATATGCCAAAGAAAACGGGTGCCAGGTCGTGATCATTGACACTGCGGGCCGCCTTGCAATTGATGAGCAAATGATGAATGAGATTGCGGCTCTGAAACAAGCATTGCAACCCCAGGAAACATTATTTGTGGTTGACGCAATGACTGGGCAAGATGCAGTAAACACGGCTAAAGCTTTTAACGACCGCCTGGATTTTAATGGTGTTGTGCTTACCAAGCTCGATGGCGACACCCGCGGTGGAGCAGCCTTGAGTATAAAATCTGTGGTATCAAAACCTATTAAGTTTGTGGGTATCGGCGAAAAGTTGGATGCGATTGACGTGTTTTATCCTGAGCGAATGGCCGACCGCATTTTAGGCATGGGCGATATTGTTTCACTCGTTGAGAAGGCGCAAGAACAGTTCAACGAGGAAGAAGCACGTGCATTACAGAAAAAGCTGGCCAAGAATCAGTTTAATTTTGACGATTTTCTGAGCCAAATCCGCCAAATAAAAAAAATGGGCAACGTCAAAGACCTCATGGGGATGATACCGGGAGTAGGAAAAGCAATCAAGGATATTGATGTTGACGACAACGCATTTAAAAGTATCGAGGCAATTATTCAATCCATGACGCCCCGCGAAAGGGCCGAACCAACATTGCTTAATGGCAGTCGCCGCAAGCGTATTGCTATGGGTAGCGGCACAGAAATTCAGGAAGTCAACCGGCTGATAAAACAGTTTGAAGACATGCGGCGCATGATGAAAAATATGTCCGGTGGCGGGGCCGCCAACATGATGAAAATGATGCAACAACAGCGCAATCGCCGGCGTTAAATCATAACAACCTGATTGCAATATTAATAATCCTGTTTATGGCAAAAATTATAGACGGAAAACTTGTTGCCGAGGCAAAGAAAAAAGAACTGACAGCCGCTGTTCGCGCAATGATTGATGATGGGAAGCCTGCCCCACATCTTGTCGCGGTGATTGTCGGAGATGACCCCGCCAGCATGTCTTATGTGAAAAGCAAGGAAAAAACAGCCCAGAGTGTGGGCATGATATCTTCAGTATATCGCCTTCCGTCATCTATAAAAGAGGAGGAACTTTTGCAGGTGATTGATTTTTTGAATGTTGACAATGAGGTAGATGGCTACATTGTTCAGTTACCCCTTCCCGTGCACATTTCTGCCTTGCGCATGACCGAACGAATTAATCCTGCAAAAGATGTTGATGGATTTCATCCTGTAAATACCGGCCGCATGGTACAAAACCTCCCAAGCTATCTTCCGGCAACTCCCTTTGGCATTCTCCAACTGCTCGAATATTACTCCATTCAAACCGAAGGAAAACATTGTGTCGTACTCGGACGCAGCCAAATTGTCGGAACACCGTTAGCAATGCTGCTTTCTCGCAAAACAAACCCGGGAAACTGCACGGTTACAATCTGTCATAGCTTTTCGCAAAACATTGCTGAAATAACGCGCTCTGCCGATATTCTGATAGCAGCCATCGGAAAACCTGAGTTCGTTACTGCCGACATGGTGAAAGAGGGTGCTGTTGTGATTGACGTTGGAATTCACCGCAGGGGGAACAAGGAAGATGGAACACAAACCATCCTAGGAGATGTGAAATTTGATGAAGTGAGCCGGAAGGCCTCATGGATTACACCGGTTCCGGGTGGCGTTGGTCCAATGACTATTGTCGGCTTACTTCAGAATACGTTGAAGGCAGCAAGCAAAGAAATATTCATCTAATTTCCTTGAAAGTTGCAACAGAATGAAGATCTACACCTGATCACGGGGACCTGGCTACCTGTGATGGAAGAGTTTTATTCTTTGCAGGGCGAAGGTTATAATACCGGAGAAGCAGCCTATTTTGTCAGGTTGGGCGGTTGCGACAACGGATGCCTGTGGTGCGATGCGAAAGAATCCTGGAATGCCCTGGCGCATCCGCTGGTCGGGGTGGATGACGTGGTTGAACGGGCAACGAAATTCCGGGCCAGGTCGGTGGTTGTCACCGGCGGAGAGCCCCTGCTTTACAACCTGAACTACCTCTGCAAGAAGCTAAGCGAACAAGGTTTTAAAATATATCTCGAAACATCCGGTTCGGAGCCAATCAGCGGCTCCTGGGATTGGGTCTGCCTCTCGCCGAAAAAAGAACACCCTCCCCTTCCTCCCATCTATCATTTGGCAAATGAGTTGAAAGTAGTCATCACAAGTCCGGATGATCTCGAATTTGCTGAGAAAAACGCAAGGGAGGTCAGCAAAAACTGCCATCTTTTTCTGCAACCAGAGTGGAGTGCCCGCGACAAAATTATTCCTGTGATTGTTGATTTTATACTCCAAAATCCTGCCTGGTCAATATCGCTGCAAAGCCACAAATACATCAGGATTCCCTGACACTGGATTCGATTTGCACGTTTTTGTATCTTTACGGTAAATATCAACAGATAATCCATGAATAAATATGCAAATCGTTTCCTGATACTGTTTGCGATTTTTTGGAGTTTATTTGCAGAAGCCCAGGAACCCATTCCAAGAACCTCCTCCAAAAGAGCCAGGAAGGAGTACAATCTTGCGATACAGGCTTACTCAAAAACTGATTACCGGAATGCCCTGATGCATGCCCGAAAGGCTTCGCGAATTGACAGAAAATTTCCGGAAACGTTGCTTCTAATTGCTGATATCTACCAGGACATCAAGGTATTCGACTCCTCGGTTCTTTTCTACGAGAAAGCCCTTTTACTTGACAATCAAACTCTTGTATCAGTCTATAATATCCTGGGAGGGTTGTATTTTCGGTTGGGACGCTATGAGGAGTCAATTAAATCATACGAAACCTTCATACTCAGACAAGAACAACACCTTGTCGAAAAAACTTCAGCAAAAACCAACCTCAAAAGGTCAGCTTTTGCTCTGAAGCTGCTCACCGACCCTGTACCGTACCAACCAATAAATCTTGGTGACAGTGTAAATTCAGCCAATGACGAGTATATCAATGTAGTTTCGGTGGATGACAAGACGCTTTTATATACGGTTAGAAGTCTACTGGTGACCAACAAAACTCAAAAAAATTATAAGGAGGAATTTTTTATAACCACCCGGCAAAATGGCTTCTGGAGCAAAGGGATTATGTTCTCGCTTGCAAGCGGTAGTGTAGAAAGCGAAGGGGCTTTGTCAATATCCCCTGATGGTAAATACCTTTTTTTTACTTCATGCCACCGTAGCGACGGTTATGGTAGCTGCGATTTGTATTTCAGGCGCAAAACAGGAGAGCATTGGTCAGAGGCACAAAATCTTGGCGCGATGATCAATAGTTCGCGTTGGGATTCGCAACCAAATATGTCATCAGATGGGAGAACACTCTATTTCGCAAGCAATCGTCCTGGCGGTTTCGGAGGCTCGGATATCTGGAAATCAGTGCTTCAATCAAACGGAAGATGGGGGCAGCCGGAGAATCTCGGACCGGCAATTAATTCAACTGATGATGAAATGTCGCCTTTTCTGCACTACGATGGCCAAACACTGTATTTCTCGAGTAAAGGACATTTTGGATTAGGCGGATCCGACTTATTCTTTTCGCGATTGCAAGACAACGGGCAATGGTCAGAGCCTCAGAATCTTGGCTATCCTATTAATACCCATGCCGATGAAATCAGCCTTGTGATTAATGCAGAAGGAGATGTTGCATATATTTCGGCCGACTCGCCCCTTGGAAAAGGAGGGTACGATATTTACTCATTTAACTTGTATAAAGAAGTACGGCCGGTTGCAGTAACTTATCTTAACGGTGTTGTGAAAGATGCAGTAACACTGAAGCCTCTTCAGGCCAATTTTGAATTGATAGACCTTTCGAGCAGCATGACAGTAGTGCAGTCATTCTCCGATCCTGATAATGGCGAGTTTATTGTGGTGCTGCCTTCTGGGAAGGATTATGCCCTGCATGTTAACAAGATTGGTTATCTGTTTTATTCGGAGCACCTGGTTGTGGATTCCGTGCAGACCGGCACTCCGCCGGTAAGAATTGATATCAGCCTGAGGCCAATTCAAATTGGACAGGCTGAAGTACTTCGCAATATTTTCTTTGCACACAACAGTTATATCATCGAATCGCAATCAAAAGTGGAGCTTGATAAGCTCGTGGTGTTGTTGAAAACAAATCCCCACATTAAAATTGAGGTTATTGGGCATACCGACAACACAGGGAGTAAAGAATATAATCTCGAGTTGTCAGCAAGAAGGGCACAATCGGTGGTTAATTATCTGGTTGAGCAAGGAATAAGTCATCAACGACTTAGCTCAAAAGGCTCGGGCGATCTGGAACCGGTCGAAACAAATGATACTGCTGAAGGGCGAGCCAGAAACAGACGAACCGAGTTCAGAATTATAAATTGATTTTTGAAAAACAACCGGAGATTGAATCTACCGATAAAAGATTTATCACATTTTCATTTTCATTCTATATTATTTTTTATATCTTTGCAACACAATCCAGATATTCAACCAAGGTTAAAGCAGAATAGATAACTGAATCATAAACTTGTCGCTTTTCGACACAAATCTAAATGACATGAAAAATTCATCATCGAAATTCGTATTAGGGCTTCTGATCGGTGCTGCCGTAGGAGCTGTGGCAGGAATTCTTTTTGCCCCCGATAAAGGAGAAGCCACGCGCAAGAAAATAACTGATAAGGCTAAAAAAGTGAAGGAGGAATGGGAAGATGACCTAAAAGACAAGGTTGACGGGCTTAAAAGCTATGTTGACGATGTGTTGGACGAATCCAAGGAAAAAATTTCAAAAGCAGGGCGAAAAGCCGCATCGGTTCGTAAAAAAGCAAGAAAAGTAGTCGAGTAGGAATACTCAAATTTTCAAACTTTCTGCCATGCCAAAATCGGAGCTACATCAGGCAATCGCCGAACTTGCCGACAGCCTGAAAAAGTATCTTGAAATAAGATTGGATCTTTTTAAACTCGACGTCATTGAAAAGTCCTCAAGAGTCATTTCATTGTTAATTTCCGTTGCACTCATTCTGCTGGTGTTTTCTTTATTTTTTCTTTTTGCATCCTGGGCTTTGGCATTATGGTTGGGTACATTGCTCGGCAGCCAGATACTTGGGTTTTTATCGGTAGCTGGCTTTTTTCTGCTCCTGACAATCGTGTTTTACCTGCTCAGGAAGAGGCTTTTTCTTTCTTCTGTGATCAAACATTTATCGCAGATTATCTTCAAAAACACAAGAAATAATGAAGAAGGTCATGAGGATTAGAGCAAGCGAAATAAAAACACTGAAGGATATTCGACAGGAGAAAGCCCGGTTGAATTATGAGTTGTTACGCTCGCGGTTGCAGCTAACCTCTCAATTCGATACGACCCGCGATTTGTTTTCATTCCAAAACCTGATGCAGCCTGTCAAACGAGCAATCCTCAGGAGCATCGGTAATGCCCTGATTAGGTTTATTCAGTAAACCATTTGAATATCATTTGATTTCTTCGATCTAATAACCCACGGCCTGTATGTTTTTCTTGCACCGGTGGGCTATATCCGACTCTGCACCAACTTCAGGTATGGCATGGGCTGCCCCGACACGCCCGTCGTCCTCAATAACTTTTATTTGAGTGGACTACTTTCTGCCGGAATGTCAGTTTTTCCTTTCACTAAAAGTAGACTATTATACTCCGGAATCGGTGGACTACTTTAGTCC
>JBBIIP010000007.1:0-88010 GCA_037446395.1 Lentimicrobiaceae bacterium
TTCTGATTAGAATATCAGGCGACCTGTTCGCGAAAACAACTAAGCAAAATATTTATCTCTATTTATCCCAACGCTTTGAAGGATAAGCATTATTGTCAAAATTACCAGTGCCTTCCTTTGCCAACCTGATTTATTCCTACTTTTGGTGCCCGAATTACCAGAATTCATATATGAAGCAATTGTATTTATTGACCCTGTTTTTTCTTATTTTGATAGGATTGGCTAGGGCTCAACCGCTAAAAGATTATTCGGCAATAAGCAACGATACAGGCTTCAAAGAAAAAAGATATGATATCGAGGCTGCTAGCGCAGCATTGATCGGAAAGATCAATCAGGCTTATCATCAGAACAACCGTAGCATTCTGTTGAATGATAGCCTGGCCACGGAAAGAGGAAAATCTAGCATAAAACGACTGTTGGCTCATCATGGGTTGATGTGCATGGAGAGGGTTTTTGAGGTGAGTGTGCTTCCGGAGGGCCAAGGATATCGCGTTGGCAAAATCTGGTGCAGAAGTACAGAGAATACCAGGTTCGAGATTTCTTTCAACTATTTAACTGATGGCAGGTTAGACTCCGTAGTCGTGGATGCTGCCATTGAATTGCCTGAACTGGCATTGCACCCTCTGGCTATTAAAAGCGAAAAAAAGGGGTTGGACATCCGGCTTATCGAGAAGGATGGATTTGACTACTTTGAGTTAGACTCATGCCATACAACTCCTGCAGAATTGTTTTTACCTTACGGAAGATACAAGCTTGAACTTTCGCGAAAAGGCCACCCTACGTATTCTGGCAATCTGATTCACAAGCAGAACCTGAACAAAACCAAGCAACTCCCCAGTTACTCACGAATGTCGTTTCACTTTTTAGCAACTGATTTTGTGGATATGAACAGCCTTGAATCGTCATTTGGGCGCATGGTGTTTTTGCCGGGCACAGGTCTGTCAACTGCATTGCTGAACGCTCATTATCAGATTTTTGAAATCATGGGTGATGATGATGTTATACGGGAATATGAAACCCTAATTCCGGGTATATTTTTGTTGAACTGGGACTGGCGCATCGGCGGGGCAATCCATCGAAGGCTGGATGTTTGTGCCTTGGGCAGAATTAAATGGTCTCCCGGTCTTCGGGCAATCAATACAAGGGTGGATCATTACTACGATGCAACACTCTGGAATTATTTCCTGGGAATCGAGGTTTCAACCCGCCTTTCATTTATTAATCTGAATATGAAATTGGGTCACCAGGTTTTTGATGGGGGAATCAATATCTGGAGCGACGAATCGAACAGTTACCTGGACAACGATATCAATGTGCTTATGAGCCGTACCATTCTTTCGTTTGGGATGACAATAAATTTTAAGACCAGCAGCACGAATAATGTGTTGCGCCTATGGCACAAACCGCTGATAAATCAATTGATTGACGGGCTGTAAGGCCTTCCTGTAATTATTTTTTTCTCGCTTTGAAGGTGCCATTGGGCTGGATAAAAAGCACATCGGTAATCACAGCATTCGTTTCGACAAATTCGATGCTGAAACCGGAAAGGTTCTTTATCGAAAATTTGTTTTCGCCACTTGGAATTAGCTCATATTCAGGTTGACCGGGCACAAAGAGATAGAGGGCATTCTCTCCTTTAAGATATATTTTTGCGGTCATTCCTGCAAGTTCATATTCTCCAGAATATTTCTCAAGTATTGAAGTTTCGACCTTGATCTGTGCAGGAGCACGTTTAAAAATGATTGGGTCGAGTTGTGCCTCGAGTTTTGCCGCAATTCCCGAAATATCGCCTGCATCGTTTGTTTGAAAATTAAACCTTATTTGTGTTATCGCGGTTGAATCAAATGCTCCGTGTTTGAACTGATACGGGATAAAAACATCGTAATGATAGTGTTTCAGATAGAATTTTTCTCTGGGCGTTACAGCAAAAACCGAATCATTGGTCACTGCAATTTCAAATTTTCCGTATCCAGGTTGAGAGTAATTTCCTGCATATTCCGCCAGTTTGTGTGAGGGCTGCGTGCCAATTTTGCGATCGGGAACCTTCGATGCCATTGCTTCTTTTTCTTCGCGGAGCGACTTATCGCGGCGGTCTTTGCTGATTTTATTCCAATCGGTGTAAGGCAACCCCAACATTTTGTCCGCAATCAGGTTTCTTACGACCGAAGGCACAGAAGAACCATTTTGGTTTACAAGTACAACAATTCCAATACTATCGGAAGGGAAAAAGCAAGTAGTAGCTGAGAATCCGTCAATATTCCCGCCATGTTCCACGCGATAATGCCCTTTGTATGAGCCGATCATCCATCCATAGCCATAGTTGGCCAAATGAACATCAGGGTTTTCTTTGGTGGGCATCGCAGGCTGAATGACCATTTGCGAACCCATGGCTTCGCTCACATAGGTTGAAGGCAAGACTTCATTACCTTCGAATTTTCCTCCATTAATCCACATAATTAACCAATTTGCCATTTCGTTAGCACTGCTATTGATACTACCGGCCGGACTCATCCCGGCGATATCATAATATTCTGATTTCAAGATGGTGTTTTCGCGCGTGGTTTCGTAACCGAAAGCTTTGTTGCTGCTCTTATTTAAGTCTTCAATACAAAGATTAGAAGTGTTCATTTGCAATGGTTTGAAGATTCTCTCTGCCACATTCTCCTCCCAGGTTTTTCCAGTAATTCGCTCAGCAACCACACCTTGCGCCAAAAACATGAAGTTATTGTAAATCCAGGCTTCGCGCACTCCGGCTGTGGCTTCATGGTAGGCCACACGCATCAGCATACTGTCTTTCGAATGGTTGTTGAACAGATACCAGGACAAGTCGTGGCGAGGAAGGCCGGTGCGATGTGTCATTAAATCTTTCAAAGTGATGGCATTGTCCATTTCCTTATTGAAAAAACGAAATTCCGGTATAAATTTTCGTGGTGGATCGTTAAAACTTAACTTGTTTTCGCTCCTTAATTGTCCGAGCAGGCCCGATGTGAAAGCCTTGCTGCACGAACCGATGGCATAGAGGGTGTTTGCGGTTGAGGGAATTTTGTTTTCATAATCACTGAATCCAAAGCCCCTCGAATACACAATTTTATTTTTTTCAACCACGGCAACTGAAAAACCTGGTGCATTCCATGTGGTAAGTACTTTTTCGAGCAATTCATCTATGCCTGCCAGGCGTTTTTCGGTAGTTTGTTTTTTTTTCTGAGCCATTGCAGGCGTCAGGAATAAAATGAGAATAATCAACAAAATTTCTTTTTTCATAGTGAATGGAATTAATTGTGAAATGGAACAAGGTATTCGACAGGTTGAACTAAATTAAGTTACACGAAAAACTTTTAAAATCAGAAGAAAATCTTTTCATTCAACCGAATCATTTTCTCTGCCTCATCAAATCCTATCTTAAAAATCTCATCAGCTTTCTTGAATTCAAAAGCATTAAATGACATGAGTTTTGGTGGAGAAACCACAATGTTGCACACCTTCAGGTCGTCTTTCATATTGTTTTCGATTCCAAGATGCAGGCAACGCTCTGCGATATGTTTTATACCTGTAATGTTTTCCATTGGCCCTGATGCAGAGGCGTTCACCCCAACTATATAGTTTACAAGGCCTACAAGGCTACGGGCGGGCAGGTTATGCAGCAGGCCTCCATCTACATAAATAGACTCATTTATGATTTGAGGTTTAAATAAGACTGGAATAGACGCCGAAGCAAGAACAACTTTAAAAAGTGGTCCATTACTGATGATTTCGTATTGCCCTGCGTTGAGGTTTGCAACGGAAACAAAAAATGACTTTTTCAATGCGCTAAAATCATCCTGCGGAATATGTTGTTTTAGAAGCACTTCTACAGATTCCAGATCCAGAAGCCCATCACCAGGCAAACGCCATTTTAGAAATTTGGTGAGTTTCTCTTTTTTTATTTCCTCAAGAATAAATCTTGGCTCAAAACCAGCTGCATGAAAGCATCCCACGATGGCTCCCATACTTGTCCCGGCAATAGCGTCGGTTTCAATACCATGTTTTTGAAATGCTTCGAGCACCCCCAAATGTGCAATTCCCCGCGCTCCGCCTCCGCTGAGCGCAATTCCAATGTGCGATTTTGTGCCGGTCATCAATAATTACATGTCTTGTTTTTAGGACCGATAAAAATAATGAGTTTCTTCTTAAATTGCCAAAAATTTTCGCCGGAAATGAAAACACTTGAAATAATACTTGAATTTATTAAATCAGCTACGCTACTTACTGTAGGCCAACTTATTAGCATCTTTGGCTTGTTTTTTCTTTTTGGGTTGATTTTATATTTTCTATCGCGAAGCACGCGTTTGGTTTATTTCAAATCAACAGGGCCTGTCCTGGATATAATTTTCACCGGGTGGATTGGAACTCCTGTACATGAACTCGGGCATGCAATATTTTGCGTTCTGTTTTTTCATAAAATTGATAAAATCAAACTCTTTGATCCAAATTCGAAGGATGGCAGCCTGGGATTCGTGAAGCACAGCTATAACCGCAAGAACCTGTATCAACGCATCGGTAATTTTTTTATTGGGGTTGGGCCTATCATTCTTGGTGCAATCGTTTTATATGCAGTGATGTATTTCCTTGTACCAGGCATGAAAAGCTTATTCGCAGATATCGAAAAACAAGTCTTCGTGATCACAAATGGCAATTACCCTGAATTGAAAATAATCCTTGATTCGGTTTGGCTGTTTGTTAACTCTATAATCGTTGCGATTACGAATCCGGAAAATTTGAGTAACTGGAAATTTTGGTTATTCCTATATATTTCTATGTCGGTTGCCTCTCACATGCAGCTAAGCCCATCCGATATCAAAAGCGCAGTTGGCGGCTTTCTTATTATTGCCCTGATACTATTTGTGATTAATCTCGCCGGATTAGTAATCAAGGTTGCAATACCTGATCAACAAGCATTTAATTTAGGCAATCATTTAATTCTCAAAGAATTTGTACCTTATTACGGAAAAGTCACCGGCACTGCAATTGCAGTATTTATCTATGCCACTGTAATTTCCGCCCTCAACTTCTTTGTTTCATGGTTATTGCTATCCGTATATTCATTAATCAGGGGACGCGGGCTTATAAACCCTTTTTGGAATTAAAAAGTCAGCCGCACCGCCCTCTTTCAGTGCCTGATGTAGTGAATCAATAAATCGTTAGCCGGTCAATACGAAAAGAGCCATCCCAGCGTTTGAAGAAATGAATTTCGAAAAATTTATCTATTTTCGCCGGCTTATCATCAATTCACAACCATTTTGCTGCATGCCTTTTTATTTCCGATACTTCTTTGTTGTTGTTTTCTTAAGTTTTAATACCCAATTGGCTTTTTCGCAAATTACTACCAATTTGCCTTCCAAACTGGTTTGCCCAGGAGAAACGTTTGGAATTCCAGTTGCTTATCAGAATCTTGCCAGCGTCGATTCATTTCAATTAGTATTTTCATTTAATCCTGCTGTGTTGACTTATTCCGGATATTCTTATCTGCATCCAAATCTGCTCAGTGCGCGTTTCAGTATTCAGCAACAGCAAAATACGATCAGAATGGTTTTGCGAAAAGGTGCAGCGCTGAATTTCGATAACGGAAGATTAATAGAGTTGACATTTAAAGCCCTGACAAACCAAAGCAACCTGGAGTGGATTACTGCCCAATGCGTTTACAGGCTTGATACTGTTTCTTTGCAATCAACATTTATTAATGGAAGCATCCAGATTTTTTCGCGAATCAAAGCAGCTTTGAGACAAATTCCGGCAGAGGTTTGCCCGGGAAGTTTCGATGCAAGTATCATCGCATCTGTGACTGACGGAACTGCACCTTACATTTATCAATGGATCGGGAGCCCAATACAAGTGTTAAGCGACAGCATCGCCCGTAACCTTTCGACAAACTCGAATTATACTCTTCGTATAACCGATAACAACGGCTGTGTGAGAGATACCTCATTCTTTGTTAAAACCAGAAAATTGAATAAAGTTGAAATTAAAGCAGTGCCGGATACAGTATTCATTTCTAATCCACGGATTGCTTTCACTGCCGAAAACAAATCATCACCTGTCATCACCAAGTATTTATGGCGTTTTGGAGATGGCGATTCTATCTCGACCAGCCAGCACGCTGTGACTCACCTTTATGCCGATGTTGTTAAGTACCTCAAAGACAATGGCCCCGAAAAGCCATACGAAGTTTCTCTCAAAGTTACCAATGAATACGGTTGTGACACAACAATAAGCTACAAGCTAAAGATTCTTGAGGCCAAAGTTTTCATACCAAACGTATTCACGCCAAATAATGATGGGGCCAATGATCTTTTCAGGATAGTGCTCGACAGCAAGAAAGACAAAAACATCAGCTATGAGTATATCAAGCTCGAGTTGGCCATATTCAATCGCTGGGGAAAGAAAATTTATTCAAACGATAACTATCAAAACGACTGGGACGGCGATAACCATTCAGATGGTGTATATTTTTATGTATTGAACACGCACGGACTCTTTAAAACGGATACATATAAGGGTGCGGTTCATATTATCAGATAGCTCATATTATCAGGTATCAAATGCCATCTTTTTTACTTGCACACCGTCGAGCATCAACAATTCGTTTTCCATCTTCCACGCCTCTTCACTGCTGCCTGTGAGTTCGAGCAGGATTAATCCGCTGGCACTGCATTGATTGTGCTTCACTTCATGCAAACCTATCCGCGTTTTAACATTGCAGCCATATTTGGATAAAATGGCTTGTACTTTTTGGGCAAGTTCCTTTCGGTCAGTTAGATATAAACCAAGAATCCTTAATTCTTTCATAGAGCATATTTTGTGAGATTTTTTAATACTCAAAATTCATTGTTCTAACCTCGATGCCACCTATTGCCTTTAGTTCATCTAACAACTTGCTCCAATCCTCTGGAGCGCCTTCAAGTTGCAAAAGAATAATACCCACCCTGCTGCAAACTTCCTCGCTCACTTCATGAAATCCAAGCCTTGAGCGGATTATGTGAGCATATTTGCTGAGAACCTGTTGTGTGCGGCCGCTTTCTTTTATTCGGTCGGCAATCAGGAGGCCTATAATCATAATTTCTTTCATAAAGAATTTAATTTGTTGGGAATGATCGGTTAATGTGAAGATACAAGACGCTGCCTATTAAATGTTTTAAAAATACATGTCCCGTTCTCCATTTTTTATTTTTTCGATACGGTTTCTTATTTCGTTGGTGGTACCGGCTCGTTGACTTTCGAGTTCGTTGAGGTTCTTTTCAATCACTTCCCAGCCTTTTGTTTGGGTTGATGGTGGGGCATAATCAACCAGGTACTCGGCAAGGGTAAGAATGGCATTGGGTGAGCAAAAACGCTTGATAAATCCTGGCACTGAAAATTCCATAAAATGCTCACCCGTTCTGCCAAGGCGATAGCATGCCGTGCAAAACGATGGCAGGTTGCCTTGCTGGAGCAGTTCATCAATAATTTCATTCAGTGAACGCGTGTCATTTATCTGAAATTGCTCCTTGTTGAGATCCTGCACCTGCAGTGATGCAGCGTAGCTTCCAATTTCAATTTTAGTTCCTCCGTCAATTTGCGAAACCCCAAACCTCATCACCTCTCTTCGCACCTCTGCCGGCTCACGTGCAGTTAATATCATTCCGGTGTAGGGAACGGCCAACCTGAGGATGGCAACAAGTTTCACAAAGTCCTCATCACTAACAATATATTTCCTGCTGATATCCAATGCAGACGCATTTTGAATCCTCGGAAAGGAGATGGTGTGAGGACCTACATTGTAGCAGGCTTCGAGGTGATTGGTATGACGAACAAGGCCCATAACTTCAAAACGCCAGTCATATAAACCAAAAAGCGCTCCAATTCCAACATCGTCCAATCCAGCCTCCTGCGCGCGATCGAGGGCAGTGAGCCTCCATTCAAAATTTCTTTTTGCACCCCCTAAGTGATAGCGGGAATACATGTCAGGATGATAGGTTTCCTGGAAAACCTGATAAGTGCCAATGCCGGCATCCTTCACTTTGCGAAAGCCATCAATATCGAGTGGGGCAGCATTGATGTTTACCCTTCGGATTTCTCCGTTTCCAACTTTGACCCCATAAACAATTCTGACTGTGTGGGCAATGTAATCAGCCGAATAATCCGGATGTTCGCCATATACCAGGATCAAGCGTTTTTGCCCGTTTTCTTCTAGCGCCTCAACTTCTTTTACCAACTGAACATCGTCGAGGGTAGTGCGCTGCACTTTTCTATTTGATACCCTAAAACCACAATACTGGCAGTTATTTGTGCATTTATTGCCAACATAAAGGGGAGCAAAAAGCACAATACGGTTCCCGTAAACCTTTTCCTTCAAGGTACGCGCTCCTTGTTTAATTTCTTCAACCAACTCCGGCTCTGCAGCATTAATCAAGATGGCAGTTTCTCTAAGACTCAGGCGGTTTTTTTCTAAAGATTTTGCGATCACTTCGCGCACCAGGGCTGGGATCGAAACCGTAGTATTAATATGGTTCCAAATCTCATCAGCATCAATGAATGGTTTCATTCGTTGGTCTTTGATACTGCATTTTTCAGGATAGAACTTCATCGTCGGCTTAAACTATAGGGAAAAATCGTTTTGCAAATTTAAGATTAAACTCAAGGCTGGGATACTTTCTTTTCCTTCTTTTTTAATGGTCTGTTTGGTATTTCTTGTCGGTTTTTGTCAGGGAAATTTCATGTGTGCGCAACTTTTCTGGTCTAGAAGTTGTTTCTTTGCAAACTCTTTTTATTAATAAGTTGACTCGCTGAATGAAACCGATAGCCTTAATCTCATTGATCTTCGTTGCACTCATCGCAACCTCTGCCACAAAACAGAAAACCATAGTAGACCAACCCAAAAACATTATCATTTTCATCGGCGATGGCATGGGTTTCAACCATATTGATGCTGCAAGTTATTACCTTCATGGTGCTGCGAATAAATTTGTTTTTCATGGAAAAGATTGGCTTCAACTGTCACATGCAACATATCCTGCCATTCTCAAAGATGGCGACCAACCCGAATGGGCTGCCGGGTATAATCCCAATGCAGCCTGGAATGAAAAGGGTTACCTCAAAAAGGATCATACCGATTCTGGGGCCGGCGGCACAACGCTGTCAACCGGAAAAAAAACCTATCGCGGCTCCATTGGATTAGGCATCTTTGGTGATACCCTGATGCACATCTCAGAATTTGCCAAGGATTTAGGAAAAGCTGCGGGTGTAGTTTCCAGCGTTCAATTTAGCCATGCCACTCCTGCCAGTTTCTCGACTCATAATAAACACCGGAACAACTACGCTCAAATCGCACAGTCCATGATTTTTCGCAGCCGGCTCGATGTTATTATAGGAGCAGGTAACCCCGAATATAATAATGATGGTCAACCTGTTACACAGGATTACAAATATGTGGGAGGTCAGGAATTATGGAACCAAATTCGATCAAAAACTAATTGTGTTGAATTTAATATAAAGAACGAAAAATTTACTGTTACAGACATTAACCAGGATGGCACTCCAGATCCGTGGACATTGATTACAGATAGTGTACATTTCGCAGAACTCGCTGCCGGGAAAAACATTCCCAAGCGCATTTTAGGCGTTCCCCGTGTCCATTCTACACTGCAACAGAATAGAAGTGGAAGCGTTGAGCCAGAACCATTTAAAGCTCCGCTTGTGGCAAAGGTTCCGAACCTGTCACAAATGACGCTTGCTTCGCTGAATGTTTTGAACCAAAACAAGAAAGGATTTTTTCTAATGGTCGAGGGAGGAGCCATTGACTGGGCCTCTCATGACAATCAATCCGGGCGAATGATTGAAGAAATGGCAGATTTTGTGGCTGCGATTGATGCAACCGTTAAATGGGTTGAAAAATTCAGTAATTGGGATGAAACCCTGATCATTATCACATCCGATCACGAAACAGGAATGCTTTGGGGGCCTTCGGAAGGAAAAAATCTGCTTACTCCAGTTGTAAATAACGGTAAAGGTAAGCTACCCGGAATGCAATGGCACAGCCTTGATCATACCAATAGCCTTGTACCATTATTCTTAAAAGGACAAGGAAGTGAAAGAATTAAACTCTTCATGGATGAGTTCGACCCGGTCAGGGGAGCGTTCGTACAGAACAGCGAAGTCGCCAACCTGGCGTTTTTGCTTTGGGGTCGCTTCAAATTTAATGCTCCCTGATGGATTTTCGTATTCCTGATTTTTCATAGATTTGCTTCATGCATTTCAAACAAAACAACTTTGCAGGCATCATTCCTTGCCCGATAATCAAATTTTTTTTAGTGTTGTTTCTAATAACTGCCTGGGCATGCCAACGCAAACAATCTGACCTGCAAGGGAAAAAAGTATTTCGTTACAACGAATCAGCCAACATAACATCTCTTGATCCTGCTTTTGCCCGAAGCCAGGCGAATATCTGGGCTGTGAATCAATTGTTCAATGGCCTGGTGCAGTTGAATAATGACCTGGAAATAGAACCCTGTATCGCCAAACAATACATTATCTCGCCTGATGGTTTGAATTATACTTTTACATTAAGAAACGATGTTTACTTTCATGATTCTGAATGTTTTATTGATGGAAAAGGGCGAAATGTAACAGCTACTGATTTTGTTTTTAGCTTCAGTCGCATTACTGATCCAATCCTCGCGTCTCCCGGGGCATGGGTTTTCCGAAACATCCAATTTGAAAATGAGGAGCCATTATTTAATGCAATCAATGATACCACATTGGTAATCACTCTCCAAAAACCATTTCCCGCCTTTCTTGGATTGCTTAGCATGCAGTATTGCTCAGTGGTACCCTTCGAGGCAGTGAACAATCCCGTACCGGAGTTCAGGCGAAACCCTGTTGGCACAGGGCCATTCAGGTTTAAATTCTGGAAAGAGGGTGTGAAAATGATTTTTGTTAAAAATGAAAACTACTTTGAATTTCAAGGGCAAAGAAGGCTGCCATTTCTCGATGTTGTTTCGGTAACATTTATTCCGGATAAGCAAACAGCTTTTCTCGAATTTATAAAGGGTAACCTTGATTTTTTATCGGGCATTGATGCCAGTTATAAAGATGAACTGCTGACTCGCAGTGGTAAACTGAGCCCCCGATACGCAAACCGCATCCAAATGACCACCCAACCATATCTAAACACCGAGTACCTTGCGTTTCAGCTCAATCCTCTTATGTCAGAAGACAAAGGAAACCCATTGTTGATCAAAGAAATAAGGCAGGCTCTAAACTATGGATTCGATCGGGCCAAGATGATGCGGTATTTAAGAAATAATATTGGAACTCCTGGCACTTTTGGTTTTGTCCCTCCTGGCTTCCCAATGTTCGAAAACAGCAGCCTGAAAGGCTACTCCTATGATCCACAAAAGGCCCGTGAGCTACTTAGTCTTGCTGGTTACCCCAATGGCGTTGGACTTAAAGAGATTACAATTACGACCAATGCCAGTTACCTCGATCTCACGCGCTATATTCAGTATCAGCTCAACGATATCGGTTTTAAAATCAGAATTGAAGTATCGCCTCCTGCAACTTTGCGCGAAATGATTGCGAAAGGCAGTGTCCCACTTTTCAGGGCTTCCTGGATAGCCGATTATCCTGATGCAGAAAACTATCTTTCTTTGTTTTATAGCCCAAACTTTACGCCCCAGGGTCCAAACTATACCCACTTTAAATGCCGGGTTTTTGATGAGCTCTACGAAGAGGCTTTGGCTCAAATCAATGACAGCATACGTTATCGCCTCTATCAAAGCATGGATTCATTACTCATCCAGGAAGCACCTGTGGTTGTACTCTACTACGACCAGGTTCTTAGATTCACGCAACAAAATATTTCAGGACTTGGAAGCAATGCAATGAACCAGCTTCGTCTCAAAAGCGTTGAAAAGATAAATTGATGAATAAAAATATTTTCTGATAATCGCAATCATTGGAATTCTTGTGTAATTTTACAGCGCACATTTGTAAATCATACCCGTTTTGAAGATAATTGACAATCTTAAAGAAAAGTATGCATACTACCTGTTGAAGCGCGATTCATCCAAGATCGTACGCTCCAAAAACTTATTAGGCTATGGTGAGGCGCGCTCCTTTGCCTTGCTTTTTGCTGCTTTCCGTAAAGAAGATACTGAACTGCTGAAAAGAATCACACGATCGCTTCGCGCAGATCAAAAGAACGTGTATGAAATTATTTTTGTACCCGATAACGATAAGCAACCACTCGTTGATCCGGCAGTGAATCGGTTGATTATTGAACAAAAAGACCTGAATTGGCTTAAGGTTCCTGCAAAAACAATAATTGACAGGGTTGCTGACCTAGACGTTGATTATATCATAGACTTTACTACAGCGAATTTTTTTCCGTTTATATATCTATGTGCGTTGTCGCATGCAAAAATTCGCATCGGATTGCAATCAGACAAGAAAGAAGCATATTACGATTTCATGATTTCGAGCCAGACCGAAAGCGTTGAACTACTGGCCCAATATATCATGCATTACCTTAAAATAATTAATGCCCCTGCTGATGGAAAAAGCATATAGAGGTACAGGTGTTGCCATTATTACCCCTTTTCATAAACACGGTACCATAGATCATGGCGCCATGGAAAGAATGATCGAGCATACCATCACCAATAAAATTGATTATATAGTTCTAATGGGGACCACTGGTGAATCGGTGACGATATCAAATGACGAAAAAAGTGCCCTCCTAAACTTTACAATTGATACAATCAATCGGAGGGTGCCACTGGTGCTGGGAATAGGCGGTAACAATACCCAGGAACTGATCAATAAAATTACATCGTTGAATTTCGACGGTGTAGATGCAATCCTTTCGGTATCACCCTATTACAACAAACCTCAGCAACGTGGCATTTATCTGCATTTCAAGCAAATTGCAACTGCTTGCCCGGTTCCTGTCATTTTATACAATGTTCCCGGGCGAACCGCCTCGAACATCACCGCTGAAACCACGCTACAATTGGCAAATGACTTTGAGAACATCATCGGGATCAAAGAAGCATCAGGCAATCTGGCGCAATGTATGCAGTTAATAAAGTATAGGCCTAAGAACTTTCTTGTGATCTCAGGCGACGATAATCTTACTTTGCCTTTGCTTGCGCTTGGCGCAGATGGGGTGATCTCAGTTGTGGCCAATGCCTTTCCTCAACAATTTTCTGAAATGGTTCGCTTTGGCCTCAAAGGCGATTTCGCAAAAGCAAGACAAATTCATTATCAACTCAACGATTTTATTGAAACCCTTTTTATTGACGGTAGCCCAGCCGGAATAAAGGCTGCCCTTGAAATTTTAGGCCTGGCTCCTAACAATTTGCGTTTACCAGTCGTTAAAGTAAACAAGGAAGTCTATAACAAACTCGCTGCTCAAATTAAACAGATCACTGCCTCAGCATAAAGAGGCCCCAAAATTCCTACTTCACAAACAAATGAAACCTAATTTTATTCTGGGAGTAATTCTGCTCCTTATTAATAGTTTTCTAAGTCCCGCGCTCGGATTCTCCCAAAACAATACATACGAAATTTTCCTCGGTCGCAGCGAGCGCTATTTTAGATTTGAGGCTCAATCAAAAGATCAGATTAATATTTTATCAGGGATTGTTTCCATTGACCGGGTAGACGGGCTCACTGTGACCGCTGTGGCAAACCGGAATGAATTTGAGAACTTTCTCAAGTATGGCATTCCCTACCAATTTATCGCCGCTCCAAACGAAGGCTTTGAAGCCCGAATGCTCGATGAAGTGGATATAAAGGGAATTGATCAATGGGACTTTTATCCAACCTATCCGGCTTATGAAAGCATGATGTCTCAATTTCAGGCGACATACCCTGAACTCTGCACAATTATCAATATTGGAACACTTGCAAGCGGACGAAAATTGTTGGGAGCCAAAATTACATCAACCTTGGTGTCTTCAGAAAGCAAACCACAGTTTCTGTATTCTGCCACAATCCACGGAGATGAAACCACAGGCTACATCTTGAGTTTACGCCTCATAAACTTGTTGCTTAGTGAGTATAACACCAACCCTAAGATTAAGCGACTCGTGGACAGCATTGATATCTGGGTTTTTCCCCTTGCCAATCCTGATGGTACATACAAAGGAGGAAATACCAATATCAACGGAGCTACCAGAGGAAATGCCAACAATGTTGATTTAAACCGGAACTATCCAGATCCAAGGGCAGGGCAGCACCCCGATGGCTATGCGTGGCAGCAGGAAACGCTTGCTTTTATGGCCCTTGCCGATCAGCAGCATTTCTCAATTGGTGCAAATATGCACGGCGGGGCTGAAGTTTGCAATTATCCTTGGGATACATGGACACAACTTGCAGCCGATGACGCTTGGTGGATTAATGTTTGCAGGCAATATGCCGACACAGCGCAACGGTATAGTCCGGCAGGCTATATGACCTATCTCAATAGTGGAATTACCAATGGGGCAGCATGGTATGTAATTACCGGGGGGCGCCAGGACTATATGAACTATTTTCAAAACTGCAGAGAATTTACCCTGGAACTGTCAAATACAAAGCTTCTGCCGGCTGCCCAGCTCCCTGCATTATGGGAATATAATTACCGGTCGCTTCTAAACTATGTGGAACAAGCCCTGTTCGGAATCAAGGGAAAGGTGACCAACTCAATTACCGGGCAACCAGTGCATGCTCGGGTGACAATTCAAGGATATGACAACAACAACAGCCATGTTTTTTCGAGCCCCGTGCATGGTGGCTATTTTAGATACCTTGCACCTGGAACCTACAATGTTACCTTTTCTGCTCCATGCTATGAGGAAATAACTCATTCTATCACTTTAGCAAACAGGCAAACAGTCTTCAAAAATGTACAATTGACACCGATAATTCTGCAGGCAGCATTCACTTCCTCAGCTCCAAACATTCAAATCGGGCAAACAGTATCTTTCTCCGATGCCTCATGCGGTAGCGCAACCAGTTGGCTTTGGTCTTTCGCAGGCGGCTCACCCGCAACCTCGACACTTCGAAACCCACAGGTAACATATAACACCCAGGGTGCTTTCAGTGTGAGCTTAGCAGTTAACGATGGCGTCAATTCCCACACCTTACTCAAACCTGATTACGTTTCAGTCGGTTTGAATTTTGCAATGGCCAATGGCACAATCACGACTTGTGCAGGTTTGTTCACTGATTCCGGTGGTTTAACGGGCAACTATTCGAGCAACGAAAACTATACAATGACCTTTCTTCCAACTGTGGCTGGCGCAAAGATCCAGGTAACTTTCAACAGTTTTGATGTTGAACCCAATCAAACATGTAATTATGACCGGTTAAAGGTCTACAACGGCACATCCATAACAGCTCCACTGATCGGTACCTATTGCGGTACCCAATCGCCTGGAACCATTGTTGCTTCGAATTTGGCAGGGGCGCTTACATTTCAATTTATTTCTGATGCCAGCCTGAATAAATCGGGCTGGTCAGCAACAATCAGTTGCCAGTATCAGGGAGTTGGGGTTTCAATACTGCAGGAGGATAATTCATTCAAGTTATTTCCAAACCCTGTCAAAGAGGGCAATCTGTTCCTGGAATGTGGGCAAGTGCAGGGTGAGGTCAGAATAATAAATTTGATTGGGCAAACTGTTTACTGTCAAAAACTTAACACCAACTATCAGCAACTCGATGTCTCCTTTCTTCAACCAGGTTTGTATTTTCTAAGTATTGAGTCTGAAAAAAGGGTAATGACCAGAAGATTTGAAATAATCAGATAACAACTTACAATTTCTAAAGAATTGTTTCGCCATTTAGCATTAATACGCCACCATTGCAATTATTATTCGACACCTTGATAGGCTAATTTCCATAGGTTTTTAGTTATAGAAATTTTCAGTGAAATTGGATTAAGTATGGCTAAACTAAAATATCGCTCGGCCAGTGACGTTAGTAATGTAGAGTCGCAGAAAAATATTAATTTTGCCGCATGATCAGAAAAACTATTTTTATTTCGGTTATTTTACTTTTACTCGCTTCCTCATGCAGTAAATATCAAAGATTACTGAAAAGCGAAGATTATGAAGAAAAATACCAGATGGCCATGGTATTTTATGAGCAAGCCAATTATGACAAAGCGTTGCAGTTGTTTGATCAACTTTTACCATACTACAGAGGGTCTGACCGAGCTGAACGACTTTCGTATTATTATGCGAATGCACATTATTATCAGCAGGATTATGAACTGGCCAGTTTTTATTTCAAACGCTTTTCCAAGACATTTCCTAAGAGCAAATTTGCTGAGGAATGCTCCTTTATGAGTGCATATTGCAAATATCTTGACTCACCAAGGCATACTCTCGATCAGACAAGTACATTGGATGCAATTCAGGAACTACAACTCTTTATAAATACCAATGTTCAAAGTGAGCGCATTGGAGAGTGTAATCGCTTAATAGATGACCTTAGGGCGAAACTTGAACTAAAAGAAATGAACATTGCCCGTCTTTATTATAAAATGGAAGATTACACTGCAGCCATCACCGCATTCAAAAACATTTTGAAAGACTACCCTGAAACACAGTTCAGAGAAGAGATTATGATCGGAATGCTTCGGTCTCAGTACAACCTTGCCATCAATAGTGTTGAGATTAAAAAAGAAGATCGGTTAAATGAAGCTCTTGCCAGTTATGATAATTTTACTGCTCAATTTCCACAAAGTCAATATGCGAATGAAGCAAAGGGGATGCAAAAAAGCACCCTACGCATGATAAGTCAGGTAAATAATAAATAATTATTATATTAAAACAACAATATGGATCCTAAGAAGCTAAAAGTAGAAGTCAACACAACTACCCGCGATATTTCAAAACTTCATAAACCCACCGGAAACATTTATGAATCAGTGGTAATTGTTTCAAAAAGGGCAAACCAGCTTTCCCTTGAGATTAAAGAAGAACTTGATCGCAAACTTGGCGAGTTCGCTACTCCTTCAGATAACCTAGAAGAAGTTTTTGAAAACAGGGAGCAGATCGAAATTGCCAAGCATTATGAGAATCTTCCAAAATCAACACTCATTGCAACACAAGAATTCCTTGCCGGGCAGGTTCATTTTGAAAACCCACATAAAAGAGGTGATTCTACCGCTTTTTAATTCATCATAACCCCCCTGATAAAATGACGCTACAAAACCGGAAAATTCTAATTGGGATTACCGGTAGCATCGCCGCCTATAAGATACCCGCACTCGTGCGCCTTTTGTATAAGCAGGGCGCCGAAGTAAGGGTGATTATGACCCCGGCTGCCTGTGATTTTGTAACCCCGCTCACGCTATCAACCCTTACGAATTATCCGGTCGCTATTCAGCCCTTTGAGAAGGCGACAGGGGCATGGAACAGCCATATTGACATGGCCGGCTGGGCCGACTTGTTCCTGCTCGCGCCATTATCTGCAAATACACTGGCAAAAATGGCCCATGGTATAACAGATAACCTACTCATGGCTGTGTATCTTGCAGCACGTTGCCCTGTGCTGTTTGCTCCGGCCATGGACCTCGACATGTATAAGCACCCTACAACCCAACGCAACATTGAAATTGTCCGATCCTTCGGACAAACACTGATCGAGCCTGGCTCTGGCGAATTAGCCAGCGGGTTATACGGCGAGGGTAGGATGGAAGAGCCTGAAAATATCGTTAAAATTATCAGCAACTTTTTTAGAAAGGCGAAATCTTTCGATGGAAAGAAAGTTCTTATTACAGCAGGCCCCACTATCGAAGCAATTGACCCTGTCAGATTCATAAGCAATCATTCTAGCGGAAAAATGGGGTATGCACTAGCAGCAGAGTTCTTAAAACGTGGCGCACAGGTTACACTGGTATCCGGTCCTGTGAATCTTCCTGACCCTGGTCCTGACATTCAACAAACCAGCGTAGTGTCTGCTGAACAAATGTTCAACGAATGCAAACGTTTTGCCAGCTCAGCAGATATTTTGATAATGGCAGCCGCCGTTGCAGACTTTAAACCTATTGTGGTTTCAGATAAGAAAATTAAAAAAGCACACACGCAGGCAAATATTCAGTTGGCCCCTACGGTTGATATTCTCGAATACCTTGGCCACAATAAGAAACCTGGTCAAACAATCGTTGGTTTTGCACTCGAAACTGACCATGCCGAGGAAAATGCCCTCTCGAAACTAAAAAATAAAAATGCTGACCTGATCGTTCTGAATTCCTTAAGAGACAAAGGTGCTGGTTTTTCTGGCGAAAGTAATAAGATTACCATTTTTGACAGAAACGGCAAAGCTACAAACTACGAACTAAAGCCAAAGCGCGAGGTTGCATCTGATATTGCCGACAGTATTTTTGATTTTATTGAGAGTTTGGTCTGATCTAAAATAATCCAGTCATGAGGTTTTTTCTAATTCTGACAATCATCATTGCTTCTTTCACCCTTCGATCGCAGGAGTTTATGATTTCAGTGTCGGTGAATGCCCAACAACTCGAAGGCACCGATATACAGATTTTCCAAAACCTTCAAAGCTCGATCAATGAGTTTATGAACTCAACAAACTGGACAAACTATAGTTTTAAACCTCAGGAACGCATCGAAGGCACCATCATGATCAACCTGACCGACAGGTTGGGCAGCGATGAATATAAAGGCAATATGAATATTATTCTTCGCAGGCCTATTTATAGAACAAGCTACCACAGCGTTCTCCTGAATCATGTAGATCGGGACTTTCATATTAGATATGTTGACCAACAACCCCTCGATTATTCTGATGGAACATTTACATCAAACCTAACCTCCATGATGGCATTTTATGCCAACGTATTTCTTGGATTGGATGCCGATTCGTATTCGAAATTCGGAGGGACTCCCTATTTCGAAAAAGCCATGGCTATTGTAAGTACAGCACAAAATGCAATTGAAAAAGGTTGGAAAGCATATGAGAGCCAAAGAAACCGTTACTGGTTGATGGAAAATATTCTAAACGGTGCCTACAGGCCCCTTCGCGAGTTTTCTTACCTCTATCATCGGAGAGGAATGGATGTGATGACAGAAAACATGGAACTGGGACGGCTTGCGGTTACTGAAAGTATTGAAATGCTGCAGAGGGCCAATCGTCAAAGGCCGGGATTATTTCTACTGCAACTTATTTTAGAAACAAAGAGGGAGGAAATAGTTAATATCTACTCTCGCGCAAATGACATGGATAAACCAAGAATAGTAAATATTCTTAAAGAAATTGATCCGGCCAACTCATCCACCTATCAACGGATCATGGCTCCTCAAAACCTCTGAGCATCGATATGCATAAGATTTTTTGTTATTTTAGCCGTTGGCATAAAACTGTATAATATGCTTCAACAGCTTAAAATCGAAAATTATGCACTTATTCGCCAACTCGAAATTTCTGTTGGAAATGGATTTACAGTTATCACCGGAGAAACCGGGGCCGGAAAATCTATAATCTTAGGAGCACTCTCCTTGATTCTTGGTCAGCGTGCCGATAGCCAAACATTGTTCGAACCCAATAAAAAGTGTGTCATTCAAGGAACATTCGAAGTAAAGGGATATGATCTGCAGTCATTCTTCGAGCAAAATGACCTTGACTACGACGATCGCGTGTTTATTCATCGCGAAATTTTACCCAATGGAAAATCCAGGGCTTTTATAAACGAAACACCTGTTTCCCTGCAGATACTCAAAGAATTGGGCATATGCCTGGTTGACATACACTCACAAAATTCAGCAGACTCCCTAAATAATCATGCCTATCATCGTGAAATACTTGATGACTATGCAGGCATGAGGCCAAATATTACTATCTACCAGAATGAATATCAGAAGCTTACAGAGCATGAATTTCAACTCCAGCAATTGCGCCTGGCTGATTTACAAGCAAAACAAGATCAGGATTACTACCAATTTCTTTTTGATGAACTTAAAAATGCTTCCTTGATCGAAGGTGAGCAGGAAGAGCTTGAAGAAGAACTTCAACTTCAGACACATGCCGAGGAAATTAAATCAGCAATATTTTCCGCATTAAATTCGATAACTGATGATGCAGGTTTAAACGATAAGCTCACCGAAATTCTGTCAACAATGCGTAGGTTGGCAAAGTTCCACGCTTCTTTTGAATCGTTTTGCAATCGATTTGACAACATGCTCATTGAGTTGAAAGACATTCATCTCGACCTTGAGCGGATTGATCAAACCATCGTGTATGATTCAGACCGAATCGCTCTGATAAACGACCGGTTGAATCTCATTTACAGCCTGCAACAAAAGCATCGTGTGAATGACATAGCTCAACTACTTGAAAAACAAAATGGATTTGCTGATAAACTTGATAAAATTACCACCCTTGCCGACAAAATAGAATCAGCGGAAAAACAACTAGATTTTCAGCGAGAAAATGTTTATTCCTTAGCCAGAGAACTTTCGATCAGAAGGCAGAATGCAGTTAAACCTTTTTCAACGGATCTGCTTCAACTTATCAAACAACTCGGTATGCCCGATGCAACCCTGAAAGTGGAGATAACTGCAAGCGAAAGGATTTCAAAATTTGGCATTGATGAGGTTAAAATATTGTTCAATGCCAACAGGGGAGGGGCACTCAAAGAAATTTCCCAAATAGCTTCAGGAGGAGAGCTCTCTCGTGTCATGTTATCACTCAAACACCTACTGGCTGCCCACAAAAACTTGCCTACCATGATCTTTGATGAAATCGACAGTGGAATTTCAGGCGAAATAGCTGGCAAAATGGGAAAAATGATGCAGAAAATGGCTCAAACAATGCAAATCATTACCATCACACACCTTCCTCAGATTGCAGCTAAGGCGGATGCACATTTTCTTGTATATAAATCCGATAATGATCATCTGATGCAATCAGAAGTTCGCCTGCTCAATATGGATGAAAGAATATTTGAAATCGCCAAACTGCTGAGCGATGAAAAGGTAACGGAATCTGGGATAAGTGCGGCCAAAGAATTAATTGCCAACTAAATATGTAGTGATCTGCATATGTAAAAAAATAATCGTAATTTTACCATTTCAATTTTACCAACAGCAGAGCCTTAACTCGAAATAATATGGCATATAACTTATTGGCAGGTAAGAAAGGTTTGATCTTTGGTGCACTTAACGAAAACTCAATTGCCTGGAAAGTAGCCCAACGAGCCCATGAAGAAGGGGCTGAAATTGCCCTCACAAACACTCCTTTGGCAATCAGAATGGGCACCATTCATCTTCTGGCGGCAAAAACCAAAAGCATAGTCATTCCTGCTGACGCGACAAGTGTTGGCGAACTTACCAACCTTTTCGTCAAAACAATGGAACATTTCAACGGAAAGATTGACTTTGTGCTGCATTCTATCGGCATGTCGCCAAATGTTAGGAAGAAAGTTCCTTATGATCAGATCAGTTATGAGAATTTTCTAAAAACAATGGATATCTCAGCCATCTCTTTTCATAAAATGATCCAAACGGCAAAAAAGCTTGATGCCATTAATGAATGGGGGAGCATAGTCGCTCTATCCTATATTGCAGCCCAGCGCACCCTGTTCGAATACAACGATATGGCAGATGCCAAGGCTGCAATGGAATCCATTGCCCGCAGTTTTGGGTATATATACGGAAGAGAAAAAAAAATCAGAATTAATACCATATCCCAATCGCCAACGCCAACCACTGCAGGTCTCGGCGTAAAAGGCTTTAGCGGTCTGATGGATTTCACGGAGCGGATGTCTCCATTGGGTAATGCTACTGGCGATGAATGCGCCGCTTATTGTGTAACTCTTTTTTCCGACCTAAGCCGAAAGGTGACCATGCAAAACCTTTATCACGATGGTGGTTTTAGCAGTATGGGAATGAGTGCCCGTGCCATGCAAATGTATAACAAAAGCCTTGAATGCAAGGATTGCCAGGGGAATCCAGACCCTGATTCTGTTGGGCTCACAATGCCTGAATGATAAATAATTATACTCACACACCAATATACGATATCAAGTATGAGTTTCAGAATAATATGTCTTGCCAAACAAGTGCCGGATACGCGCAATGTCGGCAAAGATGCCATGAAAGCCGACGGTACTGTCAACCGCTCTGCTCTGCCCGCCATTTTTAACCCTGAAGATTTGAATGCACTTGAGCTTGCGTTGAAAATGAAGGAAATGTTGAGCAATGCAGAAGTGATTCTTCTTACTATGGGCCCGCCCAGGGCTGCAGAGATCATTCGTGAAGCCTTATACCGGGGTGTTGACCGCGGAATATTGCTAACCGACCGCAAATTCGCGGGTAGCGACACACTCGCCACAAGTTATGCTCTCTCGCTGGCAATTAAGAAGTTATCCCCATTTCATGTGGTCATCGGTGGCAGGCAAGCAATTGACGGAGACACTGCCCAGGTGGGACCACAAACCGCCGAGAAACTTGATTTGCCCCAGGTAACCTATGTCGAGGAAATACTTTCCTTGTCCCATCATGAAATTATACTGCGGCGTAGGCTGGAACGTGGTGTCGAAATTGTAAAAGCTCCTGTACCACTTGCAATTACTGTACATGGCTCAGCCCCCGCCTGTCGGCCCAGAGTAGGGAAGAGGCTCATGCAATATAAACATGCCAGAACTGTTACAGAATTGCAGAATGAAATACGGGATTATACGGAGCTGTACCAAAGTCGGCCCTACCTGCAGATAGAGGAATGGAGCGTTGAAGACATTCAGGCCGAAAACCAATACCTGGGCTTATCTGGAAGCCCTACCAAGGTGAAAAAAATCGAGAATGTTGTGTTGCAACATAAAGAATCGAGGTTAATTAAAAGCGATACAGAACTCGAAGCACTTGTTAGGGAATTATTGGATACACATATCATAGGATAATCTATTGAAAATCATGCAGAAGAAAAAAAATAGTGTCGTTGTCTATTGCGAAATTTCTGATGATGGAATAATCGCCGACGTTAGCCTTGAGCTTCTTTCAAAAGGAAAAAAATTGGCAAACGCATTGCAAACCAGCCTCGAGGCATTGCTCATCGGCAATGAATCGGCCGAAGGGCTGGTGTCGCAATTATTTCCCTTTGGGGTTGATGTTGTACACCTCGCTAATGACAATAAATTGTTTCCTTACCAAACCCTGCCGCATGCGAGCATCGTGAAACATGTTTTTAAGAGCATACAACCTGAAATAGCACTTTTCGGAGCCACTCCTATTGGCCGTGATCTTGCACCCAGAATTGCATCAGCGCTCAAATGCGGCTTGACTGCCGATTGCACAAGCCTTGAAATTGGTAACCATATTGAAAACAAAACCCAAATAGAATACAAGAACCTGCTCTATCAGATCAGGCCTGCCTTTGGTGGAAATATAATTGCAACCATTATCAACCCCGAAACACGGCCACAAATGGCAACAGTGAGAGAAGGGGTAATGAAGAAAGAAATCTACTCTGAGAAATATATAGGCAATATTAACAAACTCGATACTTCTGCTATTCTTTCGGACAGAGATTTTGTGGTTCATATCTTGGAACGTCACCTTGAAAAAAGCAAAATAAACATCAAAGGGGCTCAAATCATCATTGCCGGAGGATATGGTGTAGGCTCGAAAGAAAATTTTAACCTGCTTTTTGAGTTTGCCCAAGTGATTGGCGCCGAAGTTGGCGCTTCGCGTGCAGCCGTAGACGCAGGCTATGCCGACCACGAAAGGCAAATAGGGCAAACCGGCATAACAGTTCGGCCAAAGCTTTATATTGCCTGCGGAATATCCGGTGCTGTGCAGCACCGGGCTGGTATGGACCAATCGGCTCAGATAATTTCAATCAATACCGATCCACATGCACCTATTAATGCAATTGCCGATTATGTAATAGACGGCGATGTGGCTGAGGTCATTCCAAAAATGATCAAATACTATCGGGAAAATTCAAAGTGAGATTCTTCAAACCAACAACTTTTTAAGAAAATGGCAAATCTTTATACTGATAACGAACAACTGCGTTTTCACCTCACGCATCCGCTCATGGAGAAAATTGTTCGCCTAAGAGAGAATAATTATAGTGAAAAGGATAAATATGAATTTGCCCCGTTAGATTTCGAAGATGCAATAGATAGCTACGACAAAGTGCTTGAGATCATAGGCGAAATCTCCGGTGAAATCATTCTGCCCAATGCAGAAAGTATTGACCAAAGTGGCCCTCAGCTGAGAAACAATGAAGTAGTCTATGCACAAGGCACACAACAAAACCACGATGTGTTGGTCAAAGCTGGCCTGGTAGGTTTATCGCTTCCGAGGAGGTTTGGTGGAATGAACTTCCCGATTGTTCCATACGTGATTTCGGCCGAAATAGTGTCGCGTGCTGATGCCGGATTTGCCAATATCTGGGGATTGCAAGATTGCGCCGAAACTATACATGAGTTTGCCTCTGAGGAGCTAAAAAACGAATTCCTTCCCCGATTCAATAAAGGGGCCACAGCTGCCATGGTACTCACTGAACCAGATGCCGGAAGCGATTTGCAGGCAGTTCAATTAAAAGCAACATTCGATCCTCAAAAAAATCAATGGATGCTTAACGGGGTGAAAAGATTCATCACAAATGGCGATGCTGACATTTGCCTGGTACTTGCCCGGAGCGAACCCAACACAAGCGACGCTCGTGGCCTTTCCTTATTTGTCTATGAAAGGGGTGATAAAAGCGTAACTATACGCCGAATCGAAAACAAGCTGGGAATCAAAGGATCACCTACCTGTGAAATGGTTTTTAATAATTCTCCGGCCAGGCTTATCGGAGACACACGCATGGGGCTAATCAAATACGTAATGTCCCTTATGAACTCCGCCCGGCTCGGCGTTGGCGCACAATCCCTTGGAATTGCAGAAGCAGCCTTAAGAGAGGCGCTAAAATATGCCCGTGAACGTGAGCAATTTGGCAAAGCGATCATGCATTATCCTGCCATTTATGAGATGCTGACCAATATGCGGATTAAGATTGATGCAGCCAGGGCATTGCTCTACGAAACAGCAAGATTTGTTGATGTGTACAAGGCATATACATCGGTTTCAGAAGAGCGCAAACTCGATGCAGATGAACGTGGAGAGTTGAAGTATTTTCAGCGAAATGCTGATGTTTTAACGCCCTTGGTAAAGCTGTTTGCCAGCGAATATTGTAATCAGATTGCCTATGATGCAATTCAGATTCATGGCGGAACAGGCTTTATGAAAGATTTTCCTGTCGAAAGATTGTATCGTGATGCACGCATCACTACGATATATGAAGGCACTTCACAGCTTCAGGTTGTGGCAGCCATCCGGGGGGTTGGAAATGGGGCTTTTCTCAAACTAATGCAGGAATATCATGCAAGGACAGTCAGGCCTGAATTGGAGTATCTGAAGAAAATCCTACTGAAAATGTCTGAGCAATATGCAAAAACTGTCGAAAAAGTGACCGATCATAGCGACAGCGAATTTCTTGATTTTCATTCGCGCCGCCTGGTCGAAATGGCGGGCAACACCATCATGGGATACCTACTCTTACTCGATGCCGAACGAAATAAGGAATTTACAAAATCAGCCGAATTGTTTATCCGTAAAGCCCGGGCTGAAAATGTGTCGGCAGTGAGTTTAATCAATAACACCGAGCCAAAAGACCTTGGGATGTATAAATAAGCTCCGGCCGACAACTGGCTCAGGTCAATACTGGAAAATCAAATGGATATGCAGAGAAGGCTAAGTTCCTTCCACAATTTTGGAGGTGTGCTCAATTAACAACTTATCATTATCCGGAAGGCAGTCAATCTTGATTGTGTCACCATGCTTTAGCTTTGACGAAATGATTGCCTCGGCCAGTTCATCTTCAATATATTTCTGAATCGCCCTTTTAAGTGGCCTTGCGCCGAATTGACTATCCCAGCCCTTTTCCACAATAAAATCTTTTGCCTGATCCGTAATCTGCAACGAATAGCCCATGTCTGAAATTCGTTTGTAAAGCTGGGAAAGCTCAAGGTCAATAATTTTATGAATTGAATCCCGCTCGAGGGGATCAAAAATTATAATGTCATCAATCCGATTGATAAACTCTGGTGCAAAAGTTTTTTTGAGCGCACTTTCGATAATGCTGCGAGAGTAGTCCGAACTGGATTCCTTGCGTGCACTGGTTGAAAAGCCAACACCCTGGCCAAAATCCTTCAGTTGACGAGACCCAATGTTTGAAGTCATGATGATGATTGAATTCTTAAAATCAACCCTGCGGCCTAAACTATCCGTAAGTTGACCGTCATCAAGCACTTGCAACAAAAGATGGAAAATATCAGGGTGTGCTTTTTCGATTTCATCAAGCAGCACAATGCTGTATGGTTTGCGCCTGACTTTCTCGGTAAGCTGACCGCCTTCCTCATAGCCTACATACCCGGGAGGGGCTCCCACCAACCTGGAAACTGCAAACTTTTCCATGTATTCGCTCATATCTATGCGGATCAGAGCGTCGGTTGAATCGAAAAGATATTGGGCCAAGACTTTGGCAAGATGAGTTTTTCCTACACCCGTCGGGCCAAGAAAAATGAAAGTTCCAATCGGTTTGTTCGGATCTTTCAACCCGGCACGATTGCGGCGAATTGCTTTCACTACTTTTTTAATGGCTTCGTGTTGGCCAATGATCGAATGTTCAAGTTCAACATCCATATTTACAAGTCGATCGCTCTCGTTTTGAGCAATTCTCTGGACAGGAATGCCTGTCATCATGGCAACAACCTCAGCCACATTGTCTTCCGTAACAATTTCACGGTTTATTTTTGATTCTTCCTCCCACTTTCGTTTCGAGGTTTCAAGATCATGCAAAAGCCGTCGTTCCATATCGCGGTGTTTTGCCGCTTCTTCAAACTTTTGACTCGAAATGGCTTTTGTCTTTTTGAGTCTGACCTCTTCGATTTGTGCCTCGATAAACAATATCTCTTCAGGAACTTTAATATTTTTGATGTGCACCCGCGATCCTGCCTCATCAAGGGCGTCAATCGCCTTATCAGGCAAATAGCGATCGCTAATGTATCGCTGGGTCAGGCTCACACATGCCTGCAAAGCTGCATGATCATAGGACACCATGTGATGATCTTCATACTTCTCTTTAATGTTGACCAAAATTTCAAGCGTTTCTTCCGGTGTGGTCGGATCAACCATGATTTTTTGAAACCTGCGTTCCAGCGCACCATCTTTTTCAATATATTGCCGGTATTCGTCGAGTGTGGTTGCTCCGATGCACTGAATTTCGCCACGAGCCAAAGCAGGCTTAAACATATTTGATGCATCGAGCGAACCGGTTGCATTACCTGCGCCCACAATGGTGTGGATCTCATCAATAAAAATAATGATGTCGCGGTTTTTCTCCAATTCACTTAATACCGCTTTCATCCGCTCCTCAAACTGACCACGATATTTTGTTCCGGCTACCAATGAGGCAAGGTCCAACGTAAACACCCGCTTGTTGAAGAGGGCACGAGAAACCTTGCGGCTGACAATACGTAAAGCAAGTCCTTCAGCAATGGCAGATTTACCAACCCCAGGCTCTCCGATTAAAACAGGATTGTTCTTTTTTCTCCTGCTCAGAATTTGGGCAATCCGTTCTAGTTCCTTCTCTCTTCCCACGATCGGATCGAGGCGGCCTTCTTCTGCTGCTTTTGTAAGATCGCGGCCAAAATTATCCAAAACCGGAGTTTTTGATTTTGAGTCTGCCATCTTCTTAACACCTCCACCGAATTCTTTGCTCTCTTCCGGATCTTCTTCAGAAGCACCACCGGGATACTCTGCCCTGATATCATTCGAAGTCTCACGCGATTCACCGGCAAGCATATTCTTGAGCTCGGCTTTCACCGAATTGTAGTCAATATCGTATTGGCTGATGCTTCTTGTAACAAGGTTGTCTTCGTCCTTAAGGATGGCGAGTAAAAGATGCTCTGTCCCGATGAGCTCACTCTTGAATAATTTGGCCTCCAGGTAGGTTATCTTTAGGGCGCGTTCTGCTTGTTTTACCAGAGGGATATTTTCTGCATTCTTAATTTTAGTCGTATTTGATGCTACTGAAACTTCAACCTTTTTGCGCAACTCGGCAATATTAACACCTAAGTATTGCAATATTTGAATGGCTTTTCCCTCTCCATCGCGGATCATCCCCAGCAGCAAGTGCTCAACACCGATGTAATCATTACCCAATCGTAATGCTTCCTCACGGCTATATGACAAAACGTCTTTTACTCTTTGCGAAAACTTGGCTTCCATCATGCTGTATAATTAATATAACCCTATCTATCAATTTATTGTATAATCTGTAGTACTGATTTTCAGGTTTCACGTAAGTCTATTCAAAAACAGTGCCGTTTTAAGTTTTATTGTTGATAAATAGTCATTTAATCAATTTCATTACATATTAACAATAAAACGAATCTGATGTTTTGCATTCGACCAAAACAAGGCAATTTATTAATCACTCAATCCATCCACACACTCGCAAAGGTAGTTTTGTGATTGGAAAGTTGAAAGGCGATATCTCGTTTCTTATCAACATGGGATTGTTGAAAAACTTAACCTCAAATTATATTGGCCAAGAAATATAATTTTTATACCTTCGTAGACTAATTAAAAAATATGTAGTTATTTGTTATACAGTAGATTACACAGATAAACAACCCCTCAATTGTCATTTTGTTCTATCTGGGCAGATTATTTTGAAAAAACAGCGGCAAGAATAAATAATGAGCGAAAACACAAACAACGCGAACGAGAAAATCGTTCAGGTGAATATAGAAAATCAAATGAAAACTGCCTACATCGATTATTCGATGTCGGTAATAGTTTCGCGTGCCTTGCCCGATGTACGCGACGGGTTAAAGCCCGTTCATCGCAGGGTTCTCTATGGTATGCTAGATTTGGGCCTGGCTGCAAACCGGCCTTATAAAAAATCTGCGAGGATAGTAGGGGAGGTGCTCGGTAAGTATCATCCCCATGGCGATACCTCAGTTTATGATGCGATGGTTCGAATGGCACAAGATTGGTCATTGCGCTATCCTTTGGTTGATGGCCAGGGAAATTTTGGTTCGATTGATGGTGACAGCCCAGCTGCAATGCGGTATACCGAGGCAAGGCTCCGGAAAACCGCAGAAGAATTGCTATCAGATATTAACAAAGACACTGTTGATTTTCAGCTCAATTTTGATGATACACTTTTTGAACCAACAGTTTTGCCCACACGTATTCCAAATCTGCTAGTAAATGGCACATCAGGGATTGCGGTTGGAATGGCTACAAATATGCCTCCGCACAACCTTAAAGAGGTAATTGATGGCACTATTGCATATATTGACAATCATGAGATTACAATCGCCGAACTCATGAAATTTATTAAAGCCCCTGATTTTCCGACCGGCGGAATCATTTATGGTTATGATGGTGTGCGCGAAGCATACGAAACCGGACGCGGACGAATTGTAGTCAGGGGAGAAGCCAAGATAGAAGAGGAAGGCAATGGCAGAGAATCAATCATCGTTACCTCCATCCCTTATCTTGTGAACAAGGCGGAAATGATTAAACGCACAGCCGACCTGGTTGAAGAGAAGAAAATTGAAGGAATCACCGATATTCGGGATGAGAGCGACCGACAGGGTATGCGGATTGTTTACGAGCTTCGAAAAGATGCCATTACCAATGTGGTGTTGAATAAATTATATCAACACACACCGCTTCAATCTTCATTCAACGTTAATAATGTTGCATTGGTAAAAGGCCGGCCAATGACACTCGATCTGAAACAAATTATTTCTCATTTTGTAGAGCATAGACACGACGTTGTGGTCAGGCGCACTAAATACGAACTAAGTGAAGCGCAAAAGCGGGCACATATTCTTGAAGGGCTGCTAATAGCACTTGATCACTTAGACCAAATCATCTCATTAATACGCTCATCTCAAACACCCGAAGAAGCCAAAAACGGTTTGGTTGAAAAATTTGCTCTGAGTGAAATCCAAGCCAAAGCAATACTGGATATGCGCCTGCAAAGGCTTACAGGACTTGAAAGAGAAAAAATCAGGGAGGAATATGATGAATTGCTAAAGCAAATCGGATATTATCAAAATGTTCTTTCTGATGAAGGCCTTCGTATGGAAATCATTAAAACTGAGTTGCTTGAAATCAAGGAGAAATATGGCGATGAAGCAAAAACCGAAATAGTCTATTCACCAAAGGATTTCTGTATCGAAGACACAATTGCTAACGAAAGTGTTGTGGTGACAATCTCACATATGGGATACATCAAACGTACACCGCTATCCGAATATCGCGTGCAACACAGAGGTGGTAGGGGGGCAAAAGGCAGTGAAGTGCGCCAGGAAGATTTTGTTGAACATCTTTTTATCGCCACAAACCACAATTACCTTCTCCTCTTCAGCGAAAAAGGCAAATGCTTCTGGCTCAGGGTGTTCGAGATTCCGGAAGGGAATAAATCCTCAAAAGGAAGAGCAATTCAAAATCTCATCAGCATCGAACCTGACGATAAGATTAAGGCATATATCAATATCAAAAACCTGAAGGACAAAGAGTACATTGACAATAATTACATTATTCTTTGTACCAAGCAAGGCATCATCAAGAAAACCTCGCTCAAAGCCTATTCGCGCCCACGGGCAAACGGCATCAATGCAATCACAATCAGAGATAGCGATGAACTGATCGAAGCCCGCCTGACTAACGGCACCAACGAAATTATTCTCGCGTCACGTTCAGGGCGTGCAATCCGTTTCAATGAAGGCGCCGTGAGGCCGATGGGACGAAACGCGGCCGGAGTGAAAGGAATCAGGTTGGGTAGCCAGGACGATAATGTGATTGGCATGATCTGCCTCGAAAATGGAAAAGAAGACGTTCTGGTAGTCTCTGAAAATGGTTTTGGTAAACGATCAAAGCTCGAAGATTATCGGATTACCGGCCGTAGTGGCAAGGGAATCAAGACGATAAACATTACTGAAAAAACTGGCAAGCTTATTGCTATAAAGAACGTCATGGATAACAACGACCTTATGATCATCAGTAAATCAGGCCTACTCATCAGACTATCAGTATCCTCTTTACCAGTGATCGGGAGGGCCACACAAGGGGTAAAATTAATTAACCTCAAAGGAGAAGATGCCATAGCAGCTGTAACCAAAGTCGAAATTGACGATTCCGAGAGTGTAAATCCAATTGAAGAGGCCGACTTTGAATTTACCGGCGAAACCGAAACTGAAACAAACCAACCTGAAATCCAATTAAATAATTAACCATTGAACCATTCACCTTTCAAATTCTATTAGTCATGAAAAAATTAGTTCTATTATTCGTATTGGCAATGAGCATTAACTTAATTTATGCTCAAAAAAACAATCGAACTACAGCATTCAACTACCTCAAAAGCGGAAAGTTGGATAAGGCAAAAGAATATATTGATAAAACGATAGAAAACCCCCAGACCATCCATGATGCAAAATCGTGGTTCTATCGTGGGAATATCTACCTGGCAATACACATGAGCGAATTGCCTGCCTTTAAAGCGCTGGATGACAAGGCACTTGATAAAGCCCTCGAAGCCTATACGAAAGCGCAGGAGTTGGATACAAAAAAGGAATTTTTTACTGATATATTTACAAATTTGTATGTTGTTGGGGAACAGTATTATAACGCAGGCGTAGAAGCATACAATGCAAAAAACTACCTTAAATCAATGAAAGCGTTTCAAAGTTGTGCTGATTTGACCAGGAGGACCGGCTCACTTGATACAATGGCACTATACAATGCAGCCATGACCGCAGAACTGGGAGAAGAGTACTGTTCAGCAAAAAGCATATACAATGAATTGCTTTCAATAGGTTATCAAAACCCGGTTGTATACACTTCGATGGGCTCAATCTTACTCAAAGAACATGACACGGTTAGTGCAATGAACTTCATTAAGAAGGGGAGGGGTTTGTATCCTGAAGATTTCAACTTGCTGATATCCGAAACCAATGTATATTTAAATACCAAACAAACCGAAAACGCGCTTAGAAACCTGGAGAAAGCCATGCAGCTCGATCAGAATAACCCTACAATTTTCTTTGCCATCGGCACAATCTACGATCAACTCAAATCGTCAAATCCAACCGAAGCGAATGATTATATGGCCAAAGCTGAAAATGCATACAAAAAAGCCATCGAAATACAACCTGATTATTTTGATCCGATCTATAACCTCGGCGCTCTTTATGTAAATGAAGCTGCCCAAATTATAGACAAAGCAAACCTGTTGCCTTTGAGCGAAACAAAAAAGTATGATCAATTAAAATCTCAGGCCGATGAACTTCTTGGCAAATCATTGCCATATCTTGAACAAGCACATGAGTTTTTGCCAACTGATTTGAATACAATGGTTTCTCTCAAAGAAATCTATACCCGGTTGAATATGATGGACAAAATGAAGGTGATGAACGAGAAGATAAAGAACCACCAGAAATAAACGACTAAGAACCTTCAAAATTGGGTAGGGGAAGCCAAACTTAAGGTTTCCCCTATTTGATTATAAACCTATTTAACATAATATTAATTATCGGATTAATATTCACATGAAATTATGAAATTGTGTTTTGGTATTATGAACCTAAGCTATCCTACTTAATCTTAACCCTTTTAAAAACAGCAGCCAAATCTTCAGGCTTTTTATATTTTTTTAGTTCAGCCTCAAGTGCTGCTGTGGGTTGTGTAAATACTGAAATTGCCACATCGAATACATGATTGAGCAGCTTGGCTGCTTCTGCCTGATCCATCTGCTTATCTTTAACAACCTTACGATAATAGGAATTGATTTTTCTGACAGCGTTATAAAGCGTGGGTTTTACAATTGTTGTTTTGTGCCCGGGCGAAGAAGGTTCACCGGGTACAACATAGGTATATGTGTTTTGAATAACAGCAAATTTCCGGGCAATGTTGTCCCCAAACGGATGAGCTCCGTACATCAGGTCGGGCGAATTAATTACCACATTATCAATTCGATAATCAAAGTACATTGAATCTGAGGATTGCTGAGCAGAAGCCTCAAGAATCATGAAACCGAAAAGTGCAAAGAAAGCACAAAGAAAAAATTTTGTTTTCATCTGGAAGTTATTTCATTTGTTGGTTTAAGAGTAATTCTTAAAGATTGTGTCAATTTTGTTTTTTGGCACACTTTATTCTGAAAAACTTGTGCAAAATTACGAATCAAAAATAAGATTTAACAAAGAAAATGTAAACTCTTATTTATATTTTGCATAATCTGTTGTTTATAAGCACGTTACAAATACTATTCAGAAATTCAAAAAAAAACATAAAAGTAGTTTATGATATCTATTTGTTGCGTATAATTGCCAAGTTTTTTTTGGAAACCTACCGTTATGATGAATGCAAAAAAGAAAATTATAACCAACTACGAGAGTCTTTCTGAAGAGGTTGTGAATGCCATCAAAAAAAAATATCCCGAAGGATTTACCAATCACGTTATTAAAGTAACGCTGCCGAATAATAACTTTTTTCACGCGATAACTGTTGATACTCAAGATGTTTCTTATCTTGTCAAAGTGAAGGTTAAACTTGACAAGGCTGATAAGCTCGAAGAGGAGTTGTTCAATATCAATGAGGAAAAAATAGTTGATGATCAGGAAGAACCAGACACAAAGGAAGAAGCGAAGGAAGAGTAAGTATATTGTTGAAATTATTCAATGAAACAATCGAAAAAGGCCTATCTTCTTGCTCTTATTGCTGTCTTTTTTTGGTCCACCGCCGGTTCTGTTTTCAGTATTACCCTTAAATATCTGAATCCATATCAGCTTCTTTTATATTCCAGTCTTGTTTCTTTTGTGGCTCTATTTGCAACCTTGTTCATTAGAAATGGTTTTGATTTTAAAAGTTTTCTGGCCCGAAAACATGTCTTAAGTTCTGCCTTGTTGGGTTTTCTGAATCCATTCCTTTATTATGTCATATTATTTTGGGCATATGCATTGCTTCCTGCACAGGAGGCGATGGTGCTCAACTACCTATGGCCAATTGTGCTTGTGCTATTATCCATTGCAATACTTAAGCAAAGAATAGGTTGGTTGTCGGTGGTGGCAATTGTGATCAGCTTTGCAGGAACTGCAATCATTGCCTTTCGTGGAAAAATCGGTGCTCCGATAGCAAACCCGACCGGTTTTTTGCTTGCCACCGGAAGCTCGATCATTTGGGCATTATACTGGATACTGAACATGAAAGATGTAAGGCAACCAGCAGATAAGCTCACACTAAATTTTGCGTTCGGTACTTTATATATACTGATTCTAACCTTGTTGATTTCCTCTCCATTACCACAAAAAGCCATTGGGATCACCGGTGCAATATATGTAGGTTTGTTTGAGATGGGATTTACTTTCCTGCTGTGGCTCAATGCATTAAAATTTTCTGACACAACAGCAAAGGTTTCAAATTTGATTTTTATTTCTCCATTTCTGTCGCTTCTTTTAATTCACATTTTTGTTGGCGAACCCATCCTACCATCAACATTTGTCGGGGTATTTTTAATAATCGGCGGGGTAATGATGCAACATTTTGTTTCTGAAAAGAGGCCACCCCTCCCCTATCGTAAATCAGGCGTTTGACCTTCTGCTTAATCGGCAGATAAATAGTAAATTTGCACCCGATGCAAAAAAAACGGATTGCTTTTCATACGCTGGGTTGCAAACTTAATTTTGCCGAAACGTCTTCTATTTCAAATGACTTGAAAAACCATTTTGAGCTGGTGGACTTTTCTGATGAAGCCGATATTTACGTGATTCAAAGTTGTGCTGTGACATCCACTGCCGAGAAGAAGTGTCGAACGAGCATCCGTCAGGCAAATAAACGCAATCCCTCCGCAAGAATTGCCGTCGTGGGGTGCATGTCGCAACTAAGGGCTCAATTGGTTGCGGAAATGCCCGGTGTAAGCCTGGTTCTGGGCAATCATGAAAAATTTCAGCTTCATGAAATGCTCGTTAATGATCTGGAAAACCCTTGTAAAACAAGCGTTTCTGATATTGCTATTAACAACCACTTTTTTCCTGCATTTTCATTTGGCGAGCGTACCAGAATGTTTGTTAAGATTCAGGATGGTTGCGATTACTTTTGCTCCTATTGCACCGTTCCTTTTGCCCGAGGGCGCAGCAGAAGCGATACCATTGAAAATACAGTCAGACTTTTCCGGGAGGCAATTGAGAAAGAACATCCGAAAGAAATAGTACTTGCCGGTGTGAATATTGGTGATTTTGGCAAACCACATGGTGAAGAATTAATATACCTTCTGCATGAACTTGATAAGCTCACTGAGGTTGATCGAATTAGACTTTCATCAATCGAACCCGATCTACTCCCCGATTCGATGATTGATTTTGTTGCCAGTTCTCAAAGATTTATGCCTCACTTCCATATTCCCCTGCAATCAGGCGCCGACACTGTTTTGCGTCGCATGAACAGAAAGTATAATAGCAGCCTTTTTCGCAATCAAGTAAACACGATAAAGAGATTGATGCCTTTTGCATGTATCGCAGCAGACGTCATCACTGGTTTTCCAGGTGAAAGCCAGCAGGAGTTTGATGAAACATTTAATCTTATCAACGAAGCACCTGTTTCGTATCTGCACGTATTCCCCTACTCAAACAGGCCTGGAACACAGGCTGCGTCTCGAAAAGATGCATTGCCACCTAAACTGATAACTGAACGCACACGTCGCCTGCTCGAATTGTCTGATATGAAAAAACAAGAATTCTATCAACAAAACCTTGGGCGTGAGGAACTTGTGCTGTTCGAGTCAGACCATTCAAATAATTTTATCTTTGGATTTACTTCCAATTACATCCGGGTAAAAGCATTGCATAATATGAATCTGATCAATCAAATAATAAATGTTAAACTCGAAAAGATTGATAATGATGGTGTTTATATTTATGATTATAAGAACGCTAATAATAATTAAATATAAAGCATATGTATCCAAGAATAAGTGATATGATTAACGATCTGCTGGGCACTTCGATACGGTTGCCTGTGCAAACTTATGGTTTTTTCGTTGCGCTGGCCTTTGTGGTTGCCGCCATCATTTTAAGCTACGAACTGCGGCGGAAAGAAAAACTAGGCTTGCTGTCTGCCGGAAAGAAAACAATCATCAAAGGAAAGCCAGCAAAAATCAGCGATTTGATTGTGAATTCGTTGGTTGGCTTTATTATTGGCTACAAATTGATAGGCATGATCATAAAATATGAATATTTTGTTGATAACCCCCAGGAATTCATTCTTTCGACCGAAGGCAGTTTTATGGGCGGATTGTTGCTCGCCGCTTTATGGGTATTTTTAACCTGGAGAACGGCTGACCGGCAAAAACTACCCAAACCTGTCAGCGAAACAATCCTGGTGCGCCCGCACCACTTGACTGCAAATTTCATTGTCCTGGCCGGGGTTGCTGGCATTGCCGGTGCCAAATTATTTGATATTTTCGAAAATCTTGATTCTTTTTTTGCAGATCCAATTGGGACAATCTTTTCTTTTCAAGGCCTAACTTTTTATGGTGGTTTGATTGTTGCAACCATTGTTCTTATATGGTATGCACGAAAAAATAGCATCCCCTGGCCTGTACTTGCCGATGCTGCTGCACCGGCATTATTGCTTGGTTATGCACTTGGGCGGCTCGGGTGTCATTTTTCAGGCGATGGATGTTGGGGTATTCCGAATTTACAGGAGAAACCCGAATGGCTCTCCTTCGCTCCTAACTGGATTTGGGCTTACGACTTTCCGCATAATGTAATTAACCAGGGAATAAAGATCACCGATTGTGCCGGCCGTCATTGCCACGTGCTTGAGCAACCTGTTTATCCCACATCGCTCTACGAAAGCTTGATGTCAATGATATTGTTTTTAATCTTGTGGCTGAGCCGGGGTAGTATAAAAATAGTTGGGTGGGTTTTTTCTATCTATTTGATGATGAACGGGCTTGAGCGATTTTTAATTGAAAAAATCAGAGTCAATCCGAAACTAAATTTCATTGGTTTGCAGCTTTCTCAGGCTGAGATCATCGCAATTTTCCTTATTCTTATCGGAATTATTGGGTTGATCTATTTCCGAAAACAGAGCAAAAGAACAAAAAGCTTACCTGATTTGAATTCTGAAAAGAAATGAACCCTATCAAACTCGAGAAACTTGCACAAGACGTATGTAGCCTGGCAAAAGAAACTGGTTTTTTTATTAAAAATCAGCTCATTGACCCAAACCGGCTTGATATCGAAGAAAAGGGCAGACATGACTTTGTGACCCGCGTTGACAAGCAAGCTGAAGAAAGGTTGATTATAGGACTTCGAGAGCTACTTCCCGAGTGTGGCTTTCTGGCCGAAGAAAATGTCGGCAACACAGAACTTAAAGAATTTATGTGGATTGTTGATCCTTTGGATGGCACCACCAATTTCATTCATGGTGTACCACTATTTAGCATTAGCATTGCTTTTTGTCGTGACACCGAAATAATCCTTGGAGTGGTCCATGAAGTTAACCTCGACGAATGCTTTTATGCATGGAAAGGCAGCCCGGCTTTTCTCAACGAAAGGCAAATTACTATTTCAACCATCTCTGATCTGGACCATTCACTTTTTGCCACTGGATTTCCTTATTACGACTACGACAGAATGGGACCTTACATGAAAGTCTTTGATCACTTGATGCGCCACAGTTCAGGGTTAAGGCGCCTTGGGTCTGCTGCGGTTGACCTGGCTTATGTGGCCTGTGGGCGGTTTGAAGGGTTTTATGAGTATGGCCTTCGCCCTTGGGATGTGGCCGCCGGAGCTTTAATTGTTAAACAGGCAGGTGGTGTGGTGTGTGATTTTAAGGGCGGAAACAATTATCTTTATGGCCGGGAACTCGTTGCAACGAATAAGAATATCCATGCACACCTGATGAAAATAATCAACACGAACTTTAATAGATAATAAAATGTATAAACGTAAAATCAGGAGCCATTTTTTAATTACGCTGGTGCTTGTTGTTTCGGCATTATCATTGGTATCAATGCCCACTCCGACCGTTGAAAAGACGGCAGCCGATGATCCAAAATTACCTGTTAAGGTGTATGTTTTTGACATAAAGGAACAGATTGCACCTCCCGTGTGGCGGGCAACAAAAAAAGCAATGAAGGAAGCTCAGGAAATAAACTCAGACCTGATCCTGATTCATCTCAACACATATGGTGGCATGCTTGATGCAGCAGACAGTATCAGAACAATTATCCTACAGTCCAAAATTCCGGTGTATGTGTTCATTGACAATAACGCAGCTTCAGCCGGGGCGCTTATCAGCATTGCTTGCGACAGTATTTATATGCGCTCGGGTGCACTCATTGGCGCTGCCACCGTAGTTGATCAGGCAGGAAAGCCCTTGCCCGATAAATATCAAAGCTATATGCGTGCCATGATGCGATCTACCGCAGAAGCTACCGGTCGGGATCCGGATATAGCCCAGGCCATGGTTGATCCGCGTATAAAGATTGAAGGAATAACTGACACGGGGCAGGTGTTGAGTTTTACTGTAACAGAAGCAATGAAGTTTGGCTATTGCCAGGGTAAAGCCGAAAATATTGACGAGTTACTGATAAATACAGGAATTAGTGATTACACAATCACCAACCTTAAACTCACTCCATTGGACAAAATTATTGGTTTTCTGATTAGCCCCATTATCAGCGGTTTGCTGATAATGATAATCATTGGAGGCATTTATTTTGAATTGCAAACTCCCGGGGTCGGCTTCCCTTCAGCTGCTGCCGTTGTGGCTGCAATGCTCTACTTTGCACCACTCTATCTCGAAGGAATTGCTGAAAACTGGGAGATACTTATTTTCATGGTGGGATTGGTGCTTTTGGCCATTGAAATTTTTGCGATACCTGGTTTTGGCATTGCAGGAATTTCAGGCATCGGCCTCATGGTGACAGGTCTAATTTTGGCCATGGTTGATAACCTGGGGTTCAACTTCAGCATGCAATATATGAATGATTTGCTGCAGGCATTCTTTGTTGTATCCGTGGCGGCGTTTCTTGGCTTAGCCCTGTCGTTTTATTTAGGCCGAAAGCTATTTACTACGCACCTTTTTGGAGAGCTGGCCCTCGAAACCACGCAAAACCCGAGTCTTGGATACACATCAGCTGATGCAAAATATCATTCCATGGTCGGTCATTCCGGAATTGCTCACACTTTGCTGCGCCCAGCCGGGAAAGTAATGATTGAAGGAGAACTCTATGATGCTACTGCTGAAAGTGGTTTTATCGAGCGAGGCGACGAAGTTGTTGTGGTTAAACATGAAACTGCTCAGCTTTTTGTCAGAAAAAAAGAAGCGTAGGATACTGTCTATTGGCGCACTCCTTTTAATGGGCGGGGCGGTTTCAAGGCCGATACATTTCGGGTGTCTGAAACATACTCTGTGGGCATCGCAACCGCATTTAACCGGCCATTTGATGCAATTACGGTCCGTAATTATCGGTTTTGTCATAATTTGGTACTTCATATTTCTTTGTAACTTCGTCACAAATTGAATGGCCGCAACAGCATTAACCGCCCCGCCCATTATGCCTCATGCTAATACGACAAACAAAACAATAACGAACAAACTGAAATATGCTAATATTTAAGGAAGCTAAATTCATCAAATCTCCGTTCGACAGCGAATCGGAATTAGAACAAGTTATTGTAGACAATTACGAATATCTGTTTGGTCCTGACTCATTTTATTTACCCAAAACACTTATCAGGACATCTGATGGCGCAGGGACAATTCCCGATGGATTCGCAATTGACTTAGGGGAAAGAAAATGGTATATGGTTGAAGCCGAGCTTGGACATCATGACGTTTGGAATCATATTGCGAAGCAAGTTTCTAAACAAATTGTTGCCTCATTACAACCTACAACAAAGCAAAAACTTGAAGATATTTCAGCCGATATGTATGAGAAAGACGAATACACAAAGGAAAAGTTTTCGAATCTTGGTATTAAATCAGTTGATGTAAGAAAGGTTGTCCGAGATATTCTTCAAGATGACCCAATAATCGGAATACCTATTGACAACATCCCAAACGACCTCAAAGATTGGGCACGTCAACAAAGACATAAAGTAAAACTTTGGATTGTTAGCAAATTCGTTGAGCTAAACAATAAGACTAACATTGTATTTGAGTTTCCTGAAGAATTTAAACCTGAACTCGACACAGAAGAAGAAAGTAAACCACAAAAAGCAAATACTGAAATTGCACAATATGACGTGGAGTTAACCGATCTTGTAAATGCTAGTCTGTTGACAGTTGGTGAAAAGTTAACAATGGTATACAAACCTAGAAACGGACAGCAAAGTAGATACGAAGCAACTGTTTTAGAAGATGGTTCATTAGAAGTACTGGGACAACAATTCAGCAGCCCAAGTTACGCAGCATTGGCAGGCATTCAAGACGCAGGCAGTGACAGAAAAACTGTGAATGGTTGGACGTCCTGGAAAAATAATAAGAACAAGACGCTTGCTGACTTGAGAGAGCAATTACTAAACACCGCTGCAACATCATGACAGACAGAGAGGCCCAAAGGCATGACAGCCGTTTGGCATCATTTGGGGTGACGTGCTAATATTCAAGTGCATTGCTCCTATTGGGCTTTAGTAGTAAGTGACAGTGAGTACTCCGAATTCCGCCACCACCCCAAGCCGCAAACCGTTGTGTGCAACCCTAAAGACGATACTTCAACCAAATACAGATAGACAAAAAATAGTAAATCCTTTTGGCGCTTTCGCTGCTTGAACAATAAATAACTAACAGAATAAACGACATTTGTAAAAAGTAAATAATGGAAAACTTTGATGAATATCTAAGACAGGGCGAACCAGACAAAGCAGAGAAAGCAAAAGCTTGGAAAACCGCAATAGGTTTGCAACAAGTGGACGGCTTAAAACCATCTGAATATCTCATTGAAACTGCCAAACAAAACATCGAGGGCGATATAACCATTGACGAAGTTAAAAAACGCATTGACATTTATTATCAGCAACACCCAACCAAAACTAACGAAGACCGCACCGAAGAAGCCGACAAGGTTTCGGCAAGAATTGCCGAAATGTTGAGTGAGCAAACCTTTACGTTATCACCAGCAGAATACTTGTCCATTCATCGTAGATTGTTTAAAGGCATTTACAAATTCGCAGGAAAAATTCGTGATTACAACATCACAAAAAAAGAATGGGTATTGAATGGCGAAACCGTTCTCTATGCAAGTGCCGACAGTTTGAAATCAACGTTGGAATATGATTTTGAGCAGGAAAGAAAATTTAGTTACAAAGGATTAAGCGAACAGGAAATTATAGAACACCTTGCACACTTTATATCTAACCTGTGGCAAATCCACATTTTTGGCGAAGGCAACACACGTACAACAGCTATTTTCTTAATCAAATATTTGCGAAAATTAGGATTCAAACATGTAAACAACGACTTGTTTGCCGACCACTCTATGTATTTCCGAAATGCCTTGGTAAGAGCCAATTATGAAGACTTATCAAAGGGCATGTACAGAACAGAAAAGTTTTTAATTCGCTTTCTTTCTAATTTGTTACTCAAAGGAAATTTTTTGCTCAAAAACCGCGAAATGCAAATTCTTGCTGAAACCGTAAATGACACTGTAAAACCGCAAATTGACACTGTAAATGACACTGTATTTTCATTGATTAAGCAAGACAACAAAATAACTGCAAACGAAATTAGTGAACGCTTAAAAATGAGTTTAAGCACCGTAAAGCGAAAAATTAAACAACTTAGAAACAACGGAAAAATAGAACGCATTGGTAGTGATAAAACAGGATTTTGGAGAATAACCGAATAATTAAAATGCACTTTCAGATTAAAATTAGACAGCACGAAAGACAAAAAATGGCAGCCAACAACAACAAAGGCTTGCGTCAGGCGGGGTGACTTACAAACTTGGAGTTTCGTGTATCTATTCAAGTTCAGTGCAAGGCTGACAGTTTAGTGCCTCTAAATCCCCCACAATGCAAAGCCGAGAACCGATAATTAACAATTAATGAAAAAGCTTAAGACATTTATCGAAAATCAACCCTATCAGGCCATACTGATGTTGGCTATCTTGTTGAGACTGATTGCTGCAATCTTTTCAAAAGGTTATGGCATGCACGACGATCACTTTTCGATTATTGAGGCCTCGAAATCATGGGTAGATGGAACCGACTATAATAATTGGCTGCCAAAGAGCCAAATTTCTCCTATGCCTGATGGCCATAGCTTTTTTTATGTAGGCATTCACTACCTATTGTTTTATGCAATGAAAATCACAGGGCTTATTAATCCTGAATGTCAGATGTACATCATCAGATTGATTCATGCTTTGTATTCTGTAATTACAGTTGCCATAGGATATAAGATTGCGGAAAAACTTAGTAACAAAAAAATAGCGATTGCTGTTGGCTTTCTGCTCGCAATGTTGTGGTTCATGCCATTTTTGAGTGTAAGAAACCTTGTTGAGGTTGTCGCAACTCCGATTTTGCTGATGGGTTTATGGCAAATAATCAAAACAACCGAAGCAAAACGCACCGTTATAACATACATTGTCAGTGGCTTTATAGTGGGTGTAGCATTTTCAATCAGATTTCAGACAATTATTTTTATTGGCGGCATGGGTTTGGCTTTGCTGATTGAGAGAAGATGGAAAGCCGTGATTTATTTCGGGCTTGGGGCATTCTTTAGCATGTGCCTCATTCAAGGGTTGGTTGATTATATTATTTGGGGTAGGCCATTTGCAGAACTCACGGAATATATCCGATATAATCTGACCCATGCCGAAGCCTATGGCACGCGAAATTTCTGGATGTACTTCCAGATGATCCCAGGGATGCTCATTCCACCGGTTGGTGTGTTTTTATTTCTTGGGGCCTTCATGAATTGGCGCCGTAACCTGCTGGTTTTTCTTCCTACCATGCTTTTTTTTGCTTTTCATACAATATTCCCAAATAAACAGGAACGCTTTATATTTACGGTGGTGCCTATGTTTGTGATACTTGGGACAATCGGTTGGGGTGAATTTGTTTCAAATTCTCGCTATTGGTTGAAAAACAACAGGTTACTACATGCAAGTTATATTTTCTTTCTCGTAATCAATATTGTGCTTCTATGTTTCTTGACGGTTACCTACTCAAAAAAAGCACGAGTTGAAACCAGTAAATACCTTTCGAAGTATCAAAACCTAACATCGGTGGTTATTGAAGAAACAACACGGAGCAGTGCCCAATTCATACCTGTGTACTACATTGGAAAGTGGATCACAGTTTATACTTTAGGTGCATCGCCCCAAGCTGATCAAAAACAACCTTGGGAATTAAATCCGGTAGGCAGGGTGTTCAGAGAAATCTATTCGATTCATTTTTTTAATTTCCTTGAGAAGGAAAAACAACCGCAGTTTGTCGTTTTTGTAGGAGATAAGAACATTGAAAAACGCCTGGAGGCTGTCAGAAAGGTTTTTCCCAACCTGGAATTTGAAACAAGCATTGAACCAGGATTTGTTGACCGCATCATGTATCGGCTTACCCCTGCCAATAATAACCAGACTATGCATCTGTATCGAACTAATACGGGGGATTACTCTATTAAGAAATAGCAAAGAAAGTTACTAAACACTCGTTCAGCGAAAAGCAAAGAGCATGCTCGCAGCGAAATTCCAGATAGTAGTAACCGCAATAGCCAATATCTTCGAAAAGTAGAAATTTTGTTTTTTCTTGCTTATCAACCACCATATTACCAGACTATTGATTGCCAATCCAATCGTAACAACCATCATATAGCGTGCATATTCTTGCACAATATGGGGATAATGGCTTTCGAAAGTCCATATTCGGTTAAAACAATAATTGGTCGTGGCTGCGCTAAGAAAACCAATGGCATTGGCCACAAATTTTTGTAATTTAATTCTTTCCTTGAGAAACCAAGTAACTCCAAAATCAATGAATATCCCCGAAAAGCCAACAAGGCTAAACTTGATGAACTTAAGTATCAGTGGGTTATTCATCCTAAACAGGTTGCTGCAAAAGTAAAAATTAATAACGCAGACTTTGTGTATCTCATAGGTGGTCATTCAATCTGCAGAAAATTCCGAAAAAAGCAGATTAATGCTAAATTTTCATTGCAAAAGCATAAACAGTTGTCATATTTATTTCGTATTTTGCACAAAAAGTAAACAATATGATAATTGTAGCAGATAGCGGTTCGACTAAAACCGATTGGAGGTTATACGACAAAAAGCATGGTGTGAGGAAGTTGCAAACAATCGGACTGAATCCCTATTTTGTAAACCAGGAAAAGGTTTGCCAAGTCCTTGAAAAAGATCTTGTTCCTTTCACAAATCCAAAAGATGTGTCGGAAATATATTTTTATGGTTCTGGATGCACTCATAGCGAAAGAATCAGGGAAATTGAATACCCACTCACCGACTTGTATTCCGAGGCCCGGGTTTTTGTCGAATCAGATTTGTTAGGCACCGCACGTGCACTGTGCGGAAAGAGTGAAGGTTTGATTGGAATACTTGGAACGGGCTCAAATACTTGTGTTTATGATGGTTGCACTATTTCTAAGCAAATTAATTCGCTTGGATATGTTTTAGGCGACGAAGGGAGTGGTGCAACACTGGGAAAAACATTGCTAAAAGCATATTTTGAAAATCATTTCCCTTATGAGATTCAAAGAGCCTTCGCAGAAAAATACCCACTCTCGCTCGAAAATGCGTTGGATATGATATACAGAAAGCCTCATCCAAACCGCTTTTTGGCATCATTCGCGCCTTTTGCCACCGAACACAAATCTGATCCTTTCATCACGGAGTTACTTACTGCTCATTTTGATGAATTTTTTACTCGCATGGTGATTGTTTACGAAGAATATCGCATTTATAAACTCAGTCTAAGCGGTTCAATTGCATTTTATTTTAGGGAGTTTATCGAAGCATCTGCTCAAAAAACCCATGTTGAGATTGGCCAAATTATTATTCAGCCGGTGGATGAGTTAATGAATTTTCATCTTCAATTTCCACTGGAATAAAAACAATCGCGGCTGAGTTGATGCAATAACGCAACCCAGTTGGGTCAGGGCCATCCTCGAACACATGCCCAAGGTGGCCGCCACAATTGCTGCAAAGCGTTTCATTGCGAACCATTCCAAATGCAGTATCTTTTTGATAGGTTATCGCATTTGATGTTGCTGGCTCAAAAAAGCTTGGCCATCCACAACCTGAATTGAATTTGGCGTTGGAGCGAAATAACCTGGCATTACATCCCGCACAATGATACCAACCCTCTTCAAAGTGGTCATCATAAATGCCAGTGAACGGCCTTTCTGTTCCCTTTTCGCGCAGAACATAGAACTGCATTGGGGTGAGTTTGTTGCGCCACTCTTTCTCGTCCATTTTCAGAAAAAATTGAAGGTCATGATTTGGTTGCGAATTGTTTAGCTCTAAATGTACGTTACAGCCTGCTAACGACATAAGCAATGGTAAATAGAAGTGCTGTAATAATCTGTTCATCTTCTGCTGTATAGTAAATTTAACAACTTAAAATAGCTTTTGTTCTGGCCATTGCGCTGTTAATCGAAGATTGACCCTTTAGGTGAAGTGTCTTGATCATTTTACTTAGTTTTGTACTGCTCATGGTTTTATGGAGTTGCATTTTACCTTATTGATCAGGGCGATGGATTTCTTTTTAATTACTTTGGGGGTTATTCTTGTGCTTGCAGGGCTGGTTGGATGCATAATTCCGATGCTGCCCGGTCCACCGCTTGCTTTTGTGGCGCTTATATTGCTGCACTTCACATCCAAAGCCCCCTTCGACACTAAATTCCTGTTATTATGGGCTGGAGTAACGACTGTAGTTTCTATACTCGACTATTGGTTGCCAGTTTATGGCACCAAAAAAACAGGCGGAACCGCGGCCGGTACCCGTGGGGCAATATTTGGGTTAGTGATCGGGTTGTTTTTCTTTCCGCCTTTCGGGTTGATTGTTGGGCCATTTGTTGGAGCGTTGAGTGGTGAAATGTTGAGTGGGCAAACCATCAACCTGGCATTACGCTCCGCGCTTGGATCGTTTCTTGGTTTTCTTGCAGGAACCCTGATGAAACTGGCTGTTACAATCCTGATGGGATATCATTTTTTAAATGGCTTAATTGGTTAACTATCAAGCTGATAACTCACATTTTTGAAGAAAAGTCAAGCAAATCACCGGTTATAGCCTGCCTTGGGCAATGACAGACAGTAGGTGGTCTGCGTACTTACCTGAATTTCATGTTGATAATATCAATCTTCCCTTTGCAGGAGCAAAATGTTAATTTGTGGAACGATAAGGTATTTTTCATCGTTATAGATTATCTCGATCGCTCCTTTCTGAATATAAATAGCCAGATCACCTTCCATGGCTTGTAATGGAAGGTATTTGACTTTTTCGCCAGATTTTTTCCAAGGTTCTTCGGCTTCATCGGTTTGCAATGGGATAGGATAACCTGGGCCTGTTTTAACTACATAACCGGTTTGAACTTCTTCTTTTTCGCTGTATCCGGGTGGCAGCAAAAGGCCTCCTTTGGTCTTGGCTGCTTCAGCACTTGGTTTTATGAGTACCCTGTCTCCAACCACTATGAGGTTTTCCATGGTGCGATTCTTGCCAGCATTCATGCGCAAATCATATTTAGTCGTTGTGTAATGTAGTCAGAACAAAAATACTAAAACATTGTTTTCAATGGCATGCTATCGGCTACAACTACAGATTGTTTCTGACAGGAATACCTATCTTTGCATCCCGGCAACACGGGATGCCAAAAATTAAGACCTCATGAAAATTACTTTTTTTAAGACACAAAAGCCTAAAATTTTCAAGTATCGCCCATTGTACTACAACGAACAAAAGGAAGAGCTTGATAAGATTAAGAAAGCTGTGCAAGATGAATCAGATGCGACTTCTGCAGATCGGGTACGCGTGCAGTTGCAACGGTCGTGGAGCAATCGGAGCGATCGGCGCAGAAATTCAAAGGTTTCCACATTAAAGCTTTTGATCTACCTTGTTGCTTTAATTTTGGCAATCTATTTCATGTTTTTTGGAAAGATTTTCTAAACCTTATTTCTGATTCGATGCCCGATCTCATTAAACTTCTGCCCGACTCTGTAGCCAACCAGATTGCTGCCGGAGAGGTTATCCAAAGACCTGCATCGGCCGTGAAGGAACTACTCGAAAATGCCATTGACTCCGGGGCATCAGATATTAAACTGATCATTAAAGATAGCGGGCGAACGCTCATCCAGGTAATTGACAATGGTTGCGGAATGTCGGTTACAGATGCCAGAATGTGTTTTGAACGCCATGCAACTTCAAAAATCAAGGACGCACAAGATCTTTTTGCCATTCACACGCTTGGCTTTCGTGGAGAAGCACTCGCAAGTATTGCTGCAATTGCACAAATACAGATGAAAACCCGACGACACGCGGATGAACTTGGCACTTTAATCGAAATTGATGGATCGGTATTAAAGAACCAGGCACCCATCCCCTGCCCTGCCGGAACCTCCGTAGCAGTAAAAAATCTCTTTTTTAATGTTCCTGCCCGACGAAATTTTTTAAAATCAAATAATGCTGAATTTCGGCATATTATTGAGGAGTTTCAGCGGGTGGCACTTGTTTATCCTAAGATTGCATTTTCATTTATTTCAAACGATAAACCTTTGTTTGGGCTTCAGCCAGGCGGCATGAAACAACGGATCATTGCCCTGATGGGAAGTCATTTTAACAACCGGTTATTGCCTGTTGAGGAAGAAACGCAAATCGTTTCGATTGGGGGATATATCGGAAAACCTGAATTTGCCAGAAAGACCCGGGGAGAGCAATTTTATTTTGTGAATAACCGCTTCATCCGCAATCCTTACCTCCACCATGCAGTCGAATCAGCCTACCGTGAAATCATCCCCGAAGGTTCATTTCCTGTTTATTTTTTATACCTCAAGGCTGATCCATCAACGATTGACATCAACATTCACCCTACAAAAACGGAAGTTAGTTTTCAGCACAATCAACTGATTTACGCCACGGTCAAGGCTGCTGTGAAGAAATCTCTCGGAAAGTTTAGCCTTGCCCCCGAAATTGATTTCGAGTCAGAAAGTAGCATCAATATATCCACCATGCCTGTGGGATATGTGCCCAAGGAACCTGATATAAGGCTTAATCCCGATTACGACCCTTTCGCATCTGGGCCGTTCCAGGCACGCTCATCAACCTCAAAACCCGTTGATCCCAACTGGCGAACACTGTTTGAAAGCCAAAACGATTCAATCAGCGATCAGAATTTAACCAATAATATCCCTATAAAAGCAACAGAAGATGAAAAGGACCTGGAAGCCGGACTTTTTCAGGTCAACGGAAAATATATTATCGCTAAAGTAAAATCGGGGTTGATGGTGATAAATCAATACAGCGCACACCAACGGATCATTTACGACCTGATGATGGAAAGGTTATCGAAAATCCATCCGGGTTCTCAAACAAGTCTTTTCCCACATACGCTAAGTTTAACTCCCGGCGATGCGGATATTCTCAGAGAATTAGGCGGGTTAATGAAAAAACTTGGCTTCGGAATTGAGGCAATGGGAGTGAACACCTTTGTTGTGAATGGAATTCCTGCGGATATGGAAGAATCTGACCCTGCCGAGCTTATTGAAAATATTCTCGAAAATTTTAAGCAAAACCAAGCCGATGTGAAAATAGATAAGAATATTTGCCTTGCTCTTTCAGTAGCCAGGCAAATGGCTGTGAAACCAGATAGGCTTTTACAAAACCGCGAGATGATAAACATTATAAATGAACTGTTTGCCTGCAAAACTCCGGAAATTGCCCCTGATGGAAGCCCAACCCTCAGAATTATCACCATAGAAGAATTAAACAGTAGATTTCATAAATAACCGACTGAATATTGCAATGAGCGAAAATTATTACCGACCGATGGGGTTTAAGGTGCTACCACCTGTTGTTAAAAATCTGCTGATTTTGAATGGGTTGGCTTTCCTTGCCACGCTGGCTTTTCAGTCTGCTTTTAAAATTGACCTGATTGATCGTTTTGGACTCCATTATTTTGCTGCTGACAAGTTCAATCCGATACAGTTTATTACTTACATGTTTCTGCATTCCGGATTCACTCACATCCTCTTCAATATGTTTGCATTGTGGATGTTCGGTTATACGCTTGAAAACATTTGGGGACCCAAGCGATTTCTTATCTACTATTTTGTAACCGGGATCGGGGCTGCCATCGTTCACTATATCACCATATACTTGAGCCTGCAACCAACACTCACGCTTCTAGATGGTTTTCTTTTGGAACCTGGCTCTCGCACACTCGAACTATTGATTCATGGGCACAGGTTTCAAATCAGCGAATACTCTGGCGAGATTTATGCTGCCTTCAGGAATTTTCAGTCAGCTTACAATGTTTTGCAGGGCGATCCGGGCAATTATGCAGCACTCCAAGGAGCCATCGAATTTGTGAGTGAATACAAATCATATTTTCTGAATATGCCAAATGTTGTAGGAGCATCAGGTGCGGTATTCGGCATTTTACTCGCCTTTGGCATGATTTTTCCCAATGCGATCATTTATCTTTACTTCGCGATTCCGGTTAAAGCAAAATGGTTTGTTATCATATATGGTGCCATTGAACTCTACTTGGGTGTTTCAGGTTCAGGAGGAAATGTCGCCCATTTTGCACACCTTGGGGGGATGATTTTTGGATATTTCCTGATTATTTATTGGCGACGTGCCGATCGCCCAAAGTTTTTCTGAAAATGTATACACATGCTTCTCCGCTTGACAATATCAGGGCATTTTTCAAGCAACCTGGTGCACTGCCAAAGCTGATATTGGCCAATGTCCTGATTTGGGTAGTGATTAAATTTGTTGGTGTGGCGGCCTACCTGTTTTCCACACCCGACAATAACGCTCACGCTCTATTCAATGCATGGGTGATCAGATGGTTTGCTGTGCCAGCCAACCTTGAAACACTGGCTTCCAAGCCATTTACTCTGTTTACGTATATGTTTTTGCATTTCGATTTTTTGCATATCCTATTCAATATGCTATGGCTATTTTGGTTTGGACAGATTTTTCTGCAATATCTAAATAAGCGCCAGTTATTGTTTACATATTTCACTGGTGGCATTGCAGGTGCGATATTATATATTCTGTCTTACAATATATTCCCGGTTTTTCAGGGATCAATCTCGGATTCAGTAGCACTGGGTGCTTCCGCTTCGGTGCTTGCCATTGTTGTTGCAATTTCATTTTATGTACCTAACTATACGATTTATCTGCTACTTCTGGGCCCGGTGAAGATTAAATACATTGCCATGCTCTCTCTAGTCGTTGATTTTTTTATGATTAAGTCGGATAATGCGGGCGGGCATATTGCCCACCTTGGCGGAGCAATGTGGGGCTTCTTATTCATTTATATTTTTAAGTTTGGAGGATACGACCCATCAATCATCTTTAGAAATATTTCCATTAAACGGATTGCCAGAATGTTTGAATCGCGCAAAAAAAGAAGATTCAAGAAAATTTATACTTCCGGTAGACCTCTTACGGATGAGGAATACAACTACCAACGTGCCGACAAACAACGGATGATTGATGAAATACTCGACAAGATCAAGCGTTCGGGCTATGAAAGCTTGACGCGAGCAGAAAAGGATTTTTTATTTAAAACCAGCAACAATCGTTAGTTTATATCTCCCTGCAAGCATAGGTTGCAGGCGGGAATAGACCTTAAAGATAAGGCTCATGGCGAAAAAGAAAAATAGCAGTCAATTTCTTATCCGAACCATGATGGTGTTGAATACAATCTCTGTAGTTGGATTGTTTATAAGCTATCTTTCTTCCTATATCTCCCCTGAGCAGCTATGGCCCATTGCTTACTTTGGACTTGCATATCCGGTATTGCTGATCATAAACGTTCTTTTTGTGGTATACTGGGTCATCAGGCAACGGTGGTTTGTGTTGATATCATTGCTTGCCATCGCTGTTGGATGGAAATATGTTAATTCTCATGTAAGGCTATACAACTTAAAAGATGTTGATCTGCACAAAAGACACCTGAAGGTTATGTCGTTTAATGCAATGTTTTTTGACCAATATATGCAGGTTCAACGCGATAACCTTGCTACCATCCGCGAGATTTTTCAAATGATCGAATCGGAATCTCCGGATATATTATGCATTCAGGAATTTTTTACCGATGATTCTCCAGATTTTCAGATTGAAGATGCCATAGTTTCTAGGCTGAAATACCAGCACTCACACATAAACTATCTGCTCGTAAAAAGAAATGGCAAATCATATGGAACCGCCATCTTTAGCCGACTTCCTATGATCCGGCGAGATATCATTTCTTTCGGAAACAGTCCCTATTATTCTGGCATCATGTGCGATGTGGTTCATGATACAGATACTATCAGGGTTTTCAACATTCACTTCGAATCGTTGCGCTTGAGCAACGAAGACCGGATTTTTATAAATGAGCTTTCAACTCAAGACAATACGCTGGTGTACCAGACTTCACGAAAAATTTTACAGAAACTGAAGCTATCTTACACTAAAAGGGCATTGCAGGCCCGCCAAATCAAAGAGGCTGTCAGAGTATCTCCCTATCCGGTAATTCTTTGTGCTGATATGAATGACACGCCTGCCTCCTATGCATACAACCAGCTAACATCAGGTTTAAAGGATGCTTTTTCTGAGAGCGGATTCGGAATCGGTAAAAGCTACAGGTCATTTTATCTTCCTTTCCGTATAGATTACATTTTTTATTCTCCCCAATTCGAGAGCCGTGATTATAGAACCGTTCAAAAAAAACTTTCCGATCATTATCCCATTGTAACGTGGCTTCAATATTAACCCTGCAAATCCACACTCTTTTCTAATCAACATGGATTATAAGCTAATTTCGGATTTCACCCCAACAGGCGATCAGCCAGAAGCGATACGTCAGCTGGTTGAAGGCATAGGCAGGGGCGATCCGGCCCAGGTTTTGCTGGGTGTCACCGGCTCTGGAAAAACCTTCACAATGGCCAATGTAATTCAGCAAGTTAGCAAGCCGGCATTGGTGCTAAGTCATAATAAAACCCTTGCGGCTCAACTCTATGGCGAATTCAAGCAATTCTTTCCTGAAAACGCAGTTGAATACTTTGTCTCCTATTACGATTATTACCAACCAGAGGCTTTCATTCCCTCTACAAATACATACATCGAAAAAGATCTTTCAATAAACGATGAAATTGAAAAACTGCGTTTGAGTACCACCTCCTCCTTGCTAAGTGGGCGCAGAGATATCATCGTGGTTAGCTCAGTGTCTTGTTTGTATGGCATTGGAAACCCTGATGATTTTTATAACAATGTATTGAACTTATCCACAGGCGATGTGATAGATCGCAATATATTGTTGCACAAGCTAGTAAACAGCCTCTATAGCCGTGCCGGCAGTGATTTCTTACGTGGGCAATTCAGGGTGAAAGGCGATACGGTGGATATCTTCCCGGCCTATGCAGATCATGCTTATCGAATTTTTTTCTATGGCGACGAGGTAGAATCTATTGAATTGTTTAACCCGGAACATGGGTTCAAGATCGAAACAGTTGGGAGTATCACCCTATTTCCTGCAAATATTTTTGTGACCTCCCAGGAAAAAATGAAGCAAGCCTTTTTAGAAATACATCGGGACTTGCGAAAACAGGTTGACTATCTTCTTGAAAACGGAAAATCGTTGGAGGCAAAGCGGCTCGATGACAGGGTTGGCTACGACCTGGAAATGATGCGTGAACTCGGCTATTGTTCGGGTATCGAAAATTATAGCAGGTACTTTGATGGGCGAAAACCGGGCACGAGGCCTTTTTGCTTGCTTGATTATTTTCCTGATGATTTTCTTACCATTATTGACGAAAGCCATGTAACGCTACCACAAATAAGGGCCATGTATGGAGGCGATCGAAGTCGTAAACAAGTACTTGTGGAATATGGGTTCCGGTTGCCATCGGCCATGGATAACCGCCCACTTACTTTCGATGAGTTCGAGCGGATTACCAATCAAACCATCTATGTGAGCGCTACCCCTGCCGACTATGAACTCCAAAAAAGCGAAGGGGTAGTAGTGGAGCAGCTTATTCGCCCAACGGGCTTACTCGATCCACAAATCGAGGTGAAGCCAAGCCTCAATCAAATAGACGACCTGCTCGAAGAAATACGTTTGAGGATAGAGAACAACGAGCGAATTTTGGTCACCACACTGACAAAACGCATGGCCGAAGAATTATCAAAGTATCTCTCGCGGGTGGCTATTAAATGTATGTATATTCATAGCGATGTTGACACCCTGGAACGGGTTGAAATTCTTCGTAACCTGCGCTTAGGAATCATTGATGTTTTGGTCGGTGTGAACCTTTTGCGCGAAGGGTTGGATTTGCCGGAGGTATCGCTGGTGGCCATACTTGATGCCGACAAGGAAGGTTTTTTGCGATCTGAAAGGTCGCTCACACAAACCGCTGGCCGTGCTGCCCGCAATCTTAACAGCAAGGTCATCATGTATGCCGATAAAATAACAGACTCAATGCAGCGCACAATTAACGAAACCCTTAGACGCAGGGAAAAGCAATTGCGCTACAATGCAGCAAATAACATTACCCCGATACAGATTGTTAAAAACGTTGAAGCCATCATGGGGCAAACTGCTGTTGCAGGGGCAAGGAGTAAGCCTGCTTTCTATGCAGAAAATTCTGAGATACAGGTGGCTGCCGATCCTGTTGTTCATTATATGAACCCAGATCAGCTACAAAAGGTTATTGGCCAATTGCGAAAAAAAATGGAACTGGCCGTTAAAGCACTGGATTTTATTGAAGCTGCCCGCCTCCGGGACGAAATGTTCGGCTACCAGCGCCTGCTTGATGAGCGTAAGCGCCAATAGCCAAACTTTACAAGAACCTAAGAAAATATTATTCTGCACCCAGTAATTCTACCTCAAAGACCAAGGTAGAATAAGCCGGAATGCTCTCACCCATTGCTCGGCTTCCATAGGCCAATGCATATGGCACAATTAACAAGGCTTTACTGCCAATATTCATCAGAGCAACACCTTCGTCCCAACCGGCTATCACCTGGCCTTGTCCAAGCGTAAATTCAAACGGAGTGCCACGATCAACTGATGAATCGAATTTTGTGCCATTGAGCAATGTGCCTGTATAATGAACTTTGACTTTCATGCCGGTAAGTGGCTTTGCACCGCTTCCTTTTACTTTTTCGATAAAATATAAACCACTGGCGGTAGGAGTTGCCTGAATGTTATTTTTCTTAAAATAATCGGAAATATTTTTAGCCTCACCTGTTTTGGCTTCTTCTTCTGCTTGCTTGGCTTGCTGTTCCTTAAGTAATTCTTGCCGTTCAAATTCTTCTTTCGAAACCAGATCGGCAAGTTCGACTTTGTAGATGATTGTTGAGTAAGGGGGCACAAATTCTCCACGGCCTTCTTCGCCGAAAGCAAGTGATGATGGAACAAGGATCGTGGCTTTTTCACCTTTGCGCATCATGGCCAGGCCTTCAGTTAGACCGGCATTATCAAATTCTTTCCCAACTTCAATAGTAAAAGGCTCTCCACGTTCATAGGATGAAAAAAGTTGCTTTCCATCAATGAGTGAAATGACGAAGTGGGCTTTTGCGCGATCTCCAGGGTTGGCTTTGCGTCCCGAACCTGCAACCTGCGGAATAAAATATAATCCTGAAGGAAGTGGTTTAACGGTAATTTTATTTTCTTTCAGGTAGTTTTCCAACAAGATAGGCTCATTCAGCTTAGCTGCTTCATTATCGGCTTTCTTTTTGTTTTCTATTTCTTCCATCGAAAGTATTTCCAATATTTTAACATCAAAATACATATTACTACCTGGTTTAATATACTCCGGAAGCTGACCCATTCGCAGCGTGCGAAGGAAGAATGAATCAGCCTTCACAATCAGGGTGGCGCTATCTCCAACTTTGAGTAAAGCAAGGCCCTCATAGATATCGCCTTTGTGATCTGATTCAAGCAAGGGCAGTTTTGCCGGCTGGCCAGTATTTGCAGTACTGAATAAAATGCTGTCTTCGGTTCTATAGGTCATTTCCAGCGTCATCATATCGTTGATTTGTGCAGATTTGCCATCCTTATTCTCGATATGAAGTTTGTAATACAAGCCGGAGTCGGTTTTCTTAAAACCTGGGTGTTCCCTTCCGCACGCCCCCAAAAAAATAAACAATCCAGCAAATGTGCCGGCAACCAAGAGTTTTGAATTCATAAAATTTTAGTTAATTGATTTTGAACTACTAATTGATTTAAGTTGTGTTGTTTCAACCGATGAAAAGCTGAAACAAGTGACTTTTTAATTTTAGTCGCAAAAGTAAGAATTCTAGCCCGAATAATTCATCATGCTATGTCTCAAATCTGCAAAATAATGGATTACCGCATCTGATTTGGTAAGGAATCAGCTATAAAATGTAGCTGTTCCCTATACTCATGCAACTTGGAAATAAAGTCATTTAGAGTTTCATCGAGTGGTTTAAAGGAGTCTGCACCTGCAGCGTTTTTATGTCCGCCTCCACCATAATGTTTATGCGCAAAATCGTTGACCCGAAAATCGCCTTTTGAGCGGAATGATATTCGAATCATATGGTCTTTTTCGCTGAACAGAATGGCAAATATAATTCCTTCGATACTGAGTGCATAATTAACGATTCCTTCTGTGTCGCCAGGTTTGAAGTTAAATGACTGAAGTTCGTGATTTGAAAGAGCGATGTAGGCAGTGCGAAATTCTTTCAGCACGACAAGCTTTTCGCTCAGGCAATATCCAAGAAGACGCAACCTGTCTTCGCTGAAAGTATCATAAACCCGCTGATGGATTAACTCGGCATCAATTCCTTTTTCGAGTAACAATGCCACGATACGAAAGGTAGATGGGTAATTGCATGAATAGCTGAATGAACCTGTATCAGTCATGATGCCAGTGAAAATGCATGTTGCAGTATCTTTATCAATCCGGGATTCTTCCTCCAGGCCTTGAATTAACTCATAAACCAGTTCACTTGTGGAAGAAACATTAATTCGGGATATCTTGTGCTTGAATGAATTCTCCGGGTTTGGATGATGATCAATCAAAATGCGTGGTGCAACTGCCTTGCGAAGGTCTGGTTCAAAATCCTTGACGCGAGAAAGGGCATTAAAATCGAGACAAAATATCAGGTCAGCAGTTTTTATGATTTTCCTTGCTTTTGCCGGGTGAAATTCATAGACTATTATCTTTTCTGTCCCAGGAAGAAATGACAAAAAATCTGGAAATGTGTTCGGAATCAGTATTTCTGATTTTTTGCCAATGCCTGCAAAGAAATGCATGAGTGCCAGAGACGCACCTATGCTATCACCGTCGGGGTTAAAGTGGGAAACGATTAAAATATTTTTTGCCCTATCAATCAGTTCCTTAATCTCTTTCAATTCGCTGTTTGTCAATTTCGTCATGTATTGAAGACCTTTTATGAATTATAACTGCATTCCTTGTATTGATTATTTTTCAGGTTATGATCAGGAATCTTGCAATAGGCATGTCAAAGATGCGAAAATTTTTACAATGTTGCCGATTTGCTTCAACTTTCCTAATTTTGCCGCTTCAAATTAAGTATCCTAATACCAGAAAATAATGGCCGGAACACACACCTTAACAATCATCAAACCCTTAGCAGTTAAAGAAAATAATGCTGGAAACATCTTAGCAATGATTCTAAAAAACGATTTTAAGATAGCTGCAATGAAGCAGCTGGTTCTCAGCCAGAAAATGGCAGGTGAGTTTTATGCCGTTCATAAAGAAAGACCGTTTTATCAGAGTTTGATCAATTCAATGATAGCCGGCCCGGTGGTTGTCGCCATACTTGAGAAGGAAAATGCAGTTGAGGATTACCGCAGGCTGATGGGTGCCACAGACCCGGCCAAGGCATCCGATGGAACAATTCGTAAATTGTATGGAGTTGCGATTCAGGAAAACGCAGTGCATGGCTCAGACAGCGATGAAAACGCAATCATTGAAAGCAATTTTTTCTTTTCCCAGATCGAGAGATTTTAAATCATTCCCTGATTTTATTGCTTGGTTTTAGCAGTTCGAATGTGTTGTCGGAATAGATCATAATAATGGTCTGAACCTCATTTTTCGTATTTAACCGTATATTTTTCTGCTCTTCGGCTGAGGCTGTAGAACCAGGAAAAGATTTGTGAGTGTGATCAAGCTGCTCCAACCCCGTTTTTGGCCCTAATGACTCATGAGTGCTTTTTCCCAAGGTGTTCATCGCGCGGTGAACTTCTTCAGGAAACAAGGTTGGTTGATTTTTTTTTCTTTCCTCCGGGGCTTTTACTATCGTTTCATCTATTATCACATTTTCTATTGGACTGCGATAGAAATCTCCCTTTCCTGTTAGCAGCCAATCTGGATTGATTTGCGGAAACCTTAGCAGAATTTTTCTTACAACGTCCAGGCTTGGTTTATTTCTTCCTGTAATCAAATGTGATATGATTGCCCGCGCAACACCAATTTCATCAGCAAATTGCGAAGAACTAAGGTTCATTTTCTCAATAATAAGTTCAATTCGGTTATTCATTTTGTATCCTGATTACTAACGATGTTACAAAAATAGTATATATTCAATTCGTTTCGATCTTTAAAAATAAATATTTGTTAATTGTTAATATTGCTTGTTAATTCTTCAATATACTGTTTATAAAGTTGATATAATCATTTGTTATGCAATATTTTAGAGAGCTCAATTCGTTGTAGGTTTTTCTCCTTTAAAAATATTACTATTCTTAAAACTTATAGTTACGATGAATTTATGTATATTGCTGACTATCAATATTATTAAGAATTTATAATTATTTATATTTAAGTAACACTCTAATATATTAACAATTGGTAAATTTTAAATGTTTGTTTTACAGACAAATAACATATTTTAAATGTTCAAATTAACAAATGTTATTGTGTTTCTACATTTGTTTATTATAATTTATTACATTTATATATTTTACATTACACTTTTGTAACCAATTCATAACTTTTTCACATACAGGTCATTTCTACTAAAAATAACTTGTTGCATAATATTAGGCTTTCTTATTACTAAAAGACTTAATTACATGAGCTTATAAAGATTATATGAATCTTTGATTAACTTGTATTTTTAATAATTACCCACGTTTCTATATTCCTACCTAATTTATTCGCATCAGAAAGCAATATGCAATTGATGAAAAAGTGGATTGGATTGGTTTAGTAACCGAAAATGACGCTGAACTCAAATTATTAGAGAAATAGTTTTTCCAATTGCTGGGCAACTTGCTTGAGATAAATCTACCAGATGGTGATAAAGTTTTCTATAAACCAAAACTTATCCTGTATACTATTAAATGTCATCATCCTCCCCCGCTTTCAGTTAATCTAACTTTCCCCTGAAGAGGTGTGAGCATCTGGAACCAGATGGATCATGCAGAAACCTTTAATTGAATGGATGCACTTGGTTATTTCAAGTAGGATGGTCTTGCAATACAAAAATGGGTACTTAGAAGGAGGCCGAGATTCATGAATTTTTTTAAAAAGATTACATCTTCAAAAGCTTTCTGCTTTCTACTCCTTTGTCCGTTGTAATGCGAATCAGATATAAACCAGCTCTTAAGTGACTCAATTGCTCAATTTTGAAGTATGCACAATGGCTAGTTATGTCCCTTTCCAGTAAAGTCTTTCCTGAAGCGTCAGTAAAACTAATTTTCATCAGGGAATTTCTTCCACTTGTATTGCCAATCCATAAAAACTCACTGAAGGGATTCGGAAAAATTGCAAGAGAATTCGTTTCATTGGGTTTTTCATCCACTTTTAAGATGAGATTGGCGATATTGAAATTCGGTATTCCATAGCCAAGGAGGCTATCAGGATTATTAAACCTGGAGCAACTTTGCTTGATGGATTGCGCAACCTGCATATTCGTTTTTTCGCGGTTGCTTTGCCATAAACATGCAGCCATGCCTGCAATTATCGGAGACGAGAAGGAGGTACCATTCCCGGCTACAACAACACCTGAAGAATTCGATATGGCTGTACCCGAGCCCCTGGCGCAAACATCTGGTTTAACCCTGCCATCTGCAGAGGGTCCTTTTGAACTGAATGCAACATAATTTCCTGCACCATCCACTGCACCTATGGCAAGAACACTGTCTCCGTCGGCGGGAGCACCAATATATAACCAGGATGGGTCGGTTCCGCTGTTTCCTGCACTATTAACCACCAGTATTCCTTTGCTTGCAGCCTTGTCAGCGCCTCTGGTGACCGGTGTTGAGTTTCCGTTCATCTGCATATACGTATGGTTTTGCAGTGGGTTGTCAAAGGTCGTGTATCCCAAGGAAGAGTTTATTACCCACGCCCCTACACTATCCGCAAATTCGGCTCCTGCAACCCAAAAATATTCTTCCATTAAATATTCGGTCGGGGCGTCTTCGGTCCTTAGCAGCCAGTAATTTGCTTTGGGCGCAGTGCCAACCATTTGCCCGCTCCAATTGGCAGCCATTATAGACAAAACATTCGTGCCATGCGGATGTATCGAGGGATTATAGACATTATTGCCTGGCTGTACGAAATCGCGAGTGCCTAAAATTCGGTTTTCCAACCGAAGACTATCGAACAATGGGATTGTGTTCACGTTTCGGAAACCTGCATCCAATACCGCGATTACCATTCCTTCTCCTCTGAATCCTTGATTGTGAAGCGATTGTCCCGAAATCATATTGATTTGGTTGAAGGCGTTTCCATAATTATAATAATCGCTGGCAATTGATTTTGGTTCGTTTTGATATGGGATGGGAATTGCATTTTGTTCGTCAAAATGAAATTTCTTATTTGCAAAGTGGCCTAACTTGTTGTTTGATTTAGAATCCATTGAAGTGATTGATAATACAAAAGGCATAGCCGCAATTGACTGAACAACCGTTGCATTGTTTATCCAAACGGTCGCAAGGTTAAACCAGCGGCTAACAGCGGCCACCTGAGCTCCTGCCTGCCTGATTGCCTGCAGATAGGAAGGTGTAACCGGAAGGTCAGAAAAATCAATTGGAATATTCTGTTTCGTACGACGTGCTAACCCAGCCTGACTCACAAACTGCGAAGGATTATTGAGTGAGTAGGGCGAATTGTTTTTGTTTGCAAATCTCACAATATATGCAGTCCCGGGTTGTTGTGTATATACCTCCAAAGCAAGCAAAACCAATACGCCAGTAAATAGTTTAAGATAGTGCTTCATTTCTGTTTCCTATGTTCATTTCACCAAATCTCTTTCCAGCAAAGATAATTCAAATTCATAGTTTTCCATTGATAGATAATTAACCATATTTTTGCTTAGTATTTAGTAACTGCAAAATGCGAATTGATATCCTGACAATTTTTCCCGAAATGTTCATTGGCCCTTTTGATCATTCAATGATTAAAAGAGCCAGGCAAAAAAATCTTGTAGAGTTTCACTTTCACGACCTGCGCGATTATAGCACCAGCAAACATCGTAATGTTGATGATTATCCATTTGGTGGTGGCAGCGGAATGGTGATGATGATACAGCCCATTGCAGCATGCATAGAATTCCTAAAAAAGCAGCGAGATTATGATGAAATCATTTTCCTGACTCCGGATGGCAAACTGCTCGACCAACCAATGGCCAATAAACTCTCGTTGAGCAGAAACCTTATCCTGTTATGCGGGCATTACAAAGGCATTGATGAGCGAGTCAGGGAGCACCTGGTAACAATGGAAATTTCTATTGGCAACTATGTTCTTACCGGGGGTGAACTTGCATCTGCTGTGCTGTGCGATTCAATAATCCGGCTAATTCCCGGTGTACTCAACGATGAAACATCTGCGCTTGGCGATTCATTTCAGGATATGTTGCTCTCTCCCCCAGTCTATACAAGGCCTGCAAACTTCAATGGGTGGAAGGTTCCAGAACTGTTGCTCTCAGGAAACGAAGCCAAAATAAAACAATGGCATGCTGAACAGGCACTTTTAAGAACGCAACTACGCCGCCCTGAAATGCTGGACGAATAGGTTTCACAATACCAAAACAAGGTCGGAAAGAACCAATTGTAAATTATTTTTAACCCCGGTTGCGATAATCAAAATATTTTTAATAAATTTGCACTCCTTTTTGGATCACGAAATTTAATACCGAACATAATGAATAGCAACGATTTATTGAAGTTTATTGACAAAGAGCTGATCGGAAATGCTGAACTTCCGAATTTTAAGGCTGGGGACACGATAACCGTGCACTATAAAATCAAGGAAGGCGATAAAGAAAGAACTCAGCAGTTTCAGGGTGTGGTTCTTCAGCGCTCCGGGCAAGGGCATACAGCAACTTTCACAGTGAGAAAAGTCAGTGGCAGCGTTGGAGTAGAAAGAATCTTCCCTATTAGTTCCCCTTTTATTGACAAGATTGAAGTCAATAAACGTGGATTGGTCCGCCGTGCGCGAATCTTCTATCTGCGAAAACTCAAAGGCAAAAAAGCCAGGATTAAGGAAATCAAATTCTAAGGCTCACTGGCAAGTATTTTTAAGTCCCTTCATGGGACTTTTTTAATGTCTGGAAAACCAAATTCTCAACTCATTTGCTTTGACTCCTTCAACCCAAAACTAAAAGATTGCTTAAACTATGAACATGGAAGATCCCGTATATAGCAAGCAGGCCCTCGATATGTTCACGGTCGCCAACGAGTTTTGTATTTTTATCGAAGGTGCAGAAAATCAATCTAATAGGTATGTTTTTCATTACCTTGCAAAAGTATTGCCTCTGCTTTACATCAAAGGCATCTTACTTCCTTCTGTCATAGTCGAATATCCTGAAGCCAATGAAAGATATGTTACTGAAGAAAATTGGCAGGACATTTTCAATAATTTGAGGCGTATTTTTTCGACCGAAGATGTCTTTCTGAATCAAAATCCACAACAATTAATGCAAAATAATGTGAGGGAAACCAGCCTGGCAGAAAACCTAACCGATATTTATCAGGATATGAAAGATTTTGTTTTGCTCTTTGGCAAAGAATCGCATGCTGCCCGAGAAAATGCCCTGCATGATATAAAAAAACTATTCGCTGATCATTGGGGGCATCGCCTTATTGAGGCCCACCGGTACATACATTATCTCATATATACTGAAGAAATACATAATTCCGAATCGCTCTCTGATTATTAATCCATCTATGAAATCAAACTTTATTCTGCCTGGATTGTTAGTCCTTTAATTTCTTACATTCGCAATTTAGTAAACATTCACAACCATGAACTATGATCTGATCGTTATCGGAAGTGGCCCAGGAGGCTATGTAGCTGCCATCAGGGCATCGCAACTCGGATTAAAAACCGCAGTAGTTGAGCGCTCCGAACTGGGTGGGATTTGCCTCAATTGGGGTTGCATTCCTACAAAAGCATTGTTAAAAAGTGCACAGGTATTCAATTATTTGAAACATGCTTCCGATTATGGTATTGGGTTCCAGGGAAATGTTACTCCCGATTTAACTGCAATGGTAAGTCGGAGCCGCGAAGTGGCTGCAGGCATGAGCAAAGGAATTCATTTTTTATTCAAAAAAAACAAGATTGATCATATTGCCGGAACAGCAAAACTCCGGCCGGGAAAGGTTTTAGAAGTTACTGATAGCGAAGGAGCAATTAAAGAATACAATGCTTCTCACATCATCATTGCAACAGGCGCCCGCAGCCGCCAGCTGCCTAACCTCAAACAAGACGGAGTAAAGATTATCGGTTACCGTGAAGCCATGACCCTTAAAAAGCAACCCGAATCAATGATCGTTGTCGGATCGGGGGCTATCGGATCGGAATTTGCATATTTTTTCAACAGCATCGGTACCAAAGTTACACTGGTCGAATTCATGCCAAACATCTTGCCCCTCGAAGACGAGGAAATATCCAAACAATTGGAGCGCAGCTTCAAGAAGCAGGGAATCAAGGTGATGACCTCATCAAGCGTAGAATCTGTCACATTGAATGGCGATATCTGTAATGTTGAAATTAAAACCAAAAAAGGGATCGAAAATGTTGAAGCAGAAATCGTTCTTTCGGCTGTTGGTATAACACCCAACACCGAAAACCTAGGCTTGGAGGAAACCGGCATTGCAGTTGAAAATGGGAAAATAGTAGTAGATGAGTTTTACAAAACAAATGTCAATGGCTACTATGCAATAGGTGATGTTATCTCCGGACCTGCATTGGCTCACCTCGCCTCGCACGAAGGGATCGTATGTATTGAACACATCGCCGGGAAACATACAGAATCAATAGATTACGGCAATATCCCTGCATGCACCTATACCAACCCCGAGGTTGCATCGGTTGGTATGACCGAAGCAAAAGCAAGGGAAGCAGGCCATGAACTCCGGATCGGAAAATTTCCGTTTTCCGCATCTGGCAAGGCAAGTGCTGCCGGAGCAAAGGAAGGATTCGTGAAACTGATTTTTGATGCAAAATACGGTGAATTGTTGGGTGCACACCTTATTGGCGACAATGTCACCGAAATGATTGCAGAATTGGTCCTGGCCAGAAAACTAGAAACTACCGCTGCAGAAATAATTAAAAGCATTCACCCCCACCCTACTATTTCTGAGGCAGTGATGGAAGCTGCCGCTGCAGCTTATGACGAAGTAATTCATTTGTAGAGCCTTATGACCAACAAGCTTGATGTTTAGAGATTGAATCCTTAAAACTTTCTCAGATGGAAATTATTCAAACCTCAATTCCCGATGTACTTATTATAAAACCATCTGTTTTTCAGGATGAAAGGGGCTACTTTTTCGAATCTTTTCATAAGAATCTGATTCAAGCTGCAGGTGTTTCAATGGATTTTGTTCAGGACAACGAGTCCAAATCACAAAAATTCGTGTTGCGGGGTTTGCATTTTCAGGTACCTCCGTATGCCCAGGGCAAATTGGTCAGGGTAATTAAGGGAGCTGCAACTGATGTTGCTGTAGATATAAGGAAGAAATCGCCATTCTTTGGCAAATGGGTTTCGCAGTTGCTATCAGAAGAAAACAAACTCATGCTCTGGATTCCTCCAGGTTTTGCCCATGGATTCCTCGCCTTGCAAGACGATACGATATTTTCGTATAAATGCACAGCCTATTACCACCAAGCCTCTGAAAGAAGTTTGCGCTGGAACGATCCCCAGTTGAACATTGACTGGGGAATACAAGACCCCATTATTTCTGAAAAAGACCGGAATGCGCCACTTTTTATTGACTTCAATAATCCGTTCTGATACTTAACTTCAGCCAGCTGATAAACAAATATTTACTCCCAGAGTTGACTGGGATATATTTTTCTATTAATCAGTTTTTGCAAGGTGGCGGCTGCGTTTTCTTTATCCTCCCGATAAGTAATACCAAACCAATCGGCCGTGCTTTCGAGCACCTTAACACGCGCAGCACCTTGGTTCAATAATTTGTTTACAACCGTTGGGATATAAAATTCGCTTTTAAGGGTTTGTGCGTTCGAAACGATAAACTCATCAAAAGAATTTTGTAGTTGCTGGAAAAAGCCTGGAGTAAAGCCCCAAAAATTCATCGAAACGACAGTGTTCGGGAACAGTGTAAAAGAGGCACCCATTTCATCAAAGTAAGCTATGGTATCTCTCTCATTTCGTGCGATATTGATACGTTCATCTATACGAACTAGATAACCATCCGCAATCTCACAAACTCCCCGCGAAACATTCCCATATTCAGAAAGGGTGTTTTCGATTTGGTAGCCCACCATGGCATAGTTCGTATCCACAGCACTTTGTAGAAAATCAGCCATCACCTGAAATGCTTCAGCCCCATAAAAATCATCTGCGTTAATCACAGCAAAAGGTTCATTAATGATTTCCTTTGCCATCAAAACCGCATGGCCGGTGCCCCAGGGTTTTTTACGTTCAGGATGAATTAAGATTCCGGAAGGGATGTTCTCAATTTCCTGAAAAACATAATCAACCTCAATGCGGTCTAAAAACCTGTTGAGAAATACATTCCTAAACTCACTTTCGATATGATGGCGAATAATAAAAACCACTTTCCCGAAGCCAGCCCTAATGGCATCGAACACCGAATAATCAATAATTGTTTCTCCATTCGGGCCAAGAGTGTCGAGTTGTTTCAAAGAGCCGTAGCGGCTTCCAATTCCTGCAGCGAGCACTAAGAGTGTTGGTTTTGCCATATGCTTATTTAGGTATCAAATTATATATTGTCGCACGGCGCAAAGGTAATATCAGTTGTGGAATTGCAAAATATCATGGAGGTTCATAATTAATTTGCTCCCAGCTAAAATGGGCATACAAATTTCATTGTTCCTTTTGTGAAGAATATTTTCGATGAATGGAAGCAACAGCTCAATGGTTACCGGCAACCCCTAACGGTTGAATTCAGGAAAGATTTTATAATTTTGCCCTCAGGTTGTTTATTTATTCAAAGGCAATGATTTGTGAAAACACTTACTATCCTGCAAAGCTTTGAATACCTGTTATTTGTGGGAGCACGAATATACCAGGAACAGAATTAGATTTATAGAATGAGAAAATTATTAACTGTCCTCTTTCTTTTATTGATAACACTTTCAGCATATGGGCAGCTGATGTCAATAAAGAAAATAGTCAAAGACGGTTATGATTTTTGGTTATACCTTCCCGAGGAATATAAAGACCAACCAGAATCAGAACCACTCCCGGTAATTGTTTTCCTTCATGGGAGGAGTCTTTCAGGCAATAACCTCGAGAAAGTTAAACAATATGGGGTTTTAAATGAAATCACTAGGAGGCGCAGAATTCCGGTGATTGTGGTTGCTCCGCAATGCCCTGTTGGCCAGTCGTGGAATCCGCAGAAAGTGATGAATGTGCTTAATTATGTTGAAAATAATTACACCATTGACACAAACAGGGTGTATTTGACCGGTATGAGTTTGGGAGGATACGGAGTGCTGCATTTCACCGGAAAATATCCTGACCGCGTGGCTGCCACCATTGCTTTGTGTGGTGGCGGAAACACCACCGATAGCCTGAACCTTGCAAGCGTGCCACTCTGGATAATGCACGGAAAAAAAGACAGGGCTGTTCCTTATTCTGAATCAAAAAAAATCGTGGATGCTATTCTGAATGTGAATGGCGGGCAGCGGCTGAAATCATCATTTTTCGAAAACCTCGGACACCGTGAGTTGGCAAGGGCTTTTACGATGGATGAGTTTTATGAATGGCTTTTCCTGCATTCGCGCCAGCACAGCGACACCATTATAACAGATCATTTGGAGATTGCTGAAAACCGTTTCCGAAGCCGGTCGCTGCGAACAATTTCAGGTAGCGAAAGCCTGCCTGCCGACAGGACAGGAAGTAATTCAGCGAATGAACCAAAAGTCTATATCATTCAGAAAGGAGACACCCTCAGCCATATCGCCAAACGATACAATGTGAACATCGAACAGATTTGTCAGTTGAACGGAATATCAAGAGTCTCTGTGTTGAAGATTGGGAATAAACTTATCCTGCCCTAACTTCAAACTATCAAGAACATACGCAATTAAGAGGATAGGCTTCGCTCAAATATAATCCAAAATAACCTCTTTCAGGAATTTGTTTTCTAGCAGGTTGGCGATGCCCTTCAAAACATTTCGGCGTATATCCAGTTCAACCGGCAGGGTCGGATCCTGGTGTGCTTCATTTATTTTTGTACCAATCAAAATATTTATCTCATCACTTACGAGCAGCATAGAAACAATGCGATCAGCAGGACCCTTGCCAAGAACGGTTTCACTGTTGTATTTCTTCAACAACCGCGTAACTTTATTCAGCGTGAGCATACCTTCGGTTATCAGGTCAATACCTTCTATTGTTGATGTTTGGGGAAGTTCTGGGTCCACAAACTCATTGCTATCAATAATTTCCCGATTCAGCTCACGGGCAATGATATCGGCAGTAGTTCCACCACAAATGATTTTCTTTCCTTCGAATGTGGCCACTTTTGATGCAAACATAGCGTCGCTTGTTTTTTCGTATGGCGGGCCGGAGCACAGAACCAGCCGCCGCGGTTGTCGCAAATAAACAACGACGCATGAAAGATCATCCTTTGGCATATAATTATCATTTACCATTGCTTTTGAAACCACTTTTGTAGCAAGTTCCACAGCCGAAATTTCCGGACTTTTGAAAATAATCTCTTTCACAAAACTTGTGATGGATTCCCTGCTCCATCCTTCAAAGTTCTTACTACCAAGCCCTGATTGTGTAATGCCATCAGAACAAAGAACGATCCTGTCTTCTTTCTTCATTTTAAAAGAAGTGCTTCGGATTATCATCTTGCGGTCTTGCTGACCGGTTGTATTGTACTCTTGCCAGGCCAGATCAAGCACCTCTCCGTCCCGAATAAGGAAGCAGGAAGGATTATCATACTCCACGATTGCCACCTGACCATTATACGCAATATCCACCGTAGAAAAAGTGGAATAGCTTATTTTTCGTGTGCTGCAAACAGGCAAAGTTTTGGTTATAATATATGAGATGCTTGTCGTGTCTTTTCGATGGCGGGTGAAACCGAGCACCATTGTAGCAGTGAGCGTGGCCAGTACATTTGCTTTCACTCCATGCCCCATTCCATCGGAGAGTACTGCAATGATGCGTTGTTCCTGCTTGATGCGTTCTGAAAGGAATACGTCTCCACAGATGCGTTCGCCTGCGTGGTTTTTTTGCTGGCAGTGCATTTCTATATAAAAGTTCTCTTCCATCACTAAGAGTGCTTTTTCCCTCCACGATGGGTTTCGATCAATGTATTCAGCATGCGCTCAGTGTTTGAGGCACCTTCTCCTAATAAAAATCCTATTTCCTGCACCATTTGCAGATTTTGATCTATCACTTCCGTTAGCCTTTTTTCCAGTTCTTCTTTTTGCACTTCAGGTAAATACATGTCGCGGATCACAGCACCGGCAATTCTGTTTCGAACGATCGAGTAGATTGATACATTTAGAAGCTTGTCGGAAAGATGTACATCCTTGCCTACAATATCTTCTGAATTGGTAAGCACATATTTAAACATATTATAGAATCCGAATGGCAGGAGTGTTTTGAGGTCAGCGTTTTTCAAACCTGGAATCACCTCATCAATAAGGGCCGCATCTTCGCCGAGCATACTCACAAAAGCAGGATTTGACTCGATGATGCGCAAATTCTGATCCACAATGACTATGCCAGCTGGCAGTTTTCTGATGAGTACGCCAAGCGTATCAAGGGTTTCCTGTGCGTGAAGCATCGCCTCATGTGCTTCTTTTTCGCTTTCTTTGATTTGCTTTTGTGCTTTTGATAAAGAGTCGTGGCTTTTGCGTAAGGTTTTTATGTACTCTTGTTTTGATTTAAGAGAATGAATCATACAGGCATCCATGCGCGATAGGCCTTGTGCAACCGAGATTGCAAGATCGCGGCAAGATGAGAACCCACACATTTCGCAAGCATGCTCGTTGGTGCTGTGTTGCTTGCCAACTGCCTGCAAAATTTCTCCTATTTGTTCTTCCGATGGCATGGGTAATCGCTGATCGTCAGGGATAAACTCACGCGAAAAGTCCATAGCAGAGTAGGTAACAAAATATTTTTGCCAATCGCGTTTGTCAATGGCAGAGGCCCTTCGTGCTGCGTAGTCGGTTACCAACACCTGGCGATGATACAGATCATTGCTGAAGGTCATTCCCGGTCCCATCATGCATCCTTTGTCATAAAATATGTTGAGATGATGCTTGAGCAATTCAGGGTGTTCTACGAATTCCCTGACACTGTTTATAAAATTCTCCTTGCCGCTGCACGTGAAGACTTTTCCGCTGAAAATATCCTCGCTTAAGACAGCAGCCTGGATAAAGCCATTATCTATCGGATAGATTGACCCTATTCTGCCATGCGGAGGATCGAAGTCGGTATATTCAATCGAAACTTCGCTGATGTTTTTTTGTGCAAACAACTCCCTGAGTTCTGTAAAAGTTATCGCTTCATCCACCTTCATAATGCCTGATGATCGAAGGGCGTCCATTTTTGCAGAAATGCAGGGGACAAATGAAACGATTTTCAGATGCTCTCCATAATGTTTACGCATGATGCCTGCCATAGCGGTCATGGGTGATGCAATTGGAACAAGATTTTCGATCAATGCAGGAAAATACTTTTCGATATACATAACCAAAGAAGGGCAATTGGAGGACAGGTAGTGTTTGCCTTTGAAATTATCCACGAGTGATGCGAATTTTGCAGCAACTATTTCAACAGCAAATGCAATCTCAGCAACCTTCGAAAATCCAAGCAATCTGATCATGCCGACAAGCTTGCGATAATCTGTGATGTCTGGGAATTCGGCTGCAATGCTCGGATCGAGGATGGCTGCAACCTCTTGGTTCGAAGAAAGCAATGCGGTTGCAGCTGAAATGGAGTTATGGTAAGAGATAGCACCATCGGGGCATACCCTGAAGCAACTTCCGCATCCGATGCAGCGTGAATGCAAAATTTCTGGTTTATCTTGGTTCACACCCAGTTTTATTGCCTTTACAGGGCAAATCCTGACGCAGAATGTGCAGTTTGTGCATTTGATGGGATCAATATTTACAAGATTCATGCCTTCAGAGGTTCATTCGGTTTATGAAATAGAAAAGCAACACAATTACCTATAATTTCCTATACCGGTTGGATGCAAAAATTAATCTTTCTTCAAATCCTCAGACTTTTGATTGAAATTTCAAAATTAGTATTTTTCTATTATTTATGAAAAAATTAATTGTTATTTGATTAACAATGTTAAAAAAATAACAACAAAATCATGCAATTCCTTTTTGTTTTGTATTTTTGTGCAGAAGAATCATCTCTTTTTTTCTTAATTTATCTCGGCATGGTCATGGATATTGATGCGTTTTTGAAAAAATACGAAGGTTCGCAGCGAGATATGATTATTACAATTCTTGAACAGATTCAGGAAGAATATGGTTACATTTCGGAAGAAGCCATTATCAAAACCGGAAAGTTGCTTAAAATGCCTGCCAGCAAAATATTTGGGGTTACTACATTTTACGACCATTTTCTTTTTTCGCCTCCTGCACACAATGCAATTAAAGTGTGCAATGGCACCGCTTGTCATGTACTAGGTTCGGCAGAAGTGCTCAAAGAGTTGGAAAACACGCTTCAGATAAAATCAGGAGAGACTACCAGGGATGGTTCTTTTTCGATTGTGAATGTACCGTGCATCGGGGCTTGCGGATGCGGGCCGGTGATTACCATAAACAGAGAATTTTACCCGAAAACTACATCAAATGCGATAAAGCAAATTATCGAATCATGTAAAAACGAAATGCAATCGAAATGAGGCAAAAAACGAATCTCTTAAATACAGGCTTTCTGAAAGACCTTGTGCTTGCTGATCCTGGAAAGTCTCCTTACCAGAGCGAAAAAGAGATTTTATCACTGCTGCGTCGTGAAACTGTTGAAAAGCCAACATTTTTTATCGGAACTTCAAGTTGTGGATTGGTGGCCGGAGCAGGAAAAACAAAAAATGCCATCATAAATTATCTTGAAAATAATCATATTGATGCAGATATCATTGAAGTTGGCTGCCTTGGCCTGTGCTCCGAGGAGCCAATTTTAGAGGTTCAAATGCCTGCCAAACCCAGAATTGCATTTGCGCGCGTTACACATTTGGACGTGGTAAGCATCCTTACGTCTGTCTTGAGTTATTCATTGCCCCCATCAAACTGGATTGGTCAATACAGAGGGGATGGCAAAGAACCTTGGGAAGGAGTTCGGTTTCTCGACGAACATCCATTTTTCAAGCAACAGCAAAGAATTGTTCTAAAGCATTGTGGAGTGATTGACCCCGGAAACATCTTGGAATATATCGCAGCAGGTGGTTATAAGACATTTATCAAAACGTTACGTAACTACACACCCAGTGATGTGTGCGAAATTATCGAAAAAAGTGGCTTGCGGGGGCGGGGCGGCAAAGGTTTCCCTACGGGTAAAAAGTGGAAGTCGGCCTACGACGCCGTATCAGATCAGAAATATCTGATTTGCAATGCCGATGAAAGCGACCCTGGTGCATTCATGAACCGTGCTTTGATTGAGGGGAATCCACATTTGGTGATCGAAGGAATTGCGATTGCTGCATACGCCATCGGAGCATCCAAGGCATATATCCGTATGAGAACGGAATTCTTCAATGCAAAAAATAAGCTGGAAATTGCTCTTGAACAAGCAAGAAACTTAGGTCTAACCGGAAATAATATTCTAGGTAGTGGCGTGAACCTCGAAATTATTCTTAAAAGCGGGCCGGGTGCCTTTGTTTGTGGCGAAGAATCTGCACTCATCAGCAGCCTCGAAGGCAAGCGTGCCATGCCCCGACCCAAACCTCCCTACCCTACCACTGCTGGTTTGTTCGACAAGCCAACGGTTGTTAATAACGTCGAAACCCTGGCAAACATACCAATCATCATGCGTAATGGGCCGCAATGGTTTGCTTCAATCGGCTCCGCCAAAAGCCCTGGCACCAAAGTGTTCGCAATATCAGGAATAGCAACCCATACTTGTCTGGTCGAAGTACCATTGGGAACAACATTGCGAAAAATAGTATTCGACATTGCTGCAGGCCCAAGTCAAGGCAAAACGTTCAAAGCGCTTCACCTGGGTGGTCCATCCGGAAACTGCCTCCCAGATCAAATGCTTGATATTCCAATTGATTACGAAAGCCTTCAGGAGAAAGGAATCCTGATGGGATCGGGTGGTATGATTGTGATGGATGAAAGCACCTGCATGGTTGATCTTGCAAAATATTTTATCCATTTCATGAAAAACGAAAGCTGCGGCAAGTGCATTCCATGCCGCGAAGGAACCCGAAGAATGTCTGAAATTCTTGATAACATCACACGTCGTCCGACAAAAGAAACAGGACACGATACGCTGGAGAGATTCAAAGGAGTGATGCAACTAGAAAGTTTGGCGAACGTAATGAAATCCACCTCGCTTTGCGGGCTTGGCAAGTCTGCGTCAAATCCTGTTATCAGCACACTTCATTGGTTTCGCAATGAATACGAAGAGCACGTTTTCGATCGCATCTGCCGAGCAGGTCAATGTCACGATCTTAGGGTTTTTTATATTAATGTTCTGAAGTGTACTGGATGTTCTATATGTGAAAAAAAGTGCCCGGTTGATGCCATTGTTGGAACTCCCCAGAACCCTTACTTTATTATCGAAGAGAAATGCACAGGTTGCGGAATCTGCTTTGATGCTTGTAAGTTTTCAGCCGTTTACAGCAAATAGTCAGCTAAAACAACAAAAGCCCATGGTTTTCGAAATCGAAGTAAATAACAAACTCATTTCAGCCCGCAAGGGGGAGACGATTCTGCAAACCCTCACCCAAAATGGTTTGAGCGTGCCAACCCTTTGCTACATGGAAGGATTCACACCTACCGGTGCTTGCAGGCTTTGTGTTGTGGAGGTCGAAGGGCAGCAGGACCTCATTCCCGCTTGTTCACACAAGGTAGAGGAGTGGATGAGTATCAAGACACATTCTCCGAGGGTGGTTGAAGCCCGTAAAACAATCGTTGAACTGCTCCTTGCCAATCATCCGGACGATTGTCTCTACTGTGTCAGAAATGGCAACTGTGGGTTGCAACGCCTGGCCGAAGAATTAAATGTGAACGAACGCAGGTTTACGGGAAAAAAATCCAGGTTCAAAACCGACCCCTCCAGCACAAGCATGATTCGTGATCAGGAAAAGTGCATACTTTGTGGACGTTGTGTGAGGGTTTGTGAGGAATTGACAGGTGTTTCAACCCTTGATTTTATTAGAAAAGGCGATGCGACTTCCATATCCACTGCCCTCAATAAACCTTTGAACCTTTCGAATTGCATTGCATGTGGCCAGTGCATTATGATGTGCCCAACGGGTTCCTTGTACGAAAAGTCGCATTTTTCGGAGCTCCAGGATGCCTTGCACAATCCCGACCGTCACGTTGTTATTCAATACAGCCCAGCCGTTCCAATAACCATTGCCGAAGAATTCGGAATGAAAGCCGGAAAAGATATCAGTGGCTTGCTGAATGCTGCATTGCGCAAAATAGGTTTCGAAAAGGTTTTCAACACTGCATTTGCTGGCGATATACAAATACTCGAAATTGCCACTGAGCTTGCCGACCGCCTTGAAAGTAAGCAAAACATGCCGCTGTTTTCGAGTTGTTGCCCCAGTTGGATAAAATTTGTGGAACAAACACATGCTGATCTGCTACCTCGGCTATCGGTGTGCAAATCACCTCAACAGATCCTGGGAGCCATAATAAAATCTCATTATGCCAAAATGGCTAGTATAGCTCCCGAAAATATCTACACTGCTTCAGTGATGCCTTGCATAGCCAGAAAAATGGAAGCTCAACGAGAAGAGATGACCAATAAAGGCATTGCAGAGGTAGATGTAGTGTTGACAACCCGTGAGCTTATTCGACTAATCAAACTCTACGGAATTGAAATACTTCACAATGAATCGGAAAATGCCGATGCGCCCTACTCTTCGAGTTCATCAGCCGGTGTTCTTTCTGCAGTGAGCGGCGGGCTAACCGAAGCTGTAATACGAACATTGCATTACAAATTAACCGGGCGAGAGTTGACACAGGCCAAGCTACCCGAAACAAGGCAAAACAAGCCGCGAAAAGAATTTACAATCACCATGGGTTCAAAACAGGTTGGTTTTGCAATAATAAATGGAATGGTAAATGCGAAATCTTTGCTCGACCAGCTGGCTGCAGGGCGTACTGATATTCATTTTGTTGAAGTCATGGCATGTGCAGGTGGTTGTGTGTGTGGCGGTGGCCAGCCAATTTCAATAAAACACCAGGATCTAAAGGCCAGGATAAAAGCCATTTACGATTTTGATGAAAAAGAATCAATCAAGCTGGCGCATAAAAACCCGATCGTGAACGATTTGTATAACAACTACCTGAACAAGGAAGGAAAAGCCGAAACACCAGCCCTGCTAAGCACATCGTACCATAAAAGAGAGGCATTGCGATGATAAATGTTGACGGAACTCGTGCTTTTTTCCCAGGAAGTAAACAGCTAAACCTGCTTGCAGCAACTTATTTCATGCAAAAACTTTCATTTTGTTCCATCTATTTAATTTGGATTTATATCCAAAGCAGATCCGCCACTTATTTCACTTTGCCCATTCTTAGTTGTAAATGTGTAAGAAAAGCGTGGGGCTAGAAATCGCTCATTACAATGGCAAAAGATAAAAAGATAGTTTACACGATAAAAGAACGGTGCAGGGTTTGCTACACCTGCGTGCGTGAATGCCCGTCAAAGGCTATAAAAATAAATATGGGCCAGGCCGAGGTGGTGGGTGAGCGCTGCATTGCATGTGGCAACTGCGTGAAGGTTTGCAGCCAGAATGCGAAGGTTTTTAGAATTGACAAACAAATAGTGCTTGATCTGCTGTGCGGGGGCAATACAAACATTGCCATGATAGCCCCAAGTTTTCCTGCCGAGTTTGAAGACGTGGAACCAGCCACTTTAGTTGGAATTATGCGAGAGCTTGGCTTCGACAAGGTAGTAGAAGTATCGTTCGGAGCCGACCTTGTAGCGAACGAGTATCGAAAACTGATGTATGATTCTGCATCTATCCCTATGATTTCGAGCGACTGCCCCGCCATTGTTTCATTTATCGAATATTATCATCCCTCGCTTGCAGCATCTTTAGTGCCATTGGTTTCACCCATGGTGGCAATGGCCAGGGTTGTCAGAAAAAAATATGGCACGAACACGAAAATTACGTTTATCGGCCCTTGCATTGCTAAAAAGGATGAGTCGGAAGAGGTGGATGCAGCTATCACATATAGGGAATTAAGAGAACTAATCAGAGATGCCGGAATTAGCGCCGAAGCTGTTGAACCCACCGATTTCGATCCTCCGTACAGCGGGAAAGGTGCTATTTTTCCGGTAAGCCGCGGGTTGCTGCAAACTATGGATATAGAGGACAATATCGTTGAAGGAAATGTGCTGGTGGCAGAAGGCAGAATGGCGTTTCAGGATGCAATCAGGGAGTTTGAAAGTGGGTATCTCGAAGACAATCACCTTGAACTACTCTGCTGCGAAGGCTGTATTCTGGGCCCGGGAATGACTCCGGATTCGAAATATACATCTTCCAGCCGGCGATTTACCAGGCGCAACAAAGTGAGCCGGTATGTTGCTCAAAAGCTCGGAAAACTCGATGAATCGCAATGGCAAAAGGATATGGAAGAATATTCGCAATTGGATTTGAGCCGCAAATTCAATCCGAGCGATCGTTCAATGCCACGGCCTTCGTGGGATCAAATCGAAAAGGTGCTCCAAAAAATGGGGAAATTTTCTCCAAAAGATTATCTCGACTGCGCTTCCTGTGGGTATGAATCATGTGTTGACCACGCTGTAGCCATTCTCAATGATCTTGCCGAAAATGAAATGTGCCTGCCGTTCACCATCGAAAAATTGCACAACTACATTCGCGAACTGAACATCTCGAACGAGAAACTTGCCAATGCCCAGGAAGCCCTTAAACAATCAGAAAAGCTGGCAAGTCTAGGGCAACTGTCCGCCGGAATTGCCCATGAGCTAAACAACCCTTTGGGTGTAATCACCATGTATAGTAACATCCTTGCTGATGAGCTCTCGGAAAATCAAGAAATTAAAGACGACCTGAAATTAATCGTTGAGCAGGCTGATCGTTGTAAGAAAATTGTTGGGGGTTTGCTAAACTTTGCCAGGAAGAATCAGGTCAACTTCTCCGAAATTGACATGAATTCTTTAATCAAACAAAGCATTTCATCAGTGATTGTTCCTGACAATATTCTTGTAGAGGTGTCTTTCATCCAAGGCAACCCAATTGCTATAATTGATAAAGATCAAATGACCCAGGTTTTTACGAACCTCCTGAAAAACTCCATTGATGCAATGCCTACGGGAGGAAAAATAAGTGTAATCATGAATGCCTACAGAAGTGATTTGCTTATAAATTTCAAAGATACTGGCACCGGTATTCCCAAAGAAAATATTGACCAGGTGTTCACTCCATTTTTTACAACAAAGCCCATAGGTAAAGGCACAGGGCTTGGGTTATCCATTATTTATGGAATCGTAAAAATGCACAAAGGCGATATCTCAGTCGAGTCAAATGCTGATCCGGTGCTTGGCCAGACCGGCACAACTTTTACGATCCGAATCCCGCTTCAGGGGGCATAATAAATACTCACAATTTCTAAAACAAACCGATCATGAGCAAAACAATTTTAATAGTTGACGATGACAGCGATTACCTATTCCAAATGGAATATAAATTGAAAAGTTTCGGATTCCGGGTAATCACAGCCGATGGTCAGCTCGAAGCAGAAAGGGTGATTGCTGGCATGAAACCCGATTTGGCTATGCTCGACCTGATGATGGAAAATGAGGACAGCGGTTTCATACTTGCCTATAAGATCAAACGAATATATCCCGATGTTCCGGTAATTATCGCCACGGCGGTGACGGCAGAAACCGGAATGGCCTTCGATATTCAAAACCAGGGAAATCAACAATGGATCAAGGCCGATTTATTTTTGGACAAAGGCATACGCCCTGAACAACTACACCGCGAAATCAACAAGCTGTTAAAACTCTAACATGGCAACCTATAAAATTTTAGTAATTGATGATGAACCTGGCATCCGCTCAGGTGTTGCGAGAATTCTGAAAAACTTCAAAGCGGATTATCCCTTTCTCGAAGAGCCAATTGATTTCGAAATCTTTGAAGCTGGTACAGGAGAAGAAGGCTTGGAGATAATCAATCAACAACGGCCTGATATTCTCTTGCTCGATAACAAGCTACCAGGGATGCAAGGCGTAGAAGTACTGGAATATATCAAAAAAAACAGCATCGACCTGATTGTGGTAATGATCACCAGCTATGCCTCACTTGAGCTGGCGGTGAAAGCCACACGCGATGGTGCTTTCGACTTTATTCCCAAACCCTTTACGCCCCAAGAGCTAAGGGCTTCGATAGAAAACATAAGCAAGCATCTCTACCTCAAAAAGATGACCCAAAAGCTACGGATAGAGGGCAAACAAATTCGGTTTCAGTTCTTATCCGTGCTTTCACATGAACTCAAATCTCCGCTCAATGCCATCGAAGGGTACCTGAGGATGATCAAAGAAAGGCAGTTGGGGCAAAACCTCGACGACTACGATTATGTCATCACGCGTTCGTTTGAACGGATAAAAGGCATGCGCAGCCTGGTGATGGATATGCTTGATCTGACCAAGCTCGAATCAAGAAAGAGTGGCCACGAAAGGGTGCGCGTAAACCTTTTCGAGGTTGCACAAAACGCAGTAGATATTATGCGACCTTATGCCATTCAGAAAGATGTTGACATATATATTCATGCAACAAAAGATATTTCGCTGGTTGCAAATCGAGACGAAATGGAGATCGTTTTTAACAACCTGATTTCGAACGCAGTAAAATACAACTCACAGGGCGGACGGGTAGACTGCACCATTAAACAGGTGGAAAACAATATTGTGATCTCAGTTAGCGACACTGGGATAGGGATCAAGCATGACGAATTAGAAAGAATTTTCGATGATTTCTACCGGATAAAAGATGCCACCACAAAGAACATTTCGGGCAGTGGGCTTGGACTTTCAATTCTTAAGAAAACAATTGACTTGTATCAGGGTACCGTAAGCGTTGAAAGCATCGAGGAAAAGGGAAGCACATTTACAGTGATGATTCCTGTAACATAACACCAAAAATAAACCTCTGAATGTATCATTTGAAATTCTTTAACAAAAACCAAAGTTATGCCAGCATCAAGACTTCCTGATAAAACTGTTGAAAGATTAAGTCAGTACAGGCGAATGCTGCTTATTTATCAGCGGAGTGGCCGACCCCACATCTTTTCGCACGATCTTGCAAACCTGCTGCACATAACCCCCGTACAAGTGCGGCGCGACATCATGCTCATCGGCTATTCCGGCACTCTCAGGCGTGGGTATGATGTTCGCGAATTGATTAGCATGATTGGCCGGATAATTGACATTGACCGCGGTATGAAGGTAGCGGTGGTTGGTGTTGGAAACCTTGGCAGTGCAATCATTAGTTATTTCAGCGGAAAGCGCACAAAACTATCTATCGTGGCTGCTTTTGATGTTGAAGTAAATAAAATCAACCGTGTTTATGCAGGAGTGAATTGTTATCATGTGCATCAGCTGCGCGAAATTATTCAGCAAGAAAACATTGACATCGCCATTCTGACTGTGCCGCCGTCCATTGCAACCACCATTGCCGAGGAACTCGTCATGGCAGGAATTAAGGGTATACTTAACTTTACATCAACCCCTGTAAATGTGCCTTCAAACATACACCTGGAGGATTATGATATGATTACATCGCTCGAGAAGGTAGCATATTTTGTTAAAAAAAATAAAACCAAATAGCTTCTCCTTTCATCGGCCAGCGGTATGAAAATATTCAAAGATTTCGAGCGCCCTCTGCCCATTAAAGATGCTGTCGTAACTACCGGATCATTTGATGGGGTGCATGTTGGCCACAAGGTGATCCTGAATCGACTCAATGCATTGGCGCGCCAGATCGGAGGGGAATCAGTGCTGGTTACTTTTCACCCACACCCCCGCAAAATACTTTATCCCGAAACTGCAGGAAAAGAGCTCAGGCTGATCAGCAGCCAGCGCGAGAAAATCGAACTTCTTCAAAAAACCGGGCTCGATTGCCTGCTCATTGTAAAGTTTACGCTCGAATTTTCTCAACTCTCATCCATTGACTTTATTAGGAAAATACTCGTAAGCAAGCTGCATACCCGAAAAGTAGTCGTCGGGTTTAATCACCATTTTGGCCACAACCGTGAGGGAGACTATGAGCATTTGCACCAACTCGGAAAATACTACAACTTTGAGGTAGAAGAAATTCCGCAGCAGGATATTGACAATGAGACAGTCAGTTCGACCAAAATACGACAAGCACTGATCGAAGGGCGCATACAACGTGCCAATGCCTATCTTGACCATTTCTATATTATCATAGCAGAATTAGAAAAAACCGCCCTGGAAATCGAGGCCGGTGATAGCAAACAAATATATCGCGTTCTGATTGATGAGGACGTGAAACTTATTCCATCGGAAGGGCTCTATGCCGTGAGTATTAACTATCTTGGTTCGCGTTTTCGAGGCATGCTCAATATTAAAAATAAGAGCCAGCTCGCTGCTCCCATTGCACAGGAAATGAATATCGGGCTGCATCTGTTCGATTGCCCCAATGAATTGCATAAAGAAACCGTAACGATCAATTTTCACAAACGAATGCGAGATGAGTTGATTTTTGCCAATCGCCAGGAATTTGATACACAGCTGAAGCATGATATCGAAGAAATCAAAAATCTGATTTATTAATTAATATTCGAAAGGCCGGTGTGGTGAATCAACTGCAGAATGACATGATAAAAGTAACCTTTCTTGGAACAGGCACCTCCATTGGGGTGCCGGTAATTGCCTGCAATTGTCCTGTATGCAAATCGCCCGATCTGCGCGACAAGCGTTTTAGAACGTCAGCATTGATCAATATTAATGGGCGTAATATAGTTATTGACTGTGGGCCAGACTTCAGGATACAAATGCTGCGAAACAATGTTGAGGATATAGATGCAATTATTTTCACGCATGGTCACCGCGACCATATTGCCGGGCTCGACGACATCCGGGCATTTAATTATGTGCTGAACAAAACAATAGACGTATATGGGTCAACCGAAGTGATTGAAGCCATTAAGACCGAGTTTCCCTATATTTTTTCAGAAACAAGGTATTTTGGCGCACCCCAGCTCAACACACACATCATTGAAAACAAATCGTTTACCATCAACGGCAATGTCTTTGATCCCATCGAAGTATTACATAGCAAACTCAGCGTTTTTGGATTCAGGGTGGGCGATTTTACATACATCACCGATGCAAGTTTTATAAGCCCGAAAGAGATAGAAAAAGTGAAAGGCTCAAGGGTGGTTGTGCTTAACGCCTTGCGGAACTCGCGACATTCTTCGCATTTCTCGCTGGACGAAGCACTTGGAATTCTTGAATTAATTTCCCCTGAACGTGCCTATCTCACGCATATCAGCCATTTTTTGGGTTTGCACGATCAGGTTGAAGCAAAGCTTCCGCCGAATATCAAACTTGCATACGACAATTTAATGATTTCAGTTTGAACACCCGCAACCTTGCAAGTAACGCGTTCCTGCTAATCTTGCAAAAACAAACCTGCACTAAGGCATCGAATGCTGCAATTCAATGATAAGTTGTATTTTTGCCGCCAGATTTTGGTCCGGTAGCTCAGCTGGATAGAGCAGCAGCCTTCTAAGCTGCGGGTCGTGGGTTCGAATCCCGCCCGGATCACCATAATAAGCCAACAGGAAACACTCCGGCAATGTACTTACTGAGAAGTATATTTTATACTTAAAGCAGCGGGGTGAAAAGGATGTGAAAGGGGGCTTGCCGGATGATAGTAAAGGGCGCCCGAAAAAAAAATGAATAATCTTCAGTTTCTCTAAGATTTATTGCTATTTCGCCTATATTTGCTTTTATGGGATTTTAATATAATGTTCAGGCACATTGGCGTTAGCCATTGTTTCGAAAACTATATTGAAAAACCGTAAAGAAAAAGTGCATTAATTTAACCACTAAATCGAAAGAACATGAAAAAATTAGTTGCTGAATTTATCGGAACCCTTTGGTTGGTGCTTGGTGGCTGCGGAAGCGCAGTGCTTGCAGCAGCATATCCTGAATTAGGAATAGGATTTGCAGGAGTAGCAATAGCGTTTGGTTTGACTGTTGTAACAATGGCCTATGCTTTAGGGCATATTTCGGGATGCCATCTCAATCCGGCGGTATCAATCGGGCTTTGGATTGGCGGACGCTTTGATAAGAAGGAATTGCTGCCATACATTGCCGCACAAGTATTGGGTGGGATTGCCGGAGCCGGAATTCTATACCTTATTGCAACCGGTAAATCAGGATTTGAAGTTGGTGGATTTGCAGCAAATGGTTATGGAGAACATTCCCCTGGAGGATACGGAATGCTTGCGGCTTTAGTAACCGAAATTGTAATGACGTTCATGTTTTTAATCATTATTTTAGGTGCTACACATTCTAAGGCTCCCAAGGGAATGGCTGGTTTAGCAATAGGATTGGGATTGACCCTGATTCATCTGATCAGTATCCCGGTGACCAATACCTCTGTAAACCCTGCAAGAAGTACCAGCCAGGCTTTGTTTGCAGGCGACTGGGCATTGGGTCAATTATGGTTGTTTTGGGCTGCTCCAATAATTGGTGCTATACTGGCAGGAATTGTGTATAAAATGATTTCGCCAGAAAAAGAATAAAAAATTTCTTCAAATCTGGTAATTGCCACTGCGGTTAGTACACTGCATTACCCTGTGATCTTCTACGCGGGCAATCCTCTTTATCCTGATAAATCGGGATATCGCGAATTGCACAACCACACGTGACATTTGTTCTATCTAAACCGCTTTCAGCTCCTTTAGGAATAAATGGCCTTTTATTTTTCTCGTCACGGCTGCAAATAAAGCGGCCCGTCGAAACCAACAGGTATTCCTAAAAGCATCCAGGCCACAAGAAGCAAGAGCCAAACGATCAGAAACAGAAAAGTATAGGGCAACATCAGCGAGATGATGGTGCCAATGCCGTATTTCTCATCATATTTTTCTGCATACGTCACAATCAAAGCAAAATAACTCATCATCGGGGTAATGACATTGGTTACCGAATCGCCAATGCGGAATGCAGCTTGTGTCAACCCCGGATGATATCCCAGAAGCATAAACATGGGAATGAAAACGGGAGCCATGATAGCCCACTTAGCCGATGCACTTCCCATAAACATATTGATAAACGCAGCCAGCAGCACAAAGAGTACCATGAGCGGAATGCCGGTCAACCCGATATTTGTTAAACCCGCTGCCCCGTTGATGGCTACAATTAAACCGATATTGCTATATCGGAAAAAGTAAACAAACTGGGCAGCAAAGAATACCAATACAATATAAGATGCCAGGCCTTTCATTGAATGTGTCATGTGCTTCACTACGTCTTTGTCGTTTTTTATCGTACCCAGCACGATGCCGTAAACCAATCCTGGAACAAAAAACATCAAAAGAATTACCAGAATAATGCCTTTCATAAACGGAGAATGCAGCACGCTCCTGGTTGCCGGATCGCGTAAAATACCATTTTCAGGAATCACCAGCAAACAGAGTAGAACAATCAGAGCTAAAAAACTCCAGCCTGCGTATCTTAACCCTTTCTTTTCCAAAGTCGAAATAGCGCCAACATCGAGCCGTTGGGCGTTTCCGGTATACTCGCCCAACCGGGGCTCTATCAATTTTTCGGTTATCCATGTGCCAAGCAACACGACCATCAGCGCCGAGGTGAACATAAAGAAGTAGTTGACCAAGGGATTGATGACCATTTTAGGGTCAAGAATTTGTGCTGCTGAGGTGGAGAGCCCTGCCAGAATAGGGTCTACTGAGCCGATTAGAAAGTTTGATCCAAACCCGGCACTTACACCGCAAAAAGCTGCAGCAAAACCAGCCATAGGGTGCCTTCCGAGCGCATGAAAAATCATTGCTCCCAGCGGTATCAGGATGACATATCCAACTTCTGATGCAAGGTGAGAAAAAATACCGGCCGTGATAATGGCCACAGTAATCAGCCTTTTGGGTGCTCCAAGTACCAATTGCCTCACAAGCACTGTGAAAAGCCCCGAGCCTTCAGCAACCCCGATGCCGATCATCACCACTAGTACAAGCCCCAACGGAGGAAACTCGACAAAGTTTTTCTCGATATGAGTAAAAACCCATCGAAAACCATCGGCACTGAGCAGGTTGTTGGCGCGAACAATAGATTGGTTTACGGGATGAATGGCAGTGTAATCGAATACCGTTGCAAGCCAGGAGGCAAGCATTGTGATTAAGGCAAGTATTAAAAACAATGTGGCCGGGTGAGGAAGCTTATTACCAACCACTTCAATAAAATTTAGCGATTTATTAAGCACCCTTAATGATATGGAACGGGCTTTGTCAAAGTTTTTCTTCATCTTGCAAAAATTAAAAACTTTAATTAATTTGATTTGCTTTGCAAAAATATCCGATTAACTCAGATTTCAAAGTATTCTGTCATAAATTATATTATTACAGTTTAAGTATTATTACAGTTTAAGTATCCCGGATTGCTCAGACCCGAGTTGGCCATTATATCAAAAAACTACTCATTATGTTGCCTGACCAATCTTTTTGTTTATCTTTGGAAGGCTGAATCACTCGAAAAAGTACGAACAAAAACGCATGAACTTTTTGTAAGATATTAAATAACAGCACAATGGATTTGCCGGCATCGAAACAAGTCATGGTCAATAACAACAAGCTGTTGTTTTCGATTGCTACTGTGAGAATTCTGAGAAAATATTCACAGCAAATCCTTTGGGCGCTTGCCCTGCTGTTTCTCTTCTTCATGAACACAGAAAATGAATCCACTTCCCTTTGCATGTTCGGTTTCATGGGGTTCAAATCATGCCCTGGTTGCGGCATCGGCCATGCAATCCATCACACCTTGCATCTTAACTTCATCCAATCATTCAATTCACACATACTTGGGATACCCGCAACAATTGGTATCCTGTATTTGATAATAAAGCCTTTTTACGATTCAAAAATTATCTCAAAATGGACAAACAACAAATGTTTATGATGCTGCCCAGCTTGCAGGCAGATGAACTCATGTTTCTTCAGAGCCTTACCAAGGACATGACCGAAACGCAGCAGCAACAGTTCTTCGCACTTTATCAGGGAAAAAGAAAAGACCAGCAAACCCTGATGATCATGACCCTGGTTGGGTTTTTGGGAATCGCCGGAATACAACGGTTTGTGACAGGAGAACCAGGGATGGGAATTTTATTTCTGCTTACAGTAGGGTTTTGCGGCATAGGCACCATCATTGATCTGGTCAATATCAAAAGCATTGCTTTGAATTTCAACCAGAAACAAGCCATGGAAGCTGCAAACATGGTAAAAATGCTTTAGGCTTCCACTGCATCACCATAAGCCTATTGGCATTAAGCAGACCTTTTCAAAGTCATTTGTGTTAAAATGAGGATATCGCAATTGACAAAATTGGCTCGGAATTGTAATTTAATTTATTCTGAATAGATTTTCGAATCCTACTATGTTTTTTTATACATTTATGCGCAGTTACTAAGAACTCACTTGAGTTAGTTATGCTTTTATAAATCCGTTTCAGTAAACACAAATTCAATTAGTTATGAAATCAAAAGCGATTATTGCAGGTGTTTTGATGTTTCTTTTTTCCGGCGTTGCAAATGCCCAAACAGAGGTTGCAGAATTTTTGCAGGCAGGAAAAGCTGATGGCCAGTTATTGATCAAAGCATTCATGATGCCTTTGTCGAACGTGGTCGGTTCAGGCTTAAACACGGGATGGTACAACACGGCCGCTGTACAAAAAAAATATGGGTTTGGGCTATCTCTCACGGTAAATGCAGCCATGGTGCCCGAAGCCAACCGCAACTTCGACATCGCAACACTTGGGATGACCAAGGCCAAACTATTGAGTGCCTCAAACTCCGTTGCACCCAGTATTGCGGGTGAGAACGTGAAAGGGCCCACAGTGCAGCTTTTTGGCCGCCATCCTGTTACCACCCAAAATATCGAACTCATGCGCTTTGAAACACCCAAAGGCGGAGGGTATCCCACTTTTCCACTGCCTGCTATCAAAGCAAGCTTTGGACTGCCACTGGGAATAGAACTCATGGGTAGATATCTGCCAAAGATTACTTATAGCAATGTTTCGCTCACAAGCTGGGGAGCCGGCCTTAAGCTCGATGTTATGCAATTCCTTCCATTTCATGACAAAATCCCATTCATCAACGCTTCAGTCATGGGAGCATACAGCAGTGCCAAATCTCAATCAAATCTCGATTTTCAGAAAACGTACTTTAACAATTATCATGGCCGCATCATCCCCGGAGGGCAATCAAACTACACCGGCCAAACCATGGATATCTTAGCGAACGGAATGGTGGCGAGCCTGATGGTTTCTCTTGATGTTCCGGTGTTGACTGTTTATGGTGCATTGGGCTATGGCACATCAACTTTCGGCCTTGATTTGCTTGGGACTTACCCGGTGATTGACCTGGATGCCCAAGGAAACCTCATTGTGAAGGACGAAAAAGATCCAGTAAAAATTGACTACGACAAGTATTCAGGATTACAGTATACGGCAGGCCTGCGGCTGAAATTCAGTATTTTTACGATTAATGCTGACTATACCATAGGCAATTATCCTACCGCCTCAGCTGGATTAGGACTGCTTTTCAACCAAAAATAACCGTCATCAATTTATTACAAAGTCGAAAAATAGAATAACATACCAAATAAATCCAACAATTTCAAAACAGATGGAAAAAAGCATCAAAGGCACGAAAACAGAACAGAACCTGCTAAAATCATTTGCTGGCGAATCGCAGGCTAAGAACCGATATACATTTTATGCTAAAGTGGCAAAAGAAGAAGGTTATGAACAAATTGCCGCATTGTTTCTTGAAACGGCCGGCCATGAAGAAACACATGCCAAGCGCTTCTTTGAATTTCTGGAAGGGGGCATGCTCGAAATAACTGCCACATATCCGGCAGGGAAAATGGGAACAACTGCTGAGAATCTCGAAGCTGCTGCTGATGGTGAAAATGAAGAGTGGACTGTACTTTATCCGCAATTTGCTGATATTGCCCAGGAAGAAGGCTTCACAAAAATCGCCACTCTTTTTCGATCAATAGCGAAGGTCGAAGCCGAACACGAAAAAAGGTATCTCAAATTACTAAAAAACATTGAAACGGGTCAGGTTTTTGAACGGAAGGAAAAAGTACGCTGGGTGTGCCGCAAGTGTGGCTACGTTTACGAAGGGACCAAAGCCCTGGTCAATTGTCCTGCGTGTAATCATCCAAAAGCCTATTTTGAGCTGCACGCCGAAAATTATTGATGGCTTCTAGCCTATATTGGGAATTACAAATAATTCAGATTGAGGCTCATTACGGTCGCCACTGATTAATGGACGGTTTCTGGTCGTTGCTGAATCCGATTGGATTGTAGTTAAGTGGTTTCATCAGGGTTTTAAACCCCTGCCGAGGCTTGTTAATGTCTTATAAACTTGCGCGTAATTGGTGCATTATTACCACTGATTATCTGACAGCTCATTGCCGACTCCAAGAGGAGTCCGTTTGATGGCTGATAAAAACTTAAAAGTTAAATCTTGCACCCGTAATATTTTGACCCCTCTCACTTGAAACAATAAACTTGTACTTTTGTATATGCCCAGATAATATAAATCGCATGAAGGAAACCCAGGAATATAAATCTACTGCGTGATCAATGAGGCATTCTCGCATTGTAAAATCGTTTCTAAATACTGGCACTCAATTATGCAACAGAATTTTATCAAAGAAAACCAGCCCATTTTTTCAGAGAGATAGATTCATACAAGCTTCTATTAAATGCCTAATAATAGCTATCTCCGGTTTGATCATTGCGATTTGCACCTAAGGATCATCAGTTATATGTTCTTATTGCTCCTGCTGAACCTTAAAACATATGCAAGCACAAGTGATACGCTACTTTTTCGAGGTCAGTTATCGGTTTGGGGTAACCTGAACCTGAAAAATAATAGCCCAGTTATGCTAGGAAGTAGGTATTTGCCTCAGGCAAACTATCGGATTAACCTAATTGGTTCAAAATTTATTGACTTTGAAGCATCAGCCAACCTAAGTGCAAATTTGCTCATATATAGCGGCGATACGATTGATTTTGATGGCAGACTGAGACCTTATCGTGCGTGGGCACGATTTTCTGATGAACGGCTTGAAGTGAGGATTGGTCTTCAAAAAATTAATTTTGGATCGGCCTCAATGCTTCGACCCTTGATGTGGTTCGATAGTGTGGATCCACGAGACCCACTCCAAATCACATCGGGTGTGTATGCCATACTCGGGAGATATTACTTAAGAAACAACGCAAATATCTGGCTATGGGGCCTCTACGGAAACAAAGACCTCAAAACCTGGGAGATAGGGAAAACCAGCCAACAACGGCCCGAGATTGGAGGTCGTGTTCAATTCCCTGCAAGTAAGGGCGAAGCCGCTTTTACATATCATTTTCGCAAGGCTGATGTAAATGGGTTGGGAATTAATCCTCCTGACTTTTCAATCATTCCTGAGCACCGAATTGCATTCGATGGTAAATGGGATGTTGGCATTGGCCTTTGGTTCGAAAGCGTATGGATACATAAGACAAAACCTATCGGATTATACACAAATCAGGAGATGATGAATGTCGGTCTGGACTATACATTCAAAATTGGAAACGGGCTTAACCTATTATTTGAACACTTGATTGCTTCGGTTGATGAAAAGGCTTTTGCCTTTAAAACAATTAGCTCTTTCTCGGGTATGAGCCTCTCCTACCCTATCGGAATTGATTGCCAAATGAGCGCCCTCCTTTATCGCGACTGGAAAAATCGCAATCAGTATTATTTTATAAACTTGCGCAGGCAGATTCAAAATTTTTCCTTCTATTTAATGGCCTTTGCAAACCCCGAAACCTTCCTGATGCCCAATCAGAGCGAATCTGCGCAGTTCTTTGCGGGCAA
>JBBIIP010000007.1:88110-115078 GCA_037446395.1 Lentimicrobiaceae bacterium
TCTATTGGCGAACTCAATGCAAGAGAAGCCGCCCATTTGCGAAGAGAAAGCCTGGGCTTTATATTTCAAAGCTATAACCTGCTCGCTGTTCACACGGTTTTCGAGAACGTTGAGTTTCCGCTTCTCTTACTGAAAATTAAAGCCTCTGAGCGCAAAAAGATGGTGAAGGATGCACTGGAGTGGGTTGGACTGACCGATAAAATCAAAAGTAAACCACCGCAATTGTCGGGAGGAGAGTGTCAGCGTGTTGCCATCGCAAGGGCGATGGTAAAAAAACCCTCCCTGGTTCTGGCCGACGAGCCCACTGCCAACCTCGATGCAACCAACTCACATCATATCCTTCAAACGATGGAAAGACTGAACAAGGAGTTGCGTACCAGCTTCCTTTTTGCCACCCACGATGATAAAGTAATCAGCTATCTCCGGAGAAAAATTTATCTGCTCGATGGCAAAGTGGATAAAGATGAGGTTATCTCACTCATTTAATGAATACCGATATGAAACTGGCAATAAAACTTGCAATCCGCAATTTGTTGGGAGCAGGCCTGCGAACCTGGCTCAACGTGATTGTTCTATCCTTCTCCTTTGTGATTATCATCTGGCTCAAAGGCGTGATGACAGGATGGGACCACCAGGCAAAAACAGATATGAAAAACTGGGAAATTGGAGGGGGTCAATACTGGAACGAAAAATATGACCCTTTCGACCCGATGAGTCTTTTCGAGAGTCATGCTGCCATTCCAGGTGAGCTTCAGGATGAAATTAACCGGGGCGAAATGGAACCCTTACTCCTTGTGCAAGCCTCGATCTTTCCGCAGGAGCGTATGCAGCCTGTAATTCTTAAAGGAATCAATCCAAAGCAAAACATCCTGAAACTCCCGACCCATGTTCTTGATACACTCACCGATGCAATTCCTGCAATCATAGGAGCGATGATGGCTAAAAGCAGCCACCTGAATGTTGGCGACTATGTTACACTTCGCTGGCGCGACACCAATGGTACGTTTGATGCCACACAAATTCTGGTCGCGGCAATTTTTGCCAGCAATGTGCCTGCAGTTGAGGCAGGACAGGTCTATATCCCACTTGAAAGATTGCAGAAAATGATGCTGCTGCAAAACCATGCCACCCTGTTCACATTTCGCGACGTTGATGCACCGAGGCAACCCGTTGCCGGATGGAAACTCAAAACAGTAAAGGATTTAACAGCCCAGGTTGACCAAATGATTAAGGCCAAATCTGTCGGTCAGTCAGTAATTTATTCCATCCTCTTGCTGCTAGCAATGCTTGCTATATTCGACACACAGGTGCTTTCAATTTTTCGTAGACAAAAAGAAATCGGAACCTACATTGCGCTCGGTTACACCAGAAAACAAGTTGTTGGCTTGTTTACCATGGAAGGAACAATGCATGCAGTATTGGCTGCCCTTTTAGCAACAGCCTATGGAATGCCTTTTTTAGCCTGGCAGGCAAAAGTTGGCTGGACCATGCCTGTTGATACAAGTCAATTCGGGATGGCCATTGCCCAGACTCTTTATCCCATTTATAGTGCGGCGCTGGTAGCATCTACTGTTCTTATTGTAATGGCAACAACTGCTGTCGTCAGCTATCTGCCATCACGCCGTATCGCTAAGATGAATCCAACAGATGCGCTAAGGGGGAAATTGCAATGATAAAATTTTTAATAAAAGGGCTTTTGCGAGACAAGGGTCGTAGCATGCTTCCGGTGATTGTTGTGGCCATTGGTGTAATGCTTACTGTCTGGATGCACGCATATATTACTGGTTTCATGGGCGATGCCATCGAGATGAATGCCAGATTTATGAACGGACATGTGAAGATTATGACACGCGCTTACGCTGAAAATTCTGATCTGCTTCCAAACGACTTGGCACTATTCGAAACTAACCACTTATTGAAAGAGATTGACTCGGCCTACCCCTCAATGCAATGGGCTGCACGAATTCAATTTGGTGGACTTGTTGATGTGCCTGATATGCAGGGGTCAACAAAATCTCAGGGGGCAGTATTTGGGTTTGGGCTTGATCTGCTGACTCCCACCAGCCAGGAAATTTCAAGGCTAAATCTCACGAAATCGTTAGTCAGAGGCCGGCTCCCCATAAACCAGGGCGAAATTTTGATGAGCGAAACTCTCTCTCAAAAACTCAGGATAGATACAGGCGACTTTGTTACATTCATAGGATCGGCGATGGATGGAAGCATGGCAATGCACAATTTCACGGTATGTGGCACCATTCTCTTTGGTGTTGAAATTATGGACCGGGGTTCAATTATTGCCGACATAGAAGATATCAGAAGTGCATTAAGGATGGATAACGCTTCGGGTGAAATTCTTGGTTTTTTCAAAACGGGCTTTTATGATAATGGTAAAGCGCTTGAGATATCTCAGTCTTTTAACTCGGTATATGAAAATAACCCAGACGAATATGCTCCTGTCATGAAAGCTTTGAGCCAGCAGGGAACCATGGGAACCTATGTTATGCTTTCAAAAACCTGGGCGATGTACTTCACGATAGTTTTTGTCTTTGCCATGTCGCTTGTGCTGTGGAACGCCGGTTTACTCGGAGGTTTACGCCGTTATGGCGAAATTGGTGTGCGTCTTGCAATGGGCGAAGTAAAAGGGCATATTTATCGAACCCTAATTTATGAATCAATCTTTATCGGCATAGCAGGTTCGATCATCGGTACCTGCATCGGTCTTTTTCTGGCCTGGTTGTTGCAAAAATATGGCATAGATATTTCAGGTATGATGCAAGGCGCAACAGTAATGATGCCAAGCACCATCAGGGCACGAATCACCCCGGTTGATTTTTATATTGGTTTCATTCCGGGGCTGATTTCTACCGTGATTGGCACAATGCTTTCAGGAATAGGTATTTATAAAAGGCAGACCGCCAAATTGTTCAAAGAACTTGAAGCATAGCATAAGAGTAAAGAAAAATAAATAATAGATGAGAACTTTGATAATCAATTCACTGATAGCGTTTGCATGGCTATTCTCCGGTCAGAGCTATACGCAAACCGCCGAAGAAGTTTTAAACCTGGTTGATCGCAATATGTCGTCAGAAAACCGGATCATGGAGTCGAGCATGACTATAAGCAGTAAGCGAAGCAGCCGATCCATCACATCAAAAACCTGGGCGCAGGGAACCCAGAAGTCGTTTTCGGAATACTTGAGCCCGGCATCCGAAAAAGGAGTCAAAATGTTGAAACTGGAAGGCCAATTGTGGTTCTATTCTCCATCAACCGACCGAATCATACAGATTTCGGGACATATGTTGCGCCAATCAGTGATGGGAAGCGATCTTTCGTATGAAGACATGATGGACGACCGTAAGCTCTCAGATGTTTACACTGCAACTATTTTAGGTAGGGAGCCCATTGGCGAAAGAGATACATACCTGATTCATCTTATTGCCAAAGTGCCTGACGTTGCATATGCCTCTCAAAAAATCTGGGTTGATGCCGAACGCTTCGTTCCCTTGAGGCAGGAATTATATGCCAAAAGCGGGAAACTGCTGAAGCTGGTTGAGTTAAAAAATGTTAAGCAAATTCAGGGAAGGTGGTTCCCAACCACCATTTTTTATAAAGATGTTCTCAAGCAAGGAGACGGAACGATTTTCAATATAAACAGTATCCAATTTAATCAGAAAATCCCGGAATATATTTTCACAAAAGCTGCCCTCAAGCAATAATCCAAAGTACTTTGAATATGGCAAAATGCAACATTGCCACAATATACAGAGTTTTGGAACGTTTATTGTTAAACAAAATTCAGCCCCTAATAATACACACTCGATTCAAACATCTAGAATAATAATGTCAAATCAAAGCAATTTTTATGAACACTGAAAAGCATCATTTCGTTCACCAGCCTGTCAAGCTTCGTGGGAACCATGGCAGTTATTTTTCTTCAAAAGTATTATTACTCATTGTTCTGGCAGTCTTGGCATTTGGAGGCACCTCCTGTTCGAGCCAAAAGCGGCTTGCAAAAAAGCATGCCAAGGAAGCACGCCTTGCCCAAATAGAGCAAGCCAAAGCTGATTTACTGGAAATCATTAATGATGAAGGAGCGATTCCATTCGAAGTGAAGGAACGAAAATTCCTTGACATCAAAAACATGAATCTCGACGACAAGGAAGTCAAAAAATTGCTTGTCAAGGCAGAAGAAAAGCTTGCAAAAGACCGTGTTGTCTATCTACGACAAAAAGAAGAGGAATTGATGCGCCGGGAGGAAGAAATGCGCGAGCGTGAGCGAATTGCAAAAGAACAACTCCAGGTGAATAAGCGCATTCAGGATGCATTGTTCTCAGTTGCAACAGCCCCGGACCTTCGGATCGCAAACCAACGGATTTCAGAGGTGCTTACCATGTTCGCATCACCTGATGCCCCTGTGTTGATACTCCTTAGCAAAGAAGGATCAATTCGCGATTATGACCGCCCCACAACGATTAGGAAATACCTTGAGTTGATTAAAGACCAGAAAAGATACAACAACGAAATTGAGAACGTGCTTTTCGATGCGGCAGGTAAAATTACTGAACTTGAGTTAAAGAAGCTTTACTAAAACCAGAAACATGAGAACAAGAATAATAACTTTAATCATTGCGTTGATTGCCACAACGGTGGCAGTAAATGCTCAAAACGATCTAAGCCCTGCGCGTAAACAAGCCATTGATTCGTTAGCCCTCGAAAAAGTACGTGACCTAAGCAAATATATTTCGATAGTAGGAAGCAAAAACACACCCTTTGCAGAAGCCAACCGCGTGATTGAGCGCACGCTTGAACTCTTTGCCGAAGGCAGCCAAATGGGAGTTTCGTCCATCGCTCGCCCGACAATTGCTTATTATGGCATTCGCCAATATATGGAGCGTCTGATGGCCCTTAACTACGATAAAGTGAAACTCGAATGGTACGACATACACTATATCAGCGACCTCGAACGCCAGCCTGATGGGCGATATGTTGGTGTGATTACAATTTATCAACGCTTCGAAGGAAGTATCGGAGATAAAATGGTTTATCGCGACACAACCCGAAAAGACATCACTGTGTACGTTGAACGAAAGCAAACCCAGATCGGTGGCCGCCTGATTGATTTTTGGGATGTATTGCTTGGCGATATCAGGGTGACCGAAACAAAACCATGATCCTGAAAAGCCTCATCAGTCTATTCATTTTTCTTGCCATATACTTTGTGCCCGCAAGGGCACAAAGTTTTAGTGAATATTTGGCTGATGAAAGTGTGCTCTATGCACAAACCAAACAGGTAAATCAGTTTTTCAGGCGCTTCAACGGAGAAGAAAGTTTGTCCGGTGTTCGCTACTACGAAAGGGATAGCCTGTACAGAAATGCCAACTTTCGCAAACGATACCTCAACGTATTATTTGACCTGGAAAATCATGCAATAGGCGAGTCAAGTCGGAAGGAGTTTGTGAGTCAGGTTACAAAAGCCAGGCAACCTAACTTTCTGAATTTTCATGCTCCAGGATGGTTTGCTGAAGTTTCAACAAAATTCATGCAAGCGGGAAGCGAAGTCAAAGTAACATTATTTCTAAAACTTGAACAGGAAAACCTGGGATACAAATGGGTGATTACTGATGTATTTTACAAGCCATTTAACGATTTGTTCATCGCAGAAGATGATGGAAAAATGCTGTTTCTACATCCGATGAGCCACGAACTCGATTTCATGAACCTAATCAAGGTTTTTCAGGATAAGGAAAAAATCGCGAAATACGCATCACAGGGATTTAAGCCAAGTTATCTGACCCTGCTGCTTTACGAAATTAAGCGTGGCAACATGAAGTTTCTGTCGGTTGAAAACGTCAAGTTTCATTTTTTTCAGATACCTGGCTGGTATTTTGAACTTTCCGATCTGCGCCGCAGCGGCTATAACGCAGGCTGGCTCATTACAGCACTGTTGCCCATCAGCGAAACTGAGAAAGGATTATTGTTGAAGTATATCTACCATGAATAGAAAACTACCATCCCCGTTTCAACTGAAATTTTTCCTGCTCTTTGCGCTCTATAATGGCTTCTGCATGGCTCAACCGCTTAAGCAGGACCAGTTACTTACACCTGTCGAAATTGATGCTTATAAACAACAGGCCGGACAGCTTGTCAAGGCCATGCAATATACCTTCAATCTGCTAGGAAGCAGCGATGCCACTGCACGCGAAAAAGACATAATTATTCAACAGAGCTTCCTTAAGTTTTTTAAATCCAGCAAAGTACAGATTGAAGATGACCTCATTGAAGGTAGGTTTGTTGTAACAAATAAAGATGTTCAAGCCTATCTTAAAGACATTGACTTCTTTTTCACTCATGCTGCCTTTGATTTTCAGACCGAAGAAATCACGTACAATGTGAATAACCAAGGACAAATCTTTTTCGTTGTTTCGTGTTTTCGAACAATCGAAGGCATTAGCATTGAAAATGAAAAAATTAAAAACACCATACCACGCTTTATCGAAATCAATCTCGACCCTGACAAACGCGATCTTAAAATTGTCAGTATCTATACGACCCATCTTAGTGAAAAGGAAGATATGCGTCAGTGGTGGAGTCGCCTGGATGCAGAATGGAGGCTCATTCTGGCCAAAGGAACTCCTTTCGGGAAGCAGTTCATGATGCGCGATGTGATCTCGTTCGACGAAAAATGGGCAGTAATTGAACAGCACAAGATAGTGATGCTCGATAATTATGCCCTTGAATCGCGCCGGGGCGATACAATTTACACGAATACCACAGAGCTATTCAATGCTGTCAGGCGAATTTGGGCTACCGAAGAGCTTGATATTTCAAAATATGCTTTCATCGCAAGTATTTCGCCTTTAAGCAAACTAACCCAACTGAAGAACCTGAATATTTCGAAGACTGCGGTGGATGACCTTACCCCTATCCGTAATCTCACACGGCTCGAAACGCTTGACTTTTCTGAAACCAGGGTACTCACCATCGAAGGCCTTCGTTTTGCTATCGGACTAAAAAATCTGAATTTCGATAAAACAGGTGTATATGACATCGAGACCCTGGCAGGCCTGCAGTGGATTGAGCGTCTGTATGCAAACAACACCCAGATTACCAATATCAGCCCGCTTGAAAACCTCGAAAACCTTCGCGACTTGCGTATTGCAAATACCAGAGTGAACAACCTGAATCCAATTTCAAAGCTCCAAAGGCTTAACATCCTCGATCTGTCTTCAACACAAATTGAATCACTCGACGACCTTGCAAACCTTCAAAATCTCGAAAGACTCCTAATCAACAATACGGCAATCAAAGACCTGAGCGCATTAAAATCTTTACCAAAACTTGAGTGGTTATCTATCGAAGCAAATGCAATCAACGACATCAGTGTTCTTTTATCTCTGCCAGAACTCAAAAGAATTTATTGCGACCGCACACTGATTGGCTACGAAAAGGCCAGCCAATTCAGCAGACAAAAACCACAAACTCTGGTAGTATACGAATCGCAGGCGCTTGGTGAATGGTGGCAGAACCTGCCCAGCATTTGGAAGGAAATTTTCAGAAATAAAATAAAAATCAGTGAGGTTCCAACCCGCGAAGAGCTACACGAACTCGCTACCCTAGCAATCATAGACCTAAGTGGAAATCAGGATATTAGCAACCTCGATGCACTACAAAAACTAACCAGGCTGAAGAAAGTCAATATTTCAAATACACAAATCTCATCACTGGCATCACTCAAGGAGAATATTGACTTGCAATGGCTTGATATATCCGGAACACCCATCGAAGACCTGACTCCTTTGAGCTCACTTGACAATCTTGAGTATCTTAATATATCTTCGACAAGGATTAAGAGCATACATCCGCTAGCACAAAACAAACTAATGCGGCAACTCAATTTAGAAAAAACGAGTATAGTTTCGATCAGTGCCCTGGCTAAACTCAACAACCTGGAATTGGTCTATGCCGATCAATTGAATGTTCCACAGTGGGAAGCAAAAGCCATATATGATACAAACCCGTCGGTGTTAATGATCTATCGCACTTCCACCCTAAATGAGTGGTGGAATTCGATATCCACTGAATGGAAAAAATTGCTTCGACAACAGATCGAAATTTCCGAAGTCCCAACGCGAGAACAATTACAGCGGCTTACTGATATCCGGGCACTTGAAATATCCCAAGAATCCGGTTTGCGGAATCTCATGCCACTGGTGGTCTTTCACCGGCTTCAGGTACTCGCAATGAATGCAACACAAATCAGCGATTTGACACCATTGCAGAATCTTGTTTATCTTAAAGAATTGTATTGTGCCAACAACCCCATAAAAAAACTCACCCCACTCCGCAATTTGCCTTCTCTCACAAAACTCGACTGCTCAAATACAAAAATTACAAGCATTGGCGATATCAGCAAGTTGGCAACAATTGAATACCTGAATATCAGTGGCACGTCAGTTTGGTGGCTCGAACCGGTAAAAAGCCTCAAAGCTCTGAAGCATCTCGAATGCTACAACTCAAGGGTTATAATTCTTTCACCACTCAAACATTTGCCGAAACTCGAAACCTTGAAATGTTACAACACCTATGTTTCGGCCAAGGGCGTAGCCAAACTAAAGCGATCGCTCCCCAATCTCGAAGTAGTATACTATTGATTTGATTCAATAGATTTTCCACACTTTGGGGATAATTTACACACCAGGCTTTGACACTGAAGCCAGATGAAATAATCAACACTCATTAGTACCTGATTATCAATTGATTAATAATTTTTTCCAATTCAATCATTTTTGGCAGGGTTTTTACATAATAAAGGTTGTCGCGTAAATAATATATAGCCATGTTCGAATTATCAAAATACATTCTGCTTCAATACAGCTTCGACGAAACGCTGTTTGGCAAGGAACTTCGGAAAATCCTGTTATGGATGGGTGAAGGAAAGGATGAAGAAAAAACCAAACTCAAAGCCTGGTGCGAAAGCAACTACGGCAGCAAGTATGGAAGAACTATCCGCAGGATTTTTAAAGGTTTTAGCGTTAAGGCCTAAATGAACTACATAGGCTGATATTGCTTTTTTCTGTTTTGTTCTCCTTTTTTCTAGGGCAGGCAATGGGGTGATTGCCTGCTTTTTCATTTTCTAAGTAAATAAATTCTATGCCCCGCCAGGCACTCAATCAATAAAAGGCAACTTGAGCGGTGTTGATTGCTTTTTTTCGCGCTTGATCATTTCAACATCCTTTCTCAGTTTTGCCACTGCCTGTGTGAGTTCTTCAATAGGAAGGTTGGGCTCTGGTATTTTTGAACTTATATAGTTCACAAAGCGCCATATCTCGCGAATATCTTTCCCATCAATTTCATAGGGTTCATACAAGGGGTTCAGCGAATGTAGCCAAAGCTTGCCAGAGGCAGTCAAGTGGCTCTGAACCATCTTAAACACCAAGCCATCTTCAATCGTTAGAATGATATACGGATACCAATCACGGATCAGGTTCCAGTTTTGAACAAACTCACCCGTCACCCAAGAACCATCGGGAATGGGCAGCATTGAATCGCCATGTATCTGAAAAGACCTGTATTTTTTCTGTCTCGACAGAAACGGCAACTGAAACGTAGGCAGTACTTTGATGTATTCCGGGTCTGCAAAACCTGTTTTATAGCCAGCCGAAGCTTTCTCGTTAACCATCTCAATGTTTTCCTCATTATTTTGATCTACTGTAGTGCTCAGTATCCGTAAATTGCTTCCCGAATAAAACACATCAGATCCCCTTTCGATCTGCAGTATTTCACTCTCTCTGAGGGCCAGTAAATCTTGCTTTACCATCGTATCAATCGAAATTTTGTAATATTTCGAAAAAGCCATAAGCGCTTCTATGCCTGGTTCGGCTACCTCGTTTTCGTAGCCACTCAGTGTTGAACGTTTCATCCCCAGTGCAAAAGCCACATCGTCCTGTGTGCGGCCGCGGCGTTTGCGCAGCAATTTGATATTAGAAGAAAAAAACATGGCAAATTATTTTTTTAATTGATTTAATGATTATATTGTAATCGTTTGTTTGATTATTTTTTCGTCAAAGATAATACATTATAAAATTCACCCGACAAGGAATTATTTTTTTTGACTTTGTATAGCACCAATATGGAACTCCGTAACACAACAGCGCAAAGAACCATTGTTCATATGGACCTCGACACCTTCTTTGTGTCAGTTGAGCGCCTTCACAACAGCCGGCTGAATGGGGTTCCAGTGGTGGTTGGAGGCATTTCTGACCGAAGTGTAGTGGCCGGTTGCAGCTACGAAGCCAGGAAATTTGGAATACATTCAGCCATGCCCATGAAGATGGCACGAAACCTTTGCCCAAATGCTGTGTACATACGTGGCGATATGGAATCATACACACGCTACTCACGCATGGTCACCGAAATCATCGCCGAAAAAGCCCCCATATTCGAAAAAGCTTCGATTGATGAGCACTATATTGATGTTACAGGAATGGACCGATTTTTTGGCTCCATGAAGTGGACACACGAACTGAGAAAAACCATCATTCAAAACACCGGCCTGCCAATTTCGCTGGGGCTATCGGTGAACAAAACAGTTTCGAAAATAGCCACAGGCCTGGCTAAACCAAACGGTGAGCTGCAGGTTCCTTCCCTCCAGGTGCAGCCTTTTCTCGACCCACTTTCGATTAGCAAAATACCCATGATAGGGCAGCAAACCTACCATTTATTGCGCTCAATGGGCATTGCCAGCATCTTTACATTGCGGTGCATGCCCATTGAAATGATGGAACGGGTGTTAGGGAAAAACGGCACAGTAATCTGGAAAAAGGCCAATGGAATTGACAACACACCAGTGCAGCCTTATTCCGAACGCAAATCAATCAGCACTGAAACGACTTTCGAAACAGACACTACCAACCTGGCCATGCTCAACGATCTGCTCACCGGCATGACAGAGAAGCTGGCTTTCCAGCTCCGAAAAAAACAAAAACTCACATCGTGTGTAACCGTAAAAATTCGCTATTCAAACTTCGACACGCACACCATGCAGCAGCAAATACCCTATACTTCGCTCGACCACCTGCTGCTTCCGGTAGTAAAAGAGTTGTTCGCCCGTGTTTATCAGCGCCGGATGCTTATACGGCTCATCGGCATCAGTTTTAGCCACCTGATATCGGGCCAGCAACAAATCAACCTGTTCGACGATACGCCACAGATGGTAAGCCTCTACCAGGCCATGGACCGCATCCGCCTGAAATATGGCAGGCAGGCCATACGCAGGGCAGCCGGAATACTGAAAGAAATACAGGAAAAACATCAGGCATGATATCTCAGAAAAACATGAATACCACACCCATCATCTCTGCTCATAGCTACTACAGCCTGCGCTATGGAACCCTGTCAATCGAGAACCTGGTATCGGAAGCCAAAAAACATGAGATAGAAACACTGTTACTTGCCGACATCAACAATACCACCGCCACCACCGATTTTGTGCGCGAATGTCACGAACAAGGCCTTCGACCGGTTGCAGGTGTAGCATGCCACAACAAGGAAGAGTTTCTCTATACATTGATCGCCTGTAATAACAAGGGATTTCGTGAGATCAACCATTTTCTGTCTGAGCTCAACCTGAATGGCTTGCCCCTCCCCTGCCGACCGGATGATTTTGATAACGTAATCGTTGTTTATCCTTTGTACTCAGCACCAGAAACGCTTGAAAAACACAACGAATATGTTGGCATACAACACTGGGAACTCAACCGCCTGGTTTCATCTCCCTGGCGCCATTGCAAAGACAAACTGCTGGCATGGCACAATGTAACTTTTACAGGCCCGATTGGCTTTGACCTGCACCGCCACTTGCGAGCCATTGATAACAACTGCCTTCTTGCTAAGCTGCCACCTGGCAAGCTCGCGCATCCAGAACAGATTTTTCTGAACACTGCACAACTACAACGTGCATTTGCGTATTGGGAGCAGTTGCTGATCAATTCGGCAAGGGTGCTTTCGAACTGTGAAATTGATTTCGATTTCACAGTTATAAAGAACAAAAAAACATTTACCGGCAGCAAATACGACGATCGCATATTGCTCGAAAAGCTTGCCAGCGATGGATTAATCTATCGCTATGGAAAATACAATAAAGAAGCCCTGCGCCGGGTGAAGCACGAGCTTGAAATCATTGACAAATTAGGTTTTTCGGCTTATTTCCTGATCACCTGGGATATCATACGCTACTCTATGTCGCGGGGGTTTTATCATGTAGGGCGCGGCAGCGGTGCCAACAGCATTGTGGCCTATTGCCTGCGCATCACCGATGTTGATCCCATTGCACTCGATCTTTATTTTGAACGTTTCATCAACCCATTGCGCACCTCTCCGCCTGATTTCGACATTGACTATTCATGGAAAGAGCGCGACGAGGTGCTCGACTACATTTTCAAACGCTATGGACGCCTGCATACTGCCCTGCTCGGGGCGATGTCAACATTCAAAGGAAAATCTATTTTACGCGAATTGGGAAAAGTGTTTGGCCTCCCAAAAAACGAAATAGACGAACTGGTCGAAAAACCTCCAATGCCCGAACAGCAAGGCCCGCTTATCGGCCGGCTAATGAATGTGGGTGTGCAAATGGTTGATTTCCCAAACATCCGTAGCATACATGCCGGCGGGGTATTGGTAAGCGAAGAACCATTAACCTGCTACACTGCCCTCGATATGCCCCCAAAAGCTTTCCCGACAACCCAGTGGGATATGTATGTTGCCGAAGCCATTGGTTTTGAAAAGTTAGACATTCTGAGCCAGCGCGGGTTGGGGCATATTGATGAATGCACCAAAATACTTCACCAAAACCGGGGTATTAATGTAGATATACATCGTGTGGATGAATTTATGAAAGACCCTCAGGTAATGAATCAGATTCGCAATGGCGAAACGATCGGGTGTTTTTATATTGAAAGCCCGGCCATGCGTGGGTTATTGAAAAAGTTGCACTGCGACACCTATCTTATTCTGGTGGCTGCGAGTTCTATCATCAGGCCCGGGGTGGCACGATCTGGAATGATGAAGGAATATATCCACCGCTTCCACAATCCCAATGGGTTCAAATACCTGCACCCTGTGATGGAGGAACAACTGAAGGAAACATTCGGTGTCATGGTATATCAGGAAGATGTGCTGAAGGTTTGTCACCATTTTGCAGGGCTCGACCTGGCAGATGCCGACATTCTTCGACGCGCCATGAGTGGCAAACACCGCTCGAAAAAGGAATTCGAACGCATTCGAAACCGCTTTTTTGATAATTGCATGCAACGAAATTATCCCGATACAACTGCTGCCGAAGTGTGGAGGCAGATCGAGTCGTTTGCCGGTTATTCTTTCTCTAAAGCCCATTCGGCTTCCTATGCCGTTGAGAGCTTCCAAAGTCTATACCTAAAAGCACACCATCCCCATGAATTTCATGTGGCGGTGATCAATAATTTTGGCGGATTTTATTCAACCTGGGTCTATTTTAATGAGGCCAGGCGATGTGGTGCACATGTTGAACTGCCTTGCGTGAACCAGGGAGCGCACAAAACATCGCTGAAAGGAAATACGATCTTCATAGGTTTTATTCATGTTCAAAACCTTGAAACGAATGTAGCACAGTCCATAGAGAAGGAGCGAGAAAAAAATGGGCAATACCGCAGCTTTCTCGATTTTACGAACCGGGTTCCCATGGGCAAAGAACAACTACTGTTGTTGATTCGCATCAATGCTTTACGCTTTACGGAAAAAACAAAGCAGGAACTGCTGTGGGAAGCACATATGACAAATGTGGGTAAAGCTCCTAAAGTCAGCCCGAATACCTTGTTCGATGCGCCTGTCCAAACATTTGAACTGCCTGAACTGATGCGAAGCAGCCTCGAAGATGCATACGATGAAATTGAATTGCTGGGCTGGCCAGTTACACTCTCTTACTTCGATATGGTGGAGCAGTCTGCAAAGCAAGGCATTCTGGCAAAGGAAATGAAACAATATAATGGAAAAAAGGTAACGATGGCAGGCAGTCTGGTTACGATCAAATATGTGAGCACCATCCGTCGCGAGATCATGCATTTTGGAACTTTTTTCGATCGTGAAGGGATGTTTTTCGATACTGTTCATTTTCCGCCGGTTGTCAAAAAATATCCGTTTCGCGGAAAAGGCGTCTATCTTATCAATGGCAAGGTGGTTGAAGAGTTTGGATTTGCCAGTCTGGAAGTGGAATGCATGGAAAAGTTGCCAATGCAGAAAGATCCGAGATACGCATGAGCTTCTTCTCCTTTCCTTTGAAATTCGTTGACATTATGGCCATTGATCGTGATTCAAAGAATTTGGTACTTTTGCCGAAAATAATTTTCACCTCCATTCATCATCCCACTGATGCTTATTAACGTAAAAGATCTTTGCAGATCGTACAAAAAAGGAACAATCACCATATCAGCATTGCAGGATATTTCTTTTGAAATGCAGGAAGGGGAATATTTATCAATCGTTGGGAAATCAGGCTCGGGTAAATCAACGCTTCTTAACCTGATTGGCGGCCTAGATAGGGCAACTACCGGCAGTATCCTGTTCAACGGAACAAGATTGCAACACATGTCAAACGCAGAGTTGGCTAATCACAGGCGTTTTTCTACCGGAATGATTTTCCAGTCCTTCAATCTTATTCCCTCACGCAATGCAGTCGAAAACATTGAGTTGGCATTGACTTTTGGAGGAATGGCGCGCCATCAGCGGCGCAAAAAAGCAGAGGAACTGTTAAGAATGGTAGGGCTATGCGATAGATTGAGTCACCATCCCGATGAGTTATCAGGAGGCGAGGCACAGCGCGTTGCCATTGCAAGGGCGCTGGCCAATAATCCAAAAGTTTTGCTGGCCGACGAACCAACCGGCAATCTTGACAGTGAAACATCTGATGAAATTATCGCCTTGTTGCAAAACCTCAATAAAAGCAAGGGCTTGTCGGTGATTATGGTCACACATGACCTTGAAACAGCCGAAAGAGTTTCGGATGAAATTATCAGACTGAAAGACGGGAAAATAATAGAACGTGTAGAAAGAAGGAAGATTTATGAACCTAAATGACATGCTCCGACTGGGATTTTCGAACCTCTGGCGGATGAAACTCCGTTCTTCGCTTACTATTTTGGGTGTTGTGATTGGAATTGGTGCACTTACTTCCATGGTTTCGTTTGGAACGGGAATGCAGAAAAATATTTTCGATACCGTTGCAGCCAATGACCTGTTTACCAACATCACCGTTACGCCACGCAGGGTGGATACGGATGATTTCGATGTATCAGAAGCAAAAAAAATGGCTGATTCTCTTCTTCACGAGAGCAAGCCATTAACGGATTCAACCCTCACTCAAATACAGGCCTTAGCTGGAGTTGAGATTGCCTATCCGCGGATTGAGTTTCCGGTGAAAGTAAAACTTTTCGATGATTCGACCAACCTTAGAGTGTTGGCATTGCCTGCGGCTTTAGCTAAGTACAAGCCATACAACGACTTGCTTGCGGGAGAATACTTTTCATCCGATACCACTTCAGCAATTATCATCGGCCAAAATGTTTTGTACCGTAGGTTTAAGATAAAACTGAAAGACGGACCAGAGCAGCTCACCACGGCTGATTCGGCAAGAGGGGTTAAGCTTCTACCTCCCGACTCCATACTCGGAAAAACCATCCGCGTAATCTCTATTTCGGTTAATCCAACTATAATGGGCCAAATGCTTGGTTCATTCACTGGAATGGCCGACCTCCCCTTGGGCGAATCAATCACTGAACTTACCGTTATTGGCATACTAAAATCAAACAATAATTTTGGACCAAACATGGGCCAGGGCAACCTGATTATCCCCATCGGGACTGCAAATTCCATACCCCGGTTAGGGTTTTCGAATGTTTGGGAACTCCTGAATAAGCGGGGAGGTAACAACAGCTACGACCAAATTATGGTAAGGGCCGCCGATATGAAGGTGTTGGATGACGTTAAAAAGTCGCTCGAAAAAATGAATGTAGGCGTTTATAGCATCTCCGATCAGCTTCGCGAACTAAGAAATGCATTTTTAATAATCAACTCCATATTGGGAGCCATCGGAGCGATAGCGCTAATTGTTGCCGGCCTTGGAATCGTAAATACTATGGTGATGTCGATACTTGAACGAACACGAGAAATTGGAATTATGAAATCCATAGGAGGAAGTGAGCGTGAAATCAGACTGATATTTTTTGTTGAAGCATCCGTCATTGGCTTTGTTGGGGCTATTCTTGGACTTTTATTGGGCTGGTCAATTACTCGGGTGGCCGGATTGATCATGAATATGCAACTTTCAAAAGACGGCATTGGACCAGTAGAGCTGTTCTATTTCCCTTGGTGGCTTATTCTAGGCGCTATCCTTTTTTCAATATTCATCAGCCTTGCGGCCGGATTGTACCCGGCTATCAGAGCAGCAAACATTGACCCTGTAAAAGCGCTGAGGCATGACTGATGTCAACCCAATAGGCGTGTGGCTTTTAACTTTCTTTCACTTCTTCTTTAACGGCGGCTTCCTTCTTTTTTCGTTCGGTTCTCAATTTAAGTAAAGTAACCACTCCGATGGCTGCAATGGATAGCACGGTGATTTCGCCCATGGTATCAAACGCTCTGAAGTCGACAAGAATTACATTCACTACGTTGCGGCCATGTGCTAGCAGATATGTGTTTTCGAGAAAGTATTCCTTGATAGATGGAGGAGGGTCGGTGCTTAACAGAACCAATAACAATACTGTAATGAAGGATCCGACTCCGATTGAGATGAGAATATCGCGCACTTTAGTCTTGGTTGAGGAATAATTTGCAAAACGTGGAATTTTATAAACAACCAGAACAAGCAGGATGACGGTAAGTGTCTCAATTGAGAATTGGGTAAGGGCAAGATCGGGTGCACCATAAAACACAAAAAACAATGCGATTCCATAGCCGGTTATTCCAAGTGATGCGATCGCTCCCAGCACAGACTTGGAGCGAATGGCAAAAAATGCCGCAAGTAGCACAACTACAGCAATCAGTACCTCGTAAGTATGTATTCCGCTGAAATTAAGCGAAATAAATGACAGATCCAGAAACAGGGTTATTGCAAGTGTGCCAAGAAAGAGAAAGGTTAATACGGTCCAGGTGATATAATGACGCATATAGCCATTTTGAAAGAAATTTGTCTGCCAACTGGCAAAACGTAGCATACCGGAGAGCGAAAAGTCATACCCTGTTTCAGTGAGTAAGAAATTATTTCTCATTAGCAACTTGTCAAGGCTTAACCCGAGATTTCGAACTGTATAGAGCCCGATGCCACCGGCAACAGTAAGCACGCTTAAGCCCAGGCCGATGTTGAATCCATGCCATAGGTGCAAGTCTGCTTCAATAGCACTTTTGAGTATGGCACTCGCACCAGGACTCGCAAAAATATTGGAAAATGCCCCGGTAAATAGTCCCCAAAGTAATCCTCCCAATGCTAAAATGGCAGGAGGCAGCCAAAGATAAATTGATGGAGTATGAGGTTGTTTCGGGGTTTCTATTTCTTTGCCCAAAAATGGTTTTACCCCTGTCATAATTGCTGTAGCGACAAGTAACATGTTCGTAATCAGCAACAGAATGGTCGAAGCAACAGGCAGCCAGGATGCATGCATCGCCGATTCGTAGATTAGTTCTTTACCCACAAAACCCAGGAATGGTGGAATACCGGCATAGGATAACGCTGCCAATAAACCCGCGAAAGCCAATGTCGGAAGGTGCTTTCTTAATCCGCCCAGCTTACCAATGTCTCGGGTTCCGGTTTCATGATCAACTGCTCCCGCAACAAGAAACAACGAGCCTTTATACATGGCATGAATCGCCAAAAATGTAATTGCCGCACTGATTGCAATGTCAGTTCCCAGTCCAATAAGGAATACAAGAATTCCAAGCGCACTCACCGTTGTGTATGCCAAGATGCGTTTTAAATCAGTTTGGCCCAATGCTCTAAGCGCACCAATCAACATGGTCAGGCCGCCAAAAATCATCAATGTATACTGCCACTGTATGGTTGCTCCTAACATCGGAGTAAATCTTGCCAAAAGATAAACCCCAGCTTTGACCATGGTTGCCGAATGAAGATAGGCGCTGACCGGCGATGGTGCTTCCATGGCATTGGGCAACCAGTATTGGAATGGGAATTGTGCAGATTTTGTAAATGCTCCAAGAAATACCAACCCCAATATAACCGGATATAGCGAATTGGCCTTAATAATGCTGCTTTGAGTCATTAATTCGCTAAGCGAGAAACTCCCTCCGATCAGGCCAGTAATAATCATTCCTGCCAGCAGGGCCAGGCCTCCACCCCCGGTTACAAGTAATGCTTGTAGCGCCGCTTTGCGTGCTTTTTCCTGCTCATGATTAAACCCAATAAGCAAGTATGAACTGATACTGGTTAACTCCCAAAAAATGAATAATGTTATCAGGTTGTCAGAGGTAACCACGCCCAGCATACTGGCCATAAAAAATAACAAATACCCATAAAACCGGCCCTGTTTAGGATGGCCATGCAGGTATCCGTTGGCATAAAACATGATTAATGCTCCAACTCCGCTAATGATGAGGGAAAAAATCAAGCTTAAGCCATCCAACAAAAAACTCATCTGAATATTAACCGACGGGAACCAATCGAAGCTGGTACTAAAAGTATGGCCAGATGCAACCGGGTTGATAAAGGTGGTGAAATAGGCAAAAATAAGCAGCGGCAAAAAACCAAGAACCATACCGGCATATCTTGGCATGCCCCGCTGAACCTGTGGTGCAATCAAGGCTACTACAAACCCCACCAGAACTGCAAATATCATATTTAGAGTATTATGCGTTTTTATTGTTGGTTGATTCGGGCAAATCTTTTTTTTGTTCGGGCTCGAGCCCGCTTAAAAGAGTATGGTCTTCGGCATTATATTTTCCGTCTAATCTGTCGAATAAAGTTTTATCCCACTTGCTGTATCCGGCTTTATGGGCTGCTCTGCCCATGAGGTGAGCACTCACCGGCACAGTCAGAAACAAGAAAAGGTTAATTCCAATGACTAAAAATGTAATCCCAAGATCAAAAAAATGAATTGCAAGCGCTATCAAAATGCTTGAAACGCCCAATGTAGCTGCAATGGTTGAGGCAGACATTCTCAGAAATACATCAGGCATCTTCAATAAACCTACTGCTGCCAAGAAAACAAATATGGTTCCTAATATCAAAAATGCTATTACAATGATTTCGCGCATAACTAGTATCTATTTGATTATTTGTTGGCTTGTCTTTGATAATAGTAGGTAAATGCGACAGTTGACAAGAATGCAATGAGCGCCAGGATCAGCGATACATCAATAATTATCGGCTTGTCATACAAAATGGCAAATGCAGAGTTAAAGCCAATGGCGACAATTGTAAGCATATCAAGGGCAACCACCCTATCCATCAAACGCGGTCCTTTGATCACACGAATGAAGATTAGCACCATGCTCAAACTAAGAACCGGCAGTATAAAATAAAGTAATACAAAACTCAAGTTCATCGCATTGCCTCCAATAATTTTTTCTCAAGCGTATTTTTTATACTTGCAACTACTTTTTCCTCCGAATCAATATAAACAGTATAAACATAGAGGATTTTACGGTCTGATGAAACATCCATACTCATTGTTCCGGGAGTGAGGGTGATAGCATTTGCCAAAAGTGTTATTTCGAGATCGGTTTCGGCTGTGAGCGGTAAGGCGATAATGCCAGGTGTCATGTAGTGATGGGGAGTTGCAATGTCCCAGGCAATTTTAACACTTCCCTGAACAATTTGCCAGAAAAAAGTTGCGAGAAAATCCAGGATTTTCGGAATCCTCGTAAAATAACTCTTGTGTGTTTTTCCATAGATAAGCCACAGCACAAAAAAACCAAGTAAAAAGCCAAAAACGATATTAATGATGGCTGGCTTCATGGTCAGGAGAACCCAAACCACAGTCAGAAACACATTAGTCACAAACATTTTCATGGCGCACCTCCCAGTACTACATTGATATATTCGGTTGGATTCATTAATTGTTCTGCAGCTCTCATTGCAAATTTATAGAGCAGTTCAGGATAAAATCCAATGCCAAGCGTAATAGCGGCCAAAAATATAATAGGAATGATCATGTAAATGATTGGTTTCGAATACAGACTCATCGCTGCGGGCACAGGATTTGGTGAGTTTTCAGGAGTTTTCTTCCAAAAAGCCTCATTCCAGATCTTCATCATGGAGAACAAAGTTAAAAGGCCAACGACAAGAGCTACAATACTGATCAGATATTTTTGGTCCTCGAAAGCAGCTTTTATCACAAAGAATTTTGCCCAAAACCCTGACAGGGGTGGTATCCCTGCCAGTGATAAAGCAGGTATCAAAAACAAGACTGCTAAAAGTGGGTAGCTGTTTAATATGTTGCCGATATTGCGTATGTCATAGTCGCCTTTCAGGCGCTGAACCACCCCGCTGACAAGAAAAAGGTTGGTTTTTACGATGATATGATGGAGTACATAGAAAATTGCACCGGCTATTGCCAATGGAGAAAAAAGTGCAAGACCAAAAATCATATAGCCAATCTGACTAACGATGTGAAACGATAAAATTCTTCGCATATCAAATTGTGATGCTGCTCCGAGGACACCAACAAGCATCGTGAAACCGGAGATAATCAGAATGACAGTGTGCGTGAAACCTACGTTTCCGATGAATATGAGTGTAAACACTTTGATCAGGCTATAAACACCGACTTTTGTTAGCAGCCCTGCAAAGATGGCTGTTACGGGGATTGGGGGCGTATGATACGAGGCCGGAAGCCAGAAGAACACTGGGAACACGGCTGCTTTTATTCCGAAAGCAGTTAGAAACAGCATCGAAACTACCGTCACAAGGCCCTGATTGTGATAATGAGCCAGTTTTAATGATAAGTCAGCCATATTCAGTGTGCCAACCATACCATAAAGAAAACCTACTCCAACCAAAAACAATGCTGAACTTATCAGATTCAGTGTAACATACTTAAAAGTTCCTTCTATTTGCCTTGCTTCACCTCCCAGTGTAAGTAGCACAAAGGATGATATGAGCATCACCTCGAACCAAACGTACATATTAAACAGGTCTCCGGTGATGAATGCACCACATACTCCCATCAAAAGCGTGTTCACAAGGCTATAGTATCCGAATTGCTTGCGCCTGCGATCAATGGTAACAACTGAATAAATGGAAAGTGCGAATGCGATGATTCCGGTTATCAGCACCATAGAGGCACTAAACAAGTCAATGGCAATCGTAATTCCGAAAGGAGCTGGCCAATCGCCAATCTGCAAAGCTTGAATACCATTCAACCATACAGTTCTGACAAGCAGGATTCCAATGACCAGCAAGCCTGCAGCGCCAATCGCATTTAGTGAACTCTGAACCTGCCGCCGAAACCAAAAAATGCTCACAAGTATGGAAATGGCGAGTGGTAGTAGAATAGGGGAAACAAGGAGTAGTTTTTCCATAAATCCGATCCAGGTGTTATCGTGAGCTATCAGTAACTTTCAGCTTGTCAACATCATCTGCGCCCACCACCTGATAAACCTGTTCAATCAATACGATAACAAAAGCAGTTAATCCAAAACTTATGACAATGGCAGTGAGAATAAGTGCCTGTGGCAGCGGGTCGGCGACAGTTTCTGTAATTCGATTGGCTCCATGTTCAATGATCGGAGCCTTCCCATGGACAATCCTACCAATGGTAAAGATTAAAAGATTGCAGGCATGAGAAAGCAACGAGAGGCCGATGATCAGTTTAACGACACAGCGCCTAAGAATCATATAAACAGATCCTGCAAACAATCCCCCAATCAAGAACGCAAGTAATATTTCCATACTCTACTCCTTCAGCTTTAGTGTGAATATAACACTCGTGGTAACACCAATTACAACAAGGTATACACCAATATCGAACATGAATGGCGTACTGAGTTTTCCTAAAATCGGCAAGGCAAAATCTGTCCAAAGCCCTGTAAATGCTATTTTTCCAAAAAGTACCGAAAGAATGCCACTAAAAAGTGAAACCGTCAACCCCGATAAAATAAATAGCTTAGAATGCGGGAACAACCTTCTAACTGCTTTTAGTCCATGCGAAATTGAATATAGGGCAAGAGCTGAGGCTGCTATCAAGCCACCAACGAACCCGCCTCCTGGCTCGTAATGCCCACGAATTAATACAAAAAATGAAAAGATCAACAGAACCGGAAGCAAAATTTTCGATGCTGTTGAGAGGATCAGGGAAATCATCTGGGCAGTATTTACATTATTTCGACTAACAATAAAAGAAAGCAGTTGTGGTAAAGATGATTTAACGCCGCAAAAGTAAAAGAAATTTATATCGTGAAATCAAAATATTTTAATTTTATATCGGGGGTAATCCTAAAATTGATTATTGCGAGAAAGAGAAGATTGGAGTTCAATAAGAAGATTCGTTAATTTTTAAACAATACTTCTATATCCCTGTTATACTGCAAGTTATTCATGCGAAGAAGCTGTACAGCAAATTCTTTCAGATAATTGAAGAAGTAATTTGGTAACGCCCTTATTGCCACAAAAATTGTGATTTCAAATCTTTGAGATACAACACGTCGGTAATAACGCAAAATGTAATTGTGCAACACGTTTTCTCACAATCAAAGGCATCAAACCGAAAATATTTGCATGAACAGAAACGCTCACTACCCTAGGATTAAAAAATAAAAAAGGACTACCTTTGTAAGGGTGTTTTGAATAACTGAAGGAGTAATTTATTTTTAATGTCATGTCGAACTTGTTAAAAATACTTTCAATTGTTGGGTCCCTCGGTGTGTTCATGTTCGGAATGAAGTTGGTAAGCGAATCAATACAAAAAGCAGCAGGGCATCGTCTGCGCAATTTACTATCAGCACTCACGGCCAGTCGTTTCCGCAGTTTTTTTACCGGACTGCTTGTTACCGGCGCTATTCATTCATCATCAGCGGTTTCGGTGATGATTATTAGTTTTGTAAATGCAGGACAACTTTCTGTATATCAGGCAGTAGGCGCAATTATTGGAGCCAATGTCGGCACTACCATAACTGCATGGATCCTTGCGTTGCTTGGATTCAAATTGTCACTCGACCCATTGCTGCTTCCCATCATAGGATTAGCAATCCCTTTGTATTTTACCAAAAAAGGCAGTTTTAGAAAATATGGTGAATTTTTGTTTGGGTTTGCCCTTGTTTTCCTTGGTTTGGAGTTTCTGAAGCAACATTTTGCTATTCCTGCCGAAAATATTTTCTTAACGGAGGGATTAACTCTTATCAAAAATCTTGGATTTGGCTCTGTTTTGTTGTTTCTTTTGGCAGGCCTGGTTACCACGGTGGTAATACAATCATCCAGTGCATCCTTTGTACTAATCGTAGTAATGTGCTTCAAAGGGTGGATCGGTCTTGATTTGGCCATTGCCATGATCCTCGGATCGAATATTGGAACAACTTCATCGGCGATCATTGCATCATTGCCCGCTAACCGAAGTGCAAAACGAACTGCCCTGGCCCACCTTATTTTTAATTTGATCGGCATCGCATGGGCATTAATTATTTTTAGGGTTTCGGTTTCGGCTATAGAATGGCTCACACTCAAAATTTCAGGAGCGTCTCCAATACCTGATAATGGCACGGTAGCTTTTGCACTATCTCTCTACCATACCCTTTTCAATTTTGTGAACGCTGCGCTACTTATCGGCTTTATCCCTCTGATTGTAAGACTAACCGAAATACTTCTGCCCAAGGGATCAAAAAAAGAGCGTTTCACCCTACAACACCTCACGACTCCTATTTCAACTTCAGAGCTATCGCTATTGCAGGCGAAGAAGTTGGTAGGGGCATATGGCTTGCGCACTGAGGCGATGTTTGAATTTATTCCCCAATTACTTGTCGAGAAAGATCCCTTAAAATATGGTAAGCTACTAAGGCAAATAAAAAAATATGAAGACAACGCTGATAACATGGAGGATGAAATTGAAATCTACCTTAACCGTTTGTCAGAATCAGAAATGAGCCGCGAAAGTTATAGACAGGTACACTCGATGTTCAAAGTGATCGACAATCTCGAAACTATAAACGATGTGTGCATGAAGATGTCAACACTCATGGACATTAAGAATTCTGAAAACGCTTGGTTTACTCAGGAAATGCGCGACGAATTAAACGAGATGTTTTCGCTCATCTTTGCATCGCTTGCCCTCACAAACCATAATATTGAACATTTTGAAGTGACTCCGGATATGTCAAAAGTACTGGAGCTGGAATCAAAAATTGACATTCTTAGAAATGTATTATTGTCAGGCAATAATAAAAGAGTTCAGGATAATTCCATTGCTTATAATACAGCAAAATACTATGGCGAACTCATTTCTCTTTGTGAGAAAATTGGCGACATGACGCTAAACATCAATGAAGCATTGGCTGAGAAAACATAATGGATGGAAGCAAAATTTAACAAAAACTTAAAATAAAAGCTATAATGAGCTGAAGTCATGTAAGTATTTTTGTGTTTCGTTTGTTAAATTCAGTTGATGGATCAAATATTCATTTTTTTTGTTGTTTTTCTCTTTATTCTTGCTATATCCGATCTGATTGTTGGGGTAAGCAACGATGCAGTCAACTTCCTGAACTCTGCAATTGGAGCCAAAGCAGCCCCGCGATACGTCATCATGATCGTTGCCATTTTGGGAATCCTTGCGGGAACCACATTTTCGAGTGGGATGATGGAAATCGCTCGTAGCGGAATTTTTCATCCTGCTCAATTCTCTTTTAGTGATATTATAATTATTTTCATTGCAGTGATGATTACCGATGTGCTGCTGCTCGATACTTTCAGCAGTTTTGGCCTGCCGACTTCAACAACAGTTTCTATCGTCTTTGAATTGCTTGGAGGATCTGTGGCGGTTGCAATGATTAAAATTCTCTCCGATCCGGGGGTATCTCAGGACCTTAATACCTACATAAACTCATCAAAAGCACTTGGAATTATTTCGGCAATACTTCTATCCGTAATATTAGCATTTACTGCGGGTACAATTATTCAATTCATAAGTCGGCTGATATTCACCTTTAATTTCAAGCCAAAACTGAAGTATCTTGGAGGACTTTGGGCTGGTTTTGCAGTTACAGCCATCATCTACTTTATGATAATCAAAGGTGCACGGGGGGCATCCTTCATGAATCCTGAAATGGTAAGGTACATTGAGAGCAACGCATTTTGGATCATACTGGCGAGTATGGCTGTTCTCACTATCGTTTTTCAGCTTCTAATATGGATATTACGCACCGATGTGCTGAGAATCACTGTCTTGATTGGTACTTTTGCTCTTGCAATGGCCTTTGCCGGCAATGACTTGGTGAACTTTATCGGTGTTCCGCTCGCTGGCTACGAGTCATTTAAAATATTTGCATCTGAGCCCGCTTCCGATCCAAACCAATTCATGATGGGCGCTTTATCTAAGCCTATATTTACTCCAACCTACATGCTTTTGTTGGCAGGGCTGGTCATGTCTTTGACATTGATTTTTTCGCGTAAAGCAAAAACGGTTATTGATACCAGCATTGACCTGAGCAGGCAAGAAGAAGGGGTTGAACGATTTGGATCAACATCTTTATCAAGAAATATCGTTCGCTTATTTGTCAATTTTGGAAATACCATCACTAGAAATATCCCTTCAATCGTCCTTCAGGTGATCGAAGCAAGAATGAGGCAGCATTCTTTTAGAAGTTCAGGCCAAAAAACAGAAAAAGGAGTTTCATTTGATATGGTGCGGGCATCGGTCAATCTTGTTGTCGCCAGCACCCTGATCGCATTAGGAACATCGCTAAAGCTACCCCTAAGTACTACTTATGTAACTTTTATGGTTGCGATGGGAACATCCTTCGCTGACGGTGCTTGGGGACGCGAAAGCGCAGTATATCGTATCACCGGGGTGCTATCTGTCATCGGGGGATGGTTTGTGACAGCCATGGTTGCCTTCACCGTAGCGTTCCTCATTGCCTTGGTTATGGTCAAGGGAGGCAACATAGCAACCTATGTACTTGTGGCTGGTGCAATTTTTATACTAATAAGGCAACAAAGAGCTTATAAACAGCGACAAGAAGATTTGAAGGAGCAAATTGAAGATGAAACCGCGAATCTGATAGATGATCAGAACATCCTTGAGAGATGCAAAGCCAATATCATATCAGACCTCACAGAATCGGGAAGGCTGTATTCAAAAGTAATACAGGGCTTATTCGAGGAAGACCGGAAAAAACTAAAACTTGTTCAAGATGAAATCTCCGCACTAAACAAGCACTCTAAAAAATTGAAAGACAACATACATAGAACTGTAGATCAGTTGCGAGAAGATTCGATAGAAACCGGGCATTATTATGTACAGGTACTTGATTACCTACGGGAAATTGCTCACTGCCTGAACTATATTTCGGAACCTTGTCTTGTGCATGTAAGCAACAACCATAAAGGGCTAATCCAATCCCAAAGGCAAGAAGTGACTAAAATTCAGCAAGAAATGCTGCAATTGCTGGCTCTAATCCTACGATATATCGAAAAAGAAGATTTCTCGAACCAGGAAGATGTGTACAGGCTACAAACTAGTGTTCTTGAAAATATTGACCGCTCCCGCAAAGCGCAGGTCAAGCGTATAAAAAACAATGAAGCAGGCACCAAAAATAGCTTGCTCTATTTAAATCTTCTTTCCGAAACTAAAAACCTCATACTCTTCGCGGTGAATCTTTTCAAGTCACAGCGCGATTTTGCTCAATATACTAAGAATTCTGGAACAGATTCAATAACAAACTCCCCCTCTGAGAACGTAGAGGAAATTGTTTAAATCTGGTTGCTTTCCTTCGACGCGATATTTTT
>JBBIIP010000008.1:0-102634 GCA_037446395.1 Lentimicrobiaceae bacterium
GAAAAATGCGTAGAAATGCGGCAAAGGCGTTTACGTCTGGGAGAAACCGGTGCTATCAGCCAAAACAGGATAATGAAGAGCTGCAAGCATAGCACTGGTTTCAACCAATACTTTGCCTGCAGTTCAAGTATTTTTCAAGAGCGGGAGGGCGATTGTTTTGGCGAGTGCTTTTGGTTCTTTTGTCACGACAAAAGAACAAAGAAAGATTAAATATTGAGAAGAAGATACACCTCGAGGCAAGTTTAATTGAAGAATTGTTGCAATAGCTTGGAAGCCATGGCCTGATGAGCGGATATGAGATTTTCGTTTGTGACTAAAGTCTGAGTGAATCAACAATGAACAGGATATATTGTGGCCGCTTGATACTATATGAAACACTACCTTTGCACCCCAAAACCTTACAACGACAGCCGCAAAAGCAGATGATACAATTCGATAAATTCCGGCTCGATAATGGGCTAAGAGTGCTTGTGCATCAAGATTATACAACTCCCATTGTTGCTTACAATGTGCTTTACGATGTAGGCTCGCGCGATGAAGACCCCGCGAAAACAGGTTTTGCCCATTTGTTTGAACACCTGATGTTCGGTGGATCTAAGAACATTCCCGTGTATGATGAACCCCTCGAAAAGGTGGGAGGCGAAAATAATGCCTTTACCTCAAACGATATTACCAGCTATTTTATAACCCTTCCAAAATCCAATCTCGAAACTGCCTTCTGGCTCGAGTCGGATCGTATGCTGGATTTGGCATTTTCGCGCAAAAGCCTCAATGTACAGCGCAAGGTGGTGATGGAAGAATTCAGGCAAACCCATTTGAATCAACCCTATGGCGATGCCTGGTTGTTACTGCGCCCTCTTGCCTATCGAACTCATCCCTACCGATGGGCTACGATAGGTGCCGATATTCAGCACATTGCTGATGCACGCATGGCTGATGTGAGGGATTTTTATGGTCGGTTCTATCATCCGGCTAATGCCATACTTACAATTGCCGGGCCTGTTGAAGCAGAAGAAGTGAAACACCTATGCAATAAATGGTTCGCTGATATCCCCGGCGGGCTGCCCAATTTGCACAAAATTTCTCCGGAAGGACCCCAAACCGAGGGCAGAAAGAAGGAAGTTGAACGCAATGTACCACATGATGCTATATACAAGGCCTGGCATATTGCGGCAAGGTTAGACGCAAACTACTATATAGCCGACCTGGTGAGCGATATATTGTCAGGCGGTGATTCGTCGCGATTATTTATCGAATTGGTGAAAAAGCAGCAACTGTTCAGCGATGTGAATGCCTATATAACCGGAAGCATTGACCCCGGATTGTTTGTAATCACCGGAAAACTGATGGAGGGAGCCACTATCCAGCAAGGAGAAGCTGCGATAGAATCTGAACTATCGAAACTCCGGCTACAGCCAGTGAATGAACGCGAGTTGCAGAAAGTCAAAAACCGTATTGAATCAATCACTACTTTTTCAGAGATGAAAGTGCTGGAAAAAGCCTTAAATCTCAGCTATTATGAATTGCTGGGCGATGCTGGCATGATCAATAGCGAAGTTGAGAAGTATCAACAGATAACACCTGATCAGATAGTTACTTTTTCAAAAAATACCCTAACCGATACCAACTGCTCCACCCTTTATTATCATGCAAGAAAAAATTAAGCACCATTATCGTAAAATAGCCCCACCCTCTGTATTGGTTGAGTTCAACTCGGCACTCGACAGTCGGATGTTGAGTCTGAGTAATGGCATTTTAGTACATCTGGTTAGTTGCGGGACACAGGAGGTAATGCGCATAGAACTGGGTTTTAAGGCAGGCAGTTGGTATCAGCCTGCAAAATCTGTGGCTACGGCAACTAATATGCTTATTCCAAACGGCACATCGAAGCACACGGCTGATCAAATAGCCGAATATTTTGAATTTTATGGGTCTCATGTCGAAACGAATACTGAAAAGGATCATGCCTATATTACTTTATACACACTGAATAAGTACTATAAAAATACACTGCCCATGCTAGCCGAGGTATTAATGGATGCCATTTTCCCCGATGAAGAGGTTGTGATTTATCGAAAAACTAAAAAACAAGCCCTGAGTGTAAACCTCCAAAAAGTGAAATACCTTGCCCGGATAAATTTCAACGAGCAAATTTTTGGCAAGGGTCACCCCTATGGCATGCGATTGCATTTCGAAGACATCGACAGGCTTGAAGCAGAACTATTGCGGGAGTTCCACCGGAAGTTTTATCGCTCGGAGAACTGTTTTATATTTGTCAGCGGATTGCTTCCCCCAGGCTTTGAAAAAGAAATGGAATTCTATTTTGGCCAGTTGCCGGGCAATCGTGAACCCTCCCCAAGCCCTCCCGCATACTCCATTGAGTCATCATTAGAACAAAAGCAATTTGTTTCTTTGCCAAATAACACCCAATCGGCACTACGCATCGGCAAAGCCACAATTAACCGTACTCATCCCGACTACCAGGGGTTGTCGGTACTTAACACGATGCTTGGCGGGTATTTTGGTTCGAGGCTGATGAAAAATCTTCGAGAAGACAAGGGCTTTACTTATGGAATAAGCTCTGCGCTGCTGTCGCTTCAGCAAAGCGGCATGTTGGTTATTGCAAGTGAGGTGGGGGCATCAAAGCGGGAGAGAGCAGTAAAAGAAATCTATAAAGAAATACGCAAACTCAAACAAGAGCCGGTGCCAGACGAAGAACTGAACCTTGTAAGGAATTATATGTTAGGTGCGCTAATGAGAGGACTAGACGGGCCTTTTGCAGTGGCTGAGCGTTTGCGGGGGGCTTATGAATATGGCCAGGGTAAAGATTATTTTTATGCCTATGCACAGACCATCCGCCTTATTACCTCGTCCAGATTACTTGAACTTGCAAATCAGTACCTGGATGAAAAGTCATTGTTCGAAACAGTGGCAGGGGTATAATTTATTAACTGCCAAATCTAGCCTCACCTATTGATTATCAGCTTTCTGAATATTCTCCCCTGCGGATATTCGACGTGCAGAAAATATATTCCATTTTCCAAATGCCCCAAGGGGAGTGTGTAAACAGGCTTCATTGCTGTTGTTGTTGAATGCGTTTGCAAATAGACTATCCTGCCTTCTAAGTCATAAACGGCAAAAGAAAACTGACTGGGTGCATTGCTTCTTACCCGCACACCAAAAACACCATGCGATGGATTTGGATAAATATCAAACAAAAAGGGCTGACCAAGGCTTTCGAGGCTCGTTGTGTTTTTCAGATAGAGGCTTTTTATGATGGTCAGGGCACTTTCTCCGCATGAGTTGATAGACTTTGCTTTTATATTCAATTGTCCGATAAATGTTTGATTCCAGGTGATTTGTATCGTGTTTCCACTAGACGAAATAGTTCCGGCGCCGGGCGGATCAAGTATCCAAAGGTGTGATGTGGCATAATGGCCCGGAACGATGTTGAATATTGAGATGGGTTGTAGTATAATATCAATCGTGTCAGGAACAGACCCAAGTTGGGGAGGTAATGGCAAAGGATGAACGGCCAGTGTAATTTCACTCGCATTCATGCGATAGCAGCCCGTCATATCGGTTACAAAATGAATTTTGTAAACAGTAGTTTCGATGGGTTGAACAAATATCTTATAGGGAGATTGGCTCACAAAATGGAGCTGATTTAGTGGTCCGAAGTTGATTACCCAGGGCGATACTCCTTGTAGCACGATGTTTAATTCTGCCTGAGCACCCTGACAAATTGAAGCCGGACCAGACATGTTGGCCTGGGGCAGCTCGCGAAAAACAACCCTGGCGTTGTCTGAAACACTACCGCATGGGCCATTTCCCATCACGGTGATTGTCAGGGTGACACTGCCAACAATAAAATCCAGATTTCCGGGAATGTAAGTGGCATTTAAGCTGTATGGGTTATCAAAATTACCGCTTCCGGATGTCGTCCACAGGGCGGAGGAATAGTTGCTTGCCAGCGGCTGAAGCACAACATCAGAGTTTTTACAGACAACTATTTCATCGAATATATCAACAGAGGCGGATGGAACCAGGCTAAGGCACATTTGAGAGGAAGCATCGCCGCAAGGCAAAATTCCTTTAACGGTTAATGTGAGTGTAACCAATCCAAATGCAATGTCGGCTTCACCAGGCATATAATTCGTGTGCAAAGCATTTGGGTTTTCGAATACTCCATCCCCGGAGCTTATCCAGGTGATTGATGCATGGTTGTGTGCTTCTGCAACTTGAGTCAGAAATGGAATGTTGGAGCAAAGCAGTGTATCCCTGCCAGCCCGGGCAATTGCTCCCGGGCGAATATAGAGCGTCAATTCATCGTATACAGGTTCCTCCCCAGTTCTTTTAGCAGTTAAACGCAACACTGCCTTCCCTTTAGACAGGTCCTGGGTGCCGGGAATATACAATGCATTTGCTAATGTTTGGTTTAGTATAATTCCGTTGCCTGAAGTGGACCAAAGCAGGCTGTCATAGTTCATTGCAATGGCCTCAAGCTGATGTGCTTTGCCGCTGCACGCTGTTGTATCGGGGCCTGCATACACTGCAGTAACAAGCCTTCGAGGCAAGGCAATATTATCTAGCCATGCGGCATCCCTTCCTCCGTTAACAGAGTCGTTTTTCACATAATCCCAACGGATCTGTTTAATTCCGGGAGTAATAGAATACATCACACTTTGCCAGGATAGCTCGCCCGACCATTGACCCATCAATTCATTGTCAATATAAAATTTTAGGTAATCATTGTCTTGCTGTGATGAAACCATATATTTGAATGAAATGAAATCATCTTTTGGCACAGTCATCTTCAACGCAAGGCTACTTGTCTGATTATGGTTTATGTTGCCCGACCGGGCAGCATACAATCCTTCAAAAGCATCCTGACTTGTAATAGTCCACGGTTGAGTTCCTTCAAAAGTCCAGTTAAAGCTCGTGAAGTCTGCCGATTCAAAGTCTTCAATCACGCTTCCGATTTTTTGAATATACTGCTTTTGAAAAGTGTAGTTTCCGGAGTTGATATTCAAGAAAAAGACAGCATTTGATCCAACAGGCGCTCCTGGCAAAACTGTAATTCGGAAATTCGCTCGGATAAAAGTCTCGGCATCAATACTCCCCTGCCCGGGGGCATAATCATGAATAATAATATTCGGATTTGAGGTGCTAAGGTTGGCCTGAACATCATCTGCCTTCATTTTACCTGTGTTTATCAAAGGAAATTGAATAATGGCAGTTTCTGACGGGTCGAGATTATTGTTCGCATTCCCCAGAGCATCTATTATTGTCAGGCCTCCAGCACCCAAAACAGGTGTATATGCAAAGGTTTTGAAATGGCTGCTCCATGAAGAAATGTCGTTGCTGGCAATAAGAGAAAATTTAATGGCATGGCCATTGGGAACGTTTGGCGAAACATGAAATCTAAAAGCATTTTCTTTGAAAATGATGCTTCCCGGGTCGAAATTCCCAAATATCTCCACACTGTCAGAAATGGTAATGAAAGATGAATTGACCCTGAGTACAACTTTAATATTCGGTTGAGGTTGTTGGGATTTATTTATCAGCCCAAGAGAACACATTACTGTTTCGCCCGGGTTAATTCTGCCATCCTGGTTGCCAATAGAGTCAACAAAAAAATGCGAATGATAATACGGCCCCGGTGGGTTTGTGCTATTTACGGCAGCAAGGGCATCAACACGCCCTGAACCATAAACATTGTTTTTTACTGGTGCCAACTGCGCCGCTGTTTGTTCAAGAATCTGCGAAACGATCGCGGGCTCCGTAAACAGGTTCTTCGATAGCATCAAGGCCATTACACCTGCAACACACGGAGTTGCCATTGATGTGCCACTCTTGACAGTATATCCTGTATTGCTGTCGTGGCGCAGCGATTTAACGCTGACCCCGGGAGCAACTACATCGGGTCGGATTAACCCAATTCCCGGATTTAGCGGAAAATCGCGATAGCCTGGTATTGCCAGCCAGGTAACGGGGCCACGTGCCGAAAAACCTGCAATTGAGTCAGCGCCATTAACCGCGCCGACACAGACTGCCGCCGAGGTGCTTCCGGCAGCGGTTTGATGTGGATGTAGCCAGGGCGGAGGGCAATCGCCCGGAGTTCTTACATTATCGGGTATCGGATATGTTGCCAGCTGATTCCCTTCGTTTCCTGCAGCCACCGCAGCAACCACACCTGCAGCCAGGCAATTTTTCATGGCGTTGCGCCAGGTAGCCCGGTCAGGATTCCATGCATGCAACCAGCCCAAAGACATGCTTAATACATGGGCGCCATTTTCCATGGCGAATTGGATGGCAGCCCAAATTCCGCTTTCGAAGCCGCTTCCGTTGGCACTGAGTACTTTAAGAGCCATGAGTTTGGCACCCGGAGCAATTCCACATTGGGTGCCTGAGGCCCCCGATGCAGCCACAATTCCGGCACAATGTGTGCCGTGTCCATTGTCGTCGTGGGGGTTGTTGTTGTTCGCTATGAAGTTCCACCCATAGAGCGGATAATCGGGAGTGGTCCAAAGATTACCAATCAAATCAGCATGATTGTAGTTAATTCCCGAATCCAACACCGCCACAACAACACCATTGCCCGTATATCCTTGTGCCCACACCGCAGGAGCGCTGATGTTGGCGACATGATAAGGAATCTCTTTGCCTGATTCGTCAATTTTCCAGAGGCTGGTACCTGATGTTACAGCATCTATCAATACCCTCTCCTCATCAATATCTATACGCTCTAAATCCGGGTGCAAGGCAAGCTGAAATATTGCCTTTGGCATCGCATAGCAATTTATGACATTGGCAATCCAGAGCGAATTTATTTCAGCTACTTCACCCACCCTGGCATAGGACAGGAGTAGTTCAAACAGGCTGCGCTGGCTGCGGGAGGAGAAGAACTTCAGTTCGGACACCAGGTGATTGCGCAGTGCATCGTTTGAAAAGTTTTGCTTTTTATGAAGGTATTCCTCGACATCAAATTGTTGTTTCAACCTGATATTGATTTTTATCAAACCGTTGGATGAAGATTTATTTAGTTCAAGCCTCAGGTCATTTGTGATTGGGGTTGTTTCAGGAATGACCTCCGCGCTTGAAGCACTTGCAATTATGAAAAATGTCAGAAAAGCCAGAACCCTTTTCATTGCCGTTTTATTCCGGGTTTGAGCAACCATATCGGGGAATTTGACCTGCTAAAAACTGATTTCAATTATTTCCCTCCTTGACAATTTAATTACCAAAATTACTGATAATCTCAATCTGAAATTATAAAGAAATGCGAACAGCACCATTAATATTATCTCTATAAAAGTTGCATTATGCCAATGAGTGAGGGTAATGGCCCTGTTGCTAATGTGCTTCGAGCCAGTTCTGACCTGTGTTCATATCAGTCTCAACAGGAACTTCAAGCAACACGGCGGTTTTCATTTTTTCGGCAACAATTTGTTTCATTATTTCTATCTCGCTGCGATGAACGTCAAAAACGAGCTCATCGTGCACCTGCAGGATCATACGCGAGTGTAAGCCTTGTTTCTCAATTTCCTCGTATATATTGATCATTGCAATCTTAATCATGTCAGCCGCCGAACCCTGAATTGGGGCATTGATGGCGTTGCGTTCTGCAAAGCTGCGTACGTTGTTGTTGCTGCTGTTGATATCTCGCAGATATCGCCTTCGCCTCATCATGGTTTCGACATAGCCGTGCCTGCGGGCAAAAGCGACCTGGCTTTCCATGAATTTTTTGATACCCGGGTATTTAATAAAATACTGGCTGATAATATCGCTGGCTTCAGTCCTGGAAATATTGAGCCTTTCAGAAAGGCCAAAGGCCGATATGCCATATATGATTCCAAAATTCACAGTTTTGGCATTTCGGCGCATGTCGCGCGTAACATTCTCAAGTGCGACATTATAAATTCGCGAAGCGGTAGCGGCATGAATATCCTTGTTCTGCCGAAAGTCATCAATCATGTTTGTATCGCCACTCAATGAGGCAATAATTCTTAATTCGATTTGGGAATAATCGGCTGAAAGCAGGATATAGTCTTCGTTGCGGGGGATAAATGCCTTACGAATTTCGCGCCCTCGCTCGGTGCGTATCGGGATATTCTGAAGGTTGGGATTGTTTGAACTGAGCCGACCTGTCGAAGCTACAGCCTGATTGTAGCTGGTATGAATGCGGCCGGTGCGGTTATTTACCAGCGCAGGCAATGCATCAACATAGGTTGATTTGAGTTTGGTTAGCGAGCGATAATCGAGTATAAGTTGCACAATCGGGTGCTTGTTTATCAATTTCGAAAGAACATCCTCAGCGGTGCTATGTTGTTTCGTGCTTGTTTGCTTTGGTTTGGTTGCTATTTTAATCCTGTCGAATAGCACTTCGCCAAGTTGTTTGGGCGATGCAATATTGAACATCATGCCAGCAGTCTCAAAAATCAGTTTTTCGGTTTCAAGGATTTCTTTCTGAAGATGGCCGGAGTATTCCTTCAAGGTTTCAATATCCAGCTTCACTCCCTCTGTTTCCATACTTGCAAGCACCGGCACTAACGGAATCTCAATGTTTTCGAATAGTGCGAAGCAATTATTTTCGACCAGCATTGGTTCGAAAACATTCCTGAGTTGCAAAGTAATATCTGCATCTTCGCAAGCATACTCCCGAAGCAAGTCAGAACTCACCTGTCGCATATTGCCTTGATTCCGGCCTTTTTTACCGATGAGTGATTCAATCGAAACCGGTTGGTAATTCAGATAGGCCCGGGCCATATAATCCATGCTGTGGCGCAAATCAGGCTGCAGCAGGTAATGTGCAAGCATGGTGTCGAACAGCTTTCCATTCACCTGAATGTCGTAATATTTCAGCATGGATATATCGAATTTCAGGTTTTGCCCTGTTTTTTCAATTTTCTGGTCTTCGAACAGGGGTTTGAATTCTTGCACAATATCCAGGGCCTGGTAGTAGTTTTCCGGTAACATAACGCACCACCCTTCATGGGGTGCAACAGAGAAAGACAAGCACACAAGTTCTGAGCTGTGCGTGTTAAGGCCTGTAGTTTCAGTGTCGAAGCAAAAATTACTTGTGTTCTTCAATTTTTCGATCAACTGCTTGCGCTGAGATGGTGTTTCAACAAGGTGGTATTGGTGAGGTGTATTTTGAATTGTGCGCTCAGTTTCAGAATCATGCTGTGGGGGATCAACCAGATCGAAAAGCTTGCCCTGAATCGCCGCCCCCCCACTGGCGGCTTTCTTTTCCTCAATTGGCAGCTCATTAAGCACCCTGGCCGCAAATGCTTTAAACTCCAACTCATCCAATACTTTTTTTAGATATTCTCGATTGGGTTGCTCAATTTCCAGTGCTTTTTCGTCAAATCCGATGGGAACTTCAAGGATAATGGTTGCCAGTTGTTTCGAAGTAAGGGCCTGTTGCCAGTGATTCTCGACTTTTTCGCGTAGCTTCTCGTTTTTAATTTCCTTGCGATTTTCGAGCAAATTCTCAACTGAGCCAAATTCTGCCAAAAGCTTACGTGCTGTCACCTCTCCCACTCCGGGTATTCCCGGAATATTGTCCGAAGCATCACCGGCAAGGCCAAGGAAATCAATTACCTGCTCAGGCCTTTCAACTCCAAATTTTTCACAAATTTCTTTCACTCCCATCACTATGGCTTTTTCGCCGAATTTAGCCGGTTTGTAGATCAAAATATTGTCTGTTACCAACTGGCCAAAATCTTTATCAGGAGTCATCATAAGTACCTTAAAACCCTGCGCTTCGGCTTTTTTTGCCAAGGTTCCAATCACATCATCGGCTTCGTATCCATCCACTGCCAGAATAGGAATATTGAATGCCTGAATCAGCTCGATAATCCATGGAATTGATGTTGAAAGATCTTCGGGCATGGCTTCACGGTTGGCTTTGTAAGCTGCAAATTCATCATGCCTCACTGTGGGGGCCATGGTATCGAAGGCCACGCCAATGTGCGTTGGCCTTTCGTTTTTCAGGACATCAAATAAGGTATTGGCAAAACCCAGTATAGCACTTGTATTTAAGCCTTTGCTGTTAATTCTGGGGGTTTTGTTTAATGCATAGTAGGCCCGGTAAATCAAGGCCATGGCATCAAGCAGAAATAGTGTTTTTTGCATCGTTGTTAAATATTTCGTTTGCCTTGTCCCCGCTGAACCAACATATAGAAATCATTTTCGAGTGCAATGTAACCATATTCATAGCAAAAATGATATACCGCACCTTTCTGGGTGGTATAAATACCGGTGAAATAATTAAAGTTAAAACCCTTTTCGGTCAATTTGTTGCGATGAACCGTTGTTTTGTCAACGGGATTAAGCTCAGCCAATATCCGGCGGTTTTTTCTAAGGATGGCATTAATGCGGCGCACCAGGTTTGTAGTTTCGCTGTTGATGCGATTATTGAAATTGTTTCTGCAAATATCATTGCAAAACTTTTTGTCGGCGCGGCCTACCAATAAATCGCCACAATCGAGGCATTTTCGTTCCATATTATTCTACTGATAAATAATTTGTAAAAGTATGCTTTTTCCCCTACCCGTTTGCAAACGCTTACAAACAACTATATCCGGATACAAATGTTTTTTATACGACACAGGTTTTCAAGTGGTTATACTTTTGCCTCGTCATTCAAAACTAAAACGACACCAATTAATCAAACAAAATTAACCGCCTGAAAAGGCACAAAACAAAAAATCATGAATGCAATGAAAAATCGCGTACAACTAATTGGACGCCTGGGCCAAAACCCCGAAGTAAAACAATTTGAAAAAGGACGCAAGATGGTGCGCTTCAGCCTCGCCACCAACGAAGAGTATGCCAACAATGACGGCGAAAAAGTGAAACAAACCACCTGGCACAACCTCGTGGCTTGGGGTAAACTAGCCGAAATCTGCGAAAAGTACCTGAAAAAAGGCAACGAAGTTGCGGTTGAAGGCAAACTGATCTATCGCAACTGGGACGATAAGGAAGGCACCAAACACTACATGACCGAGATACACCTGAACGAAATGCTGATGCTCGACGGGAAGGCAAACTAAGGCATACACTGTTAATTATCTGTTCAAAACCGGCTTCGCGAATGTGTGTGGCCGGTTTTTATTTGTTTTACTTTTACAAAAAAATCCCATGATGCCCATTCGATCATTATTTGTTTCTCTCGCCGGATTAATCCTGGGGAGTTGCCATGCGTCTCCTGAAACCCCGACAAACGTGGGCAGCGTTGATCTTGAAAAATATACTGGCCGTTGGTATGAGATTGCCAGTTTTCCGGCATCCTTTCAGAAAGGCTGCCATTGCACTACCGCCGAATATCAACTTACCGGCAAAAAATATATTCGTGTGATCAACCGCTGCCGCCGCAATGCGGTTGATGGCAAAGCCTCAGGCATCACCGGTAGGGCTTATCCCGTGAAAGGATCGAATAATACCAAATTAAAGGTGCAGTTTTTCTGGCCTTTCCGTGGCGACTACCACATTATTATATTGGCTCCTGATTACAGCTATGCTGTTGTTGCATCCGGGAAAAATTATCTTTGGATTTTGAGCCGGTCTGCAACGATTCCGGATTCATTATACCAGGAACTTACCGATAAACTTTCCGTGATGGGGTTTGATATAAACCGCCTTCAGCGAACTGCTCAAAATTGTGACTGAGCCCACTTAATGAATCTTAATTAATCGAATAACTTATGCCCGTATCTTCCTCAAAATCAGCCACAAAAGAACGAACCAAAAAGGCTGGCTCCGATAAAGCATCTAAAATATTTGTACTCGACACTTCAGTGATCCTGTATAACCACAACAGCATCAACAGTTTCGAAGATAACGACATCGTTATTCCAATTACCGTACTCGAGGAGCTCGACAACTTCAAGAAAGGCAATGAAATGATCAATTTCGAAGCCCGCGAATTTATTCGAATCATGGATAAGTTATCGTTGAACCATACCCTGCAGGATTGGATCAAGCTCGGAAACGAAAAAGGAGGCAGATTTAAAGTGGTGATGAACGAAAGCCCCGGGGAAATGACCGTTGATGCACGAAAGATATTCGACGAAAATAAACCTGATCACCGGATATTGAATGCAGCAATAATCATTCAACAAAAGCATCCTGAACGCAAAGTGGTGTTGGTATCAAAAGACATTAACCTGCGACTGAAAGCCAAATCGCTCAATATACCCGCAGAAGACTTTTTAACAGGAAAGATTAAAGATATTGAAGGCTTGTACTCCGGCAAGACAGTTATTGAAGGCCTCGATAAGGAGGTAATTGATTTACTTTATCAGGAAGGCTTCTGTGAGCCCGCACAAATCGGGCTGCATCATCCCATTCCAAATCAGTATTTCATTTTAAAGAATACCAAAAACTCAGCCCTGGCTTTTTACAACCCTATTAGCGAAAAAGTTGAACGTGTCGAAAAAAGATCTGTCTATCGCATTAGTCCCCGAAACGCAGAGCAGGTATTTGCGATCCATGCCCTATTAAACCCAGATGTACGTCTCGTATCATTGCAGGGAGTGGCAGGCACAGGAAAAACCCTGCTAACCCTTGCAGCAGCATTGGAGCAGCGCAGGAACTACAAACAAATCTATCTTTCGCGCCCCATCGTACCACTGAGCAATAAAGACATAGGCTACCTTCCGGGAGATATCAAATCGAAGGTGAATCCTTACATGGAACCACTTTATGACAACCTCAAGTTTATACAGAATCAGTATAGCGAAAAAGACAAAGAATATAAAGTCGTTACCGAATCACTTGAAAACGAAAAATTATTGATTCAGCCTCTGGCCTACATCCGCGGCCGAAGCATCAGCAATGTGTTTTTTATTGTAGATGAAGCCCAAAACCTCACACCTCATGAAATAAAGACCATCATTACTAGGGCGGGCGAGAATACAAAAATAATTTTCACGGGCGACATCTATCAAATTGACACACCGTATCTCGATTCGCAAAGTAATGGCTTATCAGTTTTGATTGATAAGGTTAAATATCATCCGATTTATGCACACATACGCCTCGAAAAAGGCGAACGCAGCGATCTGGCAAATTTGGCCAATGATATGTTGTAACAATCATTTCTCGAGGTAGCAAACCGCCAGCACCGTTTGACCGACTGCTTTTAGTGTGTTTTTATCAATCACATCCATATTATCGTTTAAGGTGTGCCAATGCTCGAAAAACCCCGAGGGCGAATCCGCAGAATAATGGATGATGTCTATGGTAGGTATTTTTATAATCTGATTAATATACAAGTGATCATCAATTATGGGATTGGTTCGCTTGCGCGAGAAATAGCGTTCATATCCGATGGCGTGTCCAACATCCCAGACTTTCTTCATCACGTCTGCTGCAAATTGCTGGCTTGTGCCTTCCATTGTAAACACCGCGTCAGTTGCTCCAACCATGTCGAGAAGAATACCAAAACGGGCACGGTATCCGGGCACATGTGGATTACGTGCCCAGTGCTGCGATCCCAAAGCCCATGTGTCTTCCTTTCGGCCTTGCAGCTGCTGATGCTCACCATAATCCTCCCCATCAAAAAAAATGAGATCCACACCAAGAGTCGGCGGCTTGATTGAAAACTGTCGCGCGATTTCTAGCAAAACCCCCACCCCACTGGCACCATCATTGGCTCCCAGGATTGGTTTATGGTGGTTGGCAGGATCAGGATCATGGTCTGCAAATGGTCGCGAATCCCAATGAGCACAAAGCAAAATTCTCGAATTACTTTCAGGATGAATAGAGCCTATGATGTTTTTCAGGTTCAATATCGTGCCATCAAATGCTCTAACCCGGGCTGTTTGTATGTTTACGCTTGGGGTAAACCTTTTCAAGGTTGCTGCTAAGTAGTTGGCACAAGCCTCGTGAGCAGCAGTGTTCGGAACCCTTGGCCCAAAATTCACCTGGGCGTGAACAAATTGATAGGCCGAGTCTTCGTTAAATTCCGGAACACCCGCAGCGCTTATGCGTTCAGAAATGCTTTGAGTATTTGGCATTGGTTTATTGCGGGTTTCGCCACAACTATATAGTAAGACCAAAGAAGTAACCAGGATAAAAAAAACAATAACATTCGCTCTCATCCATAACATGTTAATGGTTAAATAAGCTGCTTGGGGACCCGTGCTTTTTTTCGAACACAAAAGTACTAAAATCATTGCGCATCCTCTCGCCTTTTTCTAGTACCTGTAGGTTTGGATGCAAATTGTCAGCATTGCCGTAGTAACCGATTGCCACAACAACAATGGGCTTGATGGATTCGGGAAGGCTAAAAGACGCTGATACTTTCTCTTTGTTGAACCCGCCCATCTGGTGAACAAACAAACCCAGATCGGTTGCCTGCAAGCTCAGTGTTGCCACAGCCTGACCTGTGTCATATTCGAAGGATGGGTTAGGGCCACCTGTTTTCTGGCGAATACTGTCGGCAGAAACTAAAACCAACACTGGTGCATCCCTTGCCCACAATTGGTTAAATTCAACCAGTGAATCAAAAATATCATTCCAGGATTTGTCTCCTTTGTAACCAAGAATGAATCTCCAGGGTTGGTCGTTCGATCCCGAGGCAGCCCAACGGGCAGCCTCGAACAGGCTCTTCAATTTTTGTTCTTCAACAGGTCGTGAATTGTATGCCCTGGGGCTCCACCGTCTTTTGATCATAGGATGAACCGGATGGATATTGTTTGCAGGTTTTTCCATAATGCTAATTTTGTTGATTTAATCTTATAAACACCGTCTTAATCTAAGGTTTACTCTTCAGCCATATTGTCAGGTTATATAGTAGCGAACTGATAGCCTGCATGATTATTGTGGTTTATATATCTACCGAATGTTGGGGTCATTCATACACCGATTACCATGTTCATAAAAACATTTTACCCTGTTTCAAAACCACACCAAAACAAATGATGCCATGCAAATATCTGAAATTGAAGCCACATATTCAAAAATCAACGACCTGCTTTCGTCCAGGCGGATTGTAGAGGCCCTGGGTCTGCTCTTCGGCTCATTGCAGCGATTTGATTTGACTGAGCACCTGGCATCTCTTGAGAACTTGGAGCTGACCTATCATAATTTGTTGAAATATACTGTGCTTATGGGCATAAAGGATTCCCAGCGGCAACAAATTCAAGATACGCTGGTGCGCGATTTATTTGAAATCTCTGACCATCTCAGGCATAAGATCTTTCTTCAAGGCACCTATCATTTGAAATTCGAAGGTTTAATTGAGCACGATCTTAGGATGAAACAACCGGGTGAAGAAATTGAAGAGCATATTTCCAACCTGTTGCTTCAATCCAAACTTGACAACATCATGCAGGATGTTGATAAATCAGCCAATCAGAATAAACCTTCTGGCTATCGGGCCCGGCAGCAGCTCATAGCGAAACTTTTTGGAATGTTGTATGCATCGCACAAGCTTTCGAATGAGGCAAGTAAAATGGTGAACAAGCTGGTGCAGACAGAAAATATTTCCTGGCACGAAAAAAGCGTAATCATTAGTGCGATCACGTTGGGTTTGACAAAAGGGTTTGATGTCGGGAAGTTTGATATTCTTTTCGACACTTATCTCATGGATGAATATCAGGTTTCACAGCGAGCATTTGCAGGGCTGATAATAGCGCTTTATCAATACGACAATCGCATTCCTTTTTATTCCCAAATCGAAAACCGACTCAAGGCCATGCAAGGCGATGAAAATATGGAGCGCGACTTAAGGATGGTGCTCATGCAAATGACTAAAGCCAAAGATACCGATAAGGTATCCAGGAAATTTCGTGACGAAATCATGCCTGAAATTATTAAGCAGGCTCCAAAAATTGAGGACAAACTCGGTTTGTTCCAGATTCTGCCTGATGACCTTGAAGGGGAAAAAAATCCAAAATGGCAATCGCTTTTCGAAGACTCGCCTGATCTGATCAGCCGGATGGAGGAGATTACACGAATGCAGGTCGAGGGCATGGATGTATTTATCAACACGTTTGCAAACCTAAAACACTATCCTTTTTTCCGACAATTGCATCATTGGTTTTTGCCATTCTTCAAAGAGCATCCAGAAATTTCAGGGGCAATTTTCGGCGAGGATAAAAGCTCAGGTGAGATATTCGTTGATGGACTTGAAAAGACGAACTATATCTGTAATTCCGATAAATATTCATTTTGCTTTAGTGTGCAACACCTCCCGCAAACCCAAAAAGAAACACTCATACAGATGTTTGCAGCAGAAGTGGAGGGAATGAATGAGATGGCCAGCGAAGAAAAAATATTGAATACCGATGGCCAGACAAACAGCATTTATACTCAATATATCCAGGATTTGTACAGGTTTTTTAAACTACACCCTCTAAAGGATGATTTTATTGATGTTTTTAGTCTGAAATGCGATTTTCATAATAAGAATTTTTTCGGTCTGATGGCCGGCAGCGAGAGTACTTTGCGGGCAATCGGAGATTTTTATTTCGACCGTGATCATTTCGAATATGCGCTTGATGTGTATGAAAAACTTCTTGGGTTTGATACGGGCAAAGCCGAACTGTTTGAGAAAATAGCCTATTCGCATGAAAGGTTGGGTGCATTCAGCAAGGCGTTGATTTATTATAGCCAGGCCGAATTATATGATTCGAATCGGGCTTGGAATTTGCAACGCATGGCTATTTGTCATCAAAAAATCGGCGACCATGAAAAGGCTTTGAACTGCTATCAGGAAATTGACCTGCTGGAACCCAACAACGCGCAGACCCAGATACGCATAGGAAATTGCTTTCTGAGTCTCAAAAAATACGATCAGGCATTGAATGCATATTATAAGGTTGAGTTATCGGATGCAGCCAATAAAAAAATACTGCCACCCATCGGTTGGTGTCTCTTTGCGATAGGAAAGCCGCAGGAAGCAAGACCCTATTACGAAAAAATCATTTCGTCTGGTGCAAATCGCTATGATTATATGAATATGGGTCATGTATATTATTGTTTAGGAATGCGAAACCAAGCCATCGAAAGCTACTTAGCCTCAATCAACCAAAAAGACAATTCACCCGAGTTGTTTATTGCAAGTTTTCAGGAAGACTTACCTTATCTGGGAAAAAATGGGGTTGATTTGTCTGAAATTCCATTGCTGATAGACTACATAGTTATTAACAGAAACAAGCCTTAATGCTTTTTTCTTTTAACAGGGATCCTTGCTTAAGAAATAATTCACCTTGAGCTAAATATCTTCATCTTTTTGTCGTATATTTGGTATTACTTTAAAATAAGATTTTAATCTATTCTTAAAAGTATGCATCCATGACTGAGTCCATTACAATCGAACGCTATGGTGGCCACCTCAAGGAAGAGCCGCTGACATGCCTTGAAGACGAGATAATTGCTCCAAACACCTGTGTATTGGAAGCAAATGCTCCATTTTTTGGATATTATAGCGAGATGCCAGCTATCGCCAGGCCACAATATTTATATTGCGCCCTGAGTGGGCGTCAATCTTTCGAATCTATTGCCAGGGCCACACAAAATGTGAGAAAAAAGTTTCAAAAGAACTTTGATGCAGCCGAAGGTGAGATAACCTTTTTTGGGGAAACTTGCCAGGTTATCCGCATTCGCAACCTTCATAAGTACAGTGATATCAGGACACTACAAAATCTCTATCTCGAAGAAGGAATTTTGCTTCGAAAAAAGACACGAAAGGTAAAGAATGCAATGGCCATGATTCGGTTGCGCAAGTTCTTTAATCTTCGACCAATCGGACAGAACCTGTATTTCGATAGTGTTCAGGAGCACCATGCCTATTTTAGCATCCCACATCAAATTGACTGGAGCTACTTCAAAGAAATCACGACAGAAGTGAAATATAACCCTGCTTTTTTTCATTTCGATGGTGCAATTTGCTTTATCTACGAGCAGGGCGAAGTTAAAGATATGATAAGGATATATCGTGAATATATTACAGCCGAAGAACTTAAGGCTATCCGTGACAAATATTACAAAGTGATGAAACTTTAGAGAAATAAGCGGTGATGATACGCAAGCTTACGCTATCAGAGTTGGGGCGAATGAGCCCTGAAGCATATAAGCACTCGAAAAAATTACCTTTGGTTATTGTACTCGACAACCTTCGAAGCCAGCATAATATTGGCTCATTGTTTCGAACAGCTGATGCATTCAGGCTTGAAAGCATCAGTTTGTGCGGTATTACTGCAAAACCACCCCAACGCGAAATCCAAAAAACTGCCTTAGGGGCAACTGAATCTGTTGATTGGAACTATTTTCCAACTACCCAACAAGCCATCAGACAGCTCAGAGAAAAAAATTATTTTATCATCGCCGTTGAACAAACCGAGGGAAGCATCTCGCTTAAGTCATTCAATATACTTGAAAATCGGGGCATTGGGTTGATTTTTGGTAACGAGGTATCTGGGGTCGCCCAGGAAATTATTAACAGCGTTGATGCCTGCGTAGAGGTACCACAATTTGGAACTAAACATTCAATGAATGTCTCTGTGAGTGCAGGCATCGTTATCTGGGATTTTTTTAATAAGATGATCTCTGTGAATCCCAACCTTCTAAAGGAATAAACAAATGTAAATTCATATAGATGAGTACCGGCATTGGTAATTTTGAATCTTTTAAAAGGTGCGAGAAAATATCTTTTCAAATTTCAGAAAAAAAAAAGGCATATCGCCTCGCAGGCATTGTATTGTATCAATTTGTTATTATATTTGCACTGTCTAAAAATAGTACACGGTTACTAATTAATACAAAATCAATATGAAAACCACTTACAACGTAATGAAAAGACTAACCCTCCTGATGATGGTTGCACTTTTTTCAGTTTTTGTTTTTGCACAAGAGCAACCAAAAGTCTCAAAATCCCTTTTCACTCCTCATTGGTATCTGGGAGCCGGAATAGGATTTAGCCAGTATTTTGGCGATGTGAACAAAAGCAGCCTTATTCAAAATCCATCGCACTGGCGAGAAGCAGGGAATGTGATGTTTGGCCGCCAGTTTTCGCCTCTGTTTGGTTTGCGTGGTCAGTTTCAATATGCCGGATTATTTGGCGAAGACAAAGACGGAGTGAAGCAATATACCCGTGGTGAACTATTTGATTTCAATCTTAACGGCACGTTAAGTTTTCTGAATCTTGCAAAGCGCGACCCGGACAGAAAATTTGACATTTATGGTATTGCTGGTATTGGGCAAGCGCATACACGTTCACGACTGAGAACAAGCCCCGCACCAAATGGGGCCTTGGTTGCCAAATACGGCTATGATGGTAAGGGCATTGACCAAAGGGCCACCTCGTTGGTTATCCCTGTTGGAATTGGAGCGAAGTATTCGCTCACAAAGAAATTGGAAGTGAACCTCGAAAGCACTGCTCGAATCACAAATACTGATGAATTAGATGCAAAGATTGTTGCCAGCTCATCTAAAGACCTATATGCACCAACCACAATCGGGCTTATTTATAAATTCAGCCCAGGTGTAGATCTGAGCAAAATGGTACGAGACTTCGACAAGATAACCTATACTGTTACTCCAGAAGTACTCCAGAATGATTGCGGCTCTGTGAAGGTAAATATTGTTGGCAAAGTTCCACCTGAATATTTCCATAAAAAAGCAGCCATAACCTACGAACCTGTTCTTAAGTATGCCACTGGCGAAACCCGACTTAAACCCATTACCCTCATTGGGGAAGATATTGTCGGAGACGGAGTAAAAATTAATTATTTAAAAGGTGGCACATTTAACTATTCGACTGTGATCCCCTACAAACCAGAAATGGCCTATTCCGACCTTGTGGCCGATCCTTTGATCTATGCCCCCAAAAGTCCGGTGGTAGAAGGTGCAACGCGTGCAAGTGTAATTGCCACTCAAAAATATTATGAAGTTCCACAGGTATTTTTTGCGCCCGGAGTAATTAATGTTGGAAGCAGCCTGACCGACTTAGTGCACGACGAAACAGTGCTCACAGCCCCACATGGCTACGAAAAAGTGACCATTCTCACCAAAGAAGCAACAATATACTTTAAAGTTGATATGCACAATCTCAATTGGAGCCTGCCGTTGAACAAAAGCACAGATGCCAAGAATAAACTAAAAGATCTTGAAAGTTTCCTGCGACTTGGATATAAGCTTCGCGACATAAACATTTCTGCCTGGGCTTCTCCTGAAGGTGAAGAAAGCCGCAACCAGGGTTTATCAGAAAGACGCTCCCAAACCGGTTTGAAATATACAAAAGACCTGCTAAAAAAACTGGTTCGCGAAAAGAAGAGTATCCTAAAGATTGCAAATATTGATAAAGACATTACTTACAATGTTAAGGCTCTTGGCGAAGATTGGGATGGATTCGTGAAAGCAGTTCAAGCCTCCAATATCCGGGATAAAAACATCATTGCAAATGTTGTGAATTCGCAACCTGATCTTAAAAAACGCGAACTGGAAATCAGGAAGATGACCATTGTATACAAAGAAGTTGAAGAAAACATCCTTCCTCCACTTCGCAGGGTAGTGATCGCTGCCAATGCATTTGAACCCAAGAAAACCGACAATGAAATTTCTTTGCTGGCAATCTCTTCGCCCGAGAAACTTACCGTGCAGGAATTGCTCTATGCTGCTAGCCTCACCGATGACGTAAATGCAAAACTACGCATTTACGAATCGGCCATGAAACTCTATCCAGGCAGTTATGCTGCTTTCAACAATGCTGCTGCTCTTGAAATTCAGAAAGGTAACCTGACTAAAGCAGCCGATTACCTGAAGAAAGCTCAGGACATTAGCGCGGGCAAACCCGAAGCACTCAACAATCTCGGAGTGATAGAACTGAAAAATGGTAATGTTGATAAGGCTGTAGCCTACTTTGCCGATGCCAAAAAAGCTGGTGCAAATGTTGATTACAACACGGGCCTCACTCAAATTGCCAAATGCGACACAAAGGGTGCTGCAACAACGTTTGGCTCAACAACCTGCACTCACAATGTTGCCTTGGTGCAAATGCTCAATGGCAACCTCGCCGGAGCCAGCCAAAATGTTAAATGTGCACCCGAAAGTGCCAAAACATCCTACCTCGCTGCAGTAATTGCTGCCCGCATGAACGACAGTCAGGGCGTGATAAGCAACCTCACGAAAGCCATTGGAGCCGATGCCTCACTCAAAGCAAAAGCAGCCAATGACAGGGAATTCAATAAATTTATCGAACTTCCAGCCTTCAAAGCACTCGTTAAATAGAAACATATCACCCCAAAAAAAGAGGTTGGAGCGCTGCTCCAACCTCTTTTTTTTTTACTGACTATCATGTGCCGGGCTTCATCAGCTCTACATAATATTTGTAGAACCACGGGATCGTTTCGATACCTTTATAGTAATTATATAATAAGTAGTTCTCGTTGGGCGAGTGAATAGCATCCGACTCAAGCCCCCATCCCATAAGAATTGATTTAACCCCAAGCACTTGTTCAAAGGTGCTGATGATCGGAATGCTTCCCCCGCTTCGCACCGGGATAGGCCTTTTTCCATAGGTTGTTTCCAATGCTTTGCTTGCAGCCTGGTATGCCGTGATGTTTGTTGGAGAAACGTATCCTTGCCCTCCATGCAAAACTTCAACTTTCACCGAAACATAGGGTGGTGCAATTGAAATAAAATGCTTTTTAAATAATTCGCCAATCTTCTTATGGTCCTGGTTAGGAACCAGACGCATACTGATCTTTGCAGTTGCTTTTGACGGCAATACTGTTTTTGCCCCTTCACCTGTATATCCACTCCAGATTCCGTTGACATCAAGTGCGGGCCTGATACCTGTGCGTTCATTTGTTGTAAATCCTTTTTCACCCCACACTTCTTCTATTTTAAGACCTTTTTTATACCCTTCGAGATTGAAGGGCGCTTTCGCCATTTCATTTCTTTCTTCCTCGCTTATGACAAGCACATCGTCATAAAAGCCTGGGATTGTGATTTGGTTGTCTTGGTCATGAAGTGATGCGATCATCTTGGCAAGGATATTTGCCGGGTTGGCAACTGCTCCACCGAAAAGTCCGGAATGCAGATCATGGCCAGGCCCAGTTACCTCCACCTGCACATAAGTCAGACCTCTTAATCCGACGGTGATTGAAGGAATATCCTTTGCTATCATGCTGGTGTCGGACACAAGAATGACATCAGACTTCAGCATTTCTTTATTTTCCAGGCAAAATTTTCCCAAATTTGGCGAACCAATTTCCTCTTCTCCCTCTATCATAAATTTAACATTACAAGGAAGTGAATCGGTTTTAACCATGGCTTCAAACGCTTTTGCGTGCATAAACCCCTGACCTTTGTCGTCGTTTGCTCCACGGCCATAAATTTTCCCATCTCTGATCTCTGGCTCAAATGGCGGGCTTATCCATTGATCAACCGGGTCGACAGGCATCACATCATAATGGGCATACACCAGAACAGTGGGCAAAGATGGATTCATCATTTTTTCTCCATATACCACCGGGTTACCCGGAGTTGCGAGAATCTCTGCCTTGTCGGCTCCGGCGCTGAGAAGTGCAGTTTTCCAGTATTCTGCCGCTCTATACATGTCTGGTTTATGATCAGAAACTGAGCTCACAGAAGGGATTTTGATCAGCTCGAATAATTCTTCTAAAAATTTTTCCTTGTTTTTTTCAATATACGCATTAATTTTATCCATCGTGGAAAATTGTTTGTTAATAAGTGACCAAATAGTTTAGATGTCAAAAATAAGCATTCTTTTGATATTCTGAGACCTCTGGCAAATTGTTACTTTTGCCTGAAAATCAACTGGCCTATTTAACCAAGCTTTCTTGAACCCTACAAATTATGCCAAAAATTAGAGTTGCAATTAATGGATTCGGACGGATCGGAAGAGTTACCTGTCGCGCCTTGCTCGGGAACAGGAACATAAAACTCGTCGCTGTGAACGACCTGGCAGATGCAGCAAACCTGGCGCATATGCTAAAATATGACTCATTTCATGGGCTGTTTCCGGCAGCTGTATCGGCTGAAGCCGCATTTCTATTTATCGCTGGTGAGAAAATACATGTGTTCAACAACCCTGAAATCGGTTCGATTAATTGGGGCGACATGGGAATTGATGTTGTCATTGAATCCACAGGCATATACGCGAGTAAGGCAAGCGCAATGAAGCATATTGAGGCAGGTGCGCGCAAGGTAATCATTTCGGCTCCTGCCAAAAATGAGTCTGACGATGTTAAACACATTGTTCTTGGCATAAATGATCATATGATACAGCCAGGCGATCAAGTCATTTCCAACGCCTCATGCACCACGAATTGTGTTGCTCCGCTTATACAAATTATTGATGAAAACTGGCACATCGAGGAAGGATTTATAACCACGGTCCATAGCTACACCCGCGATCAAAACCTGATTGACGCCCCTCACAAAGATTGGCGAAGGGGGAGAGCTGCTGCCTGCTCGATCATCCCAACAACTACGGGGGCCGCAAAAGCTGCTACAAAAATATTCCCACACCTGAAGAATAAACTAGGCGGGGCTGGAATCAGGGTGCCCGTGCCAAACGGTTCGTTAACCGATTTCACTTGCACCGTTCGTAAGCCGACCAGTACCCATGCCATCAATGAAGCATTTAAGAAAGCCGCCAACGGGCATCTGAAGGGAATTCTCCAATATACCGAAGACCCGATAGTTTCAGTTGACATCATCGGCAACACACATTCTGCAATATTTGACGCAGGGCTAACGGCAGTTCTTGGCGACAAAAACAGGCTCATAAAAGTCGTAGCCTGGTACGACAACGAGGTGGGTTATGCCAACCGCCTGATCGAATTGATTGATAAGTTTGGATGACAAGGTTTCTTCGTGTGTTTTTTTGATGGCGCTTATGTTAAATCAACCTGCATTTAGGCTAATTTTGCCACACAATAATCTGCCTTTTAGGCAAATAAATAAATTGGCTTTTCAAAAAAACGGTTATTACACAACAAATGGATATAATATCAATAAAACAGCGGTTTGGCATTATAGGTAGTTCACCTGCACTTGATCGGGCAATTGATATTGCCCGCCAGGTTGCCCCGACAGAAATAACTGTACTGATCACCGGTGAAAGTGGTGTTGGCAAGGAAGCTTTTCCCAAAATAATTCATCAACTTAGCCCACGCAAACATGGGCCATATATTGCCGTTAACTGCGGAGCCATCCCCGAAGGCACGATTGACTCGGAATTATTTGGACATGAAAAAGGCTCTTTTACTGGAGCTCACGAAGCCCGCAAAGGTTACTTTGAGGTGGTGAATGGCGGAACAATCTTTCTTGACGAAGTGGCCGAACTTCCACTTTCGACACAGGTGCGTCTGCTCAGGATTTTGGAGAGCGGGGAATTTATCAAGGTGGGATCTTCCAAGGTGCTCAAAAGTGATGTGCGGGTTGTGGCCGCCACCAATGTAGATTTAACCGACTATATTCAAAAAGGTAAGTTTCGTCAGGATTTATTTTACCGTTTAAACTCGGTTCCTATTTTTATTCCGCCATTGCGCGACCGCAAAGAAGATATCCTGCTGTTATTCAGAAAATTTTCCAGTGATTTTGCTGAAAAGTATCATATGCCTATTATCGAGTTGAATGAAGAGTGCCAGCGGATCCTGCTCGCCTATCGTTGGTATGGAAACATCAGGCAACTCAAAAATATAGCCGAGCAAATTTCTATAATCGAAGAAAATCGAAAAATTGATGCCCAGACCTTGCTCAAATATCTTCCTGAAGGACAACATCGTGATTTGCCTATGTTGATATCAAAGGAAACCACCCAAAGCGAGTTTTCTGAAAGAGAACTATTATATAAGGTGTTGTTTGATATGCGTAAAGACATCAACGAACTGAAAAGACTTGTTTTTAATGTGATCCAGGATCCGGTTTCTGCTGACTCCTGGGCTGAAGACAAATCACCATTCTTTAATCAAATGCATCAGGAGGCCTCTTCAGATCCACCTGTTGTTGGAAGAGTATCTATCCAAAACGCGTTTAAGGTGCACGAAGAACCAGTGCAGGATTCAGAAGTGCTCGAAGAATCGTTTTCCCTGGAAAAACGAGAATTAGAATACATACGCAAAGCACTTGAAAAGCATGACGGCAAGCGCAAAAGTGCAGCCGCAGAACTTGGGATATCCGAAAGAACTCTCTACAGAAAGATTAAAGAATATGGTATTGATTTGTAATATCAGAACATATAGTCGTTTGATTATGCTTGCGTTGATCCTCGCTTCATTGGGTGGGTGCGGAGTTTATTCATTTACAGGTGCATCAATCCCGCCAGAAGCAAAAAGTATTAGCATCTCCTCTTTCCCCAATAACGCACAATTGGTGCATCCCTCTTTGAGCCGTATATTGACAGATGCCTTGCGCGACAAATTCATGTCGCAAACAAGCCTGACAATTGTTCCGCGAAATGGTGACCTGATTATCGAAGGCGCCATTACTGATTACAGCACGCAACCTGTGGCAATTACCGGGGAACAAACAGCGGCCCTTAACCGGCTTACGATTTCTGTTAGGGTTAAGTATACAAATCGTTTCGACGAAAAACAGAACTTTGAAAGCAGCTTCTCCCGGTACGAAGATTATGTCAGCACCCTTGCGCTTTCGGCGGTTGAAGAAAACCTGATTACTCAAATAACCGAAGCACTTGTTCAGGAAATCTTCAATCGTGCAGTTGTAAATTGGTAGCCTATGAATAGGAAACACTTTTTAGCGCTGGTCGAAGATCCAACCCTACTCGATCAATATTCTGCAACTCAACTGCAGGATGTGCTGCGTGAGTATCCTTATTGCCAGCCGGCCCATTTGCTGTATATCCTTAATCTAAAGAACCTGGAGCATATTGGATTTAACGCCCAATTGCGTTTGGCTTCTGCTTATGCCGGCAATCGAATCGTTTTAAAACACCTGCTCGAAGCGCCACTGGCTCCTGAAACTACCAACAATCAGCAAGCAAATGCCGTAAAGCGACAAACAACGATAAAAGCTGAGGCGTTGAAATTGTCTGAAAAAGAACCTGATGTGCATAATAAAAAACAGTATCAAGAAATAATTGACAGATTTATCCTCACCGAGCCAGCATCAACCAAACAGAAAAAAGATTTTTTTAATCCAACAGACTACGCTAAACAGAGCAACACCGACAATCAGTCAATTGTCAGCGAAACACTTGCAATACTTTATGCCAGGCAGGGCCATATTCAAAAAGCAATAAATATTTATGAAAAGCTGTGTTTGGTATTTCCCGAAAAAAGTCGTTACTTTGCAGCCCAAATTGAAAAATTAAAGAATCAAGACATTCAATCACAAACAATTAATAATAAGTAATTTATGGGCGCATATATTTTAGTCTCTGTACTCATTCTTATTACCTGCATTCTGCTCGGCCTTATAGTTTTGGTTCAAAACTCAAAAGGTGGCGGATTAGCATCGAACTTCGCCTCGTCGAATCAATTCATGGGAGTGCGCAAAACAGCCGATTTTCTCGAAAAATCAACCTGGACCCTCGCAATTGTGCTGTTGGTACTGAGTCTGTTTAGTATTTTTGTAATCCCGCGTCACAGAACTGAAAAGGTAGCCGATACAGAATTGCGCCAGCAGATCGAAGCCGGAAAAGTGCAACCTGTTCAGGATTACAAAATGCCCCCAACTGAAGAATAATTGGATATTTCCTAAAACATTAAAAGTGTCAGAATGTCAGAAATTCTGACACTTTTTTTTAATCAGCCGCCGAAAAGGCCAAAAACGAATAATCTATAAGAGTTCTATTATGTTTCTAATAATCAGGCCTTAACAAATCTTTTCACGACAATCTATGCTTTACGGCTGAAGTGCAAAAGGTTTGGCACAAAATATGACAATCACTTGTCCAGAAAAGTAAATCAATTATTTATTGTACAACCTAATAATCAAACAAATGAAAAAAGTTAGTATTAAACCACTGGCCGACAGAGTTTTAGTTGAACCTGCTGCAGCCGAAGAAAAAACAGCAGCTGGTATTATTATTCCTGATACCGCAAAAGAAAAACCCCAAAAAGGAACAGTGATTGCCGTGGGCAACGGAAAAAAAGATGAGCCGATGACAGTGAAAGAAGGCGATACGGTTCTTTATGGCAAATACGCCGGCACAGAGATCAACGTACAAGGACACGACTATTTGATCATGCGCGAGTCCGATATTCTTGCAATTATCTAAAATAATTCTTCAAATCAATATAAAAACAAAATATCATGGCAAAGAAAATCATTTTTGAACTTGAAGCACGTAACGCCTTAAAATCAGGTGTTGATGCATTAGCTGATGCCGTAAAAGTTACCCTTGGACCAAAAGGCCGCAATGTCATTGTTGACAAGAGCTACGGCTCACCAATCATTACAAAAGATGGGGTTACGGTGGCAAAAGAAGTGGAACTAAAAGACCCTGTTGAAAATATGGGTGCCCAAATGCTCAAAGAGGTAGCTTCGAAAACTTCAGACGCAGCAGGCGATGGCACAACCACCGCAACTGTGCTTGCTCAATCAATCATTACAACCGGATTAAAGAATGTGGCTGCCGGAGCAAATCCAATGGATTTGAAGCGCGGTATTGATAAAGCTGTTACAGTCGTAATCGAACATCTCAAGAAACAATCAAGAGAAATTGGAGACAGTAATGAAAAAATCGAGCAGGTGGCATCAATTTCAGCAAATAACGATAACGCAATCGGAAAACTGATTGCCGAGGCAATGGGTAAAGTAAAAAAGGAAGGCGTCATCACAATAGAAGAAGCCAAAGGCATTGAAACTACCGTGAAGGTAGTTGAAGGTATGCAGTTCGACCGGGGCTATATTTCTCCCTATTTCATCACAGATGCTGAAAAGATGGAGGCAGTTTACGAAAATCCTTATATACTGATTCACGATAAGAAAATCAGTGTCATGAAGGATTTGCTTCCAATTCTCGAAAAAGTAGTTCAAACAGGCCGCCCACTCATCATCATCTCAGAAGATGTTGAAGGCGAAGCCCTTGCCACATTGGTTGTAAATAAAATTCGTGGCTCACTCAAGATTGCTGCAGTGAAAGCTCCAGGTTTCGGCGACAGGCGTAAGGAAATGCTCGAGGATATCGCCATTTTGACCGGTGGTACTGTCATCTCTGAAGAAAAAGGATACAAACTTGACGATGCCAACTTATCCTATCTCGGAAATGCTGAAAAAGTGACGATTGACAAGGACAATACCACAATAGTCAGCGGAAAAGGTCAAAAATCGGATATTGAAGGCCGCATCAAGCAGATTAAAGCACAGATGGAAACTACCACATCGGACTATGACCGCGAAAAGCTTCAGGAACGTCTTGCAAAACTGGCCGGGGGTGTTGCTGTAATTTATGTGGGTGCAGCCAGCGAGGTTGAAATGAAAGAAAAGAAAGATCGTTTTGACGATGCGTTGCATGCTACCCGCGCCGCCATCGAAGAAGGCATTGTGCCAGGTGGCGGAATTGGATATATCCGCGCAATAGACTCTTTGGCACAGGTTAAATGCGACAATGAAGATGAAAAAACCGGTGTTGCAATTATAAAAAGAGCACTTGAAGAACCACTGCGCCAGATAGTTGAAAATGCAGGCATGGAAGGATCAGTCGTTGTGCAGAGAGTAAAAGAAGGCAAAGGTGATTTCGGATTTAACGCCAGAACCGATGTTTACGAAAACCTGTATGATGCCGGTGTGATTGACCCGACTAAAGTTACCCGGATTGCGCTGGAAAATGCAGCCTCAATCGCCGGCATGCTTCTCACCACAGAATGTGTGTTGGCAGAGATTAAAGAAGAAAAAGAACATCCGCCAATGCCAAATCCAGGAATGGGAGGAATGTACTAAGCCATAAATAGAATTTCTGTTCGGCCGCTGCACTTCTGTGCAGCGGCTTTTTTATTAACTTCGCTTTTCTTTTACTAAAAACCAGCTGTGATATATAAATATTTGTAATACAGCATGTTGTACAAGACTTGGATACTTTCATTAAATCTTTTTTGCAAAAACATGAACATATATCAGTGGCTCCTGTTCTTACTCCGGTTTAATAACAACAATGAGGAATATAGAGTGCTTAGTTATCAAACAAATAAGTGTTCCCTTCAAATCGTTACACGCGGCAACATTCTTGGTAATCATCCGGCAAGCGCATGAATCAGATTGATTCAATAATTTGAAATGACTTACAAATATCAGGTTGATTTTACCAATTACATAATATCCAATTGAACGGCTTTCTTTCCTCTGGCGAAATTACCAATCCTACAGAAAGAGAAATTATAGCGACAATGCACATAAAAAGTTTGATAAAATGCCAAAAATAGCTGTAATCAAAGGGTTTTCGAAACTCGACAAGTATCAGAAAATGTTGAAGCTTGCAAATTTTTATTCATCTCCAGACGAAACCATCGAGCTGTTGGAATCTTTTTGGCACAATAATCCATCTATACAGAAAACATTCGAAGAATTTAGCGAAAATACCCTTACAAATTATTTCCTGCCGTTTGGTGTTGCACCCAACTTCCTGATCAATAATAAAACCTACATTGTTCCGATGGTCATCGAAGAGAGTTCGGTTGTAGCAGCCGCTGCAAATAGTGCACGTTTTTGGATAGACAGGGGTGGCTTTAGCAGCGAGGTTTTATCAGTGATTAAAGTTGGACAGGTTCATTTCATCTGGGAGGGGGATCCTGATGCTTTGAAGAATGCATTTCCTTCAATCAAGAAACGTTTGCTCGATGGCACTCGACATTTAACCGCCAATATGGAAACACGTGGAGGCGGAATCCTAGGGCTGGAATTGCATGACGAAAGAGATAAAATACCCGGATATTATCAGTTGATGGCAACCTTTGATACCCGCGATGCGATGGGCGCCAACTTCATCAACAGTTGCCTCGAAGAATTTGCCACAATTCTCAAGAACCAAATTTCTGAAAATGAGCTTCTTTCGGCATACGAATGCAAGGTCATTATGGCCATCCTCTCAAACTATACTCCCGAATGCCTGGTCAGTACTAAGGTTGAATGTAAAATATCAGACCTGCATGGCATTGATGATTCGATGACAACCGATGAGTTTGTTTGGAAATTTGAGAAGGCAGTTCAAATAGCATCGGCAGATGTTTTCAGGGCAACAACACACAACAAAGGAATATTTAATGGCATTGATGCTGTTGTGCTTGCTTCCGGAAACGATTTTCGGGCCACCGAAGCCTGCGGACACGCCTATGCAGCACGAAGCGGTCAATATCGCAGCCTGACTGAACTCAAACTGGATGGCGGAATTTTCTCCTATTCACTTACACTCCCACTTGCCATTGGTACAGTAGGAGGGCTAACTAACCTGCATCCACTTGCAAAATTCTCTCTACAATTACTTGACAATCCTTCATCAAAACAATTGATGATGATTGCTTCTGCGGTAGGGCTTGCTAACAATTTCTCTGCAATTAAATCGCTGATCACCAAAGGCATTCAAACCGGACATATGAAAATGCACTTGCTTAATATACTGAATGTCATGGGAGCCTCTGATTCAGAAAAGGCCAGAGCCGTTGATTTTTTTAAGTCTCATAAAGTTTCACACAAAGCCGTTGCCGGTTTTTTAACGCAGTACCGTAATAGTTAATCAGAAATCGAACGCGTGGAATTGCAATCATTCTATAGTCGGGGAAAATTGCTCATTACCGGTGAATACCTGGTAATGAATGGCGCTGAAGCACTTGCAGTTCCTGTTAATTTCGGCCAAACCCTGGTGGTTAAACCATTATCGAAGCAATCCTTTATGTCATGGAAAACATATGTGCTGGGGCAAATTTGGCAGGAAACCACTTTCAAAACACCTGACCTGGAAATTGATTCAACGAGTAATGATGCCGCTTCATTGTTTTTGCAGGCACTATTAAAAAATGCCAAAACCCTGAACCCATTACTTGACTTTCGCCAAAGCTATGAACTTGTAAGTGACCTTGATTTCGATATTGAATGGGGGCTGGGAAGCAGTTCATCACTCATTTCAAATGTAGCGTATTGGGCAAAGGTAGATCCGTTTCAACTACGCAGCCTTGTGGCCAAAGGTTCGGGCTATGATGTGGCCTGTGCGCGTGCTTATACGCCAATCCTTTATCGCTTAATAGATGGAGTGCCGGTAATCAGGGAGGTGGCTTATAAGCCGCCATTCAGCAAACACTTGTTTTTTGTTTATCTTGGACATAAGCAGCATACGGCGAAAGTGGTCAATACATTTCTTGCTCAAACACATAACTATAACAATGTAGTCTCACAAATCAATAGTATCACGCATAAAACACTCGATTGCAAGGATATACTCGAGTTTGGTGAACTCATGAATGAGCATGAACAGATAATTGCCGGAATTTTGAATCAAGTGCCAATTAAAAAACGATTCTTTGAGGGTTTCAAAGGCGAAATAAAATCACTTGGAGCCTGGGGCGGTGATTTTGTGATGGTCTTATGGCCTGAAGAAAGAAATATGCTTGAAAATTATATGAAAGAGCGCGGCTTTTCGGTGATTTTGAGTTACGATGAAATGGTATATCAACAGTATTTATAAATAAATGATATGAAAGGAAACGAAGCCTTTACTGAAGACCCGATTGAGGTTGCTTGGCGGAGTCCTTCGAATATTGCCCTGATCAAATACTGGGGCAAGCATAATGGCCAGTTGCCCATAAACCCATCGCTGAGCATGACCTTATCAAATTCGTTTTCTGAAACCAGCATAAAATATAGACCTGGCAGGTATTTCGGCGGTGATTTTCATTTAGTGTTTCTCTTCGAAGGTGAGCCAAACATTGCATTTGAAGCCCGGATAAAAAAATATCTTCATTCTTTGCTGGAGGAGCTTGCATTTCTGAAAGACTCAGAGATAATAATTGAGAGTCAGAATAGTTTCCCGCACTCAGCAGGAATCGCATCATCCGCATCATTTTTTAGTTCGCTCGCACTTAGTTTGGCTACCCTCGAAGGAATGTTTTCCGGAAAAGGCAGGGCAACAAAAATTCTGTTACCCAGGGCTTCACACCTTGCAAGGCTGGGATCAGGCAGTGCATGTCGTTCAGTTTATGGTGGTTTTGTGAGTTGGGGAAAGCTTCTATCTATCAAGAGGTCAAACGATTACACCGCAATGCCTTTATCCTTGAAGCACCATCCACTATTTAGCGGCTTGCGTGACACCATCCTGATCATTGACGAAAAACATAAATCTGTTTCGAGCAGTGCGGGCCACGAAACAATGCAGAATCATCCTTTCCGCTTTGCAAGAATCCAACAGGCCAAAAACAATATGAACCGAATGCTGCTTGCATTGGAAACCGGCGACTGGAAGCTCTTTAGCAGTGTAGCTGAAAACGAAGCCCTCACCCTACATGCCCTGATGATGAGTTCGGAAAAAGGATTTAGTCTGCTTCACCAAAATACATTGTTGGCCATTGAGAAAATTCATAAATTCCGTCAGGAAACCGGTGCCAGGATTTGCTTTACTATTGATGCAGGGCCTAACGTGCACCTGCTCTATCCTGCTGAAGACGAAAATATCATGCAGAATTTTATTTCAGAGGAACTGGTGCAACTTACTTGTCGGGATTACAAAATTGATGACATGATGGGCCAAGGCCCAATACAAATATTTAACTGATTTTGATGTTAGAGAATCCGGATAGTTTTTATTCAAAAATACTTCTCTTCGGAGAATACAGCATTTTATTCGATTCGATGGGGCTCACTGTGCCTTTCACGCATTATAAAGCAGAGTTGAGCTTTATTGGCGATGATAAATATACGGACATTATTTACGCTCGCACCAGCAATGCAATGCTTAGACCTCTTCATCCCTATTTGAATGCACTGAAAGAAATCGGTGCGTTGAAATGCAAGTTTAATATTGAGGCCTTTGTTGAGGACCTTAGCAATGGATTGTACTTTGAATCAAGCATACCGCAAGGTTATGGACTCGGAAGTTCCGGTGCTTTGGTCGCAGCACTATATAAGAAATACTCCTCAGAGCCGATTACTGATTGTCAGACACTTACATCCGAGCAAATCAGGGAGCTAAGAATGATATTCTCGCAACTTGAATCTTTTTTTCATGCAACAAGTTCCGGAATTGATCCTCTGAACTGTTATCTAAAGCATCCCCTTCTGATCAAATCGCGGGAGGAAATTGAGTTTGTTGGAATACCACGCCCGAAAGACAAAGACCGAAGTGGCATTTTTTTAATTAACACCGGGAAACCCGGCAAAACAGCACCACTGGTTGAGAAATTCCTCGAAAAATGTAAATCTTCCAATTTTCTGCAACTGGTTCATGAACAATTGATTCCTTCGACAAATTCCTGCATTTTAAATTTCATTTCCAATAACTCCGGGGAATTTTATGACGCGCTCAAGCAGCTATCGCAATTTCAATTCACCCATTTTAAACCCATGATACCCGCAATTGCAATGAAATTGTGGCACCAAGGACTGGAAACTGAGGACTATTTTTTGAAACTCTGCGGGTCGGGTGGCGGTGGATTCATGCTGGGGTTTACGAAAAACTATAAAAATGTTAAGAAAATGTTTCATTCCAAAGGGATCGAGTTTATTCCCGTATATTTGAATTCTTAGAAATCCTTTTAGTTTTCAACAATTTTGACTTAGTCTTCAAATTTTTCGCCTATAGCCTGATTATCATTACTTTGCCATTCATTTCGGATACTATCCTTCTTACATTTTTTAAGTATATATGATTCTCTAATGCAGAACAAACATTCATTGTCGGACCACGTTCAAATTGCCCCTCCAATCCGTTGCTTTTATTAATTTTACCGTGTCATATGAAAATATCGTCATGCAAAATTCCTATTTCAAAGTTACCGGAAATATCGTGGATGTAGTATCACGTAGGATATTTCCCGGCACCATCGCTATCAAAAACGGGAAAATAGCAGAGATTACCAAGGATACTAAGGTGTATTCGAATTATATTTTGCCAGGCTTGATTGATGCCCATGTGCATATAGAAAGCAGTATGCTTGTTCCCTCGGAATTTGCACGCATCGCTGTAGTGCATGGAACTACTGCCGTTGTGAGCGACCCACACGAGATTGCAAATGTTGCTGGAATGGAAGGAGTAAGGTTCATGATTGAAAATGGGAAAAAGGTTCCGTTCAGATTTTATTTTGGGGCTCCATCCTGCGTGCCGGCCACACCTTTCGAAACATCGGGCAATATATTGGGAGCAAAAGAAGTTGAGGAAATGTTAAGCTGGGAAGAAGTGCGCTATCTATCAGAAATGATGAACTACCCGGCTGTAATAAATGAGGATGCCGAGGTAAAAAAGAAATTGCAGGCCGCCATCATCAAAAACAGGCCTATAGATGGCCACGCCCCCGGCTTGCGTGGTAAAGATGCTAAAAAGTACGTTGCCGCCGGCATTTCAACCGACCACGAATGTTACACTCTTGATGAAGCCAGAGAAAAAGCAAGCCTCGGCATGAAAGTGCTGATAAGAGAAGGAAGCGCAGCACGCAATTTCGATGAGCTCCTTCCACTGCTCAATGAGCATCCCCACATGGTGATGTTCTGCTCTGACGATAAGCACCCGGATGATTTGATAGAAGGACATATTAATAAATTGATCAAAACAGCTATTGAAAGGGGTTATGATGTTTTGGATGTCGTTAGTGCATGCACCCTGAATCCAACATTACATTATGGGTTGGATGCAGGTTTGTTGCAGGAAGGGGACAATGCTGATTTTATCATTGTAAATTCATTGGAAAGTATGGCTGTGCTGGAGTCATACGTTGGCGGCATGAGGGTAGCCCAAAATGGGAAAACCCTTATTGCCACAGTTGAAATTGTACCTGTCAACAGGTTTTATGCGCATTCTTTCGAACCATACGAACTTGAAATTAATGCAGAAGGAGAACACCTGAATGTTATTGAAGCCATTGATGGTCAAATTGTTACAAAAAAACTTCGAATTCCGGCCAGGATAGAAAGCAACAAGGCAGTAAGTGATGTTGATAATGATTTGTTGAAAATAATTGTTATAAACAGATATAACAAATCAAATCCGGCGATCGGGTTTATTAAGGGTTTTGGGCTAAAAAAAGGTGCAATCGCCAGCACTGTGGCACACGACAGCCATAATATCATTGCCCTTGGAGTGGATGATGCTTCGCTGGCCCATGCAATCAACACCCTGATTGAACACAAAGGAGGCATTGCTTTATCTGATGGCCAAAGTGCACATGTTTTGCCATTGCCTGTGGGTGGGCTCATGGCGTTGGATGATGCATACACTGTCGCCGACGGTTATCGCGCACTCGACACAATGGCCAAAAACTTTGGATGCTCACTTTCAGCACCTTATATGACATTATCGTTTATGGCCCTTCTTGTAATACCCGAAATAAAACTCAGTGATAAAGGCCTTTTTGATGGTGCAAAATTTGAATTCATCCCTTTATTCTCTGAGCACTAAAAAATTATTTATATATCTAAGTGTAATTCATATTTAATTTATACATTTGCAAATAGAATCACCCTAATATTATTATTGTGGAACTAGATATTATTAAACTCGAATCGGCTGCCAGTAAGCTTCGCGCCATGGCACACCCAATGCGAATTGCGATTATTGATCTCTTGAAAGACGAGAAGAAGCTCAGTGTAACTCAAATCTACGAAAGGTTGGGACTCGAACAGGCCTCAGCTTCGCATCATCTTAATATTCTGAAGAGCAAAGGCGTTGTTATTTCAAAGCGGGATGGCAAAAAGATTTTCTATTCTCTCAAGAGCAAAGCCCTGACCGATGTGATCTATTGCATTAACAAATGCAATATGGAATAATCTCAAGCTCTGAAGTCCTCAGAGTACTCATCCCTTGCGACATTGGTTATCTTGCGAGCGAATCTACTTCAACATTTATTGGGGCAGGTGATCGTTATTGCTTGACCCGTACAATTTCCTAACCTACAATATTTGATCATTCAGGAATGCTGAAGGTTTCTTCAACATCCCAGTTTGCCCTGACTTCAATTGTGGCAGAAAACAAATACACGCTTTCTGGCTGCAGGGCTTTGAGGTAGATTCCTGTGTCCCACTTACGGTTTTGGTTTCCATCGCGAATTATCCTGACCTTGTATTTACCCGGCAGAAGATAGCTGAAAACAGCCGCTTCCCCATCAGGTATTCCGTGTTTTTGCGACAATATTTGATCCTTTTCGTCGAGAAGGTGAACGACGATTTCTTCTTTTTGAAATGTATGGCGTAATTTAATTTTAATGCTTCCATATTCGTTCATCTCACGGGTTTTAAACCTGAACTGCAAAGTATCGTGGGTGTTTCCATAAACGCCAAAGAAAACCGAATCAGGAATCAAAATTTTATACGAAGTTGCTTCTTTCCATGGATGATTGATTAGTAAAGTTCGTTTTGCAGGATCAATAAAATCAAGGGATGGGCGAATAATAATCGAATCCTGAACAAGGTGAATTTGTTCTTTGCGGTAAGAACCGATTGGTTCAGAAAAGGTCAATATTACGGGGGTGTGAAGATGGGCGGGTGACGAAAATGGCAGTTTACTTTTTACCTGCAACACAGACTTTTCAGTTAGTTCAGCCCGGAGTCCGCGGCCAGTTTTGGGTGCTTCAAGGTTAAACTCTAAGGTATCAGTTTTTGGCTTATGATTGTTAACAAGGATTTGAAGCGATTCTCCGCTTACATTTTGCAGCCACAACCAGAGTGTATCGCGGCCTTGGTTCCACTCGTCAATCCTCCAACTTGCCTCTGTGGGAGGGTAGGTTGTGATGTCAATATTCCTAACCGGATACCTGAATATTATTTCGATTTTATTTGGATATATATAAGCGGATTTTTCGATCCGTTGTGTTGAGTCAACCTCTGAAAAAAGGCGTAAACTGATTTTAGCATGTGCAGAAGGAATTTCTTCTGTGCTTTGAGTGCTCGCGGTTTGACTTTTTTCGTTTTTCTTCCCCCCTGAAAGTGAGGTTTTATGGGTTTCTGTTTTTCCACTGTTCTCCATTTTCAGAGAGTCTGAATTGACTAAACTATCTGCCGGGATTTTTGGAGCGGGGGCAATAGGATAGATCAAAGTATCGCTAAAAGCAATTTCTTCCTTGGGTAGGTCAAAGAGCAAATTACTATTCAGATCTCGCAAGGCAAATATCTTATAGGGCATGTTTCGAAGATGAGTAAAGGAGAATTCTCCGTTTTTGTTTGTTCGCGAGATATAGTATGGTGTCTGAAGATAAGGAACTGAATCGGTGTAAACATCATACAACATAACATTTATCTCCTTCTCGGGGCTCAGCATGAATGCATTGAGAACTTCTCCGGATAGCTCCATGGAATCGAGTACAGGGCCGGTTGAAAAGATGTATTTAAATCCCCTGAGTATATTTCCTTCATTCAGATCAGTGATGGCATCTCCAAAAAAGAGTGTATAGGTTGTATTCGGTTTTAGCGACTCTTCGATTGATACGACCAGGGTTTTACCTCGAACTTTAATCTCTGGAACCTGATCGAAAGGTGGCGAGCATAAAAACTGCTCCTGAAGGTTTTTTAATACAATATATTCATTAAACCAAATTTTTATTTCCCTGGCACTGAAGTGCGCCGATCCGTTTTGGGGATCACTTCGGACAACAGCCGGCGGGGTTTCGTCTTTGACTCCTCCTGTCGGGGCAACAGGGTTTGCGCATCCAGCAAATACAGCCAATAGGGTTAAAAAAAAGAACCAGTATATCTTTTCTTCCTGGCCAAAAAAAATAGATCTGAAACCTGTCATTAACAAATTTTGAATTGGGCATACAAACCTACTCGAAATTTCTTTATCAGGCACCGTAGAAGTACCAAATCCACTTGAGGTTTGAAGTATTGCCTGCCTGTAAAGAATCCGAATTGAGCAATTTATCTTTGCTGCTTTTGTAAAAGTGATTAATATGGCACTTTTTATGTATGTTTGGCTTATGATTTGTCACCCTGAAACCGCTGTTTAATTAAAGCAAAGCTCTATACACGCAATTTCTTGCTCATCAGCTTTGCGAACCTGCTGATGGCAACTGGCTTTTATTTCCTCATGCCCACACTTCCGATGTTTATTGTTGATGAATTGAAGGGCAATACCGGCCAGATCGGATATATTCTGGCTGTCTATACGCTCTCGGCTTTGATTACGAGATTGGTGGCCGGATACGCAGTTGATTCCTATGGAAGAAAATGGATATATCTGATCTCCTTTTTGTTCTTTTCCTTTCTGCTGGGATTGTATATTGTGGCAGCCTCCATGGCCTGGTTGATGATACTCCGATTTGTTCATGGATTTTCGTGGGGCGCTTCTACAACAGCCGCTTCTACTGTGGTGGTTGATTTGGTTCCACCACAACGGCGAGGAGAAGCCATTGGCATATATGGACTTTCATTTACAATTGCCATGGCAGTCGGACCACTGATTGCCTTAGGAATCCTTGCCCAGGAAGGCTACAAAATTATGTTTCTTACAGCCATGTTTTTGTCTTTGTTGGGATTTGGAATGGTTCTAATGGTAAGATTTCCTGCCTTCGAAAAACCGACAATACCTAAAAAATTTAACTTCAGAAATATAATTGCACCTACCACCCTACCGATGGCGCTCATACAGCTTTTGTTTGGCATCGCCTACGGTGGTATCTTGTCGTTTATCACGTTGTACGCACGAGAGAAAGATTTGGGTGGACCCGGAGTTTTCTTTTTGGTATTTGCTGCAGGGATAGCATTTTCAAGGATTTTGTCGGGCAAGGTCTTTGATTTGCATGGGCCAAAGACGATCATGAGAGCGGGATTGCTTTCCGGTGTTGTTGGTCTGGCTTTGCTTGGGTTTGACGAAAGCCTGATGGGATTTTTATTTGCCGGCATCTTGATTGGTGTGTGCATGGGAGTTAGTATGCCTACGCTGCAAACGATGGCCAATAATGTAGTGGATAGCCGGATGCGTGGTGCAGCCAACGCCACATTTATTACAGCGTTTGATATCGGCATTGGTGCAGGGTCGTTATTGCTGGGGTTTATTGCTCAATGGACTAGCCTGGCGTGCATGTATCTCCTGAGTGCATTAATTGTTTTTGCAGCCTTGGCGATTTACACATTTTTTGTTCAGCAGTTTTATGAGCGAAAACGACTGAATTCGCAATAGAATGCTCCTAATGTAATCAGGTTACGTCACCTCATCTGCATTGAGCAGTATAGGCTCAAAAAAAGGTGAAGTAATCTAGCGTTTTAGCCAATATACAATGGTTGGTGCGCTGGTTTATTTCAGCAGGTTCCGAACAATCTGCTCAACCCCCATCCCATCGGCTTCGGCTTTGTAGTTCCGCACAATGCGATGGCGTAGGATGTCTTCGGCAACTGCCTTTACATCTTCAATATCCGGAGAGAATTTGCCATGGATTGCACCATGGCATTTTGCACCGATGATGAGGTATTGCGAGGCCCTTGGGCCAGCACCCCAGGTGATATAATTGTTTATTTGCTGGGTAGCGAGTGAAGTATGTGGACGGGTGCTGGCAGCCAATTTCACCGCATAGTTGTAAACATTGTCTGCCACAGGGATGCGCCGGATCAGGTTCTGAAAATAAATGATCTCATCGGCCTGTAAAACAACGTGTGGATTAGCATCAATGCCGGTAGTGGTTTGTTTAACGACATCAATTTCCTCAGAAAAGGAAGGATAATTGAGCCAAATATTAAACATAAACCGATCAAGTTGAGCCTCTGGAAGCGGATAGGTTCCTTCCTGCTCGATGGGGTTCTGTGTTGCCAAAACAAAAAAGGGTTCGTTCAGGCGATAACTTACCCCTGCAACCGTTACCGATTTTTCTTGCATGGCTTCCAACAAGGCCGATTGTGTTTTGGGCGGGGTGCGATTGATTTCATCGGCCAGCACGATGTTCGCAAATACAGGTCCTTTTACGAATTTAAACTGGCGGTTTTCGTCGAGAATTTCGGTTCCTGTGATATCGGATGGCATTAAGTCGGGGGTGAATTGTATGCGCGAATAGGTTAAGCCCAAAACCCGCGATATGGTATTGACCATAAGTGTTTTGGCCAGGCCGGGCACTCCCACAAGCAGTCCATGGCCCTTGCTGAAAATGGACACCAGCACGCGCTCGATCACTTCATCCTGGCCCACAATTACTTTTGCTATTTCTTTCCGAAGTTCACTGTATTTTTCAACGAAAGCCTCGAGGGATTCAATATCTGATTTAAACTGCATGGCGGGTGAAGTTTTGGTTGTAGTATATGATGGAAGTAATAGAACAGGCTAATGAAACCATTTGTTTTCAAACTGGCATGATTGATAATGCTCAACCATGCTGATGTATGTTTTTCGTGTTTTTTCATCAACCCATGCGTTCATCGCTTTTTTTTGCTTTTTCTCGAGTGCCCAGTTTTGTATCCGGCTGTAATCATCGCGTAGATTTGCTCTATGAGGCAATGTTCTTTCGCTTAGAAAAAGAACCCTATAGGCATTATTTCCTTCCTCGTCGGTAAAAGGAACCGCATTGGAAATATCTCCAACCTGAAGTTTATCAACCACAAAAAAAACTGCCGGATCGAGTTGTTCTGCCTCAAACCTGGTGTTTCCGGTGTAGTAATTGACCAGCATCCCTCCGTGGATTTTGCCGGGGTCATCACAATATTTGAGGGCTTGGTCGAAGGTAATTTTATTTTCTTTGATGAGGGTTGTCAAGCTATCAAGAAAGTTTTTTGCTATCTGAAGTTCAACAGGCGAAGGCTTAGGCCTGAGTAGAATATGCCTTGTGTTGATGGTTTCGCCGCGACGCTCAATGAGTTGGATTATGTGAAAACCCGCCTTGGTTTTGATAATGTCCGAAATTTGCCCCTTTTCGAGGCTGAAAGCAACTGCTTCAAATTCTGGGTAAAGCTCACCCCGCCTAAAAAACCCTAACTCACCCCCTTTGGAGGCAGATCCAGGGTCTTCGGAATAAAGCGCTGCGAATGTTGCAAACCGCTCACCGGCGATGATGCGGTCGCGGTAAGTTTTTAAACGATTACGAATGGCATTGGTTTCCTCGGTGCTCACAGGCGGCTTTTTTACTATCTGGCGCACCTCATATTCCGCCGGAATCAAGGGGAGGCTATCGGTTGGAATCGTATTAAAAAAGGCCCGAACTTCGCTGGGAGTTACCTTGGTTTTACCAGTTATCTTTTCCTGCACATCATCAGCCATTAACTGATCTTTTATTACATCCCTGAACTCGTTTTTGATTTCAAGTACGGATTTTCCGTAGAACGATTCGAGTTTTTCCTGAGATCCAAACTGGGAGACATAATATCTTATACGCTGGTCGAGTGTTGATTCAATTTGCGAATCAGTAACCTTTACACTATCAATTTCAGCCTGATTAATGAGGAGTTTCTGAATGAGTAGGTCTTCTAGCGCCTGGCATTTAAGGGTTGAGTGCGATCGGGTAATTCCTTGAGCCTTGAATTGTGTAGCCTGGGCCTCAAGATCGGATTCCAGAATTATTTTATTGCCAACGACCGCCACCACTTCATCAATTAGCACCCCTTGAGTATGCACACTATTTGTGATCGCAAACATTAATAACAAAAAAATAAAAATGCTCCTGTTAATCATGATGTTATTCTTAATAATTTGAATTTCAGTATATTTCAAAATAATTATTTTTGACCCCCAACTCATAGATTTCGTCTTGTGTCTTTTGTATCAGCTCAAGCTTTCGACGGTTGAGCAATATATTTCTGACTATGCTCTCGTTTAAGCTCAGCGGAGCTGTGCTTTCTTTGATTTTAAAATCTTTGATTTGAACGAAATAAATATATAATGAATCTCTGACTTCAAAATTTCGGTTATATTTAAGAAATTCTTCCTGATTATAAGTTCGAATTGGTACCTCGGCCATAAAGTCATTAAAATAAACCCACTCGTTGTTATCAAAAGAATAGTTCAGGCCGTTTTTTCTGCAGTATTGTCTCAAGGCAGTTTTGTCAGCCGGGGTTCCTAGCTTCCAATGATTTCTCAATTTTCTGATTTCTTTCGATTCTGCATCAACCTGCACGTAGTTGGCTTTTAGGATGTTTTCTTTCAGCTCAAAATCAGCCATGTTTGCTGTATAATAGTCCTGAATTTCCTGCTTGCTAACTATAGTATCGAGCTGATCCCTCACAATTTTGCCTTCAAATTCGTATATCACAAGGCTATTGCGATAATTCTCCAATAGTTTGCTAAAATCTTTCTGGCTTTCAGTAAGGTTGGCTTCAGCTTCGTGAAGTAAAAGTTGCTGCCTTACCCAATTATTGATAACATTCTGCACCGCATTGACGCTATCCTGAGGGGTCAAACCTCTTGGAATAGCGGTAGCAATATTACTTTCATAAAGTGTCTTTTTATGAACCCTGGCCAAAATCCTATCTTCACTCTTAGCTTCCAGCAACCGATTGCAGCCAGAAAAAAACAAGCTCCCCGCAATGATAAGTGGTACACAGAATGACAATCGAAAACCGATGTTAAGGCTTGATTTGAGGAATGAGATCATAATTGATTTTAACTGGATATTTATTTCTGAGTTCTTTGATCCATTCCTTTTCGAGGTAGTTCTGATAATCAGCAGTAACAAGGCCCCTGGCATCGTTTAGTTCTTTCGGGCCAGGCTCAAGAGTGTTGTGAATAACAACTAAAGCCTTGTGCCCGTCATTGCTCATTGTTTCCTTTACTCCGTAGGTCCATTCAACTTTATCAACAAGTTCATGATCGCCTTTCGAAAAGTTTTTGCGTTGAATCATAAGCACTTGATTATCTTTATTAACCTGTGCAAGAATTTCTTCGTTTTCTAGCTTCTCCGCAGCCAGCGACTTAGCCTTTGAAAATAAGATATTATCCTCGGACAAGAAAGTGAAAACTGAGGCATCTGCCCTTTCTCCCCACATGTAGTCGTAGCGATGTTCCTGATAGTATTTGTCCAGCCCGGTGGTATCCTTGACAGCCTTTGACCAAATTTTCTTATCAGTGAGCTCAAATAAAAGTATCCCGTCGTGATACTCGTTCATAAGCGCCCTGAATTCAGGATATTTCTTTTCGAGTTGGCGATCCTCGTAATTAAGCAATTCTTTTTCGACATAAGCATGATAATTTCCCATCAGTTGTGTCTGAAAATCGAAAGGTCTTGGCGGTTTTGGGATTGACACAAGATAGTCGCGGAAATTTTTCTGTGTATATTTCTTTTTCCCGATTGAAAAAAGCGGTTTAGAAAGATTTACATTCTCCGGCATTGTCCAATTGCCCTCAAGCGTGTCGTTTTTCAGGTGAGTAAGAAATGGGTTGAGTGCTGAAGGTTTTTCCTTGAACCCATATTCTTTCTTAATTCTTCTTGCCAGTGATTCTTTTATCACCTCCGATCTTTCATTCTTTTGAACCTTGTCTTTAAGCTCGGCATAGGCTTCATTAAAACCTCCTGGTTTCTTTAGATCAAGCAGTTTTACGATATGCCATCCAAACTGTGTTTGAAAAGGCGGGCTATAGTTACCTGGTTCTCCAAGTTTATAAATTTCTTCAATGAAATTAGGAATCATCCTATTTGCGCCAAACCACTGCAGCACCCCGCCTTTATCGGCAGTTGACCGGTCATCGCTGTAATTAGCTGCCAGTTCATCAAAAGAAATCCCTGAATTGAGCTTCTCATAAACCATTTTTGCTTTCTGGTGCACCAGGGCCGAGTCCTGGTGGGCTGCTCCGGGTGAATTTAAAAACAGGATATGCGCTGCCAATATTTTACCCAAAGCCGGTTTGCGATCAGTAAGAAGAATGAGATGGTATCCAAATTCTGTTCTGACAGGTTTGCTAATTTGGTTTATTTTCAATGAATAGGCAGCATTTTCGAATGGATAAATCATATCAAATACTGTGAAATAACCCAGATCGCCTCTGTTTCCGCGAATGATGCGGTCGCCTGCGTCACGGTCACGGGCGGATGGATCTTCTGACATTTCAGCCGCAACATTGGCAAATGGTTCACCATTTGAGAGGCGTTCCCATATTTTCATGGCCTTTTGGAATGCGGCCATTGTGTCGGCAGGAATGGCTTCTTTATCAACCCTTACCAAAATATGGCTTGCCCTGAGGTCTTCTTTTGAACGCTCCCAAGCCTCTTTTATCAATCTTTCGGTTGCTTCTTCATCTACCATGTAGGGTTTGGCCAATTGTGCCCGATAGCCATTTAGCTCCTGCCGAAAAGATTTCAGTGTATCGTAGCCAAGCACTTTGGCTTCTTTCACTTTCAAACGAAAATTCACATACAAATCGAGATATTCTTTGATAGAGGCCTGGTCGGTTGTTTCGGCAAGGTTGTTATTCTTACGAAAGACCTGAACAAATTCCTGCATTGTGACCTTCTCGCCAGCTATCTCAGCAAGAATTTTTTTGTGGTTGGTTTGTGAAGAAAGTGAGCCAGAAAGACACAAAAAACATATTGCTATAAGAATTAGGTGGCTCTTGTTTGGTAAGTAATTAAAATAGAGCGCTTTTACCATGGTTTCTGTTTTATGATTCAAGTATATTTTCAATTATTTAGTGATTCCTGAGATGGGGGTAGATACTAACGTGATATGCGTCAATGTATTTTAGGTTTAGCGGTTCTGTTAAAGTAATTTGCTATAATTTGGTGCTTCACTGGTGATTGTTATATCATGCGGATGCCCTTCGATTACTCCGGCCTGCGACATTTTGATGAATCGTGCCTTTTGCAGGGCTTCGATATCCAACGAGCCTGTATATCCCATTCCGGCACGCAATCCACCCACCATTTGGTGAATAACCTCAGACAACATTCCTTTATATGGAACCCTTCCTACAATTCCTTCGGGTACGAGTTTGCCAATATCTTCTTCTTCGGTTTGCTGGTATCGGTCTTTTGAACCTTTCTGCATGGCTTCGACAGATCCCATTCCACGATATTTTTTGTATTTGCGCCCTTCAAAAATAAAAGTCTCTCCGGGCGACTCCTCAACGCCGGCAAACAAGCTGCCTGCCATGATGCTATGCGCTCCTGCAGCTAGGGCTTTCACGATATCCCCGGTAAAACGGATACCTCCGTCGGCTATTACTGGAATGCCCGTGCTCCTAATTGCTTTTGAAACATCATAAATAGCGGTAAGTTGAGGAACTCCTATTCCGGCAATAACCCGAGTAGTGCAGATTGATCCTGGCCCAATGCCCACCTTCACTGCATCAACCCCAAGATTTGCCAGATCCTTTGCAGCCTCAGCTGTAGCGATGTTTCCAACGATAAGTTGGAGGTCTGGAAAATTTTTACGAATGAGCGTTACTGCATCAAATACTCCCTGGCTGTGCCCATGGGCGGTATCAACCACAATGGCATCAACATCAAACTTTGTGAGCATCGTCACACGATCGAGGAGGTCGGAAGTAACACCTACGGCAGCCGCCACACGCAAACGCCCACGCTCGTCTTTGCAGGCATTAGGACGTGCTTTGATCTTGATGATATCCTTATATGTGATCAGTCCCACCAGTTTGTTTTCCTTGTCAACTACGGGGAGTTTTTCGATGCGATATTTCTGAAGGATTTTTTCGGCACTCTCAAAGTCAATGAATTCAGGGGTTGTAATCAGGTTCTCTTTGGTCATGACTTCGGTAACGGGTTTTTTGGGATTGCGCTCGAAGCGAAGATCGCGGCTGGTGATGATACCCACCAATTGGTGCTGATTATTTACCACCGGTATACCTCCAATCTTGAATTCGTGCATGATCTTCAATGCATCTTCCACAAGGGCATCCTTGTTCAGTGTGATTGGATCGAGAATCATTCCGTTCTCGGCACGTTTCACTTTGCGCACTTCATTGGCCTGATCGGCAATGCTCATGTTTTTATGCAGCACCCCGATACCGCCTTCCTGGGCTATGGCAATGGCCATGGTTGATTCAGTTACGGTGTCCATGGCTGCCGAAACTATCGGAATGTTGAGCCTGATTTTTCGGGTAAAAAAAGTAGAGACATCTACTTTGCGTGGATGTACTTCACTATAGGCCGGAACCAGCAGAACATCGTCAAAAGTGAGGCCCTCCCCGGCAAACTTTTCGGAATCGAACGACATAAAGATGCAATTTGGTTAAGGGGACAATCCAATTGAGAACTAATTTATTACTAGCCTCCCATGGAAAGTTTACCGCAAAGGTATTAAAAAATGAAAAACAGGGATCTTAAAATTTGTTAAGGACTGGGGTTGCCTCTCATCACTGGGATTACAAGATCATTGAAAGCCTTAGCGTACCAATGAAACAAAGCCCCGGTTGCTGATTGGGTTGTTGCCAACTTGTATAATTAACACCCAGGGGTAAATCCCGGTAGGGCAATATTGTCCGCTGTTGTTCATTCGTCCGTTCCATCGTATCGCAGCATCACTGGTTTGGAACACCCGTTGCCCCCAGCGGTTAAAAACCTGCAGGGTGAATGGGCCGACTTCAACGCCTGTTGGGACATCCAAACCAAAAGTACTGCCAGTGCCAGGAAAAAAATATTTCGGTGTTAATTCCTTCACAGTGACGGTTACAGAAGATTCGCCGATTTTCTCGTTCCAACAGGTGAATATTTCGGCACGGTATGTAGTGGTTTTCTTTGGCCAAACCATCAGGGTGGTTTCATAACCGATGGGCTTATCGCTACCCACCTCATACCAGATAATGTAGCTCGGAAGTAAAACCGGTTGATGAGAATAGTTCAGGTCAACATTATATCCCGTCCCATTTATTGTGTATTTCCAGCTATTTCCCCGCAAACCAGCGTTGGTGATCCACGACGAGTTATTCCTCTGATTAGGATCTGGAAAAGAAATTGTACCTGTTTTGTCAACAATTCCCTGTGTGGCCCGATTTCCTGCATAATCAGAGTAGGGCAGAAAAATCAAATGATTCTCAATGGAGCCGTCCTCATTCAGAACAATCTGAAACGTGGCTTTGTCTTTGCTCCCCATCACAGGTACATCGCACCAATACACTACCAGCTTTTGGTTTGGTGTGGTTCCCAGTGTTTTATAAAAAGCATAAACCCCGGGGTTTGTTTCATAATCATAATTTTTAATCGGCCCCAAAATGCAATTTTTTGGAGCCATCTGTTGCGGTGGGTTTCCGGGGGGTAATAAGAAAGGCAGATGTTGCTTCCACGGAGGTTTCTGAAAAGTCAAATAACCATTGGAACCAACACTGAAGTCGGAGTAAGTGTCTCCAAAAAAACTGAAGTTGAACCCAACTGGATAGTATCGAGGGTTTGATGCATTCTGGATGTCCGCTACAGCATCGTTTTTTGATATGATAATTTCATTCCCTGCTACAAGGTTCAGGTTGGTGGACAGAATAACCGGTGTTCCGGCGATTATTGTATCAGGCACTGTGTAAATTAAGAAAGGATCGGTTTGTGCCTGCATTTTCACAATCCAGAACAGCACTAATAAAATACAAATAAGTAATTTTTTCACCTTAGCAAGGGATATTATTAGCAAAGTTAGTATATTTTATGGTGGCTTGCGTGTACTCTAATCTATGCTTTGGCCTGATCAGATTTGAAGTTGAGAATTGAACCAGGCGGATTAACACTATTTAACATCGAACTTTGATGTGATATGAAGCTGAGTTAGTAATTTCGTTGCCTAATCGTTTAACGTGCGTACTGCCTTTTTCATTGTTTGCATTCTTTCCTTTTCTTTTTCATTCGCGCAAGAAGAAAGGCCTGGACATTTTGAAGGTCGGGTCATTGATCTATATAATAATCCTCTGCCATTCGCCCATGTAATCAACCTCGCAAGAAGCTTCGGAGTTGTCGCCGATCAAAACGGAAGATTTATCATTCCGGCTTTTGAAGGTGATAGCCTCATGATTACACATGTCAGCCATATTACGAGGTTCATAAAGGCTGATTTATCCAGTCAGGGGCAAATCCTTGTACCCGAAATTGTGATGCTTCCGAAAATATTTGAACTCAAAGAGTTTGTGGTGAGGTATCTGCCAAAAAACAAAATGGAGTTTCGTCACGATTTCATCCATCTAAAATTGCCTGAAGTTGAGAAGACAGTTAATATTCGCATGCCCAGCATTCACACCTTGGTTTATTCTGGCCCCGAACATGGTTTTGGTGTTGTAATCAAGGGCCCCTTTCAGGCACTCTACGATCAGTTCAGCCGCGAAGCAAAATCACGGCGTAAACTCGAATCGGAGCTGGCAAAGGAAATGACGAAAGCATTAATCGAACAAAAATATAATCATCAGCTTGTCAGAAGCTTAACTGGTATAAGAGACATGGATTCAATTCAGAATTTCATGGAATATTGTCACCTTCCCGATGCTTTGATTCTCGAAAGCACCCAATATGAGTTGTGCATCGAAATTTTGCAGTGTTTTGAGTCTTATCAAAAACGATAGAAATTCATTTGGTTTTCGGAAAAGTTTTTAGCCGATATTCTCAATAAAGTGGCTTTATTCTCAGGCTTTGCTACTTAAAGTCGCAACTGAACACTGCCCCCCTTTGCGCGGGGGGACAGCGGGGATTGTGGCTGCCGACTAATCCTACCCAACAAAGGTTGACGTGCATGACAAAAGAAAAAACAAAATGCTGCATACACAAAAAAGGGGCCCGAGAGCCCCTTTTCTAATGATAAATAGATGTAACTATTTGGTTACCACAACCTTTCGGGTGAATGTTTCACCTTCTTTTGTAACGAACTGGATAAGGTATGCACCGTTATTGAGGTTCTTAACATCAAGGGTGTAAGTGCCTGCGGTCTTGATATCCTGTTCTGTCATCACCTGGCCAAGATAATTGATCATACGGATATTGCGGATATTATCGCCCATCTGAATGTTCAAAATATTGCTGGCCGGCACCGGGTAGATCAACACTGATTCGGCAAGGGGATCATCAATACCCACACCAACACCGGTCACACCAAGTGTGAAGTTTACATTGGTGGGCGATGTGGGAGCATTGCTGGTTATCCTTAAAGTAGAAGTATAGGTTCCCGGAGTTAATCCAGCCGTGTTGATTGTAGCTGTCAGGTTGGTGTTAGCACCGGCTGCCACACTGCCCGATGGAGGGGCAACAGATAACCAGCCCAATTGGCCAATCACTCTCACATTGTCGATGAAAATGGCTGCACCATCGAGGTTATTGTCAGCCACAACTTCCCTAAAGCCGAGATGTACTTGGGTGCCTGGTGCAACAAGGCCGCCCAGGTTATATGTTCTCAACTCCCATTCCTGTGTGCTAGTGGCGGTGAAGGCTATTTCGCCCACCATGATTGTATAAGCAGCAGGGGAATTTTGAACGCCGGTAGATAGCTTAATCTCGAGTTTGTCAACATATGCTGAATAACGGCGAACATGGAAAGTGAGCACACTGTTTGCAGATACCGTAAACCGTGGAGTGGTAAGCCATTGATCGTTGCTGGCTGCGCCTCCGGTGTTCCAGGTGCAGAAAGTCATTTTGGTACCTCCATCAGGTGCTGCTGTGGCTGTGCCTCCTGTCCATCCTGGAATTGGAGTTGTTCCAGCCGTGATTGATGTCCAGCCTGTGCCACCATCAGGATTCATTTTCAGCCAACCGGTAGGCGGGAAAGTCGCACCTTCAAAGCCTTCGTTTAGGATTACTGTAGGTACGCCTCCATAAATTACCGAAGTAGAATAATTCAGTATGCCAAGACCCGGGTTACTGACATTAATGGTTCTGGTGGTAGTTTGATTCTGAGGTAGGGCAATAGTAAACGAAGTGGGGCTTACGGTAATTCCCGGAACTCTTGGTGTTAACCCTACATTTAAAGTCAGGGTTTGGTTCCAGACTACGGTTAGAGGCACCACGAGATCATCATAGCCTGCAGCACTAAACCTGATGTTATAGGGCCCTTCGAAGGCAATAAGCATATAGGTTCCATTGGCAAGCGAGGTGGTTGAGAATGTTCCTGCGGTAACAGTGGCACCAGCGATGGCTACGTTTGATACATTGTTGTAGATAACACCTTGTACAAATCCGGGGCCTGGCGCAACCACAACACTGATCGGTCCTTCATGAGGTGATTCGACAAGGTTGGCACCCATTTGGTAAAGGGCTGTAACAGTATAGGTATAGGTTCCGGCAACGAGTGGTTGATCTGTATAGGTGAAGGTATTGCTGGCCGTTGATCCGATTTTGAGGCCTCCACGATATACATTGAAACCATTGGTTGCTACGGGTGGGCTACCGGCAATGCCATTAATAATAAACGGTACTCCCTGAGGAGTAAGAGTACCACCGTCATTCAAGGCTGCCCATCCTGTTGAGGTTCTCTGAAGAGCGTTTCCGGTGGTGGTTTGGCCAACAATTGTAATTGGAGGAACCCATGGGCCTGATGCAAGCGATCCAGTCAACGTATATTCAATCCAGTAGGTGCCAGCTGGTAGTACCAAGCCAGGGGTTGAGCAAACTACCCTCATTATCGGCCTGGTCACATCTGTCATGGTTGTATTGGAAACCCTGTAAATATTGCTCCAGTTGGTCGAAGTCATGCGGTTGGTTGTTAGATCGCCCCAGATAACTGTACCTGTGGTACTTGGATTTCCGTTATAAATTCTGAGAAATGCACCTGTGATTGTTGAGGTGGTGGTTGATCCGGTCTGATAGCTGAAAAGTTCAACATTTTCAACATTCCAGTTGCCTGTAACAGTAAAGTCATCTGCCACACTGTTGCCTGCGGTCTGCTGAGCGCCGGCCCCAAGGGTTGTCATTGACAGGTTGCCTTGGAGTACACTAAGGTGTGATCCACCAGGTCCTGCTCCGGAATTCGTAATTAGCGGCCCGTTATTGAACAATACCGCTTGAGTTTCCGGGAGAGGTTGTACACCACCTGGGATGTATGCAAAATCAGCAATGCCTTTAACATTGGTATTTTCTTTCGCAGATTGGGCAATCAAAACAGGTAATGGGTTTTGATTAGCTCCTGGTAGCGGGAACGGGAAGGTAACTGCTTCGGTACTAACGCATGTTCCAGGAGCCTGCCAGTTCAGCCTCACGGCATGGCCAATATCGGCACCGGTCAGGTTACAAGGTTTGAATAGATACAGAGATGTGAACTGATGTGTTATCCTGGCCGAAACACCACTCTGATAAACTGCTTCAACCCCGGCAAGATATGATTGTCCATAAGTTACTTCACGTGGGTTGTAAGTAAAAGTCGTAGAGGTGGTGGTACCTTTCAACACACCATCCAGATATACGCGGTATCCGGTAACACTTCTTGTGCCGGTAGAGCCACGACTGATCTTAATGTTATCAATGGCCCAGTACCAAGCCCAGACACTGTTGTCGAAATAGCGGAAGCGTACCTGGAATTGTGCGTTCTTGTGAGCGGTCAGATCAATAATTCTCTTATCAGGTGCAGTCCATGAGCCCGCAGTTGCAGTTTGTTCTAACACCGTGATCCATGCTGTTCCGTTAAATACTTCAACCCTTCCGAATGAGCCTGTTCCAAGGTGACGGTAGTATTGATCGAACTCGAGAACAACTGAAGGTTGGGTAGCACAATTGATCACCGGTGAGGTAAGGTATTCATCAAGTGTTATAGTTCCACTTCCTGCTGCATCGCTGTTTGCAATGACAAAAGGTGTGCCGTTTAGCGAGCTACCGCCAAGGTCGGGAATCACCTGCCATTTGAACAAAGGTGCATTTCCATTGCTGGTTACAGTCCATCCGGTGGGAATCTGGCCATTATTAAAGTTTGCAATCACTTCTGGGAATGGAGGTGATGCCTGGTTCCAGGTGGCCACAAGTGTAATCGGATTTACAACCAGATTAGACGGCGGGAATGTTGTTTCCAACAGGTTGACATTGATCGTCATGGTGTTTGTCATAATGCTAACCTGGGCAGTATGTGGGTTATAAAAGTCGAGCAATACATTCAACGTATAAGCTCCTTTCACAACGGCCGGGAAGTTAACGACTCCGTTGGCGCCTGCAACAGCCGTGTAGTTATACTGCGAGAGGGCATTATTTGTAAGGGTTACTCTGGTCCCTGCCGGGCTTGCTACCGGATCGCTTAATGTGATTCGGACTGTTACGTTGCTTAAGTAATTCTTTCTTAGGATATTCGATATCACGGCTCCTGAAACAGAACCTCCTACATATCTGGCTTTCACAGCCCAGCGATATGAATTATCGGATAAAGTCAACCAGGCATTATCAACAAAAACAGGATTTGTAGGATTGCCGATCATGGTCCATGAGGCTTCATTGCTTTCTTGGCCTTCAAGCAAACGAAAAACTGTATATCCGAGGAGATTTCTGAATTGATCGCCACTGCCTTCAACCGGCATATAAGTAGCGTCTCCAACCCATCCTTCCACAGAAATTGGGTCATTTTGGAATATCAAGCCTGGTTGAGGTTTTTCGTAACCAATAAAATAGGAATTAAGTGCCATTCCTGGCATTCCTCCTGGAGATTGAACAACTGCACGGATCATGAAATCGTTGGTGCCTGCAACAGCCCATGCGCCACCACCTGTAACGAGCCTGCTGTAGCTGCGCATTACCGGATTGGTTTGATTTATTGCGATTGGAGCACAATTCGGGAAGTTACCTCCCTGAATCATCGCCAGATAGAAATCGCCACTCGGAAGGGTGATGTTCAATGGAGCCAGATTGAAGTTGACCCAGCCAGTTGCAGTAGGAGTGACGGTTGTCACACCCAATTGAGTGCCCGGGAAGCCATTGGGGCCATCATCGTCAAACACAGCCATCTGGAACGGTACGAGTACATTACCATTTGGCGGGAAAGTGCCATTGCCGATATTCACTGAACCGCGCAAAATATTCACCGGATAACTGGCAGGAGTAAACCGAAGCGCATTCATATTGCCAGCCAGCTGCCATGCCACATGATTTTCGGCTGTACCATCATCATAGATGATCTCGTAAGCACCATTCGGCAATCCCCAGTTGAGATTTACAGCGGTTTGCGAAGGATTCAATACTGCCATCATTGCACCAGGAACAACCGCTTCTTTAACAAGCGCAACATTCTCGGTAATGGTTTGGTTGGCAAGTATGGTAATTTGCCTTGTAACCGATGCATAACCGGGTTTATGTACGGTTAGCGGATAAGTGCCAATTTGTATATCATTGAAAGCAAAGGCACCATTGGCAAGGGTAACAATCGTTTGGTTATTGAGTATTACCTGGGCACCCAATATTGGGTTATTTGAAGATGCATCTCTCACGATACCCTGGACATTTCCGTAGGCAAGCTGGAAGATCAGGTTGGTGTTCGGATGCCAGTCAGATAGCTGTGAGGCAGCTGGAGTGGGAGGCGTCAACGGATTATAAACAGTTGCATCTGCGCTCACATTGCGCGACCTTCCCGGCCGGTTTGTTGTTTGAGTACCGAAAAACTTATCATTCGAGTTAAAATACACATCCTCCCATACACGGTTGGTATATACAACAAGGTTGCCTCCGGTGTAAAGGAATGGCGTGGTGAACGGGATATAAATTGAATTAGTCCCACTCGGGAAATTCACTTTGCCATCATAAACCAGGGTCAATGAAGCGGGTGCAACCCAACCACCGGATAAGTCATTCCAGGTAGTGGTGCCCACCCAGATTTTCACATCTTTATTGGGCAGATTTGTTGTGAAGCTGTTGAAATAGGTTATTCCTTTAAGGAAACCGCCAACATTTCCGATTTCTTCGGCAAAATAAATGGATTGCACCAGGCTGTTTTTGTAATAGAAGTCAAATGGTATCCTTATGGCAGGTAAAGTTGTGCCTGTTCCAATTGTGACTGCTACAGTTCCAACCGGAAATACTTCTACATTCAGGTTGGGAGAGGTATTGTTGGCTGTATTTGCATCTCCTTCAAGTGTTACCACACCATAAAGGAAAGTATTCGTAGCGGTTGCAGGAGTCCAGGCAAAGCTGAAATCAATTTCCTGATTAGGGTTAATGGCCACACCTGGTTTGGTGCCAATGAGCACCCCTCCTTGCCTGAATAAGGAAACTGTATAGGTGGTTTGAGCTGCCAAACCAAGATTATTAACTGTAACGATGTAGTTTGTTGCTGTTCCGGCCGTAGGTGTGATGCTTCCTGTGACCTTTGTTGCGGCAAGATCTTTTTGATAGCGGGGATCAACTCTTACATCGTCCAGGTACCATCCATGGGCATTGTCGCCCTGGTAGTGGAAAGCTATCCAAACATTTTGGCCTGCAAACGCAGTCAGGTCAACAACACTTTTTACCCATGCTGCAGTAACCGATGAGGTTGTCCATACCTGAGTGTAATTGCCAACAGCCGGGCTTGCAGCGGTAGTGCTTACCCATACACTGTTATTTCCATAATAAGTTGGAAATGTATTATATGACCAGAACGATAGTTCGATGTTGGTGGCAGCAGGAAGTGCAACCAGTCTCGAAATCAACCAACCTTTTTGATAAGCCCCTGCAGCGCCATAATTATGGAATGCTGACCTGGTTCCGCCCGGGGTATTGTTATAGGCTGTAGAGCTAACCCAAATGGGGGTTGCACCATCGGCATCAAACACAGTCCAACCAGTTGGTGGGAAAGTTGTACTCTCAAATGATTCAGCCAGTGGGAAGATGCCTACTGAAACTGTGATTTCGATGGGGTTTGATTCACCTGGATTTGGTGCACCATATACAGCCGTAACACCATAGGTATATGTATCTGGGGCTACAGGCGCGTCACTATAAGTAACAGCTGAGATATTATTTGCAATTTTGACTCCGTTGCGATATACGTTGTACGCAACATTGTAACTTGTTCCGTCAACCAGGAAGGGTAATCCTTGCTGGGTAAGGGAGCCACCGTCGTTCAAGTTAGCCCATGTGGAGGTAGAATTATTAAATTGTTTGGCATTTCCGGTTGTGGCTTGTCCGTTGATGGTAATCGGCACTACCCAAGGTCCTGATGCCACGGTTCCGGTTAGCCCGTAATCTACCCAATAGGTACCTGGTGCTAGCACGAGGCCTGGGGTTGAACATACAACCTGCATAATCGGACGTGTAGTACCAACTGAAGTTGAGGAATAGCGATATGCGCCAGTCCAACTGGTTGCAGTCATCCTGTTCACTGCCAGGGTTCCCCATACCACCTGAGAGCCCGCCACAGTGGGGTCGCCATCCCATATCTGTAGATAACCACCAGTGAAGGTTGAAGTGATTGTTGATCCTGTTTGATATCCATAAAATGTAAAACTCTGGACACTCCAGGTGCTTGTAACCACAAAATCGTCGGCTACCCTAAAACCTGGATATGCAGCACTTGAGCCAAGTGTAGTCATTGCAAGAGCGCTTTGCAAAACACTTCCATCAGAACCGCTTGGTCCCTGACCGGGAGCGTTGATGAATGGACCGTTGTTGTAGAGCAATGCACGTGTGCCCAAATTTTTGCTTCCATGCGGGGTAACTACATTAATTCCCCCGGCCGGAGCAAAGTCTGCTGCAGGTCCGGCATACTTGCTGAGTGTGGGTGCTGTAGTATTCGCAACGGGTATATCTGTCGTGCTTTCCGGACCACCTGATGGCAAGAGGGGTGGCTGCCAATTCAGGCGTACTCCACTTGGAATTGTTGCAGCCGTAAGGTTGCGTGGCGCAGGAGGAGCCACCATGGCGGTTCCGCTGAGTGCTATCTGATGTGTTCCCAAACTTGTTGTCATCACTACAGTGGCTGTTTTGCCACCTGCGCTCGTAGGCCTTAGGGCAACATTAAAAGTTCTTGATACAGAACCGGGAAGTGTCAGTGGGTAGGTATTTGCATCGGTCAAAATAAATTCGGCTGCATTCGGGCCGGTGGTTGCAACACTGGTTACAGTTAATGGTGTCCCCCCTGTGTTGCTCATGATTACTGTTTGAGCAGGAGAAGTAGCACCGATGTTCACTGTGCCAAAGCTAAGCGAGGAGGGACTAAAATTAAATACGGCAGGAGCGCCGGCTAAACCAAAGGCGAAGAACTCTCCTCGGGTGGCAAGTGGTGAGATAGGACCCGGGGCTGCTGTGGCTGTTGTGTAGGTATAATATGTGTTTGTAACAATTGAGCCCGTTCCGGTGCTGACTGATCTTTCGGCCCATGGCCCGGTAAGGCTGGTTGCTTGGGCAACCCTGATCTGGGAAAGATCGCCGGTGAGGCCATCGCTGTTGCCAAATGTGTAATTGTTTGCGCGAATGGCAATGGTTGCAACTGCAGGCAAATCAGTGGTTCCAATCCTCTCAACACGATAGGCTCGGGTTCCCATAATGTTTGAGAGCGGACTTGTTGCAGTTCCGCTGGGTGCCGCAACGATGCTTACCCTTAAAGCTACGCTGGCCCAATCGGCAGTAGAGGCAAATGTTACGGTTTTCAGAACATTCGAGTTTGGTGTTGCTCCATTAAACCCTGTGCCAACACCCAGTGCGAAGTTGCGGGCGGTTGTTCCTGTTGCCGGAAAGTTGATGCGCATAGGCCCGGCAACGTAAGAACCGTGTGTGGTAGGGGGTGTCAATATACTTGGGGCTGTGCCGGCTGGTCCGGCAATAAATGAACTCAATGTTAGGATATTTGTAGTTGAGGTAATTAAAACTCCCCTGGTGAGCGTAAGCGCCCCGGTGGTTGCAGTTCCAACATCTACTGGTACGTTTAACTGAACATTGTCGTGCGTACTCATAAGAAAAGTACCACCCACAATCCCAACGCCTGCCACAATCGGAAAATCATGACCTGTTGTAATGGTTGTTTTAGTAGCAGGGGCCAGGTTGGCTGTGATATAATTCACTGTTCGGGTGATCCCGGCAGTCCAGATGGGGGCTTGTGTAAGGAAGCCAATTGAGGTGCGTTCAACGGTTTGTGTCGTAACAGCAATATTTCCTACTGTGAGGTTGCCATTTGGGTTAACCGGACCATTGTATAACCCTACAACGTTTCTGACTTCAACGGGGGCGTTATAGGTAACACCTCCTGAATTGACATGCCATGTGTTTGAAATAAAGGTGCTTATAGATCCTGTTCCGCTATAGGTGGCGGGTGCTCCTCCAACCCATACAAGGTTACCGGCTCCGATGCTGAAATTAATTGTTCCATTGTTGATGAGGCTGCCTCCAATCATGGTGCGTTTTCCTGTTGTGCCGCTGAAGGAATTATAAACCCCACCGGCGTTGATTGTGAGATCCCCGTAGATATGGTTAAATTGTGTGGTTGTAGTGCCATATTGGAATGTTCCATTCACTGTCACATTCTGGCATCTGGCAATGTTTACGTTCGAGTTGACAGTATGGCCGGCGGCTATAACAACATGATTGTTGGCATTCGGAACCACTCCACCCACCCAGGTGGCTGCATCGCTCCAGTTGCCCGATGCTGCGGATGTGATGGTTGTGGGAGTAAACTCTTCAACAGAAAAATCATCAAGATATATGTCGTTTGTGCCCCAGGTATTTGTCACTTCAATGCCAAACTTGGCTGTTGCTGTTCTAAATTCACTCGGAATTAATACATTGATACGCTGCCAGGGGGTAGTTGTTGCCATTGTTCCGGTAACATCTGAATTGGGATGGGCAAGCATAATCGCCTTCCAGGTTGTACCGCCATCTGCTGAAGCCATTACCCTGACGTTTAGGTTTGAGGAGGCAGCTGCATAAAAATAGAAGAAACGAACATACGGAGTTGTGGATGTGGCTAAATTGATGACCGGTGATTCCACCCTGCGCCAACCCAACCATGAAGCTGTTGATCCAAAATATGAGTCTTCCATGTATAAAACACCGTTGCCCGATACGGCACCTGTGGGTTTAATCCCTGTGCCATATCCTGGTATTGCCCATGCGGTTCCTGTCCAGGTATTTTGCTGCCAGTCTTTTTCTCCATCCACCCCATTGGCCGTAGGTGCTCCGGTTCCAATTTGAACGAACCGTGCTTGGGTCCAGCCTGCGGGAGCTGCCGGAGTTCCGGTAAATGGAGCGTCAAAATTCTGGTTGTGGTAAATGTTTCTATTGCCTTTGGGCTCGTTTGCGTTTTGTATGTTGGGAATAACAATACGGGCCAACTCTTGTGCACTCAGCTTGGGTGCGGCTGGTTGTACTTTTTTAACAGTTTCTGTGCTTTGGTCAAGTACTGACTCAGCGAAGATACCGCTATTTTGCCCATAAGTCCACAGAATAGAACATGTGGCCATAACAATCAGTAAAACTTTTTTCATAATTTTTAGGTTTTTGTGAATTAATTAAGGGTTTACGCAAATTTTAGTTTTTATATTGATTTGATAAGAGCATGTATGTTTAAAATATTTCAAGAGGCTAAAATAGATAAAAAGATAAAAAGAAGTGAATTCATCAAATTATTCTTTCTATTTAATATATTTTGACCTTGTCGAGTGTATTCTCATTTTCAATAATTCGATGAGATCACAGCCCATGTCTCACTTTTTCAAATGATTATAGAATATCACCTTTGGTTCTATGCAGCTATTCATGACTTCGCTTTGAACACTGTTTTCAGTAAAAAGGATCATAAATTTGTGACTAGTTATTTCCAAAGATTCTAAAATTCTCCATGTTTTGGGACATATGCAAACATTTCAGGTGAAATTGATCCGACAATAAAATTTTAAGGTGTTCAAAAAATACCCCTTGGTTTTATCAGGGAAGGTTTGTCAATTTTTATAAAAGATTCCAAAAAACATGGGCAGATCTGACTTTCTAACTGTTGGTCAAAATATTATAAAATAAAAACAGCAGGGCCAGCCAAAATTAGCAGAATGTATTTTTTTGCTCCATTTATTATCGGTTTGGTTAATAATCGTTTTTTAAAATCCACCTTCGGTTTTTACACTATGCAAATATACTGCAAGATTCTTGCAAAAATAAAAATTGTTCAAAAATAATATCTGCTAAAAATTTTTGACCAGGCATTTTGGTTCCATCATCTCCCGAATGGCATATTTCACACCCTCACGCCCCTGTCCGGAATCTTTTACTCCACCGTAAGGCATATGATCCACCCTGAATGTTGGCACATCATTGATGATGACGCCTCCCACTTCGAGGTGCTCAAATGCAAAATTCATTTCATTAATTTTGTTGGTAAAAACTCCTGCCTGAAGTCCATAGCGACCATCATTTATCCAATCTACAGCCTGTTCGAATGTTGAATAAGGTTCAATAATCACCACGGGGCCAAATACTTCGAGTGAACACACTTTCATCTCAGGCTTTGTGCCTGTGATCACAGTAGGTTGAAAAAACGCACCTTTGCACCCCCCTCCGGTCAGGGTTTCTGCGCCACCCGCGATTGCTTCATTTACCCATGATTCTACACGCTTGGCATTTTCTTCGTTGATCATTGCGGATATTTCTGTCGAAGCTTCCAAAGGGTTTCCTGTTTTCAAACGCGCTGTTAATGCGGCAAACTCACTTAAAAATATTTTAAAAATCTTTTCTTGCACAAAAATGCGTTGTGTGTGTATGCAGACCTGGCCGGAATAAGCAAATCCACCCGTTATGCAACGCTTCAATGTCCATGCAAAATCACATGAGTCTGAGACAATGACGCCGGCATTTCCCCCAAGTTCCAACACTACTTTTTTCTTTCCTGCTTGATGCTTCATATTCCAACCAACTTCAGGAGAACCCGTAAAAGATAACAATTTAAATCTCTCGTCCGTAACAAGCTGATTTCCTGTATTTCTGTCCATTGGCAGGATTGAAACTGCGCCTTTCGGCAGGTTGGTTTGATCAATAAGTTTTGCAAGCTCAAGGGTTGAGAGGGGGGTTGAACTTGAAGGTTTAAGCACAATCGGGCATCCGGCAGCTATGGCGGGAGCTATTTTGTGAACTGCAAGGTTCATCGGAAAATTAAATGGTGCTATGCCCGCAACAAGTCCTATCGGAAAATATTTTACTAATGCTTCTTTTCCTTCTCCAGTCGGAGTCCAGTCGAGACTGAGATATTCTTTCGGAAGCCGCTTGGTTTCTTCTGCTGCTATTTTGAAAGTTTCGGCAGCGCGCTCGATTTCGCCTGTTGCCAAGTGTATTGGTTTCGCTGCTTCTGATGCCAAAACTTCCGCCAAACGCTCCTTTTGGTCAATTAAGCCATGAAAAATCTGCATTAAAATATCATATCTCCTGAAGGCCGGAAGCGTTTTGAGCAATGGAAAGACCCGTTGCGCTTTTGCAATGGTTTCTTCAAGTTCGTCGGTTCCTGCCAGGCACACCATAGCCAGGTGGCTGCCGTCGTATGGGTTTCGTACTTCAATTTCCTGGCTTGTTTTACGAAATTCTCCGGCCAAATAAATCGGTTTGCAAATCATTTGATAAGGTAGTTTTAATACGAAATTAGCACAAAAACAAATGTAGGCAAAAGTTGGATGTTTTAAACTTAACCTTCTTCTAACACCAAAGGGTTATCATTTCTGTTGGGCATAGATATATCGCTTACTTTTGCAACAAATCTACTGTGCTGTGACCATTGGAAAAAACTCGGAAAGCTCTACCATAACCTGGATTATTATCAGTATTCTTGCGATAACCTGGGGAAGTTCATTCATTTTGATGAAACGCGGTTTGGCAGTGTTTTCGAGCAACGAAGTGGGGGCTCTGCGTATCGTAATAAGTTTCTTGGTTTTGCTTCCTTTTGCCATAAAACGAATACGAAAAATTTCAATAAAAGATGCTGGAAACCTGGCTCTTGCTGGCTTGATTGGAAATGGGATACCGGCATTTCTGTTTGCGAAAGCCCAAACAGTAATTGATAGTTCAGTAGCAGGAATACTCAATTCGCTCACACCACTTTTTACTGTCATAGTTGGCTTGTTGGCTTTCAAAATTCAACCCCGCTGGTTCAATGTTTTAGGAGTGATTTTGGGTCTTATCGGGGCAGTTGGTTTGGTAATGGTGAGCAGCAGCGGAAATTATAGTTTTCAATTTTCTTATGCTATGCTTATCGTGATTGCTACATTGCTCTATGCCACAAACTCAAATATAATTAAGGTATGGCTCAGAAACATTGACCCTGTAGGAATTGTATCATTGGCTTTCTTTTGCATCGGACCTCCTACATTTATATATCTAATATTTTTCACAGATGTTTTCACGCAGCTATCCACCAATCCGCTGGCATGGAGAGGGATGGGATACATGTGTATACTTTCAGTTGGCGGTACTGCAATTGCCCTGATACTTTTCAACAAATTACTGAAAATAACCACTCCGCTCTTTGCCTCTTCCATAACCTATCTGATGCCTGTGATCGCACTGATTTGGGGCCTGCTCGATGGCGAAAAGTTAAATTGGAGTTATGCATTATGGGTGCTGATGATTCTTTCGGGAGTAATTCTCGTGAGTTCGAAACATGTTGATAGCATGCCTTTGGTGGGAATTATTATCAGGAAAATAAAAAATTACGGCATTGTGTTGTGATTATTGTTTTTTTATCTAATTTTGCACCCCACTTTTAAGGTATAAATACGAAAGAAAATGATCGCAATTGTTGACATCGCTGGACAGCAATTCAAGGTTGAAAACGGCAAGAAACTCTTCGTTCACCGCCTCCCTGGCGATGAAGGCACGAATGTTGAGTTTGGCCAGGTGCTGCTGATTGATAATGAAGGCGCGATTACGGTAGGAACTCCTGTTGTAGAAGGCGCCTCGGTAACCGCAAAGATTCTTGAACACATGAAAGGGGATAAGGTTACAGTGTTTAAAAAGAAAAGAAGAAAAGGCTATCAGAAATCAACAGGCCACAGACAGTACTTGTCGAAAATTCAAATTGAAAATATTGTTGGTGTTTAATTTTTGTTTAACCTCCTGAAAATAAGGACTTAAATCATTTATATATGGCTCACAAGAAAGGTGCTGGCAGTTCGAGTAATGGTCGTGAATCGCACAGCAAACGTTTAGGCGTTAAAATTTATGGCGGGCAATTTGCAAAAGCCGGAAATATTATCGTGCGTCAGCGCGGAACTGTTCATGCCCCCGGAATCAACGTTGGCATGGGCAAAGATCATAGTTTATTTGCCCTATCGGATGGAAGAGTCGAATTTAAGAAGCGACATAATAATAAATCCTACGTTTCAGTTTTCCCACTCATCGAACAAGTGCAATAAACCAGAATCTTAAATTGAATTACCCCACAACCAGATCCCGGTTCCTTAGCAGAGCCGGGATTTTTTTATCTAATTTTGCAAATATTTAAACCTATTATATGCTCGAACTGCAATTTATCAGAGAAAACCCTGCCCGTGTCAGCGAACTGCTTGCTATTAAAAACTTCGATTCCAAAGATCTGGTAATGCAAATCCTTGATCTTGACAAATCGCGCAGGGAAAACAAGAACAAACTCGACCAATGCCTTGCTGAAACCAAGAACATCTCAAAAGAAATAGGGATAATGATTCAGGCTGGAAATCAGGATCGGGCCGAAATATTAAAAGAAAAAATCTCGGACTTGAAGTTGAGATCCAAGAACCTTGACGAAGCCATGAACCAGGATGAACTGCAGCAGAATAAATTGCTGGTTCAACTACCAAACCTACCAAATCCACTTGTAAAGCCAGGGAAAACCCCAGAGGACAATGAAGTTGTTCATAGTGAAGGAGTTATACCAGTTTTGGCCACCGATGCAGTTCCTCACTGGGAATTGTGTCAGGCATATGGGATTGTTGATTTTGAACTAGGTGTAAAAATTACCGGCACAGGATTTCCGGTGTATCGCGGGCAGGGTGCCCGACTGCAACGGGCCTTGATCAATTTTTTTCTCGACCAGGGCATCAAGGCCGGTTATGTCGAATATCAACCCCCTCTCTTGGTCAATGAAGCATCGGGTTACGGTACAGGACAATTGCCCGACAAAGACGGGCAGATGTACTTTATTAATGAAGACCAATTCTATTTGATTCCAACTGCCGAAGTTCCGGTTACAAATCTTTATCGGGACATGATTTTGAAAGAGAGCGACCTTCCGGTAAAAAACATTGCTTATTCAAATTGTTTCAGGCGCGAAGCCGGATCCTACGGAAAAGAAGTGCGTGGCCTGAACCGCCTGCACCAGTTCGACAAAGTGGAGATTGTACAAATACAACTCCCCGATCAGTCGTGGAATGCCCTGGAGGAAATGAAAGAGTATGTGGCCGGGCTTTTAAGAAAGCTCGAACTTCCATTTCGAATTTTAAGGCTATGCGGCGGTGATCTGAGTTTTGCATCTGCAATGACCTACGATTTGGAGGTGTTTTCTGCCGGGCAGCAACGTTGGCTCGAGGTGAGTTCGGTTTCGAATTTTGAGACTTTTCAATCAAACCGCATGAAATTGCGTTTTAAAGATGCAACGGGCAAAACCAGGTTGCTACACACACTAAATGGCAGTGCGCTTGCGTTACCCCGGATAGTGGCAGCTTTGCTCGAAAACAATCAAACCAAGGAGGGTATCCGGATTCCAACAATGCTGCAACCATATACCGGATTTGATATGATCAGGTAAGTTATGAGAAAATATAGTTTCTTTCAAATTATTCTGGGTTTTGTTTTTTCGGTGCTGTTTGTTTCAATCTGCGCCCAAGTGCCGATTGACAAGCAACAAATGGCCATGGAGTATTTTCGGAACCGTGAGTATTCGAAAGCACTGCCTCTGTTTGAAGAATTGCATCAGCAGAATCCATCACAAACCACTTACTACTATTACACAACCTGCCTGCTCGAAACCAAAGACTTCAGAAAAGCTGAAAGAGCTGTTAAACAACAAATCAAAGCCGATCCAACCACAAACCGCTATCAGGTTGATTTGGGTTTTGTATATATCAGCAGCGGCGACCTGGTGAAAGGAAAGAAAGAATATGAAGACGTGATTCGCACTTTGCCTGCTGACCGGCGCCTGATCAACGAAGCTGCCAATGCATTCCTGATACGGCGTGAGGATGATTATACAATCAGGGTATATGAGCGGGGAAAAGCCCTGCTGGCAAACAGCTATCAGTTTCACATGGAATTGGGGGATTTGTATGAGCGTACCGGTAAATTTGAAGCATCCATAAGAGAATATCTCAGCCTGCTCGAAACCGATGCCGCTAGCATGAACTTCATTCAGGCCCGCCTTCAAAATTCGCTTCTTAACGATCCGGACAACATCAAATCAGACCTTTTGCGCGCAGCGATCCTTCGCCGGATCAGACAATCGCCCGATGTGTTGGTTTACTCAGAAATGATGCTTTGGTTTTCGATTCAAAGGCAGGATTTTGAAGGGGCTCTCAACCAGGCTATGGCCCTCGACAGGCGACTGAACGAGAGCGGAAATCGAGTCTATTCTATCGCACAGCTCAGTATTGCAAGCCAGCAATTTGAAACTGCAATCAAAGCCTATAAATATTTGATTGATAAAGGAGAGGGGGGGCAATTCTATCTTTCAAGCCGTGTAGAAATATTAAACACAGAGTATCAGCTTTTGAAAAAAAGGCCAACGGCCAGCCGGGACGAATACAAAGCGCTGGAAAATAATTACAAAGCCACCCTTAATGAACTTGGGCGCAGCAGGCTTACTATTCAACTAATTCGGAATCTTGCAAATTTATATGCGTTTGTAATGTTTGATTCTGAGCGTGCCATTGCGCTTCTTACCGAAACCCTTTCCATGCCCGGAATCAATCAACGCGACCAGGCAGAGTGTAAACTCGAACTGGCAGATATTTTTCTTTATTCGGGCGAGGTGTGGGAATCAACATTATTGTTTTCTCAGATAGAGAAAGCTTTTCCAAATGAGCCAATCGGTCATGAAGCCAAGTTTCGTAATGCACGGCTGTCTTATTTCATCGGAGAATTTGCCTGGGCAAGAGCGCAACTTGATGTGTTGAAGGCTGCCACTTCCAAACTTATTGCGAATGATGCACTGGCCTTATCGCTACTCATCAAAGACAATATGGATCAGGATAGCACCTATACAGCCCTGGCATATTATTCACGAGCTGAGCTCAACAGCTTTCGAAACCGAAACGACCTGGCACTGATGACACTTGACAGTATCCTTTCAATATTTCCTTATCACAGCATTCACGACGATGTTCTGATGAAGAAAGCAGAAATTTTATTCAGCCAGTCAAGATTCACCGATGCGGTGGCATTGCTCCAGAAAATCATAGATAATTTTGCATTTGACCTCCTTGCCGACAAAGCCATGTTCCGATTGGGCGAAACCTACCAATATTATCTTAACGACCGCGATAAGGCGATGCATTTTTATAAGGAACTTATGCTGCAATTTCCTGGCAGCCTGTATGTTGCCCCGGCTCGTGAGCGTTTCCGGGTTCTCAGGGGTGATGCTGTTTGAAATGAGTAACATAACAATTCATGGTTCAGGTCAGGCCTAAAAAACATCTTGGTCAACATTTTCTGCACGACCAGGACATCGCTCGCAAAATCGTGGGCAGCCTAAGCGGGAGATTTGAAAACGTGCTCGAAATTGGGCCAGGGACCGGTGTTTTGACCCGTTATCTTATGGAAACCAATTCCTTGAACGTCAAGGCATGCGAAATTGACTCTGAATCTGTCAGTTTTCTTCGGACTGCATATCCCCAGTTTCAGGATAGACTCATTGAGGGGGATTTCTTGAAATTGAATCCAGAGAATATTTTTACAACGCCTTTTGCAGTAATCGGAAATCTTCCTTACAACATTTCAAGCCAGATTTTCTTTAAAATATTGGAGTCGAAAAACATAATCCCTGAAGTGGTTGCCATGGTTCAGAAAGAAGTAGCTGAGCGGATTGCCGCTCAACCGGGGAGCAAAACCTATGGCATACTCAGTGTGCTGCTTCAGGCCTGGTACGACATTGAATACTTGTTCACTGTAAACAAGGAAGTGTTTACACCACCGCCAAAGATACAATCAGGGGTAATCAGGCTCATCCGAAACACTAAACAATCGCTTGGTTGCGATGAAAGGCAGTTTACCGTGTTAGTGAAAACCGCTTTTAATCAGCGCAGGAAAACCCTGAGGAATGCGTTAGCCTCGCTGATCGCCGAACGAAATTTTTCCGGTTTACCTTATCTGGATAAGCGGGCTGAACAGTTGGGAGTGCGTGAGTTTGTTCAACTAACGCTTGGGATTCAGGATGGTTCTATTGATTATCGTACCTGAGCACCTCGTCGTTCACAAAATCGAGTTGAATGCCAGCATGGGCGAACATTTCATGCGATTCTGAAGAGGAATGGTAGTGATATTCGCAAACTACACGTTTTATTCCGCAATTGATGATGAGCATTGAACAGGTTCTGCAAGGTGTCATGCGGCAATATAAGGTTGCTCCTTCGAGTGAGATGCCCAACCTGGCAGCCTGGCAAATTGCATTTTGTTCGGCATGAACTGTACGAACACAGTGCTGGGTAGTGCTGCCATCTTCATGCGTAGTGCTTTTGAACAGGTGGCCGATATCGTCGCAGTGAGGAAGGCCGATCGGTGAACCGACATATCCGGTTACCAGTATCTGTTTGTTGCGTGCAATCACACAACCGCTGCGGCCACGATCGCAAGTGGCGCGTTTGGCAATGGTGTTGGCAACTTCCATAAAGTATTCATCCCATGTGGGACGGATGTATTCTTTTGTGCTCATTTGGTTTGTTTCAATATTTGATCAAGCGTTGTTTCAACTTGTTGCTGCAGTGCGCCAATGGTGTCATTATTATAGAATATTACATCAGCAACCTCAATGCACTTACGGAGGTTCTGTTTATTTGGATTATCCGTATCCATTTCGCGTGCTTCGTTTTGCAGAAACGTAGAATAGTCAACCTGGTCAGTTTCAGAATTTCTGGATATTATTCTTTGATATCGAATTTCAGGCTTGGCGTCAACGGCAAAAAGAAAGAAATTTCTTTTTCTTCTTAATGAATCCACTTCACCGGGCGCACGAATGCTTTCGATGACACAGCTTCTTCCGGTTTCGATTGCCTGGTCATAGAGTTTGTCTATGATGAAAGAGGGAGAATGTTTTTCGCGCAAATCATTGCCCACAACCATCATGCTATCCCTATTTACAGGCATGCCTCTTTTTTCTATTTCTTGTATCAGATATTTGCGAACTGAAAAATGGGCAAACCCTTTTTCTCTGACGAGGTAGTTCACCACAGTGCCTTTGCCTGCGCCTAAAGTTCCGGTGATTCCGATGATTATCATCTATAATAATTTTTTGGTTGCTGTTTTCAGGTCATCAACCCATTTGCTTGGAGGCCGTTGTGGGGTATAGTTCATGATCCGTTCCAACAGGCGTAATGGGTCATCATCAACCACAAGGTTGCGATGGTGCTCCGGTCGCACAAAATATTCTTCAACCGTGTGATCAAGAAATTTGAGCAGGTGATCGTAATACCCTTCCACGTTGAACAATGCTGCTGGCTTGCTAATAATATCGAGTTGATTCCACGACATGATCTCAAAAATCTCATCCAGTGTACCTATTCCACCTGGCATTGCAATGAATGCGTCAGACATGGAAGCCATCATTGCTTTGCGTTCGTGCATTGTATCAACAAGGTGAAAATCATGAAGCCCTTCGTGTGCTATCTCTTTATTTGCCAGTCCATTAGGCATTACACCCGTTACTTTAGCCCCAAGTTCCAGTACGGTATCGGCTAAAATTCGCATCAATCCTATATTACTGCCTCCATAAACCAGATCACATCCTGCAGTGGCAATAGCCTTACCGAGTTCGCGGGCATGTTGGGCATATGTTTCGCCCCTGCCGATACTGCTGCCGCAAAAAACACAGATGGTTTGTATCTCTTTGTTCGTATTTTTCATTTGTAATGGAAGTTTGAATATAGAACTCCCTGGTCTAAATATTCTGTTATTCGAATGTTAAATAATAATTCTTTGTTCAAGGATTTCCATCCCAAAAACATCTGAAATATGTTTTTTCAGTGTCTTCTTCACATTATCAATATCTTGTTCTGCGCCCAACTCTTTCTGCATCGAAGTGACGGCTTTATCGCTAAAACCACAGGGGTTGATATGATTAAAATAGTCAAGGTCGGTGTTCACATTCAGGGCAAAACCATGCATGCTTACCCAGCGGCTGGTGCGAACGCCTATGGCGCATATTTTTCTGGCCCTTCGGGTCTCAATATCTAACCAAACACCTGTAGCGCCTTCGAGCCGGGTTGCTTCAATACTATAATCGTTCAGCATTTTAATTATTGATTCTTCGATTTTAAAAATATACTCTTTTACTCCGGTCACAAAATACTCGAGATTGATTATTGGATAGCCCACAATTTGTCCAGGTCCATGAAAAGTGATATCTCCACCTCGGTTAGTACGGAAAAACTCAACATTTCTTGCTTTGAGCTGCAGGTTGTCAATGAGCAGGTTTTGCGCAGAACCACTTCTGCCTAGTGTGTAAACAGCATGATGTTCACAAAAAAGTAAATGATTTGGCGTAATTAGCTGTTGATCACTTCCATAATCAATTTGTTTCTTGAGGGCAATAATATCACCAAACAGTTTTTCCTGAAGGTCCCAGGCCTCCTTGTAGGCGATTTTCCCAAGATCCTGAAAATAAACTCTTTTTGCTGCAGCTTGATTATTCATTCAAACATGTTTTTCTGCATGATACGATGAGCGCACCAGCGGGCTGCTTTCCACAAATCGAAATCCCCTTTTTAGCCCTTCGCTGCGGTATTGCTCGAAAACCTCCGGATGAATGTACTCAATAACCGGAAGATGCTGCAGAGTGGGTTGCAGATACTGGCCGATTGTCATTATATTGCACCCGACCGCCACAAGGTCGTCCATGGTTTGCAACACCTCTTGGAAAGTTTCGCCGAGTCCCACCATTATTCCCGATTTGGAGGCAAGGCCGGCACCGGCAATGTGGCTTAAAACATTCAGGCTCCGATCATAGCTGGCAGCACTGCGAACCACTGGGGTCAGGCGGCGCACTGTTTCGAGGTTATGAGCGGCAATGTCTGGCTTTTGTTCAAGCACCCGGCCAAGATACTCAAAGTTTCCCATGAAGTCTGGAAGTAAGACTTCGATGGTTGTCTGAGGATTTTCTTGCCGGATCTCCCTGATGGTTTCAGCCCACACTGCAGCCCCCCCATCGGGCAGGTCGTCCCGATCAACTGATGTTATGACACAATGTTTCAATTTCATCACCTTCACTGATTCGGCAACCCTTTGAGGTTCGTTGATTTCTACGTCGAGCGGCTTGCCAGTTTTGGTTGCACAAAACCGGCAGGAACGGGTACATATATCACCCAGAATCATGAAAGTAGCCGTGCCTGCACCCCAGCACTCGCCAAGGTTTGGACAATTGCCACTGCTACAGATCGTATGAAGCTTGTGCGAAGCAACAATTTTTTTAACTTCACGATAGCGTTCTCCCCCCGGGAGTTTAATTTTCAACCAGGAAGGTTTACGATTGTTTAAAGGATGAAGGTTATCCGACATGAAACAAGAGTGCGAGTCTAAAAACTAATTGCAAAAGTATAGGTTTTTTAGGTGTGAGCTAAGCGAAGTGCCTCATGCGTCTTTACTTCTGAAATGAAAAACAGTTGATACGGATCGGTCTTTTTCAATTATTTTAGCCTTCGCAAAAATCAATATTATGAACAAACTCTATCCGCTTAAATTTAGGCCTGTTTTTAAGGAAAAAGTATGGGGTGGCAGCCAGCTCAGAACACAACTGGGGCTAGATTTTTCGCCATTACCCAACTGCGGAGAGGCATGGATGCTCTCAGGGGTCGCCAACAACGAAACTGCGGTTTCTGACGGTTGGCTGGCTGGCAATGATTTGAATGAGCTTGTCGAAATATACATGGATGAGTTGGTTGGAGAGAAATCTTATGATGAGTTTGGAGATCGGTTTCCGTTACTCATAAAATTGATTGACTCAAACGATTGGCTTTCGGTACAGGTTCACCCGGACGATGACTATGCAAAGAAAAATGGGATGGATTCAGGCAAGACCGAAATGTGGTATGTGTTGCATGCAAACGACGGCTCTGAATTAATAGCCGGCTTTAACAAGCGAATAAATAAAGATTTATTTCTCAGGCACATACATGAAAAAAGCCTTAAAGACATTTTAAATTTTGAGAAAGTTTCTGCATGCGATGTTTTCTTTATGCCTGCCAAACGTCTTCATGCACTGGGCCCCGGTATTTTGTTGGTCGAAATTCAGCAAACATCTGACCACACCTTTCGAATATATGACTGGGACCGGGTGAATGCTTCCGGGAAATCGCGTACCTTGCATTTGCAACAAGCACTGGAGGTTGTTGATTTTGAAGCCTGCACAGACAGTCGAATCAAATATGAAATCCAGGAAAACAGGACAGTGCCGCTGGTTTCATGTCTGCATTTCACCACCAACTTATTGCAGGTTAGCAGGCCCTTGTCAAGGAATTATAGTGAATTAGATTCATTTGTGGTATTTTTTTGCTCAGCAGGAATGGCTGATATCCGAACCGGCCAGGACATAGAAAAGCTAAAAGCCGGAGAATGCATTCTGATTCCGGCTTGCATTGACACTGTGGATATTCTCCCGGTCGGCAATGTATCCCTGCTCGAAACTTATATCCAATAGTAACTATGTTCTTTTATGAGAAATGGCATCTACCTGTTGGGGATTAACAGAGTGGGCGCGCTTTTGAAATTTGGCATAAAAATCAAATGATGGGCGCTCTCAAAACAGGCTTAAAAAAACTTTATCACAATTTAACAACGGTTTTTAGAGCCATATTGTTCTAATCATATTGATCAGATAAAGTATTTGCTACTTTTGCCACGAAAATTAAAACAATTAGAACAATAGCGCCCCATGAAGCAAAGGATGATGATCGTATTTCTGATTTTTCAGGGAGTTTTTGTTTTTTCTCAAGGAACAGAAGACATCAGATCAGATATTCCAGCTGTTTTTCTAAAAACACTCGATGGAAAAACATTTAATACCGCTCAAATCGAAAACAAAGGCAATCCAGTGATTATCAGTTTTTTCGCTTTGTGGTGTACTCCCTGTCTGCGCGAACTTTCAGCAATTTCGGAGGTCTACGAAGACTGGGTAGATGAAACAGGAGTAAAGGTAATTGCTGTTTCGATTGATGATGCCCGGAGTTCAGCGCGGGTGCTGCCGACAGTGCGGGGAAGGGGCTGGAATTTCGAAGTTTTGCTCGACCCTAACGGTGATTTCAAGCGCGCCATGAATGTGAATTTAATCCCCCATAATTTTCTTCTTGACGGAAATGGGAAAATTATATGGCAGCATACCTCCTTTTCCGAAGGAAGCCAACATCAGCTTTTTGAGATGGTCAAGATGGCAAAAGCCGACAAAATTTTGAACAAGGTCACAAAGTGACCAAACTTGCTCCATGTCAGAAATATAAATAAGAAATAGCATGCATATTGGTAAGGGAATATCATCCAGGACATTGCTTTTTATAGGGGTTCAAGTCGTATTCGGGGCCGCATATGCTCAAAATCTCATTCCTTCTCCAAAAATTAGTGGGAATTTTCAACTAGATGCGCAGTATTATCGCCCCGATTCATTGATCGGTGCCCCAAGTGTTCCAGAAAAAATGTTGATGAATGCCTTCACAAACCTTCGTTATGTTCAAGGAAATTTTAGTGCAGGAATGCGGTTTGAGAGCTACCTGAATCCGTTGCTGGGATATGACCAGAGGCTGGAAGGCACAGGCCTCCCCTACCGCTTCATTTCATATATGAGTGCTGATATTGAGGTCACAGCAGGAAACTTTTATGAGCAATTTGGCAATGGTTTGATTTTGAGAACTTATGAAGATTGGAGCCTTGGTAGTGATAACTCCTTTGATGGGATAAGGGTTCGGTATAAGCCATTGAAAGGCGTTGCCTTAAAAGGTGTTTACGGAAAACAGCGTTATTTCTGGGGCAGTAGTCCGGGGATTGTGCGGGGATTAGACGCTGAATTCAATATTAATGCGCTCGTTAAGGGTTTTTCGGAAAGCAAAACGCAGGTAACTTTTGGCGGAAGCGCCGTGAGCAAATATCAAAAAGATGAGTTGATCATTTATAAGCCGGGGCTTCGCTACGATTTGCCGTTGAATGTTGGTACCCTGGGAAGTCGGCTCAATATTACGAGCGGAACCTTTGATTTCATGGGTGAATATGCCTGGAAAGCGAATGACCCATCATCGGTCAATGGGTTTATCTATAAACCAGGGCAGTCGCTTTTATTAAGTGCATCCTACTTCAAACAAGGGTTGAGTATACAATTGTCAGCAAAACACACTGATAATATGAGTTTTAAGTCTCGCCGCACAGAAACTGGCACCGCTTTAGACATCAATTTTCTTCCACCCATCACCAAACAGCATACTTATCGCCTTGCCACTTTATATCCATATGCCACACAACCCAACGCCGAAGTTGCCTACCAGGGGCAGGTGATCTATTCGATCAAGCGGAATACTAAATTTGGTGGCCGCTATGGCACCAGCATTTCCCTAAACTATAGCCTTATAAACTCTTTGAATCGCAAAGCCATCAACGACACCATCCCGATTGGGGCAAAAGGAACATTGGGCTACAAATCCAATATTTTTGACAGTGGTGACGAAAAATATTTTAGCGATTTCAATATCGAAATAAGCCGTCGTATTCACAAGAACTTAAAAGTAGTCCTTCAATACATCAATTTGTATTACAACATGGCGGTGATCAAGGGACATACTGGCGAACCAGCGGTGAATGCGCACATTGCAATTGTTGACTTACAATACAAACACTCCGAAAAAAGAGCGACCCGGCTTGAGATTCAACATCTGGCCTCGGCTCAAGACAAGGGTAATTGGGCCTTGGGTATGATTGAATACAGCATCGCCCCAAAGTGGTCATTCAGCCTGTCCGATCAATGGAATTATGGCAATCCCGATAAAAATCAGCAGATTCATTTTTACAATCTCGGCATGAGCTATGTTCATTATTCCTCACGTATTGCTATTTCGTGGGGGCGACAGAATGAAGGGATCGTTTGTGTCGGCGGGGTTTGTCGTTATATTCCGGCCAACAACGGGCTGATGCTTACAATCTCAAGTTCATTTTAAAAAATCATCAACAGGTATATTTCTTTGAATATGAAACAACGGTATTTATTCCCGATCGTGATTTTAGCCTGGCTTTTGTTTTTGCTGTCCTGCGACAAAATTGAGCCGCCCTATGTAGTTGCAACCGGGGGCACTGTTGATCCTGGCGGGAATATTATAAAAAAGGTTCTGGTTGAAGAATACACTGGCCACCAGTGCCCGAACTGCCCCAGGGGAGCCGTTGTGGTTGACCAGATACAAAAAACATATGGTTCCAAGGTGATCGTGATGTCGGTACACGCCGGCTTTTTTGCCCGTACCAGCTCAACCGGTTATTATACTGCTGAATACCGGACAATACCAGGCACAGAGATGGATAACTTTTTTGGTTTGAGCAATGCCGGATTGCCCAAAGGGATGATCAACCGCTCAGGCTTTAACACCAACCATCTGCTTGGCCCCGATGATTTATCATCTGTAGTAGCAGCAGCCATAAACATGCCTGCCCCAATGAGCCTTCAAATCACCAACACTTATCATGACGCTTCTTTTTTAGCTCAAATACAGGTTGAAGCAAAAACAATCACAAAAATAAAACGCAAGCTGATGCTTTCGGTTTTCATAGTTCAGGACAGCATCATATCGCCACAAAAAAATGGCCTCCCTGAGCTTGGGCCTGATGTGTTGGTTAATTTTGTTCATCGTCATGTTCTGCGTGCTGCCGTAAACGGCACCTGGGGCGAAGAACTGCACGCCGGCCAGCAAGATATACCCACTGGAACTTCATTCACAAAAAGTTATCAATACACAATGAATCCTGCCTGGAACGCCAAACACATCGGAATAGTGGCATTTGTGTATGATGGAGAGAATTATGAAATACTTCAGGCAGCCGAAAAGCATCTGAAGTAAACCGGGAGGTTCGCTATAGGCCAACAATTATTCGCTATTCTTTGCCTGGGTCCAAAAGACATCCATCTCGTTGATTGTCATATCTTTGAGGGATTTTCCTAGGAGCCGGGCTTGCTCTTCGAGAAACGAAAATCGTTTGATGAATTTTTTGTTTGTGCGCTCAAGTGCATCTTCAGGATTCACTCCAATAAAGCGTGCATAGTTTATCAATGCAAAAAGCAGGTCGCCAAATTCTTCCTCTTTCTTCTGAGAATCTCCAGTTTCGAGGGCAGCTTTAAGTTCGCTTGTTTCTTCCACTACTTTGTCCCACACCTGATGTGGCTCTTCCCAGTCGAACCCGACTCCCCTTGCTTTTTCCTGAATTCTGTATGCTTTCACCATGGCAGGCAAGCCGAGTGGAACACCCCCTAAGACAGACTTGTTGCCCTCATGGAGTTTTATCATTTCCCAATTGCTTTTCACTTGTTCTGCATCATTGGCCACCACATCGGAATAGATATGGGGGTGGCGATGAATAAGTTTTTTGTTGATGCCTTCAAGCACATCGGCCAGGGTGAAGGCCTGTTTTTCCTGCCCTATTTTTGCATAAAAAACTAAATGCAGCATCAAGTCTCCCAATTCCTTACAGATTCCGTCGAGGTCATTATCCAGGATAGAATCAGAAAGTTCGTAGGTTTCTTCAATGGTTAGATATCTAAGTGATTCGAGGGTCTGGCTGCGATCCCATGGGCATTTTTCCCTGAGGTCGTTCATGATCTTAAGCAATTGCCCGAAGGCATCAAGGGCTCTTTCCATAATGTAAATTTTGTTTGCTTGCCTGAGGAAATGGCGATTATTAATAAGCCCTTGCGAAAACTACCCTTTGCTTTGACGGCTTTCCCGAATACACACATTTTCCTGGCTCGGGTCGGGTATCTGTTTGGATTACACGAATTGTTGCCTTGGTTTCTTCCTTTATTTTCTGCTCTGTTTCGGTTGTGCCATCCCAATGAGCAAGCACAAAACCAGCCTTGTTTTCAATTGTTTCAACAAACTCATCCCAGGTATCAACCTGGTGGGTGTTGTTTTCGCGGAACGAGAGCGCTTTTTGAAAAAGGTTTTCCTGAATGTTTTCCAACAAATTAACAACCTTGTTTTCGATGTCGGTAATCTGATAAACAGATTTTTCAAGGGTATCGCGCCTGGCAACTTCCACGGTGCCGTTTTCCAGGTCACGCGGGCCAATGGCGAGCCGTACGGGAACTCCCTTGAATTCGTATTCGTTGAATTTCCAGCCGGGTGTAAAACTGTCGCGTTCGTCGAACTTTACAGAAATTCCCTTTTTTTCGAGTGCAGATTTAATTAAATGAGCTTTTTCGGATATCTGAACCAGTTGCTCAGGCTTTTTATATATCGGAATAATCACTACCTGAACAGGGGCCAGCTTTGGAGGAATCACCAGTCCGTGATCGTCTGAATGGGCCATGATCAGGCCACCCACCAAACGGGTAGAGACCCCCCAGGAGGTTGCCCATACATAGTCGAGAGTATTGTTTTGATTCAGAAATTTAACATCAAATGCTTTGGCAAAGTTCTGTCCGAGAAAGTGTGAAGTGCCAGCCTGGAGCGCTTTTCCATCCTGCATCAAGGCCTCGATACAATATGTGTCAACTGCTCCTGCAAAACGTTCGTTAGGCGATTTATATCCTTTCAGCACTGGCACAGCCATCCAGTTTTCAGCAAAATCGGCGTAAATATCTAATATTTTTTGGGTTTCCTCGATCGCCTCCTGGCTGGTTGCATGCGCGGTATGGCCCTCCTGCCAGAGAAATTCTGCTGTGCGAAGGAATAGGCGTGTACGCATCTCCCAACGAACAACATTTGCCCATTGATTAATAAGAAGCGGCAGATCGCGGTAAGATTGAATCCAGTTGCGATAGGTATCCCAAATGATGGTTTCGGATGTTGGCCGGATAATCAGTTCTTCTTCGAGTTTTGCTTCTTCATCAACCACTACCCCATTGCCGTCAGGAGCGCCTTTGAGCCGATAATGGGTCACAACCGCACATTCTTTGGCAAATCCTTCGACATGGCTGGCCTCGCGGCTGAAAAAAGATTTTGGGATAAAAAGAGGAAAATATGCATTCATATGCCCTGTTTCTTTGAACTTTTTGTCGAGGGTAGCCTGCATTTTTTCCCAAATGGCGTATCCATAGGGCTTGATCACCATGCATCCGCGCACAGCTGAGTTTTCGGCCAAATCGGCCTTGATAACAAGATCGTTATACCATTGTGCATAATTTTCTGCACGTGTCGGAAAATCTTTTGCCATTATTGAGGTTTGTGGTATGAATTTTGTGATTAATTAACAAATTGGTTGAATGTAGTTGGCAAAATTAAAAATAATACCTCTCATGAAATTAAACAACTCACAAAATAAAACACCTAATAGGAGGGCAAAACTATGAAACCCTATGTATTAATTAGCATTATTGCCGTTGTTTTGCTAGCAGGATGCAGCACAACCAGGCCTGGTATCGCAGTTTACGATGATGTTTATTTTTCACCCAAAGACCCTGTTGAAAAGAAAAAAGAGTTGGTGATAAAAGAAAAAGTTATACAGCGCCGCGACAATGCTCCTCAGGTGCAGGAAGAGGTTTATTCAGAAGCGAACACCTATCAGGATGAACAATCCACCACCTCGGTTCCAGAAAGCGAATACTATTCCAGCCCATCTGGCGGCTCATACATCACCAATAATTATTACGGCGATTATTACGACTACTCGTATGCCTCGCGCATCCGGAGATTCCACAATCCATATTTCTTTAATTCATATTATAGTGATTATTATACCAATATGTACTGGTATAATTATGATCCTTATTATTGGGGCACCAGCATTTATTCAGGATACGGTTGGTATCCATCCTTCCACTTTGGATTTGGCTGGGGGACGCCACCCTGGCAGGTTTATTACAATTGGGGAAATCCCTACTACACTTACTCCTATTTTTGGGGATACCCTTATCCATATGGTTTTAATTCCTATTGGTATGGATATAATCGTGGCTACTGGAATGGTTACTGGAATGGTTACTGGGACAGGCCTTACGCAAATTACAACAATTGGTATATAAACAGCCTCGACAAGAATTCCTATTACTATGGCCCTCGTGTTGGTTTTGCAAGCAACACAGGTGGTGGAACTACTGGAAATAACAGGTCATCAAGCTTTGGCGAACGCTACGAAAAATTTATTGCGACCGAAAATGCTAACAGGAGTACCACCACAAACAACCGCGGATCAAGGTTTGAAAATCCATCTGACGCCAACAGCAACACTCGAAGCACCGGCGATAATTCGGGCAACGCAACCCGATCAACATCAGGCGAAACACGGGGTGGCCGTGTATCTTCGGGAGAAACAGTTGTCCCAAGAGAGGGAGGCAGGTCGGCTCAATCTGATATTGAAAGAGGGGGGAGTCGCATCAATGACAATAGCCGCTCCGCAACTCCATCAAACGATGCTTCGCGCCAGGGTAGGCCAGCAATGTATGAAAAACCAGCCACCAGAGGAACACCTTCGGGCCAGTCGAGAGATGCTTCGGTTCCACAAACCAGGCAAACCATTCCTACACAGAGAATGTATCAATATGACGGTGGTAGCACAAGATCGCAACAGCCAACTTATACCCGCCCCACAGAAGAAAGACAACAACCACAAGGTGTGCGTCCGACCGAAGAAAGGCAACAGCCCACACAAACAAATCGGCAGCCACAGCCTTACTCTCCTCCCCGATACACGAAGCCACAAAGCAGCGAAGAATATACCAATCCTTCATATCGCAATGTGAGAGAGTACAGTAAGCCACCCGAATCAAGACCTGCCGAAACAAGGCCAGCGCCTTCGCGGCCAACAGAAACTACTCCTACAGAGCGCTACCGCTCTCAGCCTTCGACACGCCCCAGCGAAAATCAACCGCGCTATTCAGCCCCAAGTGATAACCAACGTTCTACGCCTCCTTCAAGGCCAACCGAGAATCGCAGTGGAAGAAGCCATGATGGCGGCTCCTACTCAAGCCCTCAGCGAAATTCCAGTCCAAGTTCGTCAAGGTCTTCGGATAGTTACTCGTCCCCTTCGCACAATAGTTCTTCAGGTAGTTACTCTTCGCCATCGAATCATAGTTCACCAGCTCCGAGCATTTCAGGTTCTTCAAGCTCTTCAGAATCTTCAAATAGAGGGAATCGCTGGTAAGAAATTCTTCGAAAATAATTTAATAATTTCTGAATCATGAAAACGAAACTTTTCATAATGGCCATCTTCATATCCATAGGGCTGGCCATAAACGCCCAAAACCAAGAAGACGCACTACGCTATTCGAGAATGAGTCTTACAGGAACCGCCAGATATCTTGGTCTGGGTGGGGCGCTTGGAGCCGTTGGTGCTGATTTTTCGAGCCTTTCGACCAATCCAGCCGGAATAGGGCTTTTTAGGAAATCAGAATACAACATTACACCTGCATTCGCACTTGCAAAGACTGAAACCACTTATCTTGGCCAGGTAAGTGAAGACAATAAATATAACCTCAACCTTGCTAACCTCGGTGTGGTTTATGTAAAAGACCTGACGGCAGGCACCAATGCACCGGGTTGGAAAATTGTTCAGTTTGGCATTGGAATGAATCGCCTGAACAACTTCAACAACCGAATATTGCTTCAAGGCCACAATAAAAAGCACAGCCTGCTCACCGGATATGCTCATCAGGCTGATGGATCGCTCCCTAAAAACCTTGATCAGTTTACAACGAAACTTGCTTATGATACAGATCTTTTGTGGGTTTTTGACTCGGTAAGGTACTATTATGATGCAGACGTTTATCGGGGCGGAGTTCTTCAACAGAAATCAATAACTACAAGTGGGGCGATTAACGAAATGGTATTTGGCATAAGCTCGAATTATAATGACAGGCTGTTTGTCGGAGCAAGTATTGGCTGGCCTTTTGTGCGATATAATTATAAGTCGGTTTACTCAGAAAAAGACAATGCCGACACGATTTCTTATTTCAAATCGTTTGATCGCAACGAAGAGATAAACACAAAGGGGATAGGGCTTAATATGAAGCTCGGTGCAATTCTGCGCGCCAACGATTGGCTAAGACTGGGACTTGCTTACCACTCCCCTACTTTCTACACCAATTTGCGTGATGACTGGAAATATTCGATGAAATCAAATTTTGACAATGGAAAATCATATACAGCCACCGCCCCAGACGGAAAATTTGAGTACGAGCTCACGACCCCTATGAAAGTGATTGCCAGTGCCATGGTTCAATTTGGGAAAATGGGGTTTGTATCGGCTGAGTATGAATTTATTGATTATTCGGAAGCCAAGCTAAACTCAGGATCATACAAGTTTTTTGATGAAAACACTGAGATCCGTGAAAAATATACCGCAACCAACAATCTTCGATTGGGTGCCGAAGTCCGGTTAAGCGAAATATATTTCAGGGGGGGATATGCCATGATGGGCAATCCCTACAAAACGGAAGTTAATGAAGGGCAAATAAATCAGTTATCCGTTGGGATGGGAATTAGAGAAAAGGATTTTTTCGTTGATTTTGGATACAGGGTGTCCCTTACCAATGAAGATTACTATCTTTACTATGTTCCTAAAGGATTCACTACCCCGATTGCCAACAACAAATTCTCGAACAAGAACTTCATGATCACGTTTGGTTGGCGATATTAAGCTATTGAATTGTTTTTTAATTGGTTAAGATACTATGCAAAGGGGCTGGCTTATGAATGAGCCAGCCCCTTTCTATATAAATCCGCACAGGTTTAATGCTGATGTGAGGCTTCAACGACCGCCGGATCAACCATAATTCGCCCGCAATATTCGCAGACAATTATTTTCTTGTGCATTTTAATATCAAGTTGTCGTTGTGGGGGAATCTTGCTGAAGCATCCACCACACGCATCGCGTTCGACCATTACAACTGCAAGTCCGTTTCTGGCGTTTTTGCGGATGCGCTGATATGCGGTTAGCAGGCGATCTTCAATGAACTTTTGGTTTTCCTCTGATCGCTGGGTAAGCAATTTTTCTTCTTTCTCGGTTTCTGAAACGATATCAGCCAGTTCTACTTTCTTGACTTGCAGATCAGCACGCCTTTCATCAAGTTCTTGTTGGGTTTTTTTAATCTCCTCGTCTTTGGCAGCCAACAAGGCTTTGAGTTCCCGAATCTTTTTCTCTGCAATTTGTATCTCAAGGTCCTGGTAGGTGATTTCTTTGGTCAAAGAATCATACTCGCGGTTGTTGCGAACATTCATCTGCTGATCCTGGTACTTTTTCATCAACACCTTGCTGTCTTTTATCAAGATTTCTTTTGCTTCAATATTTTTTTTGACTTCATTAATTTCTTCCTGAAAATTTGTAGCCCGGGTTTCAAGACCTATGACCTCATCTTCAAGATCTTCTACTTCAAGTGGAAGTTCCCCCCTTACGATTCTGATCCTGTCAATCTGCGAATCAATCTGCTGTAGGGTGTAGAGCGCAACCAGTTTCTTTTCAACTGAAAAGACAGATTCTTCAGAATCATCCTGATTTTGCGCATTACTGATGGCTGGGGCTGCGGTTTGGTTTTTTTTGAGTTTATCTTCCGTGGTCATCACAAATATCTTAAAGGTTGCTAAAATTTCTTACAAAATGTTTAAGCTAAATATATTTAACCGGATTTGTATTTCTTTCGGTTTTAAGGACTGCAAAAGTAGAAAATTTTTTGATAAGTAGCTGCGCTATCAAATCTTTGGTGACCTGCTCCGACTCATAATGCCCAAAATCAACCAGTAACATTTGTTGTTCGGGGAGAAAGTAGTCATGGTATTTCAGGTCGCTGGTCAGAAAAACATCGGCGCCTGCATTCATTGCCTGTGCGATCAGAAAGCTCCCGGCTCCGCCGCAAAGGGCAACTTTTTGAATTTTTCTTTCGAGCAGGCCGGAAAATTTGAGATTTGGCAAGCCCAATTTGCTTTTTACATCATTTAGAAACTTAATTGCATCAATAGGCTCAGGAAGCTTTCCGATTATTCCACTGCCGGCATATTTATCCTTATTGCCCAATAACAAAATATCGTATGCAACTTCTTCATAAGGGTGGGCATCAAGCATGGCAGCGATAATGTTCTTTTCGAGATGTAGCGGATAAATGGCCTCAATTTTTACTTCAGGTTCGAAATGTAGCTTATTCACCGTTCCTGCAAAAGGCTTGGCATCTTCGAGTGCCCTGAAAGAGCCTTGCCCATGGGTGTTGAAGCTGCAACTATCGTAATTTCCGATTTTACCGGCTCCTGCATCGAACAAGGCCTGCCTAACGGTTTCGGTGTGGCTTTCCGGTACGAACGTCACAATTTTTCGTAGTAGATTTTCCTTGGGCTTGAGAATTTGTGCATCCAAGACTCCAAGCTTTTGACAAATGGCTCCATTCACTCCCGGGAAAAGATTATCAAGATTGGTGTGCATTGCAAAAACACACAGCTCATGCCTGATTGCCTTTTCAATTGCCCGCTCCTGAGCGCTTTTTCCGGTGAGTCGTTTTATGGCACCAAAAATTAACGGATGGTGCGAAATGATCATCTGGCAATTTTTTGAAATCGCCTCATCAATCACTTCTTCAGTCACATCAACGCATACCAGTACGGCCTTTACAATCACTTCATGGCTTCCGATCAACAGGCCTGTATTATCATAGTCTTCGCAGTAGGAGGATGGGTATTGGCTATCGAGATAATCAACAATTTCGCATACTTTCATAAGATACAAGATTGAAAAGAACAACCATTGGTTTTGAATATTTGACAACTAATGCAAAGGTAATGAATCCTGTGGTTGAAACATTAATGTTGAAAGCCAATTCATAATTCGAGAAATCCATTCGGTTGCATTTGAGCATTTTTTGTGTATATTGCACCTTCTTTTTTGCAAAAAACAAAATATCAGAAAATATCAAGAAATGACTTTTTCACGTCTGTTTCTTTTTCCGTTCAGCCTGATTTATGGTGCCATCATGAAAATGCGTAACTTTTTTTATAACAAGAATATTTTTCGCCGAAATCAATTTGAGATTCCAACCATCTGTGTTGGCAATCTGAGGGTTGGTGGGACAGGTAAAACTCCGCATATTGAGTATCTTCTGAAGTTATTGAAAAACAAATACTTGGTTGCCACACTAAGCAGGGGGTATAAAAGAAAGACCAGGGGGTTTAGGGTGGCGGATCTCTTTTCGAATACTTCAGAAATTGGTGATGAACCGATGCAGTTATATTCAAAATTCAAAGAGGTTGTTGTTGCGGTTGATGAAAAGCGTGCCAATGGGTTAAGAGAACTAACTCATAGGTATCCACGTTTGAAGGCTGTGCTTCTGGATGATGCTTTTCAGCACAGGGCTGTGCAGGCAGGACTTTCTATCCTGCTGACAAGTTACTATCATCCTTACTATGATGATTATCTTCTGCCGGCGGGCCGGCTCCGTGAGGGTAAGTCTGGGGCAAAGCGGGCAGATATTATTGTGGTAACCAAGTGTCCAAAAGTTCTATCGCCAATTATACGGGCCGGCATTAAGGATTCAATCAAGCCATTGCCCTATCAGAGCTTATATTTTTCATATATTCGTTTTGGAGGTTTTCTTCCGCTGAATTTAAATTACGATATTGCTCTAAAAAACAAAAAGTTTAACACTATTCTACTCGTTGTCGGAATTGCAGATTCCTACACCCTGGAAGACCATTTAAAACAGTTCTGCTCAGACCTGATTGTCATGAAATTCGATGATCATCATCAATATTCCGAAACTGACCTGCAAAGAATCAACGAAAGCTGGACAAATATTTATACTACCAATAAACTTTTGGTGACAACCGAAAAAGATACCATGCGGCTAAAAAACCCGTTAATTCGAGAATTGGTCGTAAATTTGCCCTTTTACTACATTCCAATCGAAGTCGAATTTCATCAAGCAGACAAGAAGCAATTCGACGAACAAATAATAGACTATGTTGAAAAGAATCGAAGAGATACTGAATTTCTTAAAACCAAGGATCGGCTACGAACCTGAAGTGGGCATTGTTCTGGGTACCGGCCTGGGTGGCCTTATTAAAGAAATAGAAATTGACATTTCCATCCCCTATGCTGAAATCCCAGGTTTTCTAAAATCAACCGTTGAAGGACATCAGGGAAAACTAATTTTTGGCTCCCTAGGCGGCAAAAATGTGGTCGCTATGCAGGGAAGATTTCATTACTACGAAGGCTATTCGATGCAGGACCTCACGATACCCATCCGGGTAATGAAATACCTGGGTATTAAATACCTTTTCTTGTCTAATGCAAGCGGGGGGGTTAATCCCGGTTTTGAAATAGGTGATCTGATGATTATTACGGATCACATCAGCCTGATGGCCGATAACCCGCTTATTGGAAACAATCATGAAGGGTTTGGCCCGCGATTTCCGGATATGAGCCAGGCCTACGACCCGGAAATTATTCACAAGGCGATAAAGATTGCCCATCAGCATAACATAAAGTATCAAACTGGTGTTTTTGCTGCCGTAAGTGGCCCCATGTATGAAACACCTGCCGAATACCGTTATATCAGAATTATTGGTGCCGATGCGGTGGGCATGTCAACCATCCCCGAGGTAATTGTTGCCAGACAAATGGGTATTCCATGTTTTGCAATCAGCATTATTACAGATCTTGGAGTTAGTGGTAAGATTGTTGAGGTAACCCACAAAGATGTACTCGAGATAGCCAGCCATGTTGAACCAAAAGCAACACTGATTATTAAAGAATTAATCGCTGCATTATAACGATTTGCTCTCTGGCATTTCACATTAAAAACAATTCAGCCAATATGGCCATAAAGATATATTTTGCCTCCGACTTTCATCTTGGTATTCCGAGTTACGAAAACAGCCTTGAACGCGAAAAAATGCTGGTAAAATGGCTCGATAATGTCAGCTGCGATGCAACAGCCGTTTTTTTGATGGGCGATATTTTTGATTTCTGGTTTGAGTACAAAACAGTTGTGCCAAAAGGATACGTGCGCTTGCTGGGAAAACTCGCTGAAATTACAGACAAGGGCATTCCTGTTCATCTCTTCCGCGGGAATCATGATATCTGGGCATTTGGATACCTTGAAAAGGAATTGGGAATTCAGCTACATAGAGAGAGTCAGGTGATCACAGTCGGAAACAAAACCTTGTATCTGGCTCATGGCGACGGTTTAGGCCCTGGAGACCATACTTACAAGCTGTTGAAGCAAATATTTGAGTGCCGTTTTTGCCAATGGCTTTTCAGGTGGATACATCCGGATATCGGGTCGCTCATTGCACAGGTTTCGTCAAACAAAAGCCGCTATGCCAATGAAGCGAAAGAGGAAAAATTTGGCCTGCCACCCATCGAAACAGAGCAACTATACAAGTATTGCCTTAAAAAAGCTGAACAACATCCAGTAGTTGATTATTTCATTTTCGGACATCGGCATCGGCCGGTTGTTTATCAAATCAATGATAAAGCCCGAATGGTTATCCTGGGCGATTGGCTACACCATTATACCTACGCAGTTTTTGACGGAGAATCAATTGAAGTCAAGACATTCGCCCCTTCATAATCCAATAGGATTGAAGTTTTGAAGCACTTTGGGGATGGTATCAACTTTGTTTCATTTTCCCGGGTTTCTTTCAAGGCATAATACGCAAAAATGGTTGGTAAAAAGTTCTAAAAGGTAGGCCCATATTGACATAAGAAGAAGTTTTATGAAACGAATTTCATAAAACTTCAGCGCGTAAAGAAAAATTCAAAAAAAACAGGGCCAGAACCCTGTTCATCGTACCCGGGGCGGGATTTGAACCCGCACGGCCGTGAGGCCAAAGGATTTTAAGTCCTTCGTGTCTACCTATTCCACCACCCAGGCATCCAATTTTCTGAAAGCACAAAATTAATCAACAGCAGGCAATAATCAATTATTTCGCATAAAACTAAAAAAAACCCGACCTAAGCCGGGGCTTTGAGCGGAAGACGGGACTCGAACCCGCGACCCCGACCTTGGCAAGGTCGTGCTCTACCAACTGAGCTACTTCCGCACATAAAGTACAGTGTCGTTTGGGGCCGCAAATATACAATATTTTCTTTTTTCAATAGGTGGTGCAAAATTTTTTATTCCGAGAGTCAAACTTGAAGTCATTACTTATGATCAAGAAGCTTCTTTATTTCGTTGAGTTTCATCAGGGCTTCGACAGGCGTTAGGGTATTGATGTCGGTGTTCAAAATGTCTTCGCGAATTTGCTCAAGAAGCGGATCGTTCAATTGAATAAAACTTAACTGAAAGGGATCGGGTTTGCGAAGAGATTTCTTGTTTTCCTTTTGTATCAAGGCTTCATGGCTGTGAGTCTGTTCCAGTTTCTTGAGCATCTGATTGGCTTTCTCAATCACTGTTTTAGGCATGCCAGCCATTTTTGCGACATGAATACCAAAGCTGTGTTCGGTGCCGCCCGGGGTGAGTTTGCGCAGGAATAAGATCTTGTTGCCAATTTCTTTAATCGAAATGTGATAGTTCTTTACCCTTGAGAAAGCATTGGCCATTTCGTTGAGTTCGTGATAATGGGTTGCAAAAAGAATTTTCGGCCTGAAGAGTGGGTGCTCATGCAAATACTCTATAATAGCCCAGGCGATTGAAATTCCATCATAGGTACTTGTACCGCGCCCGATTTCATCGAGCAAAATCAGGCTGCGATTCGATGCATTGTTAAGGATACTAGCCGTTTCGTTCATTTCGACCATAAATGTTGATTCGCCCGACGAAATGTTGTCGGAGGCACCCACGCGGGTAAAGATTTTATCAACAATTCCGATGTGGGCTTCTTTTGCAGGCACAAAACTGCCCATCTGGGCCATCAAAACGATGAGCGAGGTCTGCCGAAGAAATGCCGATTTCCCGGACATGTTTGGCCCGGTAAGAATGATAATTTGTTGGGAACTATTATCGAGAAACACGTCATTTGCGATGTACTCTTCCCCGGGTGGCATGTGCTTTTCTATCACCGGATGGCGGCCTGAGCGAATATTCAACTCCCAGGAATCGTTCATGTTGGGTTTCACATATTTATTTTCACGCGCCAATACCGAAAACGACAATAGGCAATCTACCCGGGCAATAAGCACGGCATTGAGTTGAATTGGCTCAATATAATCGGACAGGCTGAGTACAATTTCGTCGAAAAGTTGTTGCTCTAATGCCAGGATTTTTTCTTCGGCACCTAAAATCTTTTGCTCATACGCCTTCAGTTCTTCAGTGATGTACCTTTCGCAGTTGACGAGGGTTTGTTTGCGGTGCCACTCGGCCGGAACTTTATCTTTGTGTGTATTCGTAACTTCCAGGTAATAGCCAAAAACATTGTTGTATCCAACTTTCAAGGATGATATTCCTGTGGTGTCAATTTCGCGTTGCTGCATCTTCATCAGGTAATCTTTGCCTGAGTATAGTATACTTCGCAAATCTTCTAGTTCAGAGCTTACTCCCTCTGCTATTACATGGCCTTTATTGATTGTGGCAGGAGGTTCGGGCTGAATTTCACGGCCAATTTTTTCGCTGATGATGGCACAGGGGTTCAACTGGTCAGCAATTTTGCGCAATGAGTCAATACCCGACGCCTCGAGTATTTCTTTGATTGGCACCAATGTATCAAGTGCGCGCTTGACCTGCACAATTTCCCTTGGGGTTGCTTTACGGACGGCAACTTTGCTGATTAGTCTTTCGAGATCTCCAATCAATTTCACCTGGGCTGTCAGTTTCTCAGAAACTTCTGGTTTGCCCAAAAAATACTCAACCACCAAATGTCTTTCCTCAATGGGTTTAAGCTCTTTCAGCGGCAATAACATCCATCGCCGAAGCATACGGGTTCCCATGGATGATATTGTGCGATCCATGATCTGCAGCAGCGTACTTGCTGATTCGTTGGGAGTGTGAATAAGTTCAAGATTGCGAATTGTGAAGCGATCGAGCCATACGTATCGCTCCTCCTCTATCCTTGAAATGTTGGTGATGTGTTTTACCTTATCGTGATTGGTTTCGGCAAGATAGTGGAGGGCTGCACCTGCAGCGATGATTCCTTGTTTGAATTCTTCAATTCCAAAACCTTTGAGCGATTGGGTATCGAAGTGCCTCAGTAATAGTTCGTTGGCAAAGTCATAGGTAAAAACCCAATCTTCAAATGTATTAACATAAAATTGCCCTCCAAATAATTCAGTCAGCTCATGGCGTTTGCTTTTCTGAACTACAATTTCTGAAGGTTGAAAGGTTTGGAGTAGCTTATCTATATACTCATTAGAGCCTTCGGCAAGATAGAATTCACCGGTTGAGACATCCAAAAAACTGATTCCGGATATTTTGGGTTGCAGATGCAGGCTGGCAAGAAAATTATTTTTTTGATGGTCAAGTATTTTGTCGTTATATGAAACTCCAGGTGTAACCAGTTCGGTAACCCCACGCTTAACTATTTTCTTTGCAAGTTTCGGATCTTCAAGCTGGTCGCAGATGGCTACCCGGTGGCCTGCCCTCACCAATTTGGGAAGATATGTGTCGAGGGCATGGTGGGGAAATCCTGCCAATTCGACATACGAGGCTGCCCCATTGGCCCGGCGGGTAAGTACGATTCCGAGAATTTTGCTGGTTTTGATGGCATCTTCGCCAAAGGTTTCATAAAAATCGCCAACCCTGAAAAGCAACAAAGCGTCAGGATACTTCGCCTTGATGGAGTAGTATTGCTTCATCAGAGGTGTTTCGACGATGTTACTCTGCTTTGTCTCTTTCACAGTGAATGGGTGTTAACGGCAAAGGTAGAAATAGTTTCAGATACGCGATTTGTGCATTATGCGTTCTCTGTTCCTGGCGCAGGAATTGGAAAGAGGTTTTCAAAATATTTCCACAACGGATCCTCGGGAACGGGAGCATAAATGTTAACTATTTTTCCTGAAACAGGATGGGCGAAACGGATATGGCGTGCATGCAAGTGGATGGATGCATCGGGATTGGGTCGGGGCGCGCCATATTTCAGGTCGCCTTTGATCGGAAAGCCCATGACCGAAAGCTGGGAGCGTATTTGGTGATGACGGCCTGTGATCAGTTCGATTTCGAGCAGATAGTAATGATCACTCTCTGCAAGTATCTGATATTTAAGTTCGGCTCTTGCTGTGTTTTTCCTTTCCTGCGATAAAGCATACGATTTGTTTTTATCGCGGTTGCGCGAGATAAAATGTATCAGCGTATCTGCTTGTTTTGGCGGGCGGTTTTTCACAACAGCCCAATAAATTTTTGTAACCTCGCGATCGTGAATCATGGCGTTCAGACGGGCCAGCGCCTTGGATGTACGTGCAAAAATCACTGTGCCACTCACAGGTTGGTCGAGGCGGTGTGGTAGTCCCAGAAAAACATTTCCTGGTTTATTATACTTAGCTTTAATATATTTTTTAACCTTGTCGAGCAATGGCTCAGCACCTGTGCTGTCGCCCTGCACAATATCTCCTGCTCTTTTATTGATAATGATAATGTGGTTGTCTTCGAACAATACCATCCGCTTTATATCTTCAATTGCTTCCATCATGCGCAATTATTGGGGTTGAAGATGCCAGGCCAGAAAAATTCATCCTCAATAAAGCTAATATTGCTCTTTTTCGTTCGGAAATTCGCGCGATTTAACGTCTTTGATATAAGCTCGAACCGAACCTTGAATTTCTTCGCTCAGGTTATGGTATCGGCGCAGAAATCGTGGAGAGAAATCGGTGGTGATACCGAGCATATCATGCAGCACAAGCACCTGCCCATCTACTTCTCTGCCCGCTCCGATTCCTATTACAGGAATTCTAAGTTCCTGAGCCACTTTTGCGCCAAGTTTGGCAGGAATTTTTTCAAGAACAATGGTAAAGCAGCCTGCCTTTTGAAGCAGGCTTGCGTCTTCTACCAACTTATTGGCTTCATCTTCGTCGGTAGCCCGAACTACGTAAGTGCCAAATTTGTGAATACTTTGAGGAGTAAGCCCAAGGTGCCCCATGACAGGGATGCCAGCCGAAAGGATTCTGTCAACCGATTCGATAATTTCTTTTCCCCCTTCAATCTTCACTGCATCAGCACCCGATTCCTTCATAATCCGGATGGCTGAGTGAAGCGCCTCTTTTGAATTTCCCTGGTAAGTGCCAAACGGCATATCCACCACCACCAACGCCCTCGATACAGCCCTCACAACAGATGAAGCATGGTATATCATCTGATCGAGGGTAATGGGTAAAGTACTGCCGTAGCCGGCCATTACATTCGAAGCCGAATCGCCCACGAGAATAACATCAATGCCTGCCGCCTCGAGCAGCCTGGCAGTTGAAAAATCATAACCTGTGAGCATTGCAATTTTTTCACCCTTTAGCTTCATTTCCTGCAGCACATGGGTGGTAACTTTGCGAACAATAATTTTTGTCATATAAAATAGATATGATTTGGGGTTGCCCTGGATGCAAATATACAACCATTATGATCAACTCTTTAAGCCAACAAAATTCAGGTTCGATTTGTCTCCAATCGAACTATTGGATATGAATTCTAAAGATGCTTTATACTTGTTGAAAAAAATTAACTTTGCACCTTGATTTTTAGAGCGCCTTTAATAATGAAAACATTTAAGTTTTTTCTTTTCGGTCTGTTTCTTATCAATTTGTTGTCTTCTTGCGAAACTGATTTTGATATTAATGCTTCCTGGAAAGACATCACTGTTGTTTATGGCCTATTGAATCAGAACGACACAATTCACTATGTTCGAGTTCAGAAGGCCTACCTTGGGGAGGGAAATGCCTTGCATATGGCTGCGATTCCTGACTCGAATCTATATCCAAGCAAAATTAATGTTCAGATTCAGGAATGGGATGGGACTACCCTCAAACGCACATTTACCCTTGACACCATAAGTATCTTTAATAAAGAACCGGGAGTTTTTTTTAACCCACGACAACCTGTTTACGTTACAAAAAAAATATTAAACCCCTCTTTCCAGTACAAGTTGAAAATTTTCAACCAGAAAACGCAGAAAGAGATTGCCTCAAAAACAGAGCTAATCAGGGATTTTATGATAGACCGCCCAGGGTATGGTTCTAACCTGAATTTCACGTTGGCTCCCGAAACCCCCATCAGCATCAAGTGGTATTCGGCAGAATATGGCAAACGTTACCAGGTTGTTATGCGCTTCAACTATATTGAGGTTATGAATGGAACAACCGACACCCTTACCAAATATGTGGACTGGTACTCGCAGGTATACAAATCAAAATCACTTGTTGGCGGTGAGCTGATGGAGTTGAAAATCAATAAGAAAACACTTGAGACCATGATCACCGGCAATGTCAGCCAAAGCCACACAGTAACGCGCAAGTTGTTGCCAATCACGCTACATTTCCAGGTAGCAGCCGATGATCTCAACACCTTTATTGATGTAAATGAACCTTCGTCGAGCATCATTCAAAGTAAGCCTGAGTTTACCAATATTAACAACGGATTAGGAATCTTTTCAGCAAGATTTGAAAAAGTACGCGAGCATGAGCTCCATCCATCTACCAAGCAGCAGATTATAGCCATGGAAGGCTACAACTTTAAATAATCTTTGGCAATATTTTTTCTTATCATTTTCTGCCGTTTTGTCATTGAAATGTCACCATTCCTTGTAGAATCAAGAAATTTAGAATTGATCAAAAATTTCTTATGTAATTGGTTTATTGTGCTTTATATTAGCAACATCATACCCTGAGTAGCCAACTTTATGGGGTATGCGTTGATTCAACGCTTGTCTGGTTATGGCATTTGGCACAAAGATTGACAGCAAGATGCCAAAGAACAAATTTTCATAAACCATTAAAATTGATACAATGGGAAAAATTATAGGAATTGATCTGGGCACAACCAACTCATGCGTTGCCGTAATGGAAGGCAACGAGCCAGTTGTAATCCCAAATAGCGAAGGTCGGCGCACAACACCCTCAGTTGTAGCCTTTACCGAAAACGGAGAAAGAAAAGTAGGCGATCCGGCCAAGCGCCAGGCGATAACCAATCCTCACAAAACTGTTTCATCCATCAAGCGCTATATGGGTGAAACCTACGACCGGGTTCAAAAAGAAATCGAACGGGCTTCATTCAAAGTTGAACGGGGAGATAATAACACGCCAAGGGTGCGCATTGACGACAGGCTCTTTACGCCACAGGAAATTTCGGCCATGGTGTTGCAGAAGATGAAAAAAACTGCCGAAGATTATCTTGGTCAGACAATTACCGAAGCAGTCATCACTGTACCAGCTTATTTCAGTGATTCGCAGCGCCAAGCTACGAAGGAAGCCGGCGAAATTGCAGGACTGAAGGTCAGGCGTATCATTAACGAACCCACTGCGGCTGCCCTTGCATATGGCCTCGACAAAAAACACAAAGACATCAAGGTCGCCGTTTTTGATCTGGGGGGCGGCACTTTCGATATTTCCATCTTAGAATTGGGCGATGGCGTGTTTGAAGTGAAGTCAACCAATGGAAATACCCACCTGGGAGGCGATGATTTTGATCAGGTTATCATTGACTGGCTGGCCGATGAATTTAAGAAAGATGAAGGCCTTGATCTGCATCGTGATCCAATGGCATTGCAACGGTTAAAAGAAGCCGCCGAAAAGGCAAAGATTGAACTTTCGAGTTCTACAACAACCGAGATAAATCTACCATACATTATGCCGGTGGATGGTATTCCCAAACACTTGGTACGCAACCTTACCCGTGCAAAGTTCGAGCAGCTTACCGATCATTTGATCAAAGCCACCATTGAACCATGCAGAAAAGCAATGAGCGATGCAGGGTTGAAAAACTCAGATATTGACGAAGTGATTTTGGTGGGCGGGTCCACCCGTATTCCTGCCATTCAGAAAATCGTTGAAGATTTCTTTGGAAAAGTCCCTTCAAAGGGTGTCAATCCGGATGAAGTTGTGGCCATCGGAGCTGCCATACAGGGCGGAGTGCTTACGGGTGAAGTTAAAGATGTTCTCCTTCTTGATGTTACTCCATTATCGCTTGGAATTGAAACACTTGGAGGTGTAATGACCCGACTGATTGAATCAAACACAACCATTCCGACAAAGAAATCTGAAGTGTTTTCAACAGCATCTGACAATCAAACCTCAGTCGAAATTCATGTGCTTCAGGGCGAAAGACCAATGGCAAGAGATAATAAAAGCATCGGTCGGTTTTTCCTCGACGGAATTCCTCCTTCACAACGAGGAATACCCCAGATCGAAGTTACTTTCGATATTGACGCCAACGGAATCCTGAATGTTTCAGCCAAGGATAAAGGAACCGGAAAATCTCAGCAAATCAGGATTGAGGCTTCAACAGGTCTGACTGATTCCGAAATAAAACGAATGAAAGACGAGGCAGTTGCAAACGCCGAAAGCGATCGGAGGGCAAAAGAAGAAATTGATAAACTCAACGGTGCGGATTCTCTGATATTTCAAACCGAAAAGCAGATGAAAGAGTTCGGAGAAAAATTGCCGGCAGACAAGAAACAAAATATCGAAAGCGCACTCGAAAAACTGAAAGCAGCTCACCAGAACAAGAATATAAGCGAGTTAGACGCAGCCATGGCTGCTTTGAACAATGCCTGGCAAGCTGCTAGCGAAGAGCTTTACAAGGCTTCGCAGCCTCAGCAAAACCAAGAACCCCCACATCAGGGCGGCACTTCAGACCAGCCACATGGCGATAGAGGCGACGAGGTGACAGACGTTGATTTTGAAGAAGTGAAAAGCTAACAAGTGTTTTTGCAACCCACCGAATGGCTGCTGCACACCCGATGTAGCAGCCATTTTTTATGCCTATTTCAAACCATCTTTCTTGCCCGATATCTCGATTGGGTTGTGTAAATTTGTAGATCAATTTTCTACACATGCGCTTGTCAATAAAGATTGTTTCAGGAAGTTTTATTCTTATATGCCTCCTACTTTTTTCGAACCTTCAGGCACAGACCGAAAGCAATCCAATGCGCATAGAGCTGGAGGCACGGCCAAATGCCGAGCCATACAATCTGGTACCCTTTGGGAAAGATGGAATGTTTCTGTTCACCCAAACCAATGAGTTTGAAGACAGACATAACCGCACCTGGCTGATTTCATTTCTTGACACCAATCTGAAAGAAAGATGGACCAAGACAATGGCCATCCCACGAAATATGGCTTTCAGGGCCCACAGTGGCAGCCGCCAACAGGTGGTTTGCCTTTTTTATGATGATAAATCTGCACCAGGCATTAAATACTTATGCGTGATTGCAACCAGCGATTCTGCTGCAATCCGAACGATAGAAGGAAGCCTGACCTCCCGGTTCGAGTTGGTAGCGTTTGATCAATCAACCGAATGTGTTTATTTAGGAATGAGTTCTAAAAATTCAGCCCTTGTATTGTGCCTGAATAAGATGAGTGGCGAGACGCTTGAAATAAAACTTAAGACTGAGGGAGGAACCTATATTGAAGATATAAGTAATGATAGCGAAGGCAAAGAATTGGTAATTCTAACCAGCTTCAGAAATGTTCGAACCAGGAGTCAGCTTTTTTTGCATCGTTTTGATGAGGCAGGCCGGCCTTTCGGATTTGAACAAGTGATGAAACCAGATGGTCGGAATAATTTTAGCTCTGTTGAATATGTTTCGCTTGGAGAAAGGGGGTGGATGATCGCCGGAAGTTTTTCAACCGGTTCATCGCGTAAATCAGGCACCGATATCGCCTCGGGCGACATTAAATCAAGCGGATATTACCAATTGATCAGCAACCCCTCGAGCCAGGTTGAAGTTTCCTACCACAATTTTTGTGATTTCGGCAATCTTGAAAACTACTTCCGGGGCCCTGAAGTTGAAAATCTGCAGCGCCGGCTTAAACGAAAACAACAGAGCGGAAAACCGACCCAGCTCGAGCTTAACCTGGTGGTTCAGGAAATCAGGAAGTATAAAGATTTGTATCTGCTCTGTGCCGAAGCCTTTATGCCGAATTTTAAAACAGTTACCACGATCACGTATGATTACTATGGGCGGCCTATCCCCCGAACTTATTCAGTGTTTGATGGTTATACCTACAGTCATGCGTTGGTAGCAGCCCTAAACGACGAGGGGCAGTTGGTATGGTCAGGAGGTATTGAGATGCTAAATGTCCGCAGTTTCAACCTGGATTATAAAGTTAGCCTGTTCATTGACGGGGATGATGTGATTTTGGCTTATACGGGTGAAGGCAAAATTGCCTGGAAAACCATTGCCCCCAATGCAGAAAAAGAAAATGTTGCTTACACAACTGTTGAGTCATCTCACCCCAAAGACCGTGTGACTGCTGAACAAAAAAGCCAGCTATCACAATGGTATGACAACTTTTTTCTGGCTTATGGCTATCAAAGTATTATCAACAACTATCATCCCACGCAGCAACGGAGAAATATATTTTTTATCAATAAATTGATTTTTGATTAGCGGTTGTTAAATGCCGATTTGCCCCGGTCAAGAAATTCTATGAAATTTTTGACATTTGTATCGAAGCCGTAGGGCTCGGCAAGTTTATTTTCCTTGTGATCAATCAACACATAATAGGGCTGAGAATTCACACCGTAGTTTTTAGCCTGAAAATCGCTCCATTTATTTCCCACCGTTCGGATGCGTCTTTCGCGTCCACCGATATTTGATACATATTGATCTTTTTCGGGAAGCATTGTACGATCGTCCACATACAATGAGATGATTACAAAATCATTTTTTAATCGTTGCAAAACTTCGGGTTCGCTCCACACAGCTGATTCCATCTTACGGCAATTCACACAGCCCAGTCCGGTGAAATCCAAAAAAACAGGCTTGCCCTGCGAAACTGCGTATTCCATTCCTTGTGCATAATCCAGAAACTTGACCAGCCCATAAATTCCTTCTTTGGTCTTATATTTTTCAGGAATTATTGCGGAGGTACTTGTCTGTTGGCTCGTGTTGTTTCCCGATTTATTCAGGTCGAAAACCTGTGTCGAGAGTGGCGGAGCGAATGAGCTGATGGCTTTCAGTGGCGCCCCCCACATGCCGGGAATCATGTATAAGGCAAATGAAAAAACAAAAATCGATAACAACAGCCGAGGCACTGAAACGTATGGAAGATCGCTATCGTGATGAAATTTGATTTTACCCAGAAGATAAAAGCCCATCAGTGCAAAGATGGTTATCCAAACAGCCAGGAAGGTTTCGCGTGTGAGCACGTTCCACTGTGCAACCGAATCGGCGACAGATAAAAATTTGAACGAAAAAGCCAGCAACAGAAAAGCCAGTACAACTTTCACTGAGTTCAACCACCCACCCGATTTAGGCATCGAGGACAACCATGAAGGGAAAATAGCCAGCAAAGTGAAGGGGATGGCCAATGCTGTAGCAAAACCGGTCATGCCGAGCATTGGCGAAATCCAGCTCCCGCTAACCGCTGCCTCTACCAATAAGGTGCCGATGATCGGCCCGGTGCATGAAAACGAAACCAATACCAGGGTGAGCGCCATGAGAAATACGCCAATAAATCCACCGGTTTTATCGGCCTTGCTGTCTATGGCATTTGTCCATTTCGATGGCAGGGTCAGCTCGAAGGCACCAAAGAAAGCAGCCGCAAATATGACCAGAAGCAGAAAGAAAAAAATGTTAAATATTGGGCTAGTCGCCATCTGGTTCAGTCCATCGGCACCAAACAATAGTGAAACCCCGAGTCCGAGAGCTACATAAATCACAATAATCGAAATGCCGTAAAGGATTGCATCGCGCCGGCCTTTTGATTTGTTGCCCCTGCCGCGCAGGAAATAGCTAACAGTCATGGGTATCATTGGAAAAACACAAGGGGTGACCAGCGCCAGCAACCCTCCAAGGAATCCTGCAATAAAGATGTACCATATACCTTTGGGGGTTGCCGGCTCGGCGTTGTGCTCGATTTCAGGTGCAGGCTGAGCTACTACAGCATTAATATCAACAGGTTGCACGATTTGCCCTAAATCGCCAGGTTCGTCAGCGGTAGGTTGAGTAATGCCTGCCTGACTGTTGGCAGCTTGAAACCCCTTCACATTAATCTCGAATTCCACCGAGGTGGGAGGTAGGCATGAGGTGTTGTTGCAACACATATATTCCAGATAGCCCTTCACAATAAGCGCCTCGTTGTTAACAGGCAGAATCTTCTGTGTAAAATTCACCTTCCCTTTGAAATATCTTAAATCCATCTTGAATATCTGGTCGAATTTTTCGATGGGTTTTGGCTCGATTGTTTTGCCAGCTAGTTTAAATGAATTGCTGCTCTCTATATTAAAACTTGTAGCAATCGGCCCCCCTTCAGGCAGGTTCTGAGAATAGAGGTACCATCCATCGTCAATTGTTGCAGTAAACACAACGCTGGCTTCAGACTCGCTGGTGCGCTCCGCTCTGAAAGTCCATTTTACAGGGTCAACAATCTGAGCGTTTGCAAACAAACTGCTGGCTATCATTACAAGCCAAAATAAAAGTATTCGAATATGTAATTTCATTGATAAAATTTTTGCAAAAGTAGGACTTCAGTCAGAACCAGCATCAACATCGTGATTAGCATCTTTATAATTTCTGGTAATATGATATCAAGGAATTCTTAAACAAATTATTTGTAAAAAATGTTTAGGGCTGAATGTGTTGAATTCGGCAAACTGTGGTGGTTGTTGGTCTGATGCGGCAACGATCGCTGATCCGCTGGCCGATAAGCCAGATTATATCTCCGTTTGCATCTGCCAGGATCCAGGTTGTTTTTTTTTGATTGAGGCTATATGACTTGGAAACAAAATAGTCGCTGAGTTTCATGCTCCCTTTCATACCAAGGGGTGCAAACCGATCTCCGGTTTTCCAATGTCTCAGGGTTAGCGGAAACTGAAGGGTATCAAAATCAAGGAAAGCAATTGAGGGGTCGGGGTTAATAGAAAACTCTCCATTCTTTGGAAACACCTGAATTTCGAGGCGCAAGGGCATGACGGTTTCTGTTGTTTCCGGCCCGATCACATATTCAGTTGATTGTTCAGGGTATTTAACAATCGGAGAAACTATTAGCCAATCCCTATCTTTAAGCACCTGATGCGAGGGAGAAAAGAAAACTTTTCCGCTCAGGCCATCAAGCGCAAGAAATATCTGTTGAACTGTGGATGAATTAAATCCGTAACCGGACAACAGCTCATGCAATATAAAAGATGCATGGCTTTTTTCCTTAAGCTGATTTACTGAAATCCATAATTCATCCTCATTTTGTTTTGTGAGTGCATTCTTCTCAATATCGAGATACTTCTTTAGAAATGCTTCTGCGTCAGCCAGGTGCTGCATGTTCGACTCCATCACCCGCCGAAATGAGGGTCGGATTTCGTTCAATACAGGTAATACTTGATGGCGCAACTGATTGCGCAGGTAATCAGTACTGCGGTTCGAAGAATCTTCGACAAACATCAGTTTATACTCATTGGCATAATTCAATATATCTGATCTAAAAGCGAAAAGCATGGGTCGGATGATTTTTCCCTGTTTTGCAACGATCCCGTGCAATCCACTGATTCCTGTTCCACGCAACAGGTTAATGAAGAAGGTTTCGATTTGGTCGTCGAGATGATGGGCGACTGCAATATAATCATAACCCTCATCTGTTGCCAACTCTTCAAACCAGTTGTAGCGGAGTTTGCGGGCAGCCATTTGTGCCGATATTCCTGCCGATTTCATTTCAGCGGCAGTATCAAACCTTTTCACAAAACATGGGATATCAAACTCTCTGGCAAGATTTTGTACAAATGCTTCATCCCGATCCGATTCTAATCCCCGAAGCTGAAAGTTGGCATGTGCAATTGCTGGCTTGTATCCGGCTTCGATTAACAAATGAAGCATCACCACCGAATCAATGCCTCCGCTCACAGCTGCGAGGATGCTTGCCTTTTCAGGGAGTTGGAGTACTTGAATCAGGTATTGTTTAAACCGGGTGAGCACTATTTTTTGCTTTAATCGAAGCAAAGATAAGCAAGCCCAACCATTCTCAAATTCAATTACGCAAGAGGTTATGATTTTCTTGGAGCCAGGAATCTGTTATAAAGCAAAAGCCCAATAATTGTTGCCACTCCAATCATGCTGAAAATAATCCATAAAAGATCGGGGCGGTTCATGCCATCGACAAATTTCACATATAAGGTAGCGCCAAGAATTCCCCCTACTCCGCTTCCAATTACTCCGTAGAGAAACGAATAACCAAGATATAGTGCCTTTTTATCGGGTGGGGCAATAAGTCCCACATAGCTGATAAATTTTGGGTGGGCTGTCATTTCGCCTATCGAAAAAATCATGATTCCTGCCATAAATACCCATGCGTGCATTGAGATGGCAAGTATGGCCATGCCGGCTGTTCCCATGGCTATCCCCACAATCATGGTCGGTAGGGCTTTGGTATTTTTTACGATACTCGAAACAACCAATTGTAGTGTAATAATGGTTCCGGCATTAATTACCGTGACATGTTCCGCATCAAATTTCCAATTCGGGTTTTCGACGAAGATTCCCAGCAAGCTGTTAACTACTTTGTTTACGGGGGTCATGTCAACATGCTCAGTGAGGTACCATAGCACCGTATCAAACATCTGGAAATAAAGTATCCAAAACATGGAGTAGATTATGATCATCACTACAAAGCGGTAGTCTTTCAGCACCAAAACAACCCCTTTGAGGACTTCGAGGATATTTTTTGTACTTGAAGGTTTGGCGGGTTCTTTATAAACAAAAATGTTAAGAATGAGCAACCAGCCTGTTCCGATGGCTGCCATAATAAAAATATATGACCAGGAAATTCCTTTCAGATATGGCACCAGGATCAGTGGGAAGATGAATGCACCAAGATTAATGCTCCAGTAAAAGATTCCGAAGCCAAGTGTGCTGTTGCGCTCATCGGTTTCTCGTGCGATGGTACCCGAGATGAGTGGTTTGAAAAATCCTGCTCCCACGGCCATCAGCAACAGGCTTGCAAACACCAGTGGGTAACTGGATACAGTACTGGTTAGGAAATAGCCCAGGCTCATGATTCCAAAAGCAAACATCAGAACCCTTCGGTAGCCAAAACGGTCAGCAATGGCGCCCGACAAAATCGGAAGCAGGTAGAGTAGTGGCGTAATGGTGCTTTTAATTACGCCTACGCTCTCCTTCGAAAAACCCAGGCCACCATTGTCGGTGCTCATTACCAGGTAAACTGATAAAACTGACATCACGCCATAGTATGAGCCGCGCTCGAAAAATTCCATGATAATAACAACCCAGAAATTTTTTGAGAAGGAGCCAAATCCTTTGCTTATTTGCTTGTGTTCTTGCATAGAGATAGATGATAGGTTAATTGGAATCCAGATTTAAAACATTGAAACAGCATCGCACCCCTGTTGGGCAGGAATTTGCAAATAAATAAAAAAAAACGCAATCAACCGCAATAGATGGCAGCATACGTCTTCAGGGTTTGCGACCCCAATCAGGTTGAATTGAAAAAGAAAATAAGTGAAAAAGTTGGTCTATTTTTCGAGCATTGAAACCGAAAATTGGTTTTCATCGAGTTTGGTAGAGAGCTGAAACTCATTAACAACAATTTCAGAATAACGATTATTGAGCAGATTCTTCATTTCCATTCTGAAAGCAAAGTATTTTCCATTGCTTTGCTTGCGGTAATCGCCAAACGTCAGGGTTTTAAACTTTCGTCCGTCAAAGTCATAATAATCCGACTGGATGGTCAGGTTTGTTGCTTTTTCAATGAATAAAACCTTGCGTGCAAATCCATTTTCGTCTTCAACCTGATTATTCTTTGGTTTTGATTCTATTACCCAACATTCTTTGCCATTCAGCATTTCGCTCCCGATGAGTTTATATACAAAATCGTCAATGTTTGGTTTGCTCATGTCGGCATTACTAAACTCAGAGCCCATGAAACTTTTGCCTTTTTCGCTGCTGATAATGCGCCGGGATTTTCTCAGCGATGGAAGAAAAATCCACATATCATCGCTTTTATCATCATAGTCGAAAATGAGGAGGGCTGTTCCACGCACTTCGGCGGGAGCGAGAAACTTAATCATACTCTTGGTCACACTGCCGAACTTCCGCGTTGCGTTGGCAACCTGTCTGCTTCGCACGTTGCCTTTGCCATCATGAATATTGAGGGTTGAAACCATTTCGAACGAATTAAATTCTATAGCCTTTGATGCATCATCGTATATTCTGCGGGCATCCTGGGCAAAAATTGTATTGCCCAAAAGCAGATAAACGACCCCTACGAAAACACTTAACTTATTCATCTTAAATATTTTTAGATTGATTTTCTAAAATCAAAAACTTGGGTTTAAAAACGATGCATATGGCCGGAATCAGTATGAGCGCGCATATCAAGCACAGCAACAGCGAAAAAATAATTAAAAAACCAAAAGATTTGAGCAGTACCAACGGGGAAAGAAATAATACTGCAAATCCCAAGATCACTGAAAATGCGTTGATTGTAATGCCACGACCGGTGGTTCGAAGGGCATATTTAACTGCATCACTATAGTTTTTTCCTCCGGCAATCTCTGTTTTCAATCGCCAGAAAATATGTATGGTATAGTCAACTCCAATGCCAATAGCAATACTGGAAATCAAAGAGGTTGCAATATCCAATTCCAAACCTATCCATCCCATCAGTCCAAAATTGCATACAAGTGTAATAATCAGGGGAATACCTCCCAGCAAACCAGCTCCAAAAGATTTGAAAATAATCCATAGCAGCACCACTATAGCGATCAGTGCAAAAATCAGTGAGTAGATTTGGCCTAGAATTATCAGTTCAGCAAATTGTTTTTGTAATAAACAATTGCCGGCTTTCAGTGTGCAATATGGTGAGTTGTTCGCCAATACGTTTATTTGTTCAAGCACTTCATTAAAGGTACTGATATCTTTTGCGCTGAATTGCACATTTATTGCAGCCTTACTATATTCAAAATCAACAAGTTCATCGAAATCATCCGGATCGCCACTCAGGTTGTAGAATTCGATATACTGGGCAATGGCATCACGTGAGTCAGGTATTTTGTCGTAGAACTCATCCTTAGGATCATTTAATGCCCGGCTAATGATTCGAATTACTCCAGCAAGAGAAATTGCATTACCGACTCCTGGAATGGATTCGATTTGAGTTTCCAAACGATCCATATCTTTCATGACCGCCGGGTCTTTTATGTCGCCCTCGATGAGTAATTTGATGGTGTGGGAGCCTCCAAACTTGGTATTGGCAATGTCAATGGCCTTTCGCAGGGGATGTGAAGGCGCAAGCATGTTCTCGTTATTGATGCTAACCTGTAGCCGGAGCATGCCTATTGTTGATAAGACAATCAATACAGAAAATATTGCGATGATCAGCCTGGGTCGCCGTGTGGTGATGTTTCCTGACCAGAAAAGAAAAGCATCTACCCATGACAGCCTCTTCTGAAGGAAGCTTTTCTGAACTTTTCCCTTTTTCATGCCAAGCATCACCGCAGGAATAAAGGATAAGCTTATGACCAGGGCGAATGAGATTCCGATTGCACTGACGATTCCCATCTGAATTGCCGGAATCATTTGGTGAACAACCAGCCCGAGAATGCCTACGATGGTTGTCAAGGCAGTGAGGACAATGGGCTTCTGAAGGTGCGACAATGCATTGAGTGTAATTTTTCTCATGCTCCAGGCGGGTTGGGTGGCATTCAACTCCTGGTAGCGCGAGATTAGGTGAACCCCATAATTATTGGCCACAGCGATCATGAGGATTGGAACCAATACGGCAATCAAGCTTAGTTCGTAGCCAAATAGCGGCATAAGCCCCATTGACAATAGAATGCTCATGGCAACTACCGCTAATGGCAGCAGCACTCCTCGCTTTTCTCTAAACGAAAAGTAGAGAAATGCAATCATGATCAGCAAACCGATGGGAAGCAAAATGGTGAGGTCGCGAGTGGCCATGTGCTGGACTTCATTTCTCATGTATGGATTCCCTGCCATGATTACTTTTTCGGAGCCAGGGTATTGCGCAAGCACATCATCAATCAGATCAAACACTTCATCGTCCGGGATGCCGGATGGGGTAAGCATTAGGATGGTATGTTTGAAATCTTCTGCAACCAGCAGTTTATATACCAGGGGATTATTAACTATCTCATCGCGCAGCCTTTCCCGTTCGTCTTCTGTAGCCGGAGTTCTGCCGACCACCGGATCAACCACCATTGTGCCTTCAACCCCACGTATATATTTGGAGGTGAACAGTGAAATCACATTCTCGAAACCATTCATGCGCTCAAATGTGCGGGTGATATTCATTAACCTATCGAGGGTTGCAGCATTAAGCACATCATCGGTTTCAAAAATCATGATCACAGGATCGTCTTTACCAAAAAGCTCCTCCATCTTCTCCAAGTCTAATTTTGCTCTAATATCGCCAGGAAGATATGCCTTCAAATCGGGATTGATCCTCGACTT
>JBBIIP010000008.1:102734-105132 GCA_037446395.1 Lentimicrobiaceae bacterium
AATAAAGATTCTTTGGACGTAAAATTATAATAGTAAGAAAATTCGGCGCTGACTGTCTCGTAGGCAAATGATTTATTCAGGCTCAGCATGAGGGCATGGTTAAACTTTTCCTGCTGTTGAAATATTTTCCGGTTATAGAGAATTGACTCATGCGAAACCATATTCGTGTTATATTGCAACAGCGCAAAAAGATAGAGGGGATAGGCCGGATCGCCCGGAGCAACAGGGAAAGGCTTAACCGGCGCAGACAACTCGTTGAAATCAAAAACGTATTTTCCGATATATTGCACAATGGATGTAACTTCCGCAAAATTGGTTTCAAGGCCAGCCACATAATATAACCCGGGGTTGGGGATATACATGTTCTCCTTGTACTCGCGGGTGATATCATAAGCTGCTTCTCCTCTGAAAATAAATTTGGAAAACGGAATGACAAGATCGGCACCGAAGGAAGTCTTTTGATATGGGCGTGGCCTGAACCGGATATCGGGTTCAGGCAACAAACTAAAGGTATCAATCGAATAGCCATAGAATGGGTCAAATCCCTTAAAAAAAGAAAGCGAAAAACCTGCGGCGGGCAGTTCAACATTCAAGCGGGCTGCCAGGCTGCCGTTTTTAATTCCGGCATCGGGTTTCGCCAAGTCAAGAAATTGAACACCCGGGCCCATTTCGAATAGTTCGTAGCGATAAATTGAGGGCTGGTAATTTGGGATCGCGATTAAATCAAGTTCAACCTGGGGATTAAAGTGCACTTTTGACCGAAACAAAAAGTTACCAAGCTTCTGATCATCAGTTTCTGGGGTCAGAAAAAAGTAGTCGTATGACACAATATTATTCGTGGGATTAAATCCATCGGTCCTGCCCCATGCAACAATTTGATTTCCGAGGATAATATCAACGATTCTGCTTTTGTATCCTGCATACGCTTCCTTCAGTTGCATTGAGGTGATTCTTTGATCGAAAAAGGTTCCTGCACGAAAGCGTACATCTCCATAAAAAAATGCCTTGCCTTCTGACAGCTTGCCCTTGAGTGTAAACTCGCCGAAAAGGCTTGCAAAGTCGTAGCTTTTCCCTCCACCAAAGGCAATGCCGCGTGTAAATCCTCCCAGTTCAATTTTCTTATTCTCTTGCATAGACATATCGCCCTGGGCGCCTGCAGTAGCAAACAAACCTTGCCCTCGCGTGATTTGTGTGGCGAAAACAAAACATAACGCAAGCAAACCAAGTATTTTATTCATGGCAAGGTGTTAAAATCATTTGACATCAGGTAAACTGCCGGCAATAGTAGTCCAACCCTGAAAAACAGCGGTGTTAGTTTTAAAAGCCGTACAACAAGTTGCTGTTCAGACTTTTTAATTTAAAAGTTTGAACCCTGATGTTTAATTGGTTGGTTGCTGGTATTGAAATAATTACTTGGTGGACATACGGACAGTAAAAAGGCAATGGCTTCTTGTAAACAGTCGCCGATGCCAATGGTAATCCCAAAAGGTTTAACCACAGGCTGCGCGATTTCCTTTTAATGGGCAGGGCGGTTACAAGGCCGTTACTTTCTGTGAGTTTGAAATATTCCCTGTAGTAAAGGCAACTGTATTTTACCGGCCGTTTACTGCAATTGCAACCTGTATCTAACAGCTCCGGCATAATTAGCACTTCCCATTTTTTCTGTAACTTCGTCAAAAATTCAATGACCGCAACTGCATCAAACGCCCCGCCCATTAAAAAAGGACAAGCGCGCAAACCGCTGACAGCAATGGGCCGGCGCCGTGGATAGTTAATCGTATTTATCATAATATGACACAAACCGTTGGCAGAGAAGTAGAAAAATTAAAGTATCGACTGAATTTAATTCTGATTGCGCTTCTGTGTTCAACTACATTAGCGCCATGTGCGATTTTTTATGTTAGGGGTGATGGCGAATTCAAATGGATGGTTTTATTTATCGTCATAAGCTATTTAGTAAGCCGACTTCCAAGGGCATACTATGACCGGCTCCAAATTTCGGCTGATTTGAATACTTATAAAAAACTGGGGGTTGACAAATTCAAGAGACTTTCGACAAACGGGAACTTAATAAATAGTAGAATCAGAAAGAAATTCCCGACTTATCGTAACGTTACAAATTTTGAAACAATAAAAGAAAAGCTCAATGAAACTTACACCATTGAGAAATCACATACAGTTCTCTTTATTTTTTGCCTGCTGACAAATATCCACGCCCTTTGGACAAATTCAATTGGTACAGCCATTATATTGTTCATTGGAAATTTATTATTCAACTATTATCCAACTCTTTTGCAACAGTACAACAGAATAAGATATATGCGAGTAGTGAATAACTACTCTTGACAGGACAGAAACAAACAGCAGACCAAGCAGAGTCAAAAATGCCCCACAGCAG
>JBBIIP010000009.1:0-570 GCA_037446395.1 Lentimicrobiaceae bacterium
AGGTTCAAGATTTGAGGTTCGAGGTTCAAGGTTTAAGGTTTAAGGTTGGGGTTTATGGTAGAAATAAAATAAAAAAATAGCATATGAAGGTTGAACGTTTTGAGGATTTGGAAGTATGGAAGGCGGCGCGGGAGCTTTGCAAAAAAATATTTGTGCTGATTTCTTCTGATGGCTTTCGGCGGGATTTTTCGCTCAAAGACCAGATCAGGGGTTCGTCTGGATCAATTATGGATAACATTGCCGAAGGGTTCGAGCGCGGAGGGAACAAGGAGTTTGTCCAATTTCTTAGCATTGCCAAAGCATCATGCGGAGAAACCAGGTCTCAATTATACCGGGCATTCGATTCGGGATATATCAATGAAGAAACACTGGATGGCTTGGTGGAGGAAACAATGACACTGAATAGAAGGATTTCGAGCCTGATGTCTTATCTGAAACAGAGTGATTATAAAGGCAGTAAATTTAAATGAATGGTTTGAGGTTCAAAGTTTGAGGTTCGAAGTTCAAAGTTCAAAGTTCAAAGTTCGAAGTTCAAGGTTCAATGTTAAAGGTTCAAGGTTAAAGGTTCGA
>JBBIIP010000009.1:653-46383 GCA_037446395.1 Lentimicrobiaceae bacterium
AAAGTTCGGAGTTCGGAGTTCAAAGTTCAAAGTTCGAAGTTCAAGGTTCAAGGTTAAAGGTTCGAGGTTTAAAGTTCAAGGTTTGAGGCTCAAAGTTCAAAGTTCTAGGTTTTGGATTGTTTCAGTTCAGCATTGGGTCGAGGGGGTAGTTGGGCCACATGGCGAAATCTTTTCCAAGTCGCTTCACAGATTTGTTCCAAAGGGTTTCGGACGCTGCATTGAATATAGTATTGGCATCTGCATCTGTCACTACCCAGCTTTTCTCGTCGAGTTCGCGGTCGAGTTGCCTGGGCACCCATCCGGAATAGCCGATGAAGAAGCGGATATTCTGTCCATTGAGTAGATTGATGGTAAGCATTTCTTTTACCGTTTCGATATCGCCTCCCCAGTAGAGGCCATCAAGAATTTCGGCGCTGCCCCCGATGCGGCTGCCCAGTGTGTGAATAAAATAGAGATTGGAGGTTTTTACAGGCCCGCCTAAGTAGAGCTTGCCATCGTATTGCGGAAAGCCTTTGATGATGTCGTTAAATCTCAGGTCAACGGGCTTGTTGACAATCAAGCCAAAAGTGCCTTCGATGCTATGCTCTGCCAACAGAACCACTGATCGTCGGAAATAGAAGTCGTGCATCAATGGCTCACTGATGAGGATGCGCCCGGTAGCCGGCGGTGTAATACCCAGGCGCTTTTTTTCATTTTTGTTTCCCGGGGTAACTGGCATCATCGTTTAGTTTTGTGCTTAAGCATTTGCTGCCATTTGTGACTTCTAATTCGTAAATTTGCCGCAAAAAGATCAGCTTGCTGGCTCAAAGGTAGTCAAATTCAGTAACATTCTGCATAAGTGGCTCACACAAAGGAAAAAAAATATCATAGTTTGCGCAGCCAATACCCTTGGTTTGCTTATGAGTCATTTCACTATCGTTGGGAAGAAGGGGCTTTGTCGGGTGGATTTCACTTTAACCTTTCAGGAAAATATTCATTCAAGCCATCTTTCCGATTCGAAAACCGGCAATTCATTCAACAACCCGCAGAGGAGATCATCCGGAGCCTTGTTTTTCATATCGGATTGGTTGAGATGATCAGCTACTGGAAAGCGGCCTGCTCCCCTACTATCATCATCAAGCCTTGCGCATTTCATCCAGAGGCAGAATATTTTTGGCGGAAGTTATATTTTCATGGCCTGGGGGAGTTTTTCCACACCATTGGAATCAAGCCCGATTATCATGATTTTGTGAAATTTATTGCTGTGGAAACAGCAGTTCCCAAGCCGTTTTCAATAAATGCAGGCAATAATATTTTGTTGCCAATTGGCGGCGGGAAAGATTCGGCAGTAAGCCTTGCGTTGCTTACCCAGGCCAATAAGCCTGTTACGCCATTTCTGCTCAACCCGCTGGCGGCATCAATCAATACCATAGTCCGGGCCGGGCTAAGGGTCGGAGACGCTGTGGTGGTGAAACGGACCATTGACCCGTTGCTGTTGCATTTGAATCAAAAAGGGTTTCTTAATGGGCATACCCCATTTTCAGCTTTGCTGGCTTTTTATTCACTTCTTGCTGCTGCTATAACAGGAAGAAACAGTATTTTACTTTCTAATGAATCGAGTGCCAATGAAGCCACTATCCCCGGCACCACCATCAATCACCAGTATTCGAAGAGTTTTGAGTTCGAAAAAGATTTTCGGGCCTATTATCAGCAAAATATCAGCAGGGACCTCAATTATTTCAGTTTTCTTCGCCCTATCAACGAGTTGCAAGTTGCTTCGATCTTTGCAAAACTCAAGCACTATCATGGGGTTTTCAGAAGCTGCAACGCTGGAAGCAAAACCGGAACCTGGTGCGGCAAATGTTCAAAATGCCTTTTTACGTTTATTATTCTTTCGCCTTTTCTGCCTCCGGGCGACCTTTTGAAGATTTTTGGCCGGAACCTTTTGGATGACATGGACTTGTATCCATATTTTGAACAACTGTGTGGCTTATCGCCCGAGAAACCATTTGACTGTGTCGGCACCATTGATGAGGTGAATGCAGCAGTTTTAAAAACAATTGATCATTACGGAAGATCTCCCTTGCCTGCGCTGCTCGAAGGTTATTATAACCGAAGAAACGAGACAAGTAATAATAACACAGATTTTCAGAATCTTATGCGGCAATTCAATAAAACACACTTTCTTCCTGGTGAATTTGAGACAATTTTAAAAGGTGCACTACTTGAAAGCATTTCTGAAAAATAAACTCGCCGGCAGAAAAGTGCTGATACTTGGCTTTGGTGTTGAAGGCCAGTCAACTTATCGTTTGCTGCGGGGCTATTTTCCTGAATTGCCCATCGCCATTGCCGACCGTTGTGATAGCTTGCCCAATCATGGCCTTTGTCAACACGCACTCACAACGACCATTGCCGGCCCTACATATCTTGATTGTCTTTCGGACTTTGACCTGATCATAAAAACCCCGGGGCTTCCTTTACGAGATATTCCGGCTATTTTCAATCCTTCGCATTTCACTTCACAAACCGGTCTTTTTCTCGAAGCCTATCGCAATCAGGTTGTTGGCATCACGGGCACCAAAGGGAAAACCACCACAGCAAGCCTTGTGCATCATATTTTTAAGGCTGCTGGGCTTGATACCCTGCTGGTTGGGAACATGGGGCGTCCACCCTTTGAGGTGATTAAGCAAATCAGCCCACAAACCCAAGTAGTATTTGAGCTGTCGTCGCACCAGCTCGAAACTGCGACTGTTTCGCCAAAAGTGGCATTGCTGCTAAACATTTACCAGGAGCACCTGGATCATTACAAAAGCTACCTTCACTATCAGCTGGCCAAGTACAACATTGCCCGATTTCAGCAACCGGATGACTATTTCATCTATTTTGGCAAGGACCAAAGGATCAATACATTAATTCGCGAGACGCCTTTGAAATCGAAACTTATCGCTTTTGGCACAGATTCGCCCGAGAAAGAGCTCGTCTTCATCCGCAATGGGGTTCTCTATGCCCACCTGAATTCGAGGCCCGAAAAAATCTGCGAAATGCGGGATTTGAAAGCACTTGCCGGAGATCACAACCGTTTAAACCTTGCTGCCGCTGCAGCTGCATGCCTGATTAAGGAAATTTCGCCGGAAGTGATTGGAAAAGCCGCAATGACTTTTGAATCCCTTCCGCACCGGCTTGAGAAAGTGGGAGTATATGGTGGCAAGATTTTTTATAACGACTCGATTGCCACCATCCCCGAGGCAGTGATGATGGCAGTAGATACCCTTAGAGATGTTGATTGTCTGATACTTGGAGGTTATGACCGGGGGATAGATTACCATGATTTTGCCGCGTTTTTGAGCCAAAGCACAATCAATCACCTTGTTTTGACCGGGAAAGCGGGTTTGCGGTTATATAATATTCTTCAGGCAGATTATCAGTGTGCCGGACGGTGCAGTTTTTTCGAAAAGTTTGATGATGCAGCAATTGCTGCTATTGTCAAAACAGAATCCGGAAAAATTTGCCTTCTTTCGCCGGCTGCATCAAGCTATGATCAATTTAAAAACTTCGAGCACCGGGGCAACAGGTTCCGCGAGATTATTGAGGATTACTTTTCACAATAATATTCCGCAAAAGAAATTTTTCCAATGCGAATTTTGCGGTTGACCAAAAAGTGGGGGAATCTAAATTTTTGCAACTCGTCAGGATGCCCCTTTTTTCCTGCGTGCTGGTTTTTCAACTTCCGGCTGGTCAGTAGGTTTAACATCTTTTTTTACAGGAGCTTTTCGGGGAGCAATGGCCTTGATGGGTTGCTCTTTTACCACAGGTGAAACCTCCTGCACACTCTCGGCGGGTTCTGTTTCGGGTGGATAGGTTTGCACTATTGCCGGCGAAGTGATTTGGGGCTTATAACCAGCACTTTTTTTTGGCCTGCGAACGCCATAAGAGCCTTGGAAAATTTTACCGCGTCGTGTTTTTTTGTCACCTTTTCCCATAAAACATCTATTTGAGTTGATTTTAATTTTATGTCGTAAAATTAGAAAAACAATTGTGTTTATGAAACTTTTTCATGAAAAACTTAATATTTTCAATTTTTAACTGCTTTGATTTGCTATTTAATCTGAATTGTTCATCAAATAACATAAACTCACCATGTCTCTCTGTCGGCGCTGCCGGCTTTATGGGCTTCGGTACAGGCAATCATTGGGGGAATTGGAGAAAAGGTTCAAAATCCCCTTGGCCTTCTATTCAAAGCGGGAAGAAAAAGCGCCACCTGGCTTTGGGAGATAAGGGATTGATTGAGAAAAAATTGATTTCAAACTTCTTTCACTAAACAGGTAGGGATCAACTTTTTCTGGCAATTTCAAAAGTGGATAACGCCCATTGATTTGATGGTGGCTCCTTTTAGGCATTTCTTATGGCCGTTTCTAATCAGAGTAATAGAAATTTGTTTTCATACTCGCCTTTAACCAATGGGCACTTTTGCCATGGGTCCTCGTTGAAAGAAAAAAGTGAATGCGGGGGCTTGTCGGACAGAAAAAATAAATTACTTTTGCGCTCTAAAATTAAAAGACCATGGCTAAGAAGAAAGACCGGACTGAAGAAAACATTACAGCAGTTGAAGAAGCATTAAGCAGATCCGAGCTATTTATTGAAAAAAACCAGAAAATCCTGATCACGGTAGTTTTGGTGATCATTGTGCTGGTGATGGCATTTTTTGCTTTGAAGCGGTTTTTTATCGAACCACGGGAAAAGGAAGCCCAGTCATTGATCTTCAAAGCTGAGCAGTATTTCGAAAAGGACTCTCTCAATCTTGCCCTTGATGGCGATGGTACTTATCCGGGTTTTCTTGAAATTGCGAGTGATTTCAGATGGACAAAAACCGCACGCCTGGCCAACTATTACGCAGGCCTGATATACCTTGAAAAAGGTGAATTTAACAATGCAATCAAACACCTGAAGAAATTCAGATCCAATGACTATCTTGTGGCAAATATGGCGCTGGGTGCCCAGGGCGACGCATGGCTTGAACTCAACAAGCCCGAAAAAGCAGTAGGTTACTACCTGAAAGCATCAAAAAACCGCCCCAACGATTTCACTACTCCAATGTTTCTGATGAAGGCTGCAATGACTTATGAACACATGGGAAAATATGAGAAAGCCATAGACATTTACGAGCGGCTCAAGACCAAACATGTTGATTCACAAGAAGGAAGGGAAGCAGAAAAGTATATTGCGCGCGCCAAAGCGTTGCTCAAGAAATAGCTGGTTTTCATTTCAAAACAAGTTTTCTGCCCGAAACATTTCGGCCGAGCATATCGGTTTTCATTTTTTCAGATCTATAAGCCACACAAGGCAAAATTCATTGCATCTTTGCATTGCAATTGAATAAGAGGCGTTATTTACAGCGTTGTCTTGAGTGGAGAAGTGCATACACCCACGCCCCAACATCTTTCGCAAAAACCGGCAAGCAATGTGCGTTATATTGATGCGGTTCGTATGTATAAAGTGAAAATAAAAGAATCACGAAAACCTGAATTCTTAATAGAAAATTAAATTCCCGCGCTTTGAGAGAGTTCAAATGTGATCCTGAAAAATAACCCGAAAGCGTTGCAGTAATTTAGACAAAAGTTCAGATGAAAACCAGGCAAGAGTTCAGAATTGTGTTCATGGGTACGCCCGATTTTGCCGTGCCTTCGCTCAAGGTTTTAGTTGATGCCGGATATGAAATTGCTGCAGTTGTGACCGCCCCCGAAAAGCCAAAGGGACGGGGCTTGAGAACAGGATCAACAGCGGTTGCAGGGGTAGCCACCCAACTCAACCTACCCGTATTGAGCCCGGTAAGTTTGAAGGACGAATCTTTTCAGGACGCATTGAAGCGCTATCATGCAGATTTGTTTGTGGTGGTTGCATTCCGGATGCTCCCGGAATCGGTTTGGAAAATGCCTGATTCCGGCACCATCAACCTTCATGCATCGCTGCTTCCACAATACCGGGGTGCAGCCCCGATCAATCATGTTATTATGAATGGAGAGTCCATCACCGGAGTAACAACCTTTTTTATAAATCAGGAAATAGATACCGGAAATGTGATTTTTCAGGAAAGCGTGAATATTCAGGCTGAGGAAACGGCTGGAAGTCTGCACGACCGTTTGATGCATATTGGCGCATCCCTTATGTTGAAATCCGTAGATGCCATCAGGCAAGGCAAGGCAGAATTGACCGGGCAACAAGACCTGGTGCCGTCCGATGCGCCTCTTAAGACAGCGCCAAAAATCAGAAAAAGCGATTGCCGTATCAACTGGAGTGCGCCTGCGAAAACCATTCATAACCATATCAGGGGATTGAGTCCATTTCCCGGGGCATTCAGCATCCTCAGCTCTCCTGAAGGAACAAAATATCAGGTAGGAATATTCAAGTCGGACATTCACCAGATTGAATCCGGCAATCCATCAACCAGCATTCTGATATCCGATCGCAATACGCGGCTTTTGGTAGGAACGGCAGCTGGATGCATTGAAATACTCGAGATGCAATTTCCCGGGAAGAAAAAACTTGCTGTCAGTGAAATTTTAAAAGGAACCCGGATCACGGACGAGTGGCTGTTTGAGTAGATAAAAACCAGCCCTAACCAGCGATTGATCATAGCAGAATGCGATCAGGCCGTCTGTTTTATTAACAAAAGAAAAGTTTTATTAACATTTGTTGCTTTTTTTGCTCAAACCCCTTGATTTTCGCAGGAAATAGATTACTTTTGCCTTAAGAATTTATTTTACTATCCTTAAGTCTAATCTAAACCTCCTGCGAAATGAACAAAGCTGAATTAATTGATGCTATCGCCGCTGATGCTGGCCTGACAAAAGTTGATGCCAAAAAAGCGCTCGAAGGCTTCGTAAAAGCCACAACCTTAGCCCTTTCCAAAGGCGGCCGTGTTGCACTCGTTGGTTTTGGTTCCTTTTCAGTTTCAAAGCGTGCTGCCCGTAAAGGCCGCAATCCTCAAACCGGTAAGGAAATCAAAATTGCTGCTAAATCAGTAGTCAAATTTAAAGCTGGCGCCGATCTGGTTGGCAAAATTAAGTAATCCTGATTGGTTTACATGATCTAATAGCTGATTCACAGGCTTATTTGGTTGAGAGCCATCGCCTGTGAATTGGCTTTTTATTTTTTCTCCATTACAAAACGATAGGGCAGAAACGCATCTTCGCCCGCATAATCAATACCAATACGCGGTGTGGTTTTTATCGTGAAACCCTCATGGTCAATGGCCCGATCTTCAATATAAAGATCGTTCCCCGTAAGGTCGAGCCCTGATTGGGTATAGTGAATGCTTAGTGCTTTGGTCAGCTTGCCGGGCCCATTAATAATTTCATTCTTTAATTGGTTTTTTCTCAACCTCGCATAAATTGTTTCAAGCCCTTCCAAGGGCAAAATACCCCTTAGAAGCACTGCGTGAGGGATGCCTGCTACGTTTGTAACAACATTGAGTAGCGAATGAACACCGTAGCACAGATAGATATAGGCAAATCCACCTGGCCCAAACATTATTTCGGTTCGCATTGTCCGCCTGTTATTATAGGCATGCGAAGCCTTGTCAGTGATGCCGGCATATGCTTCGGTTTCGGTAATCATACCGGCGCAAACAGCGTTTTTCTGTCTCGAAATCAGCACTTTACCGAGTAGCTCGCGGGCAATGGCTTGTACATCATCACGTAAATAGAAATCTCTTTCAAGTTTCATACCAACAGGAGTTTGCCTGAAATTTGGCAAATTAATTTTGCATAGAGGACGTGGTTTTGCAAGCTGGAATTATACTCGGATGCATATTATACTTAACAGTATTTTAGGGTTGAATCAACAGGCCGATCCTTACTTTCTCCATTGCAATTTTTGATCGTCGGTAAAAGTAATTTTGCCGATGTCAACCAACCATTGTATGGTTTTGATGACTTTTTCTTCATTTGTATGTTTCATGCCATTGACCAGTTCTTCGATTGATATAGGGGTTGCACGCAGAAGGTTCTCTAATTGTTCTTTTATTGATTTAAACTCCAGATTGCTTAGTTCCTGCTTGTTAGTTTCGATACAAACATCGCACTTGCCACATTGCATGCCGTCGGTTTCGCCAAAATATTCAACAAGAATCTGGTTCCGGCATTTGTTCGTGCTGGTGGCATAGTGGATCACACTTTCTATTCTTTTTCGGGCTAAATTAAGCCGGTCGAGATAATTTTCGGGAGAAATTCGAAGGTAGGACCTTTCCAACCTAACGGTAGGATAAACGATCTGAGGTTTTTGTTTGCGTGGGATATAGCTTATTATTCCAGATTTATCAAATCCCTGAAGGATTCCCGCCACCTCCTCGGGTTCCATTCCAAGCCGTCGCGCAATTTCGCTCTCGCTGATCTTTGCATAGCCAGAAAACAAACCGGTGTATGACCTCAACAGGTGTTTGATAAACGGATCGTAAATCATATTTTCGATCTGGAAGCGATAGAGATTTTCTTTATTTACCAGAATATGAATCATCGAGGGCGTTCCAACATCTTCCAAGAGCAGGATATATCCTTCTTTTTCGAGAAATTTTAAGGCGTTGTAAACGATGGTGGGTTTGAGTTTGTATTGGTGAGCAAAGTCATAAATATCGAAGTTATAAGAGCTGTCTTTGCCACTGCCTACAGCAAGCTGCAAGTAATTGCCCAACGCATCATAAACGTTTAAAATGATTTCAAGCGAAGGAAATGAGGTTTCGAGGTTGTTTCGCAGCTCTATGATATCCTTGTTTTCGTAGAGAACAACGGCCCATGAGGCATTCAGATCGCGTCCGGCGCGGCCGGCTTCCTGAAAATATGCCTCGATGCTGTCGGGAAGATCGAGGTGGACTACGAAACGTACATTGGGTTTATCAATACCCATCCCAAAGGCATTGGTGGCAACAATTACCCTGGTGTTTCCCAGCATCCAGGCGTTCTGTCGCTTATCGCGCAGGACGGCATCAACACCGGCATGATAAAAATCGGCGGATATATTATTTTTTAAAAGAAATTCTGAAACTTCTCTTGTCCGGCGGCGATTGCGTACATAGACAATGCCTGTGCCCTTTACCTTGTTGCAGATCCTGAGCAGGCGCCCGAGCTTATCTTCTTCTTTTTGAACAAAATAAGTTAGATTGCTGCGCTGAAAACTGGTGCGAAACAGGTTCTCCTTTTTAAAACCTAACCTGGATTGAATATCTTTTATCACAGCGGAAGTAGCGGTGGCAGTCAGCGCCAGCACCGGTACTCCGGGCAATAATGGCCTGATTTCGGCTATTTTAAGATACGGAGGCCTGAAGTCATATCCCCATTGCGAGATACAATGTGCTTCATCAATCGCCAGCAGGCAAACATTCAGCCTGTTCAGAATGGCCTTAAATTTCTCGGTTTCGAGGCGCTCGGGCGACAAATAAAGAAATTTTACCATCCCAAACATGCAGTGGTCAAATCCGAGCTCAATTTCCCGATAGGACATCCCGCTGCAGATTGCTACTGCATTAATTCCCTTTTTTTTCAGGCTTTCCACCTGGTCCTTCATCAATGCAATCAGTGGAGTAATGACAATACAGATGCCTTCCATTGCCAGGGCTGGCACCTGAAAGCAGATTGATTTTCCGCCTCCGGTCGGAAGCAAGGCCAGGGTATCATTTCCCTGCATCACTGAATTGATGATCTCTTCCTGCAAGGGCCTGAAGTTATTGAACCCCCAGTATTTTGCCAAAATGTTTTTTAATGGTACCTGAGATGTCATGTGGGTAGGAGGCCAGGCCGGCCAGTTAGTTTAAATGGCTCCATAAAAATACGAAATAACTGAATGCGCACCCGCCATAAATTCATATCTTTACTTATTATTAATTCAGAAACAATGCACCTGTTCATCATCGGATATATGGGAAGCGGAAAAACAACCCTTGGAAAAAGAATAGCCCATGCATTTGGAATGCCTTTTATTGACCTCGATTATTATTTTGAAGCAAGTTTCCGAACCAGCATACCTTTGTTTTTTGAACGTTATGGAGAACCGGCTTTTCGCGAGATTGAGAGACAGCTTCTCATAGAGGTATCTACCAGGGTGGACCACAGCATTGTTTCGACCGGAGGGGGCACACCTTGCCATTTTGAAAATTTGCAGCTGATGAAGCAGCGAGGGCGTGTTGTTTATTTAAAATTATCCGCTGCAATGCTGGCATCAAGGCTATATCATTCGCCCTTGCGATATAAACGACCTATTCTGAAAGGGCTGGATAAGGAACAGATGCTCCGAAAAATCCAGGACCAATTATTGGAGCGCGAAAAGTTTTATAACCAGGCCGACCTGATCATTGAGACGAAGCACCTAAATACAACCGAATTACTTGAGATAATTATCGAAAATTTTCCTGAGCTGAACAGGAAGTAGTTAATGATTTCTTTTAAGTAATGCTACATTTTCGATGTGGCTGGTATGCGGAAACATATCAACCGGTTGCATTTTTTCAACATGATAAGACTGCGTGAGCAGCGCTATATCTCTTGCCTGGGTGGCGGGATTGCAACTGATATACACAATTTTATCAGGCGAAAGTGCATCTATTTTGGCAACTACTCCCGGATGCATACCGGCACGTGGCGGATCGGTAATGATGATGTGTGGATGGCCGTGGGTTGAAACAAACTCATCATTCAGCTCTTTCAGGATATCGCCTGCAACAAAATGGGTGTTTTGGATATTATTCGCAGAAGAGTTCAGGAAAGCGTCCTTCACGGCTGCATTTACATATTCAAGACCCACCACTTTGAGTGCACTTCGAGCAACAAAATTGGCAATTGTTCCTGCTCCCGTATACAGATCATAAACCACCTCATGTCCCTGTAGCGCTGCAAAATCTTTTGCGATCTTGTACAATTCAAACGCTTGTTGGCTATTGGTTTGATAAAATGATAAAGGTCCCACTCTAAAACTCAATTCCCCCATAGTTTCAGTTATATCGGCTTTTCCTTCAAATAGCACAGGCTCCAGGTCGCTGATCGTATCATTCGATTTGGGGTTGATTATATAATAGAGGCTTGTAATGGCTTCAAATTCAGAACGTAAGTGTGCGAGTAACCCGTTTATCTTTTCTGGTTCAAAAGCACTGGCGACCAAGATGACCATCACTTCACCTGAGCTTGAATTGCGGATAAGCAGATTTCGCAGAAAGCCCTTTTGGTGCCGTTGGTCGTAGAATGTGTAATCGTTTTCAAGTGCGAACTTCTTGGCCGCCAACCTGATGCTGTTTGATGGTTCAGGTTGCAGATAGCAGGTATCAATGTCAATAATTCGATCGAAGATGCCCGGCAAGTGAAAGCCGAGGCCATACATGTCTTTTTCATTATTAACACTTTGACTTGGATCAGTCAGCCAACGGCGATTTGAGAAAGTATATTCGAGTTTATTTCTGTAATGAATTGTGGCTGCAGACCGAATTACCGGGGGTATTTCAGGGAAATCAAACTTTCCGATACGTTCAAAAGCATCAGCAACCTGTTTTTTCTTATATTCCGCCTGGTAATGGTATTGGAGGTGCTGCCAGGTGCAACCGCCGCAAAGCCCGAAGTGGCTGCAGAAAGGCTCGGTTCTGCGTGTTGAGTGCTGGTGAATTTTTACAATCCTACCCTCACAGAACGCCTTCTTTTTTCTGATTATTTTAAGGTCAACAAGATCGCCGGGGGCAGCGTAAGGCACAAAAATCACCAGGTTATTCACACGGGCAACTGCTTTGCCCTCAGCTCCGGCATCCGTAATTTCGACCTTCTCGAAGGCGGGAAAATTCTTTCGCGGCATTATTCTTGGTGGGAGGAGATATTTCGGTTTCTGTTTGCAAAGTGCTGAGAATCGCCCCATTCGTCCCAGCCGATCTCATCGCCGGCCATCTTTATGCGTGCTTCGAGGCAATGCTGGCACTCGCCGGCTTCTTCATCTATGCAGGGTTTATCTTCATATAGCAGGTAGTTCTTGCGATATTTGACCGGGGTCAGGTTGGGCATGATCACATTGGCGCCTGCAAGGAGTGCCTTTTCGCGGCCTTGCGGATCAATGGCTTGCATGGCGGTGGTGGCAGCAATATTGATGTCTTTCATCATTATTCGCAGCAATGCCACCATTTTTAAAGAAAGATTAAATCTTTCGATGCGTGGCAATAATAATTCCCGAAACTGATATAGGGGAGTATTTTCGTGTTCGATGTATGGCCCCATCCCAACCATATCAACATCATAGTCGCGAAAGAAGACAAGGTCATCGGCCAGATTCTCAATGGTTTGAAACGGCAGGCCAATCATCACTCCGGTGCCTACCTGGTAGCCAACTTTTCGCAGTCGTTGCATTGCATCAATCCGGTTTTCAAATTCGTGGAGTTTATTTGCCGGATGGAGCTTCTTATATAAATCTTGATTTGATGTTTCGATACGCAACAGATAACGGTGAGCGCCACAATCAAACCAATAGCGGTAAGTTTCTTCTGATTGCTCACCAAGTGACAAGGTAATACCTAATTTGCTATCTGAGAGCATTTTGATCTGCTCCAGGAGGTGGCCAATTTTTTTAACAAACGATTTACTGCTTTGCTCTCCCGACTGTATTACAATTGACGCATACCTGTTATCAAGGGCAAAACGCGCGGCTTCAATCACTTCCTCATCCGACACCGTGTATCTTGCTACGACTTTATTTCCGGATCGCACCCCGCAATAATAACAGTTCTTTGCGCAAACGTTGGAGTATTCAATCAAACCCCGAAAATACACCTTGCGTCCAACAAACTGCTGTTTAACCTCTGATGCTTTCCGATAAATCTCTTTTCTGCTCGATTCATCAGCGCTGAGCAGTTGCACAAGATCACCGTGGCTAAGGTATTCTTTCTGAAGAGTTTCCTGGATGTCCATTGAATTTGACTGATAAAGTAACATATTTTTTTGCAAAATTAGCATTATTAAGAAATGAAAAAACGATACATACCCACACTTCATCAGGTATCATTAAATAATAATCAGTTCACTACAATAAATTATTGCTTGATTTTCTTCATTGGTTCATGTATTTTGTAGCCAGGATTTGAAAAAGGGATGATGCTCAGCCTGACTTCACGGATTGCGGTTCGGGCATATGAAAGATAATCCTCCTCCCACTTTTCAAAAAGGACTGAGAGCTTACCTCCCCGGCAGGCTTTTAGTCAGCGAAACTCTTTAAATATTAATTTTGTATGGCCTATAGAATTTTTTCAATACAACTTCCGCTTTATGATATATCCGGGGTAAGCATTTCAGAATAAATTTTGAAATAAAACGATTATGATTAAAATTTTGCCTGTTGAAAAGATTCGCGATGCAGATGCATATACTATAAAAAATGAGCCCATCGCTTCGATTGATCTTATGGAACGAGCTGTATTTCAATGCTTTGAGTGGATTATTAAAAAAAAACCGACACAAAAAAGCATAAAGATTTTCTGCGGTACCGGTAATAATGGCGGAGATGGGCTGGTGCTTGCCCGGTTATTGGCCGCTGCAAAATTCAACATTGAAACCTATATTGTTCGCTTTTCGAAAAAAAGCAGTGCCGATTTTCAGACAAACTATGAACGACTGAAAAGTATGCAACAATCCAATATCCTGGATATTATTGAATTGAATGACATTCCATCAATTTCGCCGGAAGACCTTGTTATAGACGCACTTTTCGGTTCAGGGCTTACAAAACCTCCCGAAGGCATTGCCGCCAGCACGATCATGGCCATCAATCAAAGTAAAGCTATTGTAATCTCTATTGATATCCCTTCCGGTATGTTTTCCGATTCTCTCACCGATACCAGAAAAGGGCCTGTGGTTTTTGCCGACTATACCCTGACATTTGAATTGCCGAAGTTTAGTTTCTTTTTCCCTGAGAGCGATGTTATGATTGGCCAGTGGCATGTGCTTCCGATAGGGCTGAGTTCGGTGTTTATTAATGCGGAAAAAGTAAATCATTATTTAATTGAACAACAAGATGTTAGCACGATTCTGATTCCTCGAAAGCGATTCTCTCATAAAGGTCAATATGGCCATGCGCTGCTGCTGTCGGGTTCTTGCGGCAAGATGGGTGCTGCGGTACTGGCTTCGCAGGCATGCCTGCGTGCAGGTGCGGGGCTGCTCACTACACACATCCCGCAGGTGGGCTACAACATTATCCAAACTGCAGTTCCCGAAGCCATGGTGAGTATTGATGAATCGGAAACCCATCTGACCGGAATAAATAATATCGAAAATTTCGATGCAGTTGCAATCGGGCCGGGGATAGGCCAGGCTGAGGAAACTGCCGGAGCCTTGAAAAATATTATACAAACAGTTCGGAAACCCTTCATCCTTGATGCAGACGCATTAAATATACTCAGCGAAAACAAGACCTGGCTTTCATTTTTGCCGGCAGGTTCTATTCTCACCCCTCATCCCCGTGAGTTCGAACGTTTTGCTGAAAAAGCAACCAACTCGATGGATCGCAACGAGATACAACGGCAGTTTTCAATAAAATATGGTGTTTACGTTATATTGAAGGGGGCTTTTACCTGCATTTCAACCCCTCAGGGAAATTGTTTTTTTAATCCCACCGGAAATCCGGGAATGGCCACAGCAGGGAGCGGAGATGTGCTTACGGGCATTTTGTTAGGCCTCATGGCACAGGGATATTCTTCAATTGATACCTGCATTTTGGGTGTTTATCTGCATGGACTGGCAGGTGATTATGCAGCAAAGCAAAAAAGCCCCGAAGCGATGATTGCAAGCGACATTACAGCCAATCTTGGCAGGGCTTTTAAACAACTTCGAAAGCCATTGGGGTAGGCAGAAAAGTCAGTAAACGTTTAACTTCTGGTAAATTAAACCACCTCGGGACGCAGGTTTTCTATAATAAATCCCTGGCGTTCAGGGGTATTACGCCCCATATAGAAGTCAAGGGCTTCCTGAATTTCAGATGAACGTTTCAGGATAACCGGATCAAGGCGCATGTTGTTCCCAATGAAAAACCTGAACTCATCGGGGCTTATCTCGCCAAGTCCTTTGAAGCGCGTAATTTCGGGGTTTGTGCCCAGCTCTGCAATTGCATTTGCTTTTTCTTCCTCCGAATAGCAATAAATCGTTTTTTTCTTATTTCTGACCCTGAATAGAGGTGTTTGAAGTATATAAATGTGGCCCGATTTGACCAGGTCGGGATAGAACTGAAGAAAGAAGGTAAGCAACAGCAGCCTTATGTGCATTCCGTCAACGTCAGCATCGGTGGCTATGACAATGTTGTTGTAGCGCAGGTTTTCGAGATCCTCTTCAATATTGAGGGCAGCTTGCAGCAAGTTAAATTCTTCGTTTTCGTAAACGATCTTCTTGCTTTGCCCATAGCAGTTCAGGGGCTTGCCTTTCAGGCTGAACACGGCCTGGGTATTGACATCCCTTGATTTGGTGATGGACCCGCTGGCCGAATCGCCTTCTGTGATAAACAAAGTTGTTTCGAGCCTTCGGTCATCGTTGCTGTTGTAGTGAACCCGGCAGTCGCGCAGTTTACGGTTGTGCAAACTGGCCTTCTTCACGCTTTCGCGTGCAATTTTTTTGATGTTTGCCATTTCCTTGCGTTCCTTTTCGGATTGAAGAATTTTTCGCAAGAGGGCTTCGGCGGTTTCGTTGTTAATATGCAGATAGTTGTCAAGGTTGCGTTTGACAATATCGCCAATATAGTTTCGGATGGTTGAACCGTTGGGCTCCATGTGGGTCGAACCCAGTTTTGTCTTTGTCTGCGATTCGAATACAGGTTCAGTAACCTTCACACTGATTGCAGCAATGATGGATGAACGAATATCGGAGGCATCAAAATCGCGGTGATAGAACTCGCGAATGGTTTTTACAATTGCTTCGCGAAATGACGCCTGGTGTGTGCCGCCCTGGGTTGTATGCTGGCCGTTGACAAAAGAGTAATATTCCTCGCCATATTGCTTGCTGGTGTGCGTGAAAGCACATTCAAAGTCATCTTCACGGATATGGATGATCGGATAGAGAGGGCTGCTGCCATTTATGATTTTCGACAGCAGATCATGCAGTCCGTTTTTCGAATAGAATGTTGCACCGTTGAAGCGAATCGTCAGGCCGGGGTTCAGGAAAGCGTAGTTCCAAAGCTGCTTTTCGATGTATTCGCTTAAAAAGTGATAATTGCCGAAAATGGCATCGTCGGGACTGAAAACAATGATACTTCCATTTCGTTCCTGGCACTCCTGTTCGGCAAGGTCTGCAACAATTTCGCCACGCTCGTATTCAACGATTTTTGTGCGCCCATCGCGGACAGATTGTGCTTTGAAATATTTTGAAAGTGCATTCACCGCTTTAGACCCAACTCCATTCAGCCCGACTGCTTTCTTAAAAACCTTGGAGTCGTATTTAGCGCCCGTATTGATCTTGGATACACAATCAATCACTTTTCCCAGGGGCATCCCCCGACCATAATCCCGAACAGTAACCAACTGGTCTTTGATGCTGATGTCAATGGTTTTGCCATTTCCCATCACGAATTCATCAACGGAATTATCAATAATTTCCTTCATCAGCACATAGATGCCATCATCCTGAGAGGAGCCGTCGCCCAGTTTTCCTATGTACATCCCCGGGCGTAGCCGGATATGCTCTTTCCAATCGAGGGTCCGAACGCTTTCATCTGAATAAATTTCCTTCATGGGAGCAGCACCTTTTTTCAAAGCGCAAAGATACTCGAAAGTTTTGTTTCCGTAGTGGTTAAGAGTGATCGAGTTATAAACTTCGGAGGTAAGTTATTCACAGGGTCTCGCGGGTATTTTTAGTACCAGGAGCCTCAGACTCCCCGCCCCGATGTTTTTAATGGCTCGCTCTTCATTTGCACTAACTTCCGCAAGAATTCCGGAATCAAGAACAACTGATGCGTCTTCAGTATCGAGCATGCCTTTTCCGGAGAGAATGTAAAAAAACACATCCATATCGTTGCGGTGGCGGGCAATGTATTCTCCTTCTGCAAGTGATAAGTGAATGATACTGAGTGATGGGCTTGACAGCAAAACCCGCCCGTTGAATTTTTCAGAAACAAGCGGAGCATCATTGAGAGAAGTAATTTTTAAAGCCATTTTCGTTTAGGCGTTGCGTTTTGAATTTTCTTTCTATAAAACTAATTTTGTTTTATGTGCTGGGCAACAAAAACAGTATTACCATGATCAGATTAACTCCTGATCATGGTAAGGAGCATCTTGAATTTTTCAGGTGCTGCAACTGCATGGGGAATATTTGCCGGCATAACAATGGATTCGCCTTTTTTAAGGTCAAACTCTGTTTTGTCAATAAAAATCCTGGCTTTGCCTTCGATGATGTGAATAAGTGCATCGAATGGGGCAGTGTGTTCGCTAAGCGATTGCCCACTATCGAACGAAAACAGGGTTACGTTGCCGTTTGGCTTTTTTAGCAATTGTTTGCTGATGATTCCATCCTTCGAATAATCAATGATCTTACTGAAATTCAACACTTTTGAGTGCTCCAATCCTGGGTTTTCCATTTTATTATGTTTATAATTATTTCTAAATCCATTCTTCTTTTATGATTTCTCCCTGAATGCCCACAATGGCACGTTTCAACGGAATTTTTCGGTTTGCACTGGCAACCGCGGCTTGTGCAATTCGTTCAAGGCCGCCACAGCAAGGCACTTCCATAATTACCACACTGAGCGTATTAATGTTTGCATGATTTATCATTGCTGCAAGTTTTTCGACATAGACCTCCATGTTCGAATCCAGCTTTGGGCAGGCAATGGCAAGGATTTTTCCTTTGAGGAACCGCTGATGGAAATTACCCATCGAATAAGCAACACAGTCGGCTGCCAACACCACATCGGCGTTTCTGAAATAAGGAGCGTTTGGATTCAACAGGTGCAATTGCACAGGCCATTGGCGAAGCTCCGAGGCGATATTCACTGGGTTCTCCGTCCCTGTCAATTGGTTTTCATCTTTTTGTATGTTTCTGAAATCAGCCATGGCCATGCCCGGGCAACCACCAGAGTGGGGGTGTTTTGGTTCATGTCGGGTCTGCCGCAAAACAGGTCGGTCATCAGCTTTTAAAGCAACACCGTCGGGGTTCAAATCAATGTTGTTTGACTTTAAATAATCAATTGCCTCCATTAGAAACTCCTTTTGGTCATGGTCGCGAAGATGCTCAAGGTGGGCAAGGATGGTGTTTCTTCCATTTTTAACAATTTGCTCCATGACTTTGGTTTCGTTGTATGGCTCAGCCTCGCGCTCTTCCAGGGTGATGGCTCCTTGAGGGCAATGGCCCACACAGGCCCCTAGCCCATCGCAAAACAGGTCGCCGATGAGGCGGGCTTTGCCATCAACTATCTGCAAGGCTCCCTCGTGGCAGTTCGGTATACAAAGTCCACATCCATCGCATTTTTCGTCATCAATTTGAATAATTGTCCGTTTCATTTTTATAATTGTTTTTTACGTTGTTTTATTTCTAATATTAATGCAGTATTTAAGTATTTCAATGCGCAAATATACAAATTTATTATCACATAACACTTACATATATTATTTTCACATTCATAGAGGCTTTAAAAAGTTCTTTATCTGCTATTTAGGAGCAGGAAAGAAATTTTTTATTACGTTCAGAAGGTTAGCAAGATCGTTTAGGGTGGTAAAAGGGTTCATAAGGGTTATCCGCAGGTATACCTTTTCCCTAATATTGGTTTGCACCACATAGAATTGTGAGTCCTCCAAAAGCTTGTTTCGGATTGCTGCATTTACCTGATTTAGTGGCATCTTGTTTCCAGGCGGGCAATAGCGGAAGCAGACTATATTGCTCTGTGGCTCGACAGGCAGCTCAAAATCAGGCTCGTGGCGAATCATCTCTGCAAAATCTTTGGCTAAATCATACCTGGTAGTCAAATAATCTGAAAATATGCTTAGGCCATATTGTTTGATAAGTGCGTAGATCTTCAGGCTCATCATTTTTTTAGTACATTCGAGCGTTCTGGCTGCTCCGTTGAACCATTGATTATCCGATTTATTTGCGAGTAGATATTCGGCTTTTTGGGCGAATGTTTCAAATGAATGAGCCTCATTGCGAAATAATACAGCCGTAGTGAGCGCAGGAACCATCATCATTTTGTGAAAATCAACAATCAGAGAATCAGCTTGTTCGGCTCCCCTGACCAGATGGTTATATTTTTCTGAAAAAATGGCAGCTCCACCGTGGGCTCCATCAACATGGAACCAAAGGTTATGACTGCGGGCAAATTCAGCTATGGCGTGTAAATCGTCGTAAGCGCCTGTAGAAGTTGAGCAGGCAATCCCAACGATTGCAATCACTTGCAAGCCGTTATTCAGGGCAGTTTTATAGCAATTTTCGAGTTGGGTGGTATCTGCCTGCAGTTTTTCATTCACGGGGATTTTAACTACCCCCTGATCCCCCCACCCCATCATTCGGGCGGCTCGTGCGACACTATAGTGGGCTTCTTCTGAAACCATTACGGCAAGTTTTTGACCTTCGAGGGCGCCCTGATCCCACACATTATGTTTGCAGATGGCTTGTCGTGCGGCCAGCAACCCAGTCAGGTTTCCGGCTGATCCGCCCGAAGTAAGCACTCCTCCGGATCTCTCGCCCATTCCAAATTGTCGTGCAAGCCATTCTATTACCACCCGTTCAATGGCTGTGGAAGCCGGGCCCATTTCATAAATTGCCATGCCGTTATTCAGAAAGGCGCTGAGCATTTCGGTGAGAGCCGCCAAAGGAGCGGGAGGAGACACCTGGTGGCCAATGTAATGGGGATGGTGGATATGAATGGATTGATCAATCACAGTTTGGCAGAACTGCTGATAATCAAAGCTTTCCTGATTAAAATGCTGGCTCCAATAGGCATACAGTTCTTCGGGGTTAGCCGGCGGCAACACCGGCATTGGTTTTCTGTTTCGGCAATCACTCAGGTAGTTAGCCAGCTGCTCGATAAGTGGGTAGGCGTGGGCGCGAAATTCCTGCGGGTCGTAAGGGTGGTTTAATGGCGAGTCCATCTGGTATTCAGATTAACGGTTTGCCAAAATTACTGCTTTATTAAACCCGTTCTTGTAATTTAGGATAGGGCCGGTCACATAAAAGTAGATTATCTGGTGTTTCTGGGATAAAGTAATAGAGCTCCAGGAATGTTCCATTTTACAAGTAATTGAATTTGTTACTTTTACTATTCTAATTATGACAAATTATCAATGGGCACTCTGAAGCCATATCCACATCCCCGGTTTTGTGCGCGACATGAATGATCAAAATAATGTCTGCTGAAACTCAATCATCTATGATTTATAATATCGCATTTGGGGAGCTGCCAGCTACTTTTGAAGTATGTTTATACTAAAAAACACAAATAGAAGTGGTTCTTTTAGCATCCGGATTATTTCCAAAATCAAAGGGAAATTTAGGGTGATTAATAGTGCTGGAGGTGCCAAAACATGGAGAGAAGAAGAGTTACTTATTTCTATTGCAAACACGAATTAGCGCGTATTCAAGGTATTCAAAGTCCTTCTGTCGAACATGATAATGTGGTTGACGAGAGTATGGGTGACTAAATACAGGAGGCGGCATTGCGCAACAGGCAAAAGTTGTGACTGGCAAATCGCAAAGAAACGTTTAATACCGGTGTGTGCTTTTTATTTCTGAACCCATTTTTCTTAAATCGTTTACGGATATCAGAATCTCAGTCCAACTAGTGCTTGAAATCTTTTTAAATTGCCAGAGTTGATAGGCCAGCATGGAAACGTATGAAAATGATGCAGTTAATCCGGCTCCAACCAACCCCAATGTCGGTATGAGCACAAATCCAACGATTAAAACCACAACAAAACCAATACCTGATGCAATCGAGTTGAATTGAGGTTTGCCTATGCCACTGAAATAATGTGAAATAATCTGGCCAAGGGCAACACTCAGAATCCCCGGGCTAAGGCAGAGAATAATCAGTTTGACCTGCGTAAACTCCTGGCCAAAAACGAGCATAAAAGTACTTGAAGGAATAATGAGCAGAATAATAAGCAGCCCAATTGTGGCCACCAAGGTCAATTTCAGAAATACAAGGGTAATGTGTTTGGCATATTTTAAATTGTCAGGCTCATTTGATATGCGTGCATACTGAACAAGGGCAATACTTTTGGCAATAATCCACAATCCTTCTGCCAACTGCACTCCTACCGAATACTTTCCAAGCATGCTTTTATCGAAAAATTGCTCAATGAGATAGTAGCTCAGGCGATAATTTAAGAATTGAATAATGCTTGCTAACTGCATCAGGCCTCCATAGTGAATGATTTGCCTGAGGGGCCGCCCTAATTCGCTAAGATCAGAAAAAACAAGGTGTTTCCCGATGGCTGCAATACCCACAACATAAACGAAGCAATAAGCAATATAAAGCGAATAGATGTAATAATCCGGATGGTTGAGATTTTGATATTCTAAAAAAAATGCAAGGCTCAGAAAGGTAATTCCAATCTGAAAAACTGTCAACAGGTTATAGGTTCTAATCTGCTCATTTCCAAGCAAAATCATAAGACTGACGGTATTTAGCGATGCCAAAAGTGATAATAAGATCGTATCGCGGCGATATTCGGGTGGAATGAGCTCAAACCAGGCCAACAGGTTTGCTCCGAGTATTGAAACGATGAGTGCCCACAAGTATGACAGGATGAAGAGTCGAAAGATATTTTCTCGTGGCACAAGGTAGACCAGGGCCGGCCCGCCAACGATATTGTTGATGAGTTGAATGAGCGATATGCCTAATATCACCATTGTAATGGTTCCATATCCTTCGGCACCCAGGTTGCGGGTTGCAAGGATGAGCACGGCGAAACCCAAAAAAGCATTTACGAACCTTGCGCTCGCAGTGCCGGCAATTTTACGAAACACGCTCATTGGGTTATTTTCTGATTATCGTGAACTTTTTTTTCAACTTATTGATTGTTGCTGCAGGAATAAACTTATAGCGTTTGGCATCAATTAGGGTGATTTTCTCATCGCCAGATATTGTGTGAAGGCCGGAAGAAAAAATCCAATCGTCGTCGGGTTTGAGTTCAATCACTTGTTGTTCAATGTATTCGTTCGGAGTCATGCTGATTACCTGGTTTATAACGATACTGCCTCCGTAGGTGCGACTTGAATTCTGGGCCGGGCGAAACAAATATCCGTCGAGGATCATGAAATGGCCTGCCGGACGAGATGAGCGAACATCGGTTTTCACGGGGTTGGCCGGATGGGCAATAAAAGGACCGTCGAGTGTGGATGAAAACCATACATACAGCGCTCCGGATGTATTTCCGGGTAGGGTTGCCAGCAGCCACCAAAGGTTCTGAAAAAAAACAAGGGTCGGGTCAACCAATGGTTTGTCAATCAGGGTAAATTGCCACTCAAGTTGTCCATTGCTTTGGTTAAACTTGTAAAGATCGGTGCGCCCGTTGGAAGAAGTTTCCGGAATGCAATAGATTTGTCCGGCATTTGTAAAAGTGAACGGGAAAGAAAAATGTTTTTCCCCGTGCAATGCAAGATCAGATGCTTTAAACTGATTTTCGCCATCGAGGGTGATCAATTCAAGCGCGCCTCTTGTGGTTCTATAATTGAATCGTTCACAAATAATCTTCGGAACTCCCTCTGCACGAAAGAAAAACGGATCGGCCCTGAAAAAATTTGCCTCGGGCAAAGAAAGCCATCTCACGCGGCCATGATAGCGTTTCCAATTGAAAGCCACCTTTTCGGGCGAGGCATCAATAACGCCAATATTCCATTGCTCGGTCATAAAAAGGTCTTTAACCTGAAACACGATGCGGTTTCTAATTATTTTCTGGATGAAAATCAGCAACTTCAGGTTTCCCGGGATGCGATAAATCTTAGCCTTGGTATTGCTTGAGGGGGCATTGAGATAATCAGCATTGTCGGTTATGATATCATGGCATACCTGCCTGACAAAGGGAATACTTCCGCCGATTATCCGGTCAAGCTGTTCCGAGTATGAGTGTTTCACGGTGCCAAACCATCCTTTTTTCAATATAACACCTGAATCGAGCTGAGGGGTAAGCCGCTGCAGTACAGATCCTGTGAGCCTGGCTGATTCGTATATCTCCCAAAACCCCGGGGGGCCACCACGATAGTGTTGTTCATCGCCATGATGAAAAGACCAAATGCCATATTTAGCTGCCTCAAGAATTTCCCCGTGTATGATATTGAAACCAAAGCGCAGAATAAAATCAAGCTCCTGGTTACGGATAAAGGTAACATCCTCGGATAAAAAATATTCCCGATGGCCTTCTTTTCGAATTTCACAGGCCTGGGCAGCAATATGTTTTAGTTCGGCTTTCATATCCACTGGCTTGCGCCAACGCGGCTTATAAAGAAAACGGTAAAGTACTCGATAGAGCAATTGGTTTGAGGGCAGTTCTATTCGTTCTTTTTTGTTTTTGGAGCTCTTCCAAGTTGAAGCATTCATGATCAAGAGCTCCAGTTGGTGACCATCGGCTAGTAAATCTCGAATGATTTCTGCCTGCCAACGTTGAAAATTATAACTGTTGCAAAGCACCCCAAATCTCAATGGAACATTTTGACTCATGAGTGTGTTGTGTTGAGATGCGATGAGTAAATTCCGAATAATTGTTGCCCGATGCTCTGCCGGCTAAATTTCAATACAGCAAACTGCCGCATGGCCTCACGATTAAATTCTTTTTTTAACATGATGGCCTTTTTTATTGAATCTGCGATAACGGAATCATCATCCGAAGGAATGAGCACTCCAAAAGAAGGGCTGTGTATTTCGGGGTAGATTCCCACGCCGGTCGAAATTACCGGCACGCCACAGGCCATGCTCTCGGCTATTACCGTGCCGAACGTTTCGTAGTGGCTTGTTTGAATCAAAAAATCAGCCTTTTGTAGCCTGCCGGCAACATCATCGGGGGACAACAAGCCATGGAAGTTCACTACCCCTGTCTCAAAACCAATTTTTTCAGCCATTTCCTCAAGCGTTTTTTTATCCGTTCCGTCGCCTATCAGATGCAGCCTGAAGGGAGGGCTGGCCTGGCAAAGCATTTTCAAGGCCCGCAATAAACCAGAAATATTTTTCGATTTTTCATCGAAGCAACTGATGTGAACAAGGTGAATAAAATCGCTTGAGGGTTTGTTCTGCAACGGCTGAAACAGATCTGTATCCACCACGTTGGGCACTATATGACTTTTGGGATGTGTCAGGCCATTGTTTTTCATCGCCTGGAGCAAGCAATCGGAAACACAAATGAGTGCCTCAGATTGCTTTAAAACTAATTTTGCAGCAAGCTTCCTAAACCAGCCCTTGAATTGATGGTTTTCAGGAAAATATCTCGACCAATGTTCGCTGACCAAATATGGAATATGAAAAAAGATTTTCAGCCACAGCGCCATCAGCCCCTGCCTGGTCAATACATGAACATGAGTAAGGTTGGGCTTTCCATATTTTATGCAGATGATGTTGTAGCATCGTTTGAATGCAATCAGCCATCTGAAGGTGGCTAAAACCTGCCGAAGTACTCCGTAGCCATGCACCCGAATGCTTGCAGAGACCTCAAAAATATTGTTTTCTGTATTTTCGGAAATCTCAATGGATTTTTGCTGCCGGGTGTTGTTGAAGATGTAAAGCACACTTACATCGCAATAGGGATTGACACACATTGCATGATTTTTAACAAACAACCCAAGCATAGGGTCATTGGCTTGAGGATACCACCTGGGTAGATACAGAATATGAGGTTTAGCGTTCAAACGAGCTGATTGTTTGGTTTAATTCAGGTAAACGCAAAAACAACGGAAAACTTTTTTCAGAAAACCCTCTGAATTTAATTTGTTTGAACAAAATCAGAACTTGTTTTCTCCAAAGGTACAAAACCCCTGCAGAGATTGGTAAAGTAACAAGATACGCAAGGGTTACCCAGCCGAAGCCTAAGCTTGCGCCTAAAACAAGGGTCTGAACCATCCAAAATATTGGGAAAGCGACAAGGCCAAGTGCAAACCTTGCTGAGGGAATAAAATGATGATCTTTGAATCGGTTGCTGCGCCAACGTATCAGGGCAACCGGTAGCAGGTTGTTGACAAATCCATACACAAAAGCCGGAAAGCCTACCCCCAGCGCTAAACCCTTGAAAAAGAGAACAATCATTGATGATCTGGGATTGATGAAATCCGATGCATTTAAGCCATTTTGGCGAAGTGCATTCACAACCTCATTGGTTTCAGCGATTATCTGCCTGTATAAGTCATTATTGTTTTGCTGGAGATGTTCAAAAAAAGCAGTAGTACGCTGTTCTCTTTCAAATCTCTTATTGCTTCCGGGCCGACTCGTTGCTTTATTTTCATTTAGGCTGGCAAGCAGATGCAGCAACCCCAAAATGGCCTCATGGTTTTCTTCATCCTCGATGTGGATTATTTCGTTTTGCATCGCCTGCCTGACGGTATCCGTAAGCAAATTGATTCCCCGCGCCTGATTCTGCTGGTAAACATTCATGAAGGGTTCGACAGAAACTGGTTCTCCAAATCTGATCAACAAGGGGCTACCCAACAGTTTATAATCAGCAAAGTCCAGCCCTACAGGAACAATTTTAATCCGCAAAGAATCTACAGATGCTTCTTGAACCTGAAAGGCAATCCGGGCGAATCCCTTTTTTAGGGGACGAAGCTTTTTTATTCCAAGGTGTGAGCCTTCAGGAAGTATTATCAAGCCATTGTGGTTCTTTAATACTTCTGCGGTTTTATTAAAAGTGTCATCGTTTTGCTGCAGGGTGTTGAAGCCATCGCGCATCCGATAAACCGGCAGCATTTTAAAAAAGGTGAGGATTTTGCGTTGAGTCGGATTCTTAAAAATATCGCTGCGGGACAAAAATACCGGTTGCCAAGTTCTCACAGTGAGCAGTGCCAGGGCATCCATCAGCGCGTTCTGGTGGTTTACAACAAAAATCAACGGTTCATCGAATGGAATTTTATCAATACCTTCGACACTGACTTTGTAGTAGCACCGAAAAGCAATGTCAACATACTTCTTTAACCGATGATAGGTTGGCGACCATTCATGAATGCCTTTGGTTTCTGCAGCTTTCATAGGTGATATTTGTCGAAAAGGATGATTGGCATAGATTCATGTTGTAGATGAGTGATCTCTTACCCAAATTGGTAGCATGTCGGTAAAAACATCTGTATGACTAATTGGCTTGAATGATTTCATCCGCAGGTGGCAGCGGTTTTCGCGACCAAAAATAGGCTATCGCCAAGCCGCTCAGAATATGCCATATGCCCCACCATGCGGCGATGAAGGCCATGCCTCCAAGCCCATCGAACAGTTTGGGGTTAAAAATCAGCACCAGCCCCAACCCTGAATTTTGAATGCCTGTTTCGATGCTGATGGTTCGGCGGTCATTGCGAGGCAACTTAAATATTGATGAAATTGAAAACCCGGTCAATAAAGCCAGGGCGTTATGTGCAAAAACAATCAGAATAATAAGGTGGATATACTTAAGGAAATAGTTAATGTTGGCTGAAAATGCCGCCACGATAAAGCCCAAAAACAGTATCACTGAGATGGTTTTAACAGGCTTAATGATTTTTTGTGTGATCATCGGGAAGCGATCGGAAAACCATATGCCAACGATCACAGGTATCCCGAGCAGGATGAAAACAGTTTTCAGCATTTCAATCGGATCAATCCGAATGGGAATTACCAGGTTTGCAGCCTCTGAGTAAAGGCTCCCCCATAGCGCGAAATTGAATGGGGTCATGAATATGGCCGAAATTGTTGCAATGGCTGTCAGGCTGATGGAGAGGGCAACATTGCCTTTGGCCAGCGATGAAATAAAGTTCGAGATATTTCCGCCCGGACAGGCCGCTACCAAAATCATCCCCATCGCAACACTGGGGGTAGGGCGAATGATCAATACGAGCAAAAACGTCAGGGCTGGAAGAGCCACGAATTGGGAAATGACCCCAAGCAAGGCCGATTTTGGTTTTCTCACTACCTGCCTGAAGTGAGCCATTTTAATGCCCAGTGCCACGCCAAACATAATAAAAGCCAGGGTGATGTTCATGAACAAGAGCCCTCCCGGACTGAAATTCAGTCTTATCCAATCCAGAGTTTCGAGGGTGGCACGGATATGCATTTCAACCATTTGAATCCGGGAGCCGGTGATGTTAACCCGATGGCGCGACGAATAGTACCAGTCCTGCCCCTGTTCAACGTGTTCAGGCTGTCCGGCCACCTCCAATGCTTCCTGAATGCCCATGCCAATGCGCATGAATGCTACGGGATTCTCTGGCTTTTCGTGCTTTTTCAAATGCCGGAAACTGATTTTTTTATCACGCAAGGCTGGGTTTAGCCTGATATCTATTACTTTTTCTTTTTCAATAACTACCTGGTTTTCTCCCGAATATAACCACCGCTCGACCATGATTTTGTTGGTCGGTTGCCCCATAATTTCAAGTAGTTGTATTGTATCCATGCCGGGGGTCAGTGTTTTGAGCCGTGGGCTATAAACTTCGGCCCGAAGCACACATGAGGAAAGAAGAAAAGCGGCAACAGCAAATACTTTTATGCCCGATGAGTGCATTGAATTGTTAAGTTTTTTCATACGATTGAATTATTTGGGCTGCAAAGTACAAAAATATGTAATCAATAACATACTTTTTTTGCGATATAAAGCCAGGGTAGCTTCAACTCACAATGCCACTGTGAAATATTTGCCGAGAAGAACGACTCTTAAGTTTTTTTATTTCTTTTTAGTGCCTGAAGTAATATCAAGGGTAACAGCCACTGGTAAATGGTCGGATGGATAATAACGACCGTCATTTTTATCCAGCACCTTGTATGACAAAACATTGGAAACGTTTCTTGTGAAGATAAAATCTATTCTTTGGCCGGGAGGTTTGGTTGTATCAAATCCGCTGAATGTATAACCTGGCCCTATTGGGGTATTTTGAGACTTTGTGAAGGCATCATCAAAGCCTTTGCTGATTAATAACTGATATGGCTTGCTTTGATCGCTGCAATTGAAATCGCCGGCAAGGATAACCGGAGAGTTTCCGCAAAGGCTGTCAATTACCCGAATAATAAGCATTGCACTTTCTGTCCTCGCCTGCTCGCCAACATGGTCGAAGTGAGTATTGAAAGCATACACTTGCTCGCCTGAATACCTATCCTTAAGCATGATCCATGTTACCATACGCGAACAAGCAGCATCCCAGCCTTTAGACCCGGGGGTATAGGTTTGTTCCGAGAGCCAGAAGTGATCTCCTGCCATTCTTTCATAACGAATCGCATTATAAAAAATGGGAATAAACTCGCCATCTGATACTCCATCATCGCGGCCCACACCTTCCCAGGAATAGTTTTTCATTTGCCCTGACAGGTCATTTACCTGGTTTTCAAGTGCTTCCTGTACAAAAAGAATGTCTGGTCGAATTTCTTTAATCAAACTCAACACGTTTTCTTCACGGGCGTTCCAGTTGTTTACACCATCCGCAGGATTGTCAAAGCGAATATTCCAGGTGGCAACAGTATAGGTGGAGGTATGCTTCGCCGTACACGCATCTATCAGCAACCACGCAAAACAACATAGGTAAACAAACTGCTTCATCGTTTGAAATTGATATTGCCTTGCATGTTTCATGTATGCTTCAGAAGCAAAATAGCGATGCTATATAATCAAACCAGGCACTTTTACGATGCGAAAAAAAGAACCATTTCTCATTTTTCCATCAATCCGAGGCCTTCCTAAATATGAGAAATCTATTGCCTGCCTGGATATATTTTTAAAGCTTCTTCAAGGCAGGTCATAGAGGCGTGGAGGTCGTCAACCTTGAGTACATAACTTATTCGGATTTGATTTTTTCCTTTGCCAGATGTGGAATAAAACCCTGTTGCCGGAGCAAACATAACGGTTTGTTTGTTATATTCAAATTCCTCCAGTAGCCACTGGCAGAACCTGTCGGCATTATCAATGGGCAGTTGTGCCACTACGTAGAATGCCCCTTTGGGCTTAGGGCAAAAAGCACCGGGTATTCTGTTGATGCGTTCGACCACCACATCGCGCCTGGCATGGTATTCGGTCAGGACTTTGTTAAAATAATCATCAGGGGTATCAACTGCTGCTTCTGCCACCACTTGTCCGAGAGTAGGGGGGCTAAGTCGCGCCTGGGCAAATTTCAGGGCGGTTTGCATTACCTGTCTGTTTTTCGAAATCATACACCCTATCCTGACTCCGCAGGCACTATATCGTTTCGACACAGAGTCGATCAAGATCACGTGCTGATCGAGCCCTTCGAGGTGCATCACCGAAACGTGCTCAGCCCCATCGTAACAAAATTCACGATATACTTCATCTGCAATAAGGTACAGGTCATATTTCAGAACAATTTCGCGAAGCAATTCCAGTTCCTTTCTTGAATAGAGGTAACCTGTCGGATTATTCGGATTGCAGATGAGGATGGCTTTGGTGCGCGGTGTAATCGCTTTTTCGAATTCTGCAATCGGCGGAAGGGCGAAACCGGTTTCAATTTCAGACGGAATTGGTTTGACTTTTACGCCCGAATTAATGGCAAAACCATTGTAGTTTGCATAAAAGGGTTCCGGAATAATTATTTCATCCTCTGGGTCCATACAGGTTTGCATAGAAAAAAGCAATGCTTCCGAAGCCCCGGCTCCAACAATAATTTCATCGGCTGACACATCAATTCCTACCCTTTTATAGTATTCCGTAAGTTTCTTCCTGTAGGCGGGAATCCCTGCTGAATGACTGTATTCTATCACCTTCTGATTAAAGTTTCGAACAGCCTCCAGCGCGATTTGAGGGGTTTCAATGTCGGGTTGGCCGATATTCAAGTAAAAAACTTTTACTCCGCGGCTTTTCGCGGCTTCGGCATACGGAACAAGCTTGCGGATAGGAGATTCGGGCATGGCTTTGCCCTTTTTTGAAATAGCAGGCATATTGATGAATATTAGATGTGTTTATTAAAGGCAGCGAGGAATTTCGATGCAAATGTATGATTAAATAATGGGTGAAATAGAACCAAATTAAAATGAAAATTCCCCCATAAAATGAAAAATCAGAGCGTTGATTGCAACAGGTTTTGGGCGGTGCTGACCTGAACAAACGATGGGCCTACTTTTTTTCCAAAATTCCCTGCCAGCACTACAACCAGGTCCTCGGTCTGAAGATTTTTTGAATTCAGCAATCCTTCGAGCACAAATTTGGTAAATTGTTTTTTTGAAGTCTCGACCGTGATAAAATCCGGGTATACTCCAAAATTAATTGCCAGCTCTCTCATGACACCCTGATCATAGCACTGGGCATAAATGGGACTTTTCCCACGGAAAGATGCCAGATAAACCGCAGTTTTTCCGGTGTCGGTATCGGTAATGATCGCTTTTGCGTTGAGGCTGGCGATTGCCCTGACGGCAGTTTTTGCCAAAAACCCGGATATTTCGTTGTTGTGGGGTTCAATATTCTGGCTTTCCATAAACTCACGGCTTTGTTCGGCTACACGTGCTGTGCGAGCCATAATTTGCACGGCTTCGATCGGATAGGCTCCATAGGCGGTTTCACCGCTGAGCATCAAGGCATCAGTTCCACTGAATACTGCATTGGCTATATCGGCGATTTCGGCACGGGTTGGCCTTGGATGTGTAATCATGGAGTGCAGCATCTGGGTGGCAACGATCACTGCTTTGCGCTGTTTGATGCACTTTTCAATCAATTTACGCTGAATAACCGGGATGTTCTCGGCGGGTACCTCAATGGCAAGATCGCCCCGGGCAACCATAATTCCGTAAACATGCGGCAGTATTTCATTTATGTTGTTTACTCCCTGCTGATTTTCGATTTTGGCGATGATTTTGATTTTGCTTGCATGCTGATCAAGAATTTTTTTTATGGCCATAACATCTGCTTTGTTACGAACAAATGAGTGGGCGATAAAAGTTAGCTGGTTAGCTATGGCAAATTCGATGAACTCCTGGTCGCGGCCGCTTAATGAAGGCAGGTCAATGTGAACTCCGGGAACATTTACACTTTTTTTGTTTTTGATTACACCGGAGTTAAGCACTTCACAAACAAGATGTTCTGTGTTTCTATCAATGACTTTCAAAGCGATTTCGCCATCATCAATCATGAGCGTGTTCCCCGCATTCAGCACTTTGGCGATTTCAGGAAAGCTCACAAAAAGTTGGTCGCCCTGCGATTCTCCTTTGCCTCCATACAGCCTGATTGTACTTCCCTTTTCGACCTCGATGCTTTCACCCAAGGGCGAAGTCCTGATTTCCGGCCCCTTGGTGTCTATCATGATCGCGATTTTGTCGCTTACAAGGCGGACATTTTTTATCAGTTGCAAAGCGCCTTCGGGTGATTGATGCGCTGTGTTTATCCTCACCACATTCATTCCGGCGTTGTGCAAATTGCGGATGAATTCGGGCTCGCAGTTCTTATCGGAAAGGGTTGCTACAATTTTTGTGAGTTTCATGTTTTCTGTTTAGGCGTGAAAAAAAACCGAAGCAAATCTAATTTATTTTGAAGAAATGTCCCGGTTTAAAATGCAATGAAACGAATATGGTAGATTCAACCAACAAATGGTCCATTTTAAGGTTCCTTCATACAGTTTTGCGTCTAAAAATTCAAATTCAATTGAATCTAATTCTACAAAAAGGATTTATAAACAAACTTTATGTAGCGTGCGAAACATTTCGTTGTCAGGGAAAATCAATATTTAGTTACGCTTTCGATTGACAAGAAAACCAGATGAATTCACTTCGGTCCCTGCAAAATAGCACCAAAAAATTTGCATTCAGATAATTTGTTAGCCATCGTGAAGATGTTCGCCTCAATCCTTCCATTTCAAGATATTGCACTACAGCTACACATCAATCACTTATGTGAGCATGGTTTTGGGAAATTTGTTTGCCATAATTGTTTAGATTTGCTGTCAGGATTCTGTTTAATCACAATTCTATTGTGAATGAACTTCATGCTGGTTTGTACTGAATTTTTCCAGGTGCTTTTCAGCCCCATTCCAAAAACACTTGAGAATGAGATAGATAAATTTTCAACATTTCAAATTAGACAATACTTCATTTCAATTTTTTATTCAACATCAAAATCGAGGGCATGATAACAAAAGAACTAATAAACCCGAAAAGCATTGTCGTTGTTGGCGGATCGAATGACATCAGCAAACCGGGCGGAAAAGTGTTGAAAAACATTATCCAGGGTGGTTTTCAAGGAAATCTATTTGTTGTAAACCCCAAAGAAACCATTGTTCAGGGCATTGAGTGTTATTCTGAAATTTTGAACTTACCTTGTGTTGATTTGGCCATTCTCGCCATTGCTGCACGTCATTGTCCGCAGGCTGTCGAAATACTTGCATATCAAAAGAAAACACGGGGATTCATTATTCTTTCGGCTGGGTTTAGTGAGGAAAGTCTTGAAGGATCAAGGCTTGAGAGACAAATCGTGGAAATCGTAAACAGTATCGGAGGCGGATTGATTGGCCCGAATTGTATTGGAATTTTAACACCGGCACATCATAGTGTTTTCACTTTACCAATACCTAAACTTGAATCAACCGGCATAGACTTTATCTCGGGTTCAGGTGCAACGGCTTGCTTTATCCTGGAAGCAGCCATTCCGAAAGGATTGGTTTTTTCGAACGTTTTTTCGGTCGGTAATAGCGCCCAGAATGGTGTTGAAGAAGTGCTCGAATACCTGGATGAATCGTTTGATGCCATAAACGGCAGCCGAATTAAATTGCTTTATATCGAAAACATCAGCCAACCCCAAAAACTCCTTAAGCATGCGCAAAGCCTCATAGAAAAAGGGTGCCGCATTGCAGCCATCAAAGCAGGTGTTTCAGAAGCAGGAAGCCGCGCTGCCTCATCGCACACGGGAGCTTTGGCCACTCCCGACTTTGCAGTGGATACCCTTTTTCGAAAAGCAGGGATTGTGCGGTGTTATGGCAGGGAAGAATTGATCGCTGTTGCCTCGGTATTCGCACACAAACCCATGGCAGGAAACAACATTGCCATCATCACTCATGCCGGCGGGCCTGCCGTGATGCTCACCGATGCACTTAGCCAAGGTGGCCTGCAAGTGCCTCCCATTGGGAATGAAGCCGCCAATGAATTGTTGCAGCAGCTTTATCCGGGGTCATCGGCTGCAAATCCGATTGATTTCCTTGCCACCGGCACTGCTGCGCAATTGGGAGCCATTATGGACTTTATTGATAAGAGGCTCGATGTAATTGATGCGATGGTGGTGATTTTCGGAACGCCTGGTTTAACAAAGATTTTTGATGTTTATGAGGTGCTCCATCAAAAGATGCTAAGCTGCCGCAAACCCGTTTTCCCAGTGCTTCCGTCAACTCTCACGGCATCTGAAGAAGTGCAGGACTTCATATCAAAAGGCCATGTTTATTTTTCGGATGAGGTGGTTTTAGGAATGGCTCTCGCAAGCGTATATTCCACCCGAGCACCAGTTTTGCAGAACACTGAATTTAATAATGCTAACATCCGATCAATTCAGGAAATTGTCCGGAATGCACCGAATGGATACCTTCCTCCAATAGCAGTGCAGGCTTTGCTGGATGCAGCTGGTATCCCCAGGGCAAAAGAAATTGTTGTGAGCCAAAGCCAGGAAGCCATAGCTGCAGCCGAAGATATCGGGTTTCCGTTGGCCATGAAAGCAGTGGGGCCATTGCATAAATCCGAAAAGGGTGGAGTTATTCTGAATGTGAATGATTTGCCTTCGGTAGAAAGAGTTTTTTCGCAATTGATGCAAATCGAAGAAGCTACGGCGGTTTTGCTCCAACCCATGCTCAGTGGGCAGGAGTTATTTGCCGGAGTAAAATACGAACCTGGCTATGGCCACATGGTTGTTTGCGGACTGGGGGGAATATTTATCGAAGTATTACGCGATTTCAGTGCAACGATGGTTCCTGTAAGCAAACAAGAAGCAATTGAAATGATTAAGTCTTTGAAAGGCTATAAACTTTTTAAAGGAGTTCGAGGTAAGCCAGGCATCAATGAAGACATTTTTGCCGACATCATTGTTCGCCTTTCAGCCTTTGTGGAAGCAGCTCCCCAAATTGCTGAACTTGATCTTAATCCTCTACTTGGCCTTTCTGACAGGGTAGTTGCAGTGGATGCCCGAATCCATATCCAGAAGCATTCCTGACAAGAATGCACAGAATCAATGGACACCATTGTTTGTGATTACTTCGCTGAGGCCAACCTTAAACTTAACTTAATGTAAATTGTTAGAGTATAAATTAATTAGGCTGATTATTTAGAAATTCGAGTACAATCCATGTCTGTCCAGGAAGCAACTTTTAAGGAATTTCATTTCTTACCCAATCCGGAAGGAATTCTGAACGACTATCGAATTGGCTGGGAAAGTCGTCATGCAAGCCTGCTCGGACGCAAGGAGGTGTTGAATGGGAAGGCTAAATTCGGAATATTTGGCGATGGCAAAGAGGTTCCGCAGTTGGCCATGGCCCGTGCATTCATGAATGGCGACTGGCGATCGGGCTATTACAGGGATCAAACATTTATGCTCGCAACCAACATGACAACCCTCGAAGAGTTTTTTTCGCAACTCTACGGAGATACAGATCATGAATTTAATCCGGGAAGTGCAGGCCGGATGATGAACAATCATTTCGTAACCCAATCGCTTGACGAACAGGGCAACTGGAAAAACCTACTGCTGCAAAAAAACACCAGTGCCGACATCTCACCCACAGCCGGCCAAATGCCCCGATTGCTTGGCCTGGCGCTGGCCTCAAAACTATATCGAGAAAACGAAAACCTAAAGAATAACAAATTTTTTAGCAATTACGGCAATGAGGTTGTTTTTGGCACAATCGGCGATGCGAGCACTAGCGAAGGGCATTTTTTTGAAACCATCAACGCCATTGGAGTTTTGAAAGTGCCGGCCATAATCTCCGTTTGGGATGATGGGTGGGGGATTTCAGTACCCAGAGAATATCAAACTGCAAAGGGGAGTATTTCTGAAATACTTCGCGGATTTGAACTTGATAGCAATGGCAATGGGTTCAAAATCTATCGGGTAGAAGGCTGGAACTATCCAGGGTTGGTGAAGGCCTATTATGAAGCCGCCTCCCTGGCACGCCAGCATCACATTCCATCGCTCATCCATGTTAGAGAACTCACTCAGCCACAAGGCCACAGCACTTCCGGTTCGCACGAACGCTATAAAAGTGCACCAGAACTTGAATGGGAAAAGCAGCATGATTGCCTTAAGAAAATGCGGGAATGGATCCTTGAAGAACACCTTGCGATCCCATCAGTGCTTGATCAAATTGAAGCAGAGAGTCTTGAGCGCGTGAAAGAAGCCAGGAAAAAAGCCTGGGACAATTATATGCTGCCGCAAATAAAAATGCGGGATGATTTCATAAACCTGGTTGACATCACCACATGCAACTGCGCCAAAACAGCCAAGATTGAAAGCATCAAGAAAGACCTCGCAAAAGTAGCCGAACCCATGCGAAAAGACATTTTTTCTTCTGCCAGAAAAATTCTTCGGCTTATCTGCGATTCGTGCAGCAATCCTGCAAACAGCCTAAGAAAAAATGTAACAGAATGGTTAGACAAAGGAATGGCCGACAGCCGCCACCGCTACAACTCCCACCTCCACAGCCAATCGGCCTATTCGGCACTGAAGATCAGCAGAGTGGAGGCCATCTATTCCGAAAAATCGCCCATGGTGCCCGGAAGAGAAATCCTGCAAAGCAACTTTGATCATCTTATGTCTAAGTTTCCGGAGTTGGTAATCTTTGGCGAGGACGTTGGCAAGATTGGCGGAGTAAATCAGACCTATGAAGGCCTACAGCAAAAATTCAGTATTCACAGGATTTTCGATACCGGTATTCGCGAAGCCACCATCATCGGGCAGGGCATTGGACTTGCCATGCGCGGTTTCCGGCCTATCGCAGAAATTCAATATTTCGACTACCTGCTTTATGGCCTTCAGGTAGTCAGCGACGATTTGGCCACACTTCAATATCGTTCGGCAGGAAGGCAGAAAGCACCCATGATCATTACAACCCGTGGTCATCGCCTCGAGGGGATATGGCATGCCGGATCTCCGCTGAGCATGGTTATCAATAGCGTAAGAGGAGTTTATGTGCTGGTTCCCAGAAATATGACACAAGCAGCCGGTTTCTACAATACCATGATGGCATCAGACGAACCTGCAATTATCATCGAACCATTAAATGGCTATCGCTTGCGTGAAAAAAAACCCGACAACCTGCATGACTATCGTGTAGCACTGGGCGTTACAGAAACGCTGGCTAGCGGCGAAGACATCACCTTGGTAACTTATGGCTCCTGTGTTCGAATTGCACAGGATGCATGTGAACAACTTCAAAACTTTGGTATTGGCATTGATCTGATAGATGTTCAATCGCTTCTGCCATTTGATCTTGAGCATAACATCGTACGCTCACTCAAAAAAACAAATAAAATCGTTTTTTTTGATGAGGATGTACCTGGTGGGGCTACCGCCTATATGATGCAAAAAGTGCTTGAAGAACAGGGTGGATTAAAATATCTCGACGCGGAGCCTGTGACTGTTACAGCACAGTCGCACCGGGCAGCTTACAGCACCGATGGTGATTATTTCTCAAACCCGAATTCCGAAGATGTTTTCGATGCTGTGTATAATCTAATGCACAATTACAATCCCGAAAAGTATCCAAAGATATTCTGATTTTTATATTTTTGCCGTCCTGAAAGTTTTGCACAAAAATTGTAAGACGAGTAATCATTAAAAACCAAAATAATCAACACCTAACATAAATCTTGATATTTCCAACGCTCGAATTTCATTCCTTAAGCCTGAACCTATAACCATTAACTTTTAAAATCAAAACCTTCAAAAAAATGAAACGATCAAAATTTTTTGTTTTCATTCTTGCCATAGCATTTCTATCAATTGGTTTGTCACTCAATGCACAAACCATGGATCAGGTGGTCGAAAAATATAACACGGCTGTGCAGCTGATTAATACTGATGCAGCCGGGGCTTTAAAGAATTTTGAAGAGGTTATTAAATTAGCTCCTGTGGTTGGCGATGAAGCAGAACAACTTAAAGTGATGTCGGAGAGTCAGATCCCTGGTTTATACTTCAAGCTCGCTGGCGATTTCTTCAAAGAAAAAAAGAATGACCAAGCCATTGATTTTTTCGGCAAGAGCATAGCTGCCGGGGAACAATATAACGATGCGGCCACGGTTGCAAGAGCCAAAGACATATTAGGCAAAATATATTTTTCTCAAGGCAATACACATTACCGTGCCAGTGAAAACGACAAAGCCATCAAAGCACTAAACCAGTCATTATCCTTTGAGCCCAACAACGCAAAGGCATATCTGCTTCTGGGACTTACCTATCGCAAGACAGAAGATCTGGGCAATATGACCACCAGCATGGATCAAGCCATTGCCCAGGCAAGAAAAAGCAATGATGAGCAAACCATAGCCACCTGCGAAAAGAGCATGCGCGACTACCTGGCAGTTAGGGCGAACCGTCTTCTGCAGGGAAATAAAAACAACGATGCAATTGAGATGCTCGAGAATGCAATCAAATATGGTGATGACGCTCAAACCTACTATTTATTGACACTTGCACAAAACAAGCTCAAACAATACGATAAAGCACTCGAGTCTGCCCAGAAAGCACTTGCACTCGAAGATGACACCCCGACAGAAAAAGCAAAAATATGGCTTGAGATTGGCAATGCCCATAGGGATAAGGGAAATACAAACGAGGCTTGCGATGCATATCGCAATGCGGCCGTTGGAAACTATGCCGAACAAGCCAATTATCAAAGACAGCATGTACTCAAGTGTAAATAATGATTCCTGCTTTCATTACCAAAGGCATTTCAAAACATTTCTTGGCTTATTACTTCCTCAATAAAATAGCTTAATTCCGGAACAACAATTTTGGGGATAACTCATTGTGGGAACTATTGGGTTCTGCGTTTCAAGCCCAACATTACATTCTTGTTCCCATCGTATTTACTTGTATTTTTGTGAGCAAATCACACACCGCTTTTCATGAAGTTATCAGTTGTTATTGTTAACTACAACGTAAAGTACTTTCTTGAGCAATGCCTTCATTCGGTTCGAAGGGCCACACAGGGAATCGAGGCAGAAGTGTTTGTAGTTGACAATAATTCGGTGGATGGTTCCGTGAGAATGCTCTCGGAGAAATTTCCTGAAATCAAATTGATTGTCAATTCCGAGAACAAAGGTTTTTCTAAGGCCAATAACCAAGCCCTGGTCCTGGCCAAAGGCGAGTTTGTTTTGTTGCTAAATCCGGATACGGTTGTCGAAGACGATACTTTTTCCAAAATAATAAACTTCATGCACTCCCACCCTGAAGCCGGGGGCCTGGGGGTGAAAATGGTTGACGGTAAGGGCCGTTTTCTTCCGGAATCCAAGCGCGGGCTCCCCACCCCTTCAGTGGCTTTTTACAAGATATTCGGCCTTTCGAGAATCTTCCCTAAATCGAGGCTTTTCGGACAGTATCACCTGACTTTTCTCGATAAGAACCAAACCCATGAGGTTGAAATTTTATCTGGTGCTTTTATGCTCCTGCGCCGCAATGCACTCGAAAAAACAGGGCTGCTCGACGAAACTTATTTTATGTATGGCGAAGATATAGATCTTTCGTACCGATTAATACAGGCAGGATATAAAAACTATTACTTCCCCGAAGCCCGGATCATACACTACAAAGGCGAAAGCACCAAAAAAAGCAGCATAAACTATTTGCTGACGTTTTATTACGCGATGATCATTTTTGCGCGCAAGCATTTTACAAAGAAAAGCGCAAATTTATTGTCGTTCTTAATTCATATTGCCATATGGCTACGGGCAGGCGTTTCTATTGCATGGCAGTTTATGCGCAAAGCTTTTTTGCCGCTTGCCGACGCAACACTGCTCTACGCAGGTATTTTATTAATAAAAAATTATTGGGAGGAAAATTTTATTTACCTCTACGGAGGGCAATACCCTAAAGCGTTTATGGCGGTTGCTGTGCCAATCTATATTCTTATATGGCTTCTGGCGACATATTTTAGTGGTGGATACGATAAACCTGTGCGGTTGATAAAGATCTTGCAAGGCCTGTTTTTTGGCACCGTAACAATACTTGTGTTCTATGCCCTGCTCAGCGAGGCATACCGCTTTTCTCGCGCCCTTATCATCCTCGGAGCCGTTTGGGGTTTGGTGGCCATGGTCGGGCTGAGGCTATTGCTGCATCTTACTAAAGCAAGAGAATTCAGGCTGGGTTCGACCGAAAACAAGCGCTATCTCGTGGTCGGCGATTTGGCGGAAGCCAGCAGGGTTGCAGACTTGATGCGCAAAACAGAGCTCAACCCGAGTTTTATCGGACTTATCAGCACCGGCGATAAATCTGCAAACGGCGATGGCTATATCGGAAGCCTGAGCCAGATTTATGATATTATCCCTATCTACGAAATTAACGAAGTGATTTTTTGTGCAAAAGACCTGCCGGCCCGCCAAATTATTGATTTGATGTCGGATTTGAGTGCTCAGCAGCTCGACTTTAAAATTGCTCCTCCCGAAAGCCTTTCAATCATTGGAAGCAACAGCATAAGTACTTCAGGCGATTTATATATGGTCGAGCTCAATTCGATTGCCAAAACCAACAACCGCCGAAACAAACGCCTGGTTGATGTCATCGCCTCGATGCTGCTTATATTGATATTTCCGCTTGCAATCTTCGTTGTTAGAAAACCTTTGGGCTTTATCAAAAACACACTTGCAGTTTTGTTTGGGTTTAATTCATGGGTAGGTTATTGCCCGGCTCCCGAAGATGAGGCGCTGAAACTTCCGGCCATAAAGCAAGGCGTGCTTAACCCCACAGATATAATTCCCAAGCATTTGCTGAGTAAAGACGACATTTTCAGGCTCAATATCCTTTATGCCCGAAATTATGAAATTGGAAACGATGTAAGAATTATTGTCAAAGGATTTCGTGAAAGCGGCCGGTGACGGTATCTGGCAATCATGTTACTGGGGAGGCATAGATAAACATTTATGCTCATTCTTTGTTAGATATTAAAATCTCCTGATCTAAAGAACCCTGCATATGGCACTGTTTGAAATCGTAATGCCCAAGTTGGGCGAAAGTATTATTGAAGCAACCATCATTCGGTGGCTGAAAAAAGAAGGCGACACCATCACCGAAGACGAACCGATCGTTGAAATAGCAACCGATAAAGTTGATTCAGAAATTCCGTCGCCTGTGGCCGGCGTACTGAAAAAATTATTTTTTCACGAAAACGACATCGTGGCCGTTGGTCAGGTGATTGCTGTGGTTGAAATGGGTGGCAGTATTTCTGCTGAAGCAGAAGAAATTCAGCCCTCGGCTTCATTGACTCCAGATGCTGCCGTTGGTCCATCACTGAATGTTCAACCTCAACAGGAAACAGTTAAACAAACGACACGTTTTTATTCGCCACTCGTAAAAAGCATTGCAAAGGAGGAAAACCTAAGCCTTGAAACATTAGAAAAGATCAAAGGAACTGGTAAAGGCGGACGGCTAACCAAAACCGATCTTCTTGAATACCTGAAGCATGCGGCCGCACAACCGGCCATTGAGCCAGCATCTCAGAAACCCACGCAGATATCTCGGCCCTTGATGGCACAAAAAACAAGCCCATACGCTGCAACAGCCATGGCTGGAGATGAAATCATCGAGATGGACCGCATGCGCAAGCTCATTGCCGATCATATGGTTGGTTCAGTTCACACATCGCCGCATGTAGCCTCTTTCATCGAGGTGGATGTAACAAACCTTGTACGTTGGAGAGACCGGATCAAGGATTCGTTTGCAAAGCGGGAGGGCGAAAAGATCACCTTTACTCCGGTTTTTGTCGAAGCTGCCGCGCAGGCGCTTAAAGAGTTTCCGAATGTCAACGCGTCAGTCGAAGGGTACAATATCATCAGGCGAAGAAATATAAACATAGGAATGGCTGCCGCACTGCCTAACGGCAACCTGATTGTTCCGGTTATAAAAAATGCCGACCAAAAAAACCTGCTCGGCCTGGCTAAAGAAGTCAACCGGCTTGCAAACAATGCCCGCACAAACAAATTGGAGCCCGACGACATTGCCGGAGGCACTTTCACCATCACCAACTTTGGAACTTTTGGCAGTCTTACAGGCACCCCGATTATCAATCAGCCTCAAGTAGCAATATTGGGAATTGGAGTCATAAAAAAGAAACCGGTTGTTATAGAAACAGAGGCCGGTGATATGATTGCCATCAGGCACATGATGATTTTATCTCTTTCATACGACCATCGTATTGTTGATGGTGCGCTCGGAGGCATGTTTATCAAACGCATGGCCGAACTGCTCGAAAAATTTGATTCCTTGCGGGCACTTTAATTACTTACATTGCTACCTTTGCCCGTAAACAATATTTTAAGTTCACCGGACTAAGCCGCGCCAATGAAAATCAAACTCACACGCCCCCTGGCCATATTCGACCTGGAAGCAACCGGATTGAATGTTGGCAGCGACCGGATTATCGAGATTTCTATTCTTCGGGTTATGCCCGATGGAACGCATGAAATAAAAACGCAACGCATCAACCCAGGCATTCCAATTCCGCAGGCAGTTGAGGCCATTCACGGCATTAGCGATGACGATGTAAAAAATGAACCTGCATTCGGAGAAATAGCCCATCAGTTGGCACGGTTCCTTAGTAATTGCGATCTCTGCGGATATAATGCATTGAAGTTCGATATACCCATGCTGGTAGAAGAATTTCTGAGGGTTGGCGTGGATTTTGAAATCAAAGGGCGAAGATTGATTGATGTGCAAAACATCTTTCATAAAATGGAACCCCGCAATCTGAAAGCAGCCTTTCGGTTTTATTGCAACAAAGAGCTGCTTAATGCGCATAGTGCTGAATCTGATGCACTGGCCACTTTTGAAATTCTGGAAGCGCAGCTAGAAAAATACAATGGAGTAGCCTACATTGACAGTGATGGCCAGGCAACCTATCCCATTACAAATGATTTGAATTCACTGCATAGGTTTTCGATCTATCACAAATTTTGCGATCTTGCGGGACATATCGTTTTTGATGAGCAAAACCGCGAAGTGTTTAATTTTGGAAAATACAAAGGCCGCCCGCTTGAAGAAATTTTTCGGATCGAGCCTTCATACTATGATTGGATGATGAAAAGCCAGTTTCCGCTTTATACAAAAAAAGTTATAACAAGCATCAAACTCCGGGCGTTCAACAAAGGAGCCATAGTGTAGAAATAGCAGTTGCATTCTGAAGTTTTTCAGATGTCAGAAAAAACCACGGCCAAATTTTTTTTAGTGAATTCAGAGCCTATCAAAATATTAAACAATTAAGCTTGCCTTATGAAGATTATATGCATTGGACGCAACTATATAGAGCATGCCAAAGAGCTCAATAATCCGGTGCCATCCGAGCCCGTTTTTTTTCTTAAACCCGACACAGCCCTGCTGATTAAAAACAGATCATTTTTTTATCCCGATTTTTCGGGCGATATACATTATGAACTCGAGGTCGTGCTGAAAATGTGTAAAACAGGTAAAAATATTGACCCCAGGTTTGCCAACGATTATTTCGATAAGATCGGGCTTGGAATTGACTTTACGGCCCGCGACCTGCAGCAAAAACTGAAAGAAAAAGGGCTCCCCTGGGAAAAAGCCAAAGCATTTGATAATTCAGCGCCGGTGAGCGAATTTATACCCCGAACCGATCTGGGTAATCTGGCGGATTTGCGTTTCAGGCTCGATCTGAATGGAAAGAGCGTGCAGAACGGCACCACTGCCGATATGATTTTTTCGTTTTCTGAGATAATATCCTTTGTTTCGCGTTTTATCACCCTGCGCGCAGGCGATCTTATCTTCACCGGAACCCCCGACGGTGTTGGTCCAGTCAAAATCGGTGACAACCTCCAGGCTTGGTTCGGTGATCGAAAAATGCTGGACTTCTGTGTAAAATAACAGCAATACCAAAACAATACTTTTTATAGCTGTAAAGCACCCCCTCACTTACCCTTCATCCATTTCCCCTGCTCTATCACTTCTTTGCCTTTGGTAACTTGATACATATAAATCCCGGCTGACCATCCTACGGTGTTGATGGAATGGTGAAACTGTTTTATCTTGCCCTCGTATCTTAATTTCCCACGCGCGTCATACAGTTTGATGTACAGGTTATCATGCCCGGTTTGAATATTCAGTTCCGAGGTGCCTGGATTGGGATATAAGATAACCTCACGAGCATGTATCCCGTCAGGGTTTTCAATGGCAGTTAGAACACCATCTGGCGTTGATTTTATTACAAAAAGATTATAATTATAATCACCTGAAGCGTAGTCAAACTTAAAACCGGAAACAATACAGCCACCATCGGTAGTGGCATTGATGTTTGTTGCATGATAATAAGCATTACCTCCGTAATAACGTTGCCAGATTAAGCCCAGATCGGCACCCATCTTATTTATGAGAATCCATGAGGGATCCTGTTGAAATGGGTATTCGCCCGGTTTAATATTAATAGTACCTGTATTAAAAAGACTTGTAGGATTCAAATAATTGGTTGCCCGTTTATGTGCAGGAAAATCAACCATGTTATTACCGGATCCAAATACTACTGATTGCACAGCATTAATATTTAAGTCAGTCTTAACCACTGCATAATCTCGCCGCATTTGTGAGTTGAATCTACCAGATGGGAAATCCAAATCAATTACTTTCTTAAAACCATAAAAAACAGTATTTTGCCAAAATCGTCCGTAATTATCTTTTTTCCCAGAAAAAACATATCCCATTTGTTCATAATTAACCACGGTAACATTACCCCAACCCGTAATAAAAGGAATTGGATACACACTTTGATAGTTCAACAATGAATCGAAAACTAAAAATGATTCTATCGAAGAAGAACCCGGAACCTGGCCGGTAACATTAATACCATATTGCAGAGTATTACTTTTAAGTTGGATGATATCGTTTACAAACGGGGGCAATGGAAGTGGCAGAATTTCAAAATCGAGCACTTTGCCTGATAAACTGATTCTGGCCATGAAGATGCTTAGACTCCAAGCAGAAATTCCATCTAAATAAGAACCGCTAACGATAATATTTCCATATGAGTCACAGATAGACTTATGTATTTGAATTTCAATGTTGAGTGGCAAATGTGCTTGATATTGAGCAATTTGTTTGAGTTGTTTATCAAAGTGCACTATGAGTATGAATGATTTATTAGGATTATTTCCGGGAGTTATCGTTCCGACAGCCATAAACTCATCAGCAAGACCAGGATACCGGTGCAATCTTGACAATTGCGAGATTGACCCGGGGGTAATTATTTCAGAGGAATACTTTAATTTACCTTTGTCTGAAATTTTAAGAAGCTTTGCATTCTTGTAGGTATTCGAAAAAAAATCTGCGCGTCCAGAGAGTATCAGAAAACTACTATCGGAAGATTGAATCAGATCAAATGCATGATTTGAATAAGCATCGCCATATTCGAAATTGAAACCGTACTGGCTTAATACTTCTAAATAGCTGAAGGACAACATGAAAAGTAAAATAATTTTTATTTTTTTCATTGGCGCTATCAACTTTGTCAATTGAAATTAAATTATTGCACTTAAATAGCATGTTAGCCATTGTAGGCTAACATGCCATCAGATTATCACAATTCGGATGGAATCATCGTGAAGTTAGGAATGCCATAGGAGAGCTCAAGTGTATGGCAGGGATAAGCCTTGAAATCAAACAATAAAACGGTGTAGGCTACAAAATAATTTACCAACAATTTTCCTGTTGGCTTCAGTTCAATTCCAAAAAGCCTGATACTTTGGTTATTATAATTCATTTCCTCGGGCTGAAGGCATGGGTGAAATGGCAATGGAATAGAACTAAAAAACAGGCGATGACCAGAAGGACTGGTAGGGTCAGGATTACTAAGAGGGTAGATTTTAATTGAAATTAGATGTGTAAAATACACCCTGGAATCAAAAAGTGGTATAGTCATATTGGCATGGTGTGTTAGTTGCGTGCTGGCATCCTTTCCGACCTCTTGTCCAATAAAAGAACCACATTGCCCCTTTTTAAAACCCCAGTACCACCAATCGGTTGGGCCAAAGTTCATTGCTATCGAACTGTTATAACCTATCGTTGAAACTGCCCTGATTTCTGCTTCACCCTGGCTTTGGCTGTTTATGTCAACCAACACCACAATTAAAGTTTTGTCCGTTGAGTTAATGTTGAGATAAGCATCAATCAGCCCTGCGGATAAGGTGTTTAAAGCCTGATTAAGGTCGCCATGGTCACCATTTGGTTTTTTAACGGCAAAATGGTGTAAAAAGTGTCAATCTGGAAAAAATCATAATGTGTTTCGGCATCGGCATAAGCAAAATTCAGCAAAGCCGAAAGATGCCATCGGGCTGCTTCAAGATTAAGCAGCTCTCCGCTTTTCACAGGGGCGTTCATCCGGGCCCGGAAATCCTTCAGGTATTTATCCATGTCGGCAATTTCATTTGAAACAATGCGATTCTCAGCATTTATGTTTACGGATGTTTCCTTTTGGCACGATAACGCGATGAATAACAATAC
>JBBIIP010000009.1:46483-85505 GCA_037446395.1 Lentimicrobiaceae bacterium
ATACCGGCGAGGCGGTGAAGTGGCTGATGTTTGCAACCATTGAGAGCAGCTAGTTTTCAATTATTAGCTTTGATGAGGTACTTATTAAAAGCAACAATCACTCCGTAATAAACGAATAATTTCTATAAATTAATTCTGGAAATTGAAAAAGGTTATACTGATTTTGAACCTTTCTATTCACAACTTATGAACAACAAATGCCGTTTTATTGAAAAACCAACGATAATCCCCCCTTATCCACCCTTCATCCATTTTTCTGCCCTGTCGCCTCCATCCCTTTTGTAATTCAATGCCAAAAAATTGTGAGTCTGCGTTCTCTGCCAACGGATATCAGTGGCCTAAGATCCTTGAAATTATCTTTTCAATTTCTTGTTTCAGTCCCCAATAAGAAGGCGAACCTCCAGTAAACGCTCCTATTACCACAGCCTGAGGATGTATGATTAACTTCGACTGAGTCCAGCCTGGTTCAGGCATGCCTCGAAGCAATGGTTTTAAGCCAACGATTGCAATTTATTTTGCCATTTCAGGGAAAATCTCGTACTTAGCATTTCTGATAAAAGTTGATACTCCTTAACCATTAAATATTATCAATTATGACACAACCAAAAAAGTTTGTGCCGTTTGTTTCGTCCGAAACAAATATGGCAGAATTTACTTTGCGCGCCCTGCTCATCGGCCTGGTGATGTGTGTGGTGCTTGGTGCAGCCAATGCTTATCTTGGTTTGAAAGCGGGCATGACCATTGCAGCCACCTATCCGGCAGCAGTCATCGGAATGGCTATACTCAGGGCATTCAAAGGAACCATCCTGGAAGAAAATTTTGCCCGCACCGTGGGTTCAATCGGCGAGTCAGTGGCTGCCGGTGCCATTTTTACCCTGCCTGCATTCTTTATTGCCGGCATCTGGCCCGAGTTTTATACTCCCGGAAACTATGTGATCTCGGCCCTGATTATGGCTGTAGGCGGCATTTTAGGAATTATGTTCGTGGCACTGTTGCGGCGCATCATGGTTGAAGATGCTACCCTGCCCTACCCCGAATCTGTGGCTGCATCAGAAATTCATAAAGCAGGCCAGCATGGAAGCGGAGGCAGTAAGTTTTTATTCTTGGCCATGATTGGCGGCGCGGTGATCAAAGCCCTGGGCGAACTGAAGTTTTTTGCCACCGCCTGGAGCAAATTCATCGTTTTTATCAAACAAACCATCCCGGGAAGCAAATTCATCGGAGAAGGCGGCCTGTTGATAAATTCGCCTAAAATAAGCCCTGCATATATGGGCGTCGGCTATATCATCGGCCCAAAACTCGCATCGCTCGCCTTCGGTGGTGGCTTGATTGCATGGGGGCTGCTTACACCCATCATCCTGTATTTTCTATCGCAAGGCTTTGATATACAAGGACTGATTGCTTCCATTATGGCCGACAATCCCGCGCTAACCAATGAGGCTGCTACCAATCAGGCATGGATGACCATGGCAAACAATGTGTGGGGGCGCATTGTGCGGCCCATCGCAATTGGTGGCATGCTGGTCGGAGCATCTTTTACACTTTACCGCATGCGTAAGAGCTTGTTTGCAGGCATTTCAAGGTCTATCAGCGATGTGAAAAAAGCAGCCACAAAACAGGGTACGGTTGAACGTACAGAAAAAGACATCAGCTTTAGCTGGATCATGATAGGTATTGCTTTCGTGGCATTGGCTACATTTCTGATTACTTTCCTGATCTTCAAAACAAGTTTCATTATAGCCTTTGTCGCAGCAACCGTCATGATCATTTTGGCTTTCTTTTTTGCTGCCGTATCGGGATATTTAGTCGGCATTATGGGTTCGAGCAATAATCCCATCAGTGGGCTAACATTGACTGCACTGGTTGTTACCGCGCTTATTCTGGTTGCCCTGGGGGCTTCAGGCCGCGAAGGTGTTGCGGCAGTGCTGGGAGTAGCGGCCATTGTGTGTGTTTCGGCTGCTGTTGCCGGCGAAATGCTGCAAGATCTCAAGGTAGGCCATATTCTTGGCGGAACCCCCTGGCGGATGCAGTTCGGAGATGTGATTGGGGTGGTGGTGGCCGCAGCGGTGCTATTCATTCCGTTGTTTATACTTCATGAAGGTGATGTGGCCACCGGAATACGCGAAGGGTATCAGGGTGGATTTGGAAGCAAGGAACTGCCGGCTCCTCAAGCCAGCCTGATGGCAATGTTGTCGCGCGGTATTGTTGGCGGCGACATGACATGGCCCCTGATTATCGTAGGAATTCTGATGGGTATCGGATTTATTCTGATACAGGCAGGCAGCCCCATGCTGATCAGCGTTGGTATGTATCTTCCGTTCGGAACTGTCTTTGCCATTTTTGTCGGCGGAATGATCAAAGGAATTTTGAATATGTTTGTGAAATCGCGCAAGATGAATGAAGCCCAAAGCATCAGGATAGAAAATGTGGGGGTGCTGTTGGCGGCAGGATTTATTGCGGGCGAAGCACTGATCGGCTTGCTTTTTGCCGGTTTTGCTTTTGCCGATATGGAGTTGTTTGCCTTCTTCAAAAATCCGCCATTCTCAATCAGCACCGTTATCCTTGTGCTTGTTGCGCTGGCCTTGATATTTATTCCATTAAGAAATGCAGGAAGCCCTGATGAACCAGCACCTCCTTCAGCCGGAGGGCATTGACAACAACAACATTTTAATCAGCGTTTATAAACTAATCAGGAAAAATGGGGCTTAATATTTTTCAGCGACGGCGTATACTCAAGGGAGCTAATTATATGGATCTTACTCCCATTCGAACCCAGTCGTTTGAAGCCGATGATCGTGGCATCATCACCTTGTTGGTTCCAAAATTCAAGAGCAAGCGATTGAGCAGTTTTTTGATCCCAAAAGGCAAGTCCGATCATTTCCGCATCACTTTCGACGAACTTGGGAGCGCGACATGGCTGGCAATTGATGGAAAAACAACAGTGTTACAGCTTTGCGAGAAACTTACCGTGTTGATGAAAGAGAAAATACTTCCCGCAGAAGAGCGGATTCCTAAATTTCTTACCCTTTTGTATGAGCAGCGCTACATCACTTTTAAGGAGCTTGTTGATGCAGAAAATCGTTAGAAAAGTAGAATAGGGTTATCGCTGGATAATAAGAATCTTAATAATCCGTTTAATTTAACCCGTAAAAATTGAAAATAATCAATAAACAAAAAGTATATGAAAAACCAAATTCTCGACCTCGAACCAAAACCAATTTGGAAACATTTTCACAGCCTTACCCAAATACCTCGCCCTTCAAAAAAAGAAGGGAAAATCATTGAGTTCATGAAACAATTTGGTCAAAGCCTCGGCCTCGAAACCATTGTTGATGCCGTAGGCAATGTCATCATTCGCAAACCGGCTACTCCGGGAATGGAAGACAGACTGGGTGTGGTTTTGCAGGGGCATCTCGATATGGTTCCGCAAAAAAACAGCGACAAGGTGCATGATTTTGAAAAAGACCCCATCGAAGCCTATGTTGATGGTGAGTGGGTTCGCGCCAATGGAACCACCTTAGGTTCCGATAACGGCATGGGAGTGGCAGCCGCCATGGCAGTACTCGAAGATAAAACCTTACGGCATGGACTCATCGAAGCATTGTTTACTGTTGATGAAGAAAGCGGGATGACGGGTGCCTTTAATCTTCAACCAGGGCTACTAAAAGGAGATATCCTATTGAACATGGACAGTGAAGACGAAGGGGAGCTTTACATTGGATGTGCCGGCGGGATCAATGGCAATTTCAAATTCCATTACAAAGAAGAACCGGTTCCGGCAGGGATGCATGCTTACATGATCAACATATCCGGCCTGAAAGGAGGCCACTCTGGACTTGACATTGCCCTTGGAAGAGGCAATTCCTGCAAAATTATGATTCGCCTGCTCGAACACGGCGCCAAAGACCATGGCCTGCGCCTGGCAGCCATCGAAGCCGGCAACATGCGCAATGCCATTCCGCGCGAAGCCACCGCCCTTGTGTTGATGCCGGCCTCTGAACAAGCTAAATTTGACACATGTTTTGGCAAGTTGGTTTCAAAAATAAAAGCAGAGCTTTCGGTAACCGAGCCAGATCTTTCGATCAGCATAGAACCTGCACAGCTTCCGAAGTTCATGATTGATGCCGACGCCCAAAACCGCATGATCAAAGCGGTATATGGCTGTCCCAGTGGAGTGATGCGAATGAGCGATGCAATGCCAGGCCTGGTTGAAACCTCTACAAACCTCTCGATTGTGAAATCGGCAAATGGGGTAATTGAGATAATTTGCCTGCTTCGTAGTTCGGTTGATTCGGCCAAGCACGACCTGGTTGCAATGATGGGAAGTATTTTTGAATTGGCCGGAGCCGAAGTGAATTTTAATGGTGAATATCCTGGATGGAAACCCAATCCCGATTCAACCATACTCAAGCATATGCAGAGTGTTTATAACAAGCATTATGGCAAGGTGCCTGAAATAAAAGCCATTCATGCCGGATTGGAGTGTGGAATCCTTGGAGCTGCCTACCCGAATTGGGATATGATTTCATTTGGCCCGACGATACGTCATCCACACTCGCCAGATGAAAAGGTAAAAATTGAAACTGTAGCTAAATTCTATGATTACCTGGTTAAAACCCTCGAATGCATTCCGGCCATGCAATTGAAAGCATAGGCCGAATCTAAAGTGGTGTCAGAAGCCAATCAGTTAATTTCGCTGCAAATCCTTTCCCGTTTTTAAATCAAAAAAATGCCTGATTTTTAACTGCAAAGCTGCCTCGAGAGAATTAATAAACTAAAATGCAAGAAATATTTGCACGATAGAAAAATATAACTAACTTTGCGCCCTCAAAAAATTAACGGTCATGAAACGTACATTTCAACCTTCGAACAGAAAAAGAAAAAACAAGCACGGGTTTCGCAAAAGAATGTCGTCTGCCAATGGACGCAGGGTGTTATCCGCACGCAGGGCAAAAGGACGTAAAAAGCTGACAGTTTCTGACGAATATCTGGACAAGAAGTAGCGATTTTAATCGTTCAAATCCATCATATTTTCTAAAGGCAGCCTCGCTGCCTTTTTTTGTTCACAGCATCTCATGAATCCTTATACAGCTAACCGTTTGTAAAAAAAACATAATTTCGCATCGCCTAATTATCTCGGAATAATTCATCATGTATCTATTTATCCTGATATTAATACTGCTCTACATTATTTCCTACTATGTGTTTCCGCTATTGTTGCCGCGTATTTTGCGATTTTGGTTGAACCGACATCAAAAATCTGCCACGCAGCACGCAAATCAAGCACAGGAAACCCGGAAGGAAGGAGAAATTCACATAGATTATGTTCCTAAACACAAAAATCAATCCCCCAATCAGAAAAAGATGGGTGAATATGTTGACTTTGAGGACATTAATACCAACTGACTATTTAATTGACCCAATCCCATGAACAGCAGCCTCTTCAAAAAATTTCTCCCTCACATCGTCGCCATTGCGATATTCGCATCACTGAGCATTGTTTATGTTTATCCGGTGCTTGAAGGCAAACGCCTCTTCCAACCTGACATCCTGAACCATAGCGGGATGGCCAAAGAAATTGTTGATTTCAGGCAAAAAACCGGAGAAGAAGCCCTTTGGACCAACTCGATGTTTGGGGGCATGCCGGCTTATCAAATATCGGTTAAGTTTCGAAACAATATCTCTCAGTTCTTTCACAAATTAATGACACTGGGGCTTCCTCGCCCTGCCGATATGATTTTTCTTTATTTCGCCGGGTTTTATGTACTCATGTTGGTGCTCGGAATTAGTCCCTGGTTGGCGATAGCCGGTTCGTTGGCATTTGCGTTTTCTTCGTATCATTTTATTATTCTTGAAGCCGGCCATAACTCAAAGGCTGTTGCCATTGCTTATATGGCACCGGTGCTGGCAGGAATAATTATGGCTTTTCGGGGAAAAATTGCCCAAGGTGGACTATTGACCGCCATTTTCTTATCGCTTCAAATTAATGCAAACCATTTTCAGGTAACCTATTACCTCCTGATCGTTGTTTTGCTGATGGGTGTTGCTTTCCTGATCAATGCTATTCGTCAGAAGCAAATTGCACCGTTTGGAAAAGCAACCGGAGTTCTTGCTTTGGCAGCACTGATTGCACTGGCATTGAACTTTGCCAATCTCTACACCACATGGGAATACTCGAAATACACGATACGCGGAGGTTCTGAACTCACACACAACAAAGATATTCAGACATCTACAGGATTGGATAAGGACTATGCCACCCGCTGGAGCTACGGCATAGGCGAAACATTTTCATTCCTCGTGCCAAATGCGAAAGGAGGAGCAACAGGCAGTCTGGCAGGCAATGAGCGTGCCATGGATGCAGTGGATCGCCAAAACCGCGAATGGGTTGGAAGTCAAAATCATTATTGGGGCGAACAGCCATTTACTTCGGGTCCAGTTTATGTGGGCGCAGTCATTTTCTTTCTATTTATTTTAGCTGCCTTTATTTTGAGAGGGCCGTTGAAGTGGGCACTGCTTGCCGCCACAATATTATCAGTATTGCTGGCTTGGGGGAGAAACTTTATGCCATTAACCGACTTTTTTCTCGACTATGTGCCCGGATATAACAAGTTTCGAGCCGTGTCAATGACGCTTATCATTGCCGAGCTGGCAATCCCAATTATGGCACTTCTCGCACTGAAGGAGATCCTTGCAAATCCGAAGATAATAAAAGAGAAACTGAACTTTTTTCTAATTGCTTTAGGCCTCACGGGGGGGCTTGCATTGGCTTTTTATATTGCCCCTAAGTTGTTTTTTGTCTTTAGCAGCGGTCAGGAGTTGGAATCCCTGGCGCAGTTTAAAATAGATAAACCAGATATGGTTGCTACAGCCAACCTGCTGTGGAATGAGCTGGAAACTGCCCGAATTGCCGTGTTCAGGGCCGATGCACTTCGCAGTTTTTTATTTATTCTTCTTACGGCTTCTCTGCTTTGGATCTATAATATGGGAAAACTGAAACAAGGTATGTTCATTGGAATCCTTACTGCAATAATTCTATTTGATATGTGGCCGGTCGATCGGCGTTACCTGAACGACTCGAATTTTGTACCCAGGCGTCAGGTCGAAAAACCTTTTCAGCCAACCGCAGCTGACCAGATTATTCTAAAAGACGTAGATCCTCATTACAGGGTGCTCAACCTTGCAACAAACACTTTTAACGAAACATCAACGAGCTATTTTCACAAATCAATTGGCGGGTATCACGGCGCCAAACTGCAACGCTACCAGGACCTGATTGACCTCCATATTTCAAAAGGAAACACGAAGGTGCTTAATATGCTTAACACGAAGTACATTATCCAACCCGATAAGAATCGTCAACCTGAAGCCCAGATTAATATGGAAGCGATGGGAAACGCATGGTTTGTTGCCAGGGTTACAGTAGTCGAAAATGCTGATGAAGAAATTGAAGCCCTCGACATTGCCGACCTTGAATCGGTTGCAATTGTTGATAAGAAATTCAACGAATATCTCGATGGCAAAGTGTTTGAGCCTGACCATGAAGCAAAAATCACGTTAACCTCCTATGCTCCAAACAAACTCATCTATAAATCCCAAACCAACACCCAACAGGTTGCAGTTTTCTCCGAGATATATTATGACAAAGGCTGGAATGCCTACATTGACGGGAAATTGACACCCCATTTCAGGGCCGACTATGTTCTCAGGGCCATGGTGGTTCCTCCGGGTGTTCATGAGATTGAATTCCGGTTTAACCCAGGTTCTGTACGAATTGGCGAAAGGGTTTCACTGGCCGGTTCAATTATTCTCGTTCTGTTAATTCTTGGGTTTTTTGCTTCTCAGATAAAAAGTTGCCCTTTATGGCAAACCAAAAAAGGTTAGTTGAATGAGCCCCGCGTCCGGCATACAAAAAGTGCTCATCATCACTTATTACTGGCCGCCAAGTGGCGGCCCCGGAGTACAACGCTGGTTAAAATTTGTTCAAGCCCTTCCGCATTGCGGCATTGAGCCAATAGTGGTTACCGTAAAACCCAATCGTGCAAGTTATCCATTGATAGACCAAAGCCTCACAGGCGAGGTCCCTAAAGAAACAAGAATAATCAAAACCGATACTTTCGAGCCACTTCGGTTTTATACGAAACTTGTTCCTGGGTCAAAGTTACCTAATCCCGGGTTTTCGGATCAGGGCAAAATCACCTTCCTTCAAAAGATTGCAAGATTCATTCGTGGAAATTTCTTTATTCCGGATGCCAGGGTTGGCTGGAACCGACATGCCTATAAAGAATGCATGAGGATTATCAAAACGGGTCATATTGATGTCATCGTAACAACATCGCCTCCACACAGCAGCCATTTGATTGGGTTGAAGCTAAAGAAGAAAACAGGAATACCCTGGATTGCTGATTTACGCGACCCCTGGACAGACATCTATTATATCAATAATTTATTCCGTTTAACGCCCATACAAAAAAGAGATGCGGCGCTCGAAAGAGCCGTCATTGAACAAGCCAGTGCAATAACCACAGTGAGCAAATCATTAAAAGAGCTCTTTATTAAGAAATCAGATAAAATAAGCCCCGACAAGATATTTTTAATACCCAATGGGTTTGACAAAAATGATTTCGCCGGCAACACCACTATTAAATCTTTGCATTTTAATATAACTTACACAGGTACCATGTCTGATGAGTATCCGATTGCATCCTTTATCGGTGCAGTTGAGTATTTGTTGGAGAAGGAACCTGATTGTGTTCCGGAGATAATTTTTGTCGGCCAATTGACGAATAAAATTATCAAACAATTAAATGAATCCAAACTAAGCAAATTCGTCAAACTTACGGGGTATCTAAATCATCATGAGTCAATCCGATATATGCAACAAGCATCAGTTCTTTTGTTGATAATTCCGGATGTAATTAATAATGAGGGTATTGCTACCGGTAAAATCTATGAATATCTTGCCTCCAGAAAACCGATACTTGGATTTGGCCCTTCGCGGGGCGATGCTGCTGAGATAATTAATGATTGCCAGGGTGGATTTGTATTTGATTACAAACAAACCGAAAAAGCAGGGGCCTGGCTTTACAATTTATATGCGCAATGGCAAGGAGATTCACTTTTAAGAACCGGAAATTCACTGATAGATAATTATAGCAGGAGCGAGATTGCAGGGAAGCTTGCAGATATTGTCAAAAAATTAAATCCTTGACGATGATAGCGAACAGCGATGAGGTGGTTGCCTATTATGATTCTTTCAGTCAGCGGCAAATAAAAACCGGAATAAACATCCGCCATCGGCTGATTGTTGCCAGGATGACCAATGCCGGGCTAAAAAGAGACCATCATGTGTTGGAAATTGGATGCGGGATCGGATCCATCACCGGATTGTTATCAAAATATCTTACAAAAGGCAAAGTTGTGGGGGTGGATATCAGTGCCCAAAGTATTGCATTTGCCAGAAAAAAATATAGTGCCAGAAAAAACACCACCTTTGTTTTATCGGATATTGTTGAATTAGGCCTAGAGGATGTTTTCGATTTTATAGTGTTGCCCGATGTGCTGGAGCACATCCCTGTTGAAAATCATGCTGCCATTTTCAGGAAGATACGCCACCATGTTAAAGACTCTTCCATGCTTTTTGTTCATATCCCCCACCAGCGCTATCTTGAGTATCTTGCAATCAACCATCCGGAACAGCTGCAGATCATTGATCAACCCATTGAATCGGGCGATATCATAACCACTGCGGAAAAAGCAGGTTTTGAGCTGGTTAGCTTCGAAGCATATAGCATCGCCACTGTTCAGGGCGATTATCGCAGAATGGTTTTTAAAGTAAAAGAACCCATCAGTAAATTCAATCAATTGCCATGGATTACTAAGGCCTGGCGAGAGCTTCTCATGAAGTTTTTCTAAATCTGAATGACAAGATGAGTAAACTTTTCCTTTTCACAAATCATTTTCCGCATGGCCAAGGAGAAGTGTTTCTTGAAACCGAGCTTGTATTTACCTCACAATTTTTTAAGGAGGTAATAATTATTCCCCTTGCCCCTACTCAACCAAAATCAACACGGATACTTCCGGTAAACGTAAGTGTATCAAAGCCCTTGCTAAATTGCCGGCTTGATCAGAAGCTGCGCCTTCTGCTGTCTGGGACACTGAATAGGGCTCCTTTGCGTTTTGCCCTAATGGAATTTATTTCGCAAAGAGTAATAACCAGAATGCAATGGATCAAAAACTGGATGTCGTATACATGTATAACGCGTGCAGCACTGGCTTCTGATGGCTACAGAAAGCTCTTAAAAAACATAAACCCAGAGGATTTGCTATATTTCTATTGGGGAGACAACGCTTCAAATTTAGTTAGGTTTCTGAAATCCAGGTTAAGTAACAAAATGCTGGTCAGATTTCATGGAAGCGATTTGTATAAGGAACGAAAAGGAGGCTATTTGCCGTATCGCAAACAATTGTTAGAAAACATTGACCTCGCATTAATGATTTCGGCGCATGGTAAAGAATATCTTGCCCATCATTATCCGATGCAAAATCACAAAGTTGCAGTGAGTCGCCTGGGTGTAATGGATAAAGGCCTTGCAAAAAAAGGCACACATCATATTTTAAATTTAGTGAGTTGCTCTTCGCTGGTTAAAGTGAAACGTGTGCATTTAATTGCAGAAGCCTTGAAGTTGATTGATTTTGAAGTAAACTGGGTGCATTTTGGAACCGGGCCTTTGCTTGACGAAATTGAAGGAGTAATCCGGAAACTGCCTGCAAAAATCCATGTACAGCTGATGGGACAAACATCAAATGCCGAACTAATTGATTTCTATAGCCATAACCCGGTGGATTTATTTATCAATGTCAGCGAAAGTGAAGGCATTCCTGTTTCAATCATGGAAGCTGCTTCGATGGGTGTTCCGGCACTTGCAACCAATGTTGGAGGGGTTTCTGAAATTGTTTCGGAAGAAAACGGGTTTCTCATTGACAAAGATTCATCTCCTGAAGTTATTGCGAAATATATTAGCTATTTTTATCACCGGAGTGATCAGGAGAAGTTGAGACTCAACTCGCGTCTGATGTGGAGTCAGCGATTTGATGCACAAAAGAATTACACAAGCCTGGGAATATTGATTTCATCAATGGTTTCGGGTGAACGTTAATAAATTAAATACCTGTTTGTGTTTGCCTGAGAAGTACACACCCTGATCTAATTAACCATTGATTTACCATGGGCATTGTTAAGCGAGATAGTGCGGCAATTACAATAATTGCTTATTTGGGGGCTGCAATTGGTTTCATAAATAAATTGTTTCTTTTTACTAATTTTCTGAGCACAGAGCAGGTTGGGCTGGCAAACTTGTTAATAACACTGGCGGCTCTTTTTGCTCAATTTGCCTCTTTGGGCTCGTTAAATATCGTTTACAAGTATTTTCCGTTTTTCAGCAATAAACCCAAACATCATCACGGGTTTCTGTTCGGCCTGTCTGCACTTGCATTTGCAGGTTTTATCATGACTACTTTGATTTTTTTGGTTTTCTATAAACCCTTCACCACTTATTACAGCAATAGTAGCTCTCTTCTTGTAGAGTATTCGCTTTATCTTATTCCGTTAGGCCTTGCGACTATCTACTACAATATTTTTGAATCCTACCTCAGGAGCTTGCATAAAAATATAATTCCTTCGCTCACTTCAGAGATCCTTCTTAGGGTATTCATTACATTATCAGTCTCAGCATTTGCACTGGGATGGATTGATTTTCAGACGTTTGTGGCTGTTTATGTGGTTGCAAACTGCTTGCCGACCGTTGTTGTTGTAATTTACACTGCCTATCTGAAACAGTTATTGCTCAAGCCAATTTATTCAAAACATTTGATGCGGATGGGCAAAATGATGCTCCTGTATGGCTTGTTCTCAATGATGAATAATTTAAGCTCCTTGCTGACAACCAGCATAGATTCACTGATGGTGGCACACATGATTGATCTTGGAACAGCCGGAATATATACTACGATGATTTTTATGACCAGCACACTGCTTATCCCCTACCGGGCAATCGTTAAAGTGGCGACCCCATTGGTTTCGGAGTTTTGGAAAGAACGGGCTATGAATAAAATGAACGAACTTTATAGAAGTGTGTCTTCAAGCAGCCTGATCATTGGAGCCGGTATCTTTCTAATCCTATGGATCAATATCGAAAATATATTTCAGTTCATGCCAGGCGATTACAAAATTGGCAAATATGTTTTTTTGGTGCTAGGTGTGGGCAGGCTTTTTGATATGGCTGCCGGCTTAAATGGTGTTATTCTTACAACCTCAAAAAAATATCGGTTTGATCTTATTTTTACCATCGGCCTCGTGTTAACCACTATCTTAACGAACATAGTATTTATACGCTTGTTTGGCATGAACGGTGCTGCACTGGCCACAACAATTACCCTGGTGATCTACAACCTTTTGAGAATACTTTTTCTTCATTATCATTTTAAAATTCAACCCTTCTTCTGGAAACAGCTTTGGGTGCCTGTTGTTCTGTTCGCAATTATAATCGCTGAATCATTTATCGGCCACTTCCAAAATGTTTTCCTTGACATAATCATCAGAAGCATCGTTGTTGGGACATTGTTTGCCGGAATTATGTTGGGTTTGAAAATCTCCACTGATGTCAATAAAATGGTGATTGGCTACTATACAAGATTTAACATTTGGCTTGAGACAAGGATAACCCGTTTGAATAAGCAATAACTCTTGGGAGCGTTTAGCAAAAGCGTTCTTACAGAATTTTTGAACGCTTCAATAAATTTGAGTTGAAATTTTATTGCTTCTAAAAGTGTTTGAAAAATTTGCCAGGCAAACCCCCAGATCACTTTTCCAAACACCACCCGTTGCGTCACAAATCGGAAATCCGTTTGCGTTTCTGGCTATCTATCCGCTTGGCCCGATGAATGCTGGCATTTAGTTCAAAACCTATCAACAGGATGATTGAGTTAAAATAGATCCAAAGCATCAAAACAAGCAAAGTTCCGATGGAACCATAAAGCGTATTGTATCTCGAAAAGTGATTAATATAAAAGTTAAAACCGATGCTGGTTAATATTGTCAGCATGGAAGCAAATGTAGAACCGGCCGAGATAAAACGAAATTTCTTTTTTAAAGCCGGGCCAAAATAATAAACCAGCGAATACAGCAGCAAAAACATTCCAATAACAATCAGCCACTTGGTCACAACAATAATTTCGAAAGTAAAACGCCCTTTGAGCAACCCGAATTCTGTAAGCCTGTCCAATACAATTGGGCCGATGGCAATGAGTGATATGCCGATGATAATCAACAGCGAAAGGGCCATCAAAAGGCTAAATGAAACCATCAGTTGACGAATAAAAGAGCGCGTTTCGATAGCGTGATAGGTTTGATTAAATGCCTCAATCATGCTGCTAACACCATTGGTGGCAAAATAGAGCGTAAGCAGGAAGCCTACAGATAATAATCCTCCACGGGGACGGGTAATGATGTCGAAAAGTGTAGCCTCGACTGTGGTGTAAGTTTGTTTTGGAATAAAATCTTTTAGAATTGCCAATAATGAATCCTGGAATCCTTCGACAGGTATATAGGGTATGAGGGAAAAGAAAAAAATGATGGCAGGAAATAAGGCCATAAAAAAATTGAATGAAACCGCCGAGGCCCTTAAGGTGATGGAGCGTTTCTGGATGCCAATGAAAAAAAACCGCATAACGGCATAGAACGACATGCCGTCGAAGCCAGGCAGTATGAGTTTTTGTAAAAAACTGACGGTCGCAGCCATCAAACGGCTTGCCATAAACCGCTCATACTGCTGATGAAAGTATTTCATACACTCCTATTTACTGTCACAAGGCACTACTCGTCAGTTTCGATGCGCAATTGATGAATCAAAGGAGTTGAGCCGACTTTTCTTAGCAAAAAATAGGTTCGATATTTTGTTTTGCCCGAAACATAATCTCCAATAAGGTATGACGATCCATCGTTTGATGTGCCGCGATGATTCAATGCGGCGGATTGTGGGGGGTATTTAATAAAAAAATCTTTCATTATCAGTTCGGCTTGGGTGCGGTTAAACCTACCTTCGCTTACGGGCAAGGTCAACTGAACGCTTGCACTGAATAGTTTGGCCAGCTCTTTTGTATTTGCAGTGCGTAGCAATTCAATGATATTATCGCCCTCTTTTGTTGGTTCCTGGGCAATTGTGTTATCGCCTCCAGACAATAAAAGAACGAGGGCCAGGAAAAGAATGATGTTTTTCATTTTCATTTTAATATATCGGGAAAACAAATTGCCACAAAAAGCGAACCAATAATTAAATCTCAGTGTGTTTTTAGGATAAATCCAGGTTTATTGTGCGAAAATACACAAATGGCAGACAAGAACACCTATTGGCCTATGGTTTTTATTTATTCATCCTGCCTGACGGCAAATAAACTCAAATCCGAATGATCATAATTTAGTATTTTCGCACAATACCTTAGGGATCTGAAAGCAATGAAAATAGGGATTCTTTCAGCAGGAAAAATTGACCAGGCATACCTGCGCGAAGGAATTGCGCTGTATGAAGCCAGGTTGAAACATTACACCCCACTCGAAATTCATCAGGTCAACCTTGCGCGTTCCGATTCACGCGGAAGTGCCGAACTGTTTAAAGCAAAAGAAACTGAATTGTTATTGCAAAAAATCAATCCCGGCGATTTTGTGATACTTCTACACGAAACCGGCAAGCAACTGCGATCGCCCGAATTTGCATCCCTGCTTAACGATCATATGAACAGGGCCACAAAAAAGCTTGTATTTGTCATCGGAGGAGCCTATGGGTTTGCAGATTCAATGTTTGAGCGTGCGAATGCACAGCTTTCGCTTTCGAGGATGGTTTTTCCGCATCAGCTGGCGAAACTAATCTTTCTGGAGCAACTTTACAGGGCGTTCACCATTTTAAGGAACGAGCCATATCATAACGATTGAATCATCTAGAGCATGCGTAAAAAACTGGTTTTTGCAACCCACAACCGACACAAAATTTTCGAAGTAACTGAAATCCTTAACCGGCAATTAAGAAGACCCGAAGGTTATGCCCCTGCCTGGGAAATTGCATCGCTCTCTGATCTCGGTTTTACGGATGATATTCCCGAAACAGCCGATAACCTTGAAGGAAATGCACTGCTGAAAGCCATGCATATCGTTAGCCGATATGACGTTGATTGTTTTGCCGATGACACGGGGCTTGAAGTGGAGGCACTTCATGGAAGGCCGGGTGTTTATTCGGCGCGCTATGCCGGCGAAAACAAAAACTTTGACGACAACATAAAGAAAGTTTTGGGCGAATTACATGGAATTAATAACCGGAAAGCCCGCTTCAGGACAATCATCGCATTAATAAAATCGGGGCAGGTGTTTTACTTTGAAGGCATCATCAATGGCCGGCTGATACATGAAAAGCGGGGCAGTTCCGGATTTGGTTACGATCCGATTTTTATTCCGGATGGATACAGCAAAACCTTTGCCGAAATGACACTTGAACAGAAAAATAAAATTAGTCACCGGGCACAAGCCATCGGCAAATTATGCGATTTTCTAACCAACCACTCCCCCGATTCATAAAACCAATGTGAACTTGCAGGTTGTCCCTGCAGGTTCATTATTTTGTTTACGCTTACGGTGAGAAGAACCACTACAAAGGCGTGTGAAGTTTGGACTGGATTATTGTCCTGCCGACCTAAGATACTGTCGTTTCTCATGCCAGTCTATTGCCTCTTCGATGGCCATAGAAAAAAGCTCAGCCAGGCCAATTCCCATGAACCGGGCTTGCCGTGGAACAATGCTGTTTTCAGATAAACCGGGAATGGCATTTACTTCAAGGAAAAAGAATTCATCTCCGGAAAGAACGTAGTCGAGCCTCACGATTCCCTTGCAGTTCAATCTTTTATACAAATGTATTGAGATATCGCGGCAACGCTGGCTTAAGGTTTCGCTAATGGGAGCAGGAAGAATTTCATCGGCCATCCCTGGCGTATATTTGGCATCGTAATCGAAGAACTCTTTTTTGCTAACAATCTCGCAAAGCGGAAAAACAATCATTTTGCCTTTATAACTGATCAGTCCACAGGTAATCTCCCTGCCCTGAAGAAATCGTTGAACCAGTACTTCATCGTCATGCTTAAACGCATTTTCGATTGCCGGTAAAAGCATTTCAGGAGTGTGAATTTTTGTAACCCCAACACTTGAGCCTCCTTTGTTTGGTTTTACAAAACAGGGCAGCCCGATGTCATTAATTATTTGTTGTGGATCAACATCATCGCCTAAGGATATCAGCCACGATTCTCCAATGTTCACACCAAGAGCACTGGCTGCGAGATTGGCAAAATATTTATTGAATGTTATCGCTGAGCTAAACAGGTTGGTCGAAGTGTAAGGAAGGTTTATCAGGTCGAAATAGCCCTGAAGCTTGCCATCTTCACCCGGGGTGCCATGAATGGCAATGAATACACAATCAAATGTAACCTTTCGGGTATCGAGCACCAGGCTGAAATCATTTTTATCAATTAAATATTTTGAGCCGTCGGGTGAATAAAAACACCATTCATTGCCAGAAATAACAATCTGAAAAACTTCATAAATTGAATCATCAATATGTTTTTGAATCATAGCGGCACTCTTCAACGAAATTTCAAGCTCCCCACTCTGTCCTCCTGTAATGATGGCTATACATTTTTTCATTTGAGAATGTATTGTAATATTAAGAACCCTATTTTGTTAAGTATCAAGCATGTAAGCTTTGCTTTCAAATTGCTTCGGCAATGGAGATAAATACTTATCTTTGCCTTGTAAAACAATAATCCGATTTGATTGCTGTTATATTTCGGATGTAAGTTTTTATCCGTTTCGATCTATTTTCAGCGAATAAAAGTAGTAAAAATGAGTTTGAGGCAATTCTTATTCAGCAGAAAATTTCTGCGCCACTTTTTACTTTCAATCCTGGCCTCCTTCATCCTTCTCGCGATTGTTCTTATTTTGCTTTCTGCATATACCCAACATGGAAAATTCATCCTTGTTCCCGATTTAAGACGGCTTACCCTTAACGAAATAAAGCAGTTAAGCCAGACAAAAGATCTGGAATTCATCGTTCTGGACTCAGTTTTTAATGTGGATTATCCCAAGGGCAGTGTTGTGATGCAAGACCCCTTACCTGGTTCTAAAGTAAAACGAAACCGTAAAATATATCTTACAACCGTTGCAATTCTACCCGAGCAGGTTCAAGTTCCTGATCTTGTAGACCTCAGTTTTCGTCAGGCCGTTGCAACATTGGAAACCCATGGATTGAAGGTTGGCAGGCTTGATTACGTGCCGGACATTGCGAGAAATGCAGTCGTAAGGCAGCTTTACATGGGAGTGCTTGTTCAACCCGGTACTTTTGTTGAGCGTGGTTCGGGTATAGATCTTGTATTGGGCCGAGGATTAGGCAGCGAAAGAGTATCGGTGCCTTTTCTTATAGGACTGACCCCTTCCGAAGTAAAATCTGTAATCCAGGGTTTGATGATGAATATTGGTGCCGAATTTTACAGCAAGCCTTCTGACTCTTCTTTTTCAAGGGTTTATAGACAAAATCCAGCATTTCGATCCGATGCATACATCAATTCCGGGAGCACTATAGATCTTTGGTATAAAACTTCCGGTGAAATAAATTTTGATTCAATCCTGAAAACTTATCAGGACAGCTATCCCAATGTTTACGATTCCATTTTTAAATATTGATAACAGATAATTTATGAGCCGATATTATTTTTTATTTTTCCTGCTGATTTTGTTTTGGCGTTTCACCTTAGCGCAGGAAGTGCTGGTTGGGGTGCAGGAGAACATTGAAATAATACACCGCCTCGGACAGAGCCCAAACACTTTCAAAAGCTCGCAACAAACCTTAAAGCTCCCGCTTTTTGACGATTTTTCGGCCGAGGGAGTTTTTCCACGCACACAGCTTTGGTCTGACAATAAGGTATTTATCAATTCTGACTATGCGCTTTTCCCGCCCAGCATTGGGGTGGCAACTTTCGATGCCATTGACGAAGATGGAATCCTATATCCGCAAGCCAATACCACTCGATTCATTGCTGATTATCTTACCAGCAGACCGATCAGGCTCGATTCAGTTTTTCTTCCTCAGCCTAAAGCACTTACTCCTGCCGACTCAATTTATCTGAGCTTTTATTATCAACCCGAAGGGTATGGATTTGCACCGGCAGAAGGAGACTCACTGGTTCTGGAGTTTTTTCGAGATCACCCAATAGATTCTCTCAAAAAATGGATACGCGTGTGGAGCAGCCCCGGAATGTCCCTCAACAATTTTTATGCTCAACATGGAAAATATTTTGCTCGGGTCATGATCAAAATTACAGATGCCAGCTTCATGAGGCCGGGTTTCAGGTTTAGGTTTTATAATTACGCAAGCATCCTTTATCCGACTGCCCCAAGCTTTCAAAGTAACCGCGATCACTGGCACCTTGATTATATCTATTTGAACCATGGACGTGGCATCAACGACATCAATTTTCGGGACATTGCTTTCGTATCCCGTCCTGGCAGTTTCCTCAAGAAATATTCTCAGATGCCCTACAAGCAATACAAGCAGAATTTTGTGAACGAAATGGTTGATTCGCTGCGTGTGCTGGCCACTAACTTAAACAATTCTGCTTTTCCGGCCTCTTATCGTTATACAGTTCGAAATGCTACGAGCGGCCATATAAAAACCTATGAATCGGGTGTATACAACTTTCAACCATACTCCCAAGGCGGATATGTGGCCCATCGGCCCATTACCAGGCCACCGGTAAGTTTTGTATTTCCCACTTTGAATCAGCCATGGGCAACATTCGAAATAGAGCATGTGTTAACAAGTAGCAACCTGCCACCGGGCTCCAATGACACTGTCAGATTTAGTCAGGCTTTTGGCGATTATTATGCCTACGATGATGGAACCACCGAAGCCGGCTATGGTTTAAATTTTTCCGGAGGACAGCTGGCATATCGTTTTCAGTTGAACACCCCGGATACGCTGACTGCGATTACAATGTTTTTTAATCGCATTCTTGGGAATTCTCTCCAACGATTTTTTCACCTAAAGGTATGGAACGATCTCGGTGGCAAGCCCAATCAGGTTATTTATACCCAGGAAAACCTGCAACCAATAATTAACCAGGGATTAAACCGTTTTCAAAAATACACTCTTTCTTCCCCGGTCACTATCAACAACACAAAATTTCCCGGATTGGTCTTTTATATCGGTTGGCAGCAAGTCACTTCCGATTTGCTTAACCTTGGCTTCGACCGGAACACAAACAACAAACAAAATACATTTTATTTTTATGGAGGCGAGTGGCTTAACAGTATGCTCGATGGGTCATTGATGATGCGCCCTGTGCTGGGTTCAAAAGGGCCCTCAGGAATTATGGACCCCAGCCTGTCGAGTTCATTCAAAGTATTCCCAAATCCGGTCAGTGGCACCTCGCTAAACATACAATACACAGAAGACCCGGCCAGGGGCGGATCATTCAGAATTTACAACTCTATCGGAACATTGCTGATGGAAGGCACACTGGCCCCCCGCATTGACATTCCGGAACTGAAGGCCGGTGTTTATTTGATTCAGATTATTGATACAATAGGCACTTTGGTTGGCACCACGCGGTTTATCGTAGCAAAGTAGAATGATAACAGATTTTACCAAAGACATTCCTGAGGAATCAGAGGAATCTGATTTTTATGAACACCACCGTCTGACTGTTGACAAAGGGCAGGGACTATTGCGCATTGATAAGTTCCTGATGAGTCGCATAGAGAATGCCACGCGCAACCGCATCCAGGTAGCCATTCATGCTGGCAATGTATTGGTAAACGGCAAAACCGTCAAACCAAACTATCGTGTTAAACCACTGGATATTATCACGATCGTATTGGCACATCCTCCAAGGCAATTCGAGTTGCTGGCCGAAAATATCCCCTTTAACATCGTGTTTGAAGATCATGATGTGTTGGTAGTTAATAAGGAGCCTGGCATGGTTGTGCACCCGGGGCATGGAAATTACACAGGCACACTCATGAATGCACTATTATATTATTTGGGCAATGCCCCCGCATCGGGGTCTTCCGATTATCCATACCTTGTTCACCGCATTGACAAAGACACATCAGGCATTTTACTTGTGGCAAAAAATGAATTGGCCCAAACACGGTTGGCACGCGAGTTTTTCGATCACACCATTGAGCGAAAATATATAGGGCTGGTTTGGGGAGATTTAAAGCAAAACGAGGGTACTGTCGAAGGAAATATCGGCCGCAGCATGAACGACCGAAGGGTCATGTCAGTTTACAAGGACGGCCAGTTTGGGAAGCCAGCGATCACTCACTACAAAGTGATTAGAAGATTCGGCTATGTGACTTTGCTTGAGTTTCAGCTACAAACCGGTCGAACGCACCAAATTAGGGCGCATATGAAGCACCTCGGCCACCCCTTATTCAACGATGAAAAGTATGGCGGAAACATGATCCTGAAGGGAACGACTTTTAGCAAATACAAACAATTTATTCAAAACTGCTTTGAGCTAATTCCACGTCAAGCCTTACATGCAAAGTCGCTTGGATTCTGCCACCCTGCGACCGGGGAAAAATTATTTTTCGACTCCGACTTGCCAACCGACATGCAGGCGGTGATCCTCCGATGGGATCGTTATGTGTCTTCGCAACCCTTGCCCGACATGGAGCCAGGCACCATAGCAAATTAATTGAACTACTTAAACAAAGTTATTTTATAACGATGGGGCCGGTTTTCTCCAACAATAATACTCAAAATATGGATGCCGACATGACGTTTTGAGAACCTGATCGCAGCCGTAAACTGATTACTGATGTTCACTTCCCCGCTTTCAATCAGCTGTCCACGGGAATTATAAAGTTCCCAAAATAGTAAATCTTCGTTGTGTGATCCCAGCAAAAAATTCACTGATTCACGTGCCGGGTTGGGGTAAACGCCTGGGGCGACCCTGATATACTTTTTTCTGACCAATGTATCGTTACTGAATTGGTTCTTAACCGCCAGCATCACGTCGAAATCACCAAACGCTGAGTATTTGATTCCTTTTGGATTTCGTTCGGATGCAGTGATTGGCGTACCGCCCGGGAATCTCCAGTACCACTCAATTGGGTTGTTTGTCGAAAAATCGTTAAAATTGATGGCGTTCCCAACGGTTATTACTGTAGTGTCGGCCATGAAATTTGCCACAACCTGGGTTGTATTAAAGCTCCCGCGAAGTTGTGTCAATCCAGTGTTTGCAGGGTCGAGCCAAGGTTTTAATTGCTTATTTGGTGTCGTACCAAAAGACTCCCAGGAATAAGAAAATTTTCCGTAATAGTCGGGTGATAAAGGAAAAGTGCATGAAGCCTGGCCTCCGGTAAGCTGGCCTATGATCAACCCTTCGCTGTTGAAGAGCGGAGCGCCTGAAGAACCGCCTTCTGTTACACCATGCCCGTTGGCTGTTGCAGCCCATTGTACCTGCCAATACATATTTTGCTGGTTAATGTTGCTAAAGTAGGCCGAGATGAGCTGTGTAGAATACGTTGATATTTTCTTTATCTCACCTCCGGGATGGTGAATACTCACGCCTGCCGATGATGGGGAGTTGATGCGGTTCCAGCCATTATAATATGGCTGATATTCAGTAGGTATCTTCTGATTTAGGAGCAGGAGAGAGAAGTCAGATCCCATATTATCATTGCCTTCTCCGGTATTTGCTTTTACTGATGCACCGGTCATGCTCCTTAGAGCCGGGTTTGTTGCCGGGTTCGTACAAGTTTCTGATTCATAGTTGAAGTAAAAGATCCATTGATTAAGATTTGCTTCAGTAGCATAAATTCCCTGGTTGTTTCGAAGGCAATGATCGGCGGTAAGCAAATAAGGTTTGAAATCACCGGCAGTATTGTTGATGAGGCTACCCGAACACCAAAAGGAGGTTGAACCCACCCTGGTCATTACACGAACTACGCCATTTCTCTGATTTTTCCAAGCGGCACCTTCACTGCAATTCACGTTGACATTGCATGTTGCGGATCCATTTTTCAGATTTGAATTTTGGAACATATTTGAATCAATCCCTCTGTAGGCATACAAAATTTCGCAAACTACAAATTGCGGCAGCTCTGTGATGGTTGCCAGTCCAATACATTCAATAATCAAATCATCGCCAGGCAGAAGTTCAGTTGAAAATAATCCAGAGGGGTGATTATTTTGTGAAGTAAAGGCTCCCAATATATGGGTTCGTTTTTCATCATAGATGAATAGAGTGTATCCTTGCGGCAAGTGGAAATTCTCAAAATAAAGTGCAGTGGCCAAAGCCCCAGGCGTTTTAATTCGCAATCGCCATTGCTTTTGATTGCCGGGGATGGTCTTCCATTGGGTAAAATTAGAAGGCCCCGCATTGACGGGCAGAAGCACTCCAATGCGATATGCTATCCCATTTCGGCTGGTCGTTTCATCCTCCTTTCTTAGCTCATCAACCTCAGGGGCAGGAATTGTAAGGATTGGAATAGAAAAATCACTGCTTTTATCTGTAAATGCAGGTGGCTGCCCTCCGCTGTTTATCTGAGCCATTCCATGAAAAGTCCAGAGAAGGATCAGCTGCACAAATATCACCTTCATTGACATTCTTATATGCATAATCCTTTAGCAGCATTGATTAAAAAACTAACGGGCTAATATGCAACTTATTGCTTATTAGGCAATTCCAGGCCATAGCCTTTTCGCTTATCTTCTATTTTTAGCAAGTATCCGAGCAAAACCGCTGTTAAGCCTAATCCGGCAAAGATCAGCATAGGAACAGTATAATCATACACTGCTGTGCTATCACCTTGTTGAATTTTTTCGGCTACACCAGGATTCATTGCTTTCAGCACCACCCCTATCAACCATGGAATAAACATCAGGCCTATATTTTGAATCCAAAAAACAAGCGCATATGCTGACCCGAGGTATCGTTCTTCAACGATTTTCGGTACAGATGGCCACATGGATGCCGGAACAAGGCTAAAAGCAATACCCAGGATAACGATTGCTACAATTGCCAATGCCACACCCACTGGTACAAGTGCAAAAGTCAAATGGGCTAAGGTCATTAAGCCTGCACCAAAGATCATCATTGAAGCACCTTTTCCTCGGGTGTCTAATAAATAACCAATCAGCGGTGTCAGCAAAATTGTTCCAACCGGAAGAAGCCCCGAAATATAGCCTCCTTCCTCGCCTGATACGCCTAGCTTATTTTCCATCATATTCACTGCATATTTCAAGAAAGGAAATACCCCTGAGTAGAACAACACACAAAGCAGCGATATGTAAATAAACCCCCTGTTGGATAAAATTTTACCAATATCACTCAGGCGAAATTCCTCGGGAGGAGCAGCTTGTGAACTCAATTGGGCTTGTTTGTCGAGTTTCGCATCCATGAAAGAATATACCAGGAAGGTTAAGAAGCCAATTGTAAGCAGTGCCAGGCCAAAATACAGACTGTTAAGCAGGTTTTCGTCGGGGGTTCCTGCTCGGGCAATGGTTGCCGAAAAGAAAAAAGCAACCGAGGCACCCATGCGCGCTGTAGCCATTTCCATTCCCATAGCGAGGGCCAATTCTCTGCCTTTAAACCATTTTACAATTGTTTTTGAAACCGTGATGCCGCACATTTCAACCCCAATTCCAAAAATTGCGTAGCCAAGAGAAGCTACTTTTGCCGAAGGTGGCATGCTTTTCCAAAAGGAGTTGAAAAAGTCGAATGCAAAGCCCCCTTCAACAAAGTAAGGAGTCAATCCATAAAATTTAATCAGGCCACCCAATAACATGGTCCCGGCAGCCATCAACCCAGTGAATCGGATACCCATCTTATCCAGAATAATTCCTGATATGATTAGGAATCCAAGTACATTAAGCATATATTCAGATCCGGAAAAGAACCCATAAACATCGGGGGTCCATTGATACTTTTTGGCCACCAAAGACATAAGTGGGGCCATCATGTCGACAAAGAAATATGCTGCCAACATGGTCAACGAAACCAGAATTAGGGCGGCCCATCTTGCGCTTTTCGACTCGCTCAGCAATTGTTGTACTTTTTTAGTCATTTGACATCAGATTTGAATGATTAAACATAGTGATCAAAGGATATTTTATAAATACAATCTAAAGAAACCGCTAAGGTAATATTTATTGCAATTGATGAGTCCGTTGGCTCAGTTTTGGCAAGCCAATAAATATCTATGTTAAAAAATGTTTAAAAAAATATCTGATTCTATTAATTTCCGCCTAAAATGTTATTATATTTGCTGAACATTAAACCCAATTGATATGAAAAAACTATTACTCTTTGCGTTGCTTATGATCGCTGTGGCTTCAGCTTCAGTAGCAAATTCTTCTTCAATGTTCAAGATTGACGAACAGAAGATTTCTTCCGAAATGGCTGCCATAAATGAAATTGAAGTCATTGTCAACAGCCAGAACCTCACACTCAGCGATTTGCTTGCCGAAAACAACTCGCTGGCCACTAGTTCGTTGCTACCTGCATATGGAGCAGCCAGCATAGCTAGTCTCAGCGATGGGCCACCACTTGGTATTCCCAGCTTTGCCTGGGGCTTTTGCTTAAACTGGGTTGGTATAGTCTTGGTTTACGTCATTACACAAGACCAGTCTCAAACAAAGAAAGCATTGTGGGGCTGCGTGTTGGGTAGTGTGCTATACACAGTCTTTTATGTAGTTGTGTACGCAGCTGCATGGTCAACCGTTTAAGCAGGGGCTTAATACTTTTTAAATTACCGGTGAAAACTTTTTTCTGGCTGTCCGTGGTTTGTATGATATCTTTGATGTCAGCAACTTACGGGCAGTCTTTTTTTCGCATTGAGGCTGATGTTTCGATGAAAACCAAGCCCACAGACGGTAAGGGGCAACTCATTTTGGGCAGGGTATATTACGACCGCTCTTATAAGAAAATGGTATATAACATCCGCTTTCCCGAAAAAGAGGTTTGGCTGATTCAGGATAGTCTTGCATATACATACAGAGATGGGAAACTCATACGCACTGACCGTATGAATCCCTTTATTGAATCTACGATTTTTCACAAATGCCTCGAAGGAAAGCTGGCAGATTTTGGACTCAGAGATAGCTTCTATAAGGTTGGTAAGATTGAAAAAGATGGCGACCTGGTCATCACTACCTGGCTCCCTCCCGAAGGGTTTCCGTTTAAAGGAAGCGTGCTAACTTCGAGTAAAAATAATGATCTTTCCGGTGTGGTGATACTTAACGACAAAGATGAGGTTTTGAGCCGGCAACTTTTCAAGGAATATAAAGTGGTTTCAGGCCTGAAAGTGCCTACAGAAATTGTACAGGCTCTTTATTTGGGAAATGCAGAGATATACCAGGTTATTTCATTATCGGGTATTCTGATCAATAATCTGAAAAATGAAAATTTTTATAACTATCCTCATTCTAAGTAGTAGTTTGAACCTTGTGGCCCAAACATCGCGGGAGTTTGCAATCGTGAAAGAGCATATTCAACCTATGACCTCGAACGTTGTAGGAAAATTTTCAGAACACCTGGGAAGTATAACCGGAAGCCTGTTTTTCGTTTACAAGCATGTTTTCTCTTCGCAAGATTATTACTCATGCAATTTCACCCCTTCTTGTTCGGAATACGCTGTTCTTTGCATTCAAAAACAGGGATTGATTAAAGGATTGTTTAACGCTTTCGACCGCCTCACACGCTGCCACGGGCTTAGCAGTTCAAAATATCATCCCGATCCACATACTCACCTGTTAGTTGATCCGCCGCATGATGCAAAATTCAAAGAGCTTTAGCATTTTTCGATTATTTTTCTTGCTTTTGATAAACGCAAATCTGTTGGGACAGAATGTTTTTGACAGTTTGCATACGGCACAGTTTGCCAATTTTCTTTTTATGTCGGGTAATTTCAGGCTAGCTGCTGAAGAGTATGAAAGATTGATATTTACCAGCAATGCATCAAACGATCTTAAGTTAAAACTTATCCGGTCCTATCGTTTGAACAATCAGCCAGGCTTTGCACATCAACGCATGATGTCTTTCTGGCCTGAACCATGGAATGTTGATGAGCATCTCGCAAAAGAGTATTTTGCCCTAGGTATATTGAATGGAAGTTTCGAAGATGTAACAGGCAAAATAAGACAAAACAATTTCCTGAAGCCTGCAGATGCAATGTTTTATGAAGCAAGCATTTTATTGCTCAATGAGCAATACAAACAGGCCAAAACCATGATCGAGCAAATAGGAGCCAATCAAACACCAGCGCTTCTTTCATATAAGAACATCAGCACCGAAGCCATTGAAATGAAATTGAAAAGTCCCTGGCTCAGCGGGATTTTATCAGCACTTGTTCCGGGAACCGGAAAAATCTATACCGGTGATTGGCAGGATGGCCTGATAGCAATGGCCCTCATCGGAACCTCGGCCTGGCAATCCTATCGCGGGTTTAGCAAAGATGGCATCAAAAGCCCTTTTGGATGGTTGATGGGAACGGTCAGTGCTGGTTTTTATGCGGGCAATATTTATGGCAGTGTTAAGTCGGCCAATAAATACAATAATCAAAAAAAGACTGCAATTAAACTACGTGTACAAGCCATTTTTATTACCAATCTTTAGCCTTTTGCTGGCATACTCCAGTCGTGGTCAAACCCTGGAGCAAACCCATGCCTTGGCCAATCGCCTTTTTGAACAACAGCAATACGAAGCTGCTGCCAAACACTTTCACCGGGTTGCCTTTTTTGGAAACGATGAACATCGAGCCACCGTATTCCCTGCCTTAGCAAGCTGTTACTTTGAATCCGGGCAGTATGAAAAAAGTATTTTCTATTTTGATCTGGCATCAAATACTTCGCCAAACGATAGCCTTGCCAACGAATATTTGTTCTCAAAGGTTTTGTGTCATTTGCTTCTCGAAAACTATGATTTCGCATTGCAAGATTTGTATTCTACCGGAAAATATGAATCACGATATTTCAGTGATCGTTATCATTTTTACCGAGCCATCATTGGCCTAATGAAAAATGAGGCAGATACCGCCCTGGTTCACTTTCTTAAAATCAATACTGTCGGTTCTGGCCAACAGGCCATTCAGGAAGCATTTAAAAAAGCCAGATTAAATCACCCAAGTTCCGGTGCTGCCATGGTATTAAGTCTGGTGATTCCGGGTTTGGGCCAGTTGTATGCCGGCGATTACCGAAATGCCGCAATTTCATTTTTATTGAATACAACTTTGGTTGGACTAAGTTACTCGATTGCCATCAATTATTCATTTGGCGATGCGCTTTTGAGCACCTTGCCCTGGCTTCAGCGCTACTATATGGGCGGATTCACGAAGGCCAAAATGATCGCACAAAATAAAAGAACCGAAAAAAGGGATCAATTGTTGCAACAGGTTTTTGCGATTATCGGAAAAAACATGAGCCAATGATAGCTATAATAGCATGCTATCTTTGCTAGAGTCAAATTGATTTATCGGCTTCCAACAGGATTTTCAAAAAGTATTTTTTTGGGGTCTCCGACAGCTGCGATCGGTGAATTGTGTTTTCTAATTCTATTAAAAGCTCAGAAACAGGCAGATTGCATCTTTGATAAACTCGCAGCCTGTCGAGTTGAAAAACAATGTTTTCAGGGAACTTATCAGAAAGCCATTCAATATGTCGTTTACTTGCAACTGGATTGTCGTATATTTCGGATTCTATTTTAAACAAGAAATAATGTGCCTCGGTTGCAATGGCAATATTTTCTGAATTGGTGCATTTATACAGCATTTCTTTTCCGAAGTCAGCATTAGCAGGTGGCAGAAATACAAGAAAAGGACGAAGCAGGATATTATGGCGCCTGATTCCACCAACTGTATGGTTATAAACACCGACCAGCAACATATATTCTTCATACTCATCTGGCCGGGACAAAACGATTTTTAGATTAGGTAAGATAGTAAAAAAAACCCGCCCTGCTATCGCCTTGTCATTTTCAATTGCTGCCAGCCTGATTCGGTAGATTCCGGCAAGCAAACTCAAAAAAAGCTGTTTTGAATTCAGTGTCTCATTATCGGAATTCGAAAACATACTTTTTCCAGCTAGCACTTTCAGTTCTTTGAAGAAGCCATTTTCATGATCGTAGGTTAAGCCCTGCCACCAGTTGAGCATAAGGGCTTCAATGGCCTTTTCAACATCGTCTGTTCTTCCTTCCTGGCTATGTAACAAACTGGCATCTTTAAATCTAAATTCATAAACCATTTCTGCTGTTATCCTGAATTGCCTTGACAGCAAAGGCTTTCCTGAGGCATTTGCAACGTTTGTTTGCAAAACAATCAGCACAATAAGAAAAAACAGAAACAACCAAGGTTTTTTATGAAGAGCCATCGCTTTTACAAGATTTTGACTTGCTTGGAATAGATTTATATTCAATGGTCATGGTGACTTTGGAGAAGTAAAGGTAGCTTTTTGTGGAAAATAAATCATACAGATATTTTGCCAGCTAAAACAATGCACGGCAATGGGCAGGAGATTAAACACTTGATTTCCATAAAGAATCAAGTGTTCTATAGCAGTGTGAATTAATCTTCTTTTTTCAAAAAATCAATAAGCCTTCGCTGTTTCTTGGTTGGGCGGCCAATGCCCCTTTGGCGGTATTCAAAACTCAGTGCCTGAACTGTTTTGAGTTTTTCGTATTCTTCCGGCGGCGTCAGATCAAGGAGGTAATTTGGCACCAACTTTGCTCCTACCCTGCTTTTCAATTTCTCTATTACCTGAATTGTTTTTTGGATGGGAGGTTGCGAAATAACAACTACATCGTTTTTCCTCACTTCTCGCGATGGTTTTACCGCTAAGCCGGCAATTTTAACTTTACCTGCCCTGCACGCTTCAGAGGCCAGGTTGCGTGTTTTATAAACCCTTACGGCCCAAAGCCATTTGTCAATTCTGATCGGTTCGTCCATTATCGGAATTTATTTTTCCCTGAAGTAGATCTTTATTGGCGTACCCTCAAAAGCAAAGTTCTCACGAAGTTTGTTTTCGACAAAGCGCTTATAGGGCTCTTTGATGTGTTGCGGGTGGTTGCAAAAGAAGACAAATGCCGGATAGGCCATTTTAAGTTGGGTTATGTATTTGGTTTTTATCTGTGCCCCTCGGTATGCTGGTGGCGGGTTAGCGGCAAGAACTGGCAGCATCAGTTCGTTGAGTTTAGAAGTGCTGATGCGGCGAACTCGGTTTTCATAAACCGATTTTGCAACCTCAAGGGTTTTATGAATACGCTGTTTATTTATGGCGGATGTGAAAACAATCGGCACATCGCTGAACGGGGCAATTTTTTCTCTGATCGCTCTTTCAAATTCCAGGTGCGTGTTGGTTTTCCTTTCGACTAAATCCCATTTATTTACTACGATCACCACGCCTTTGTTGTTTTTCTCAACAAGCCTGAAAATATTGATATCCTGAGCCTCAATACCCTGAACGGCATCAAGGAGCAAAATGCAAACATCGCTGTTTTCGATAGCGCGAATGGATCGCATGACTGAGTAAAACTCAATATCCTCCACGATCTTCCCTTTTTTGCGCAGGCCAGCAGTATCAACAAGCATAAAATCAAATCCAAATGCACTATACCGGGTATAGATCGAATCGCGGGTGGTTCCGGCTACAGGAGTCACAATGGTGCGCTCAGTTCCCAACCAGGCATTTACAAGCGATGACTTTCCTACGTTGGGCCTGCCAATAACAGCAATACGCGGTAAATCAGTGGTTTCTTCTGAATCAGGATTGCTGAATTCTTTCACCACTTCGTCGAGGAGTTCGCCTGTGCCACTGCCGTTGATGGCCGAAATAGGAAACAGGTGTTCGAGACCAAGGCTGTAGAACTCGGATGCATGATGTATGTGCTCCGAGCTATCTATCTTATTTACAACCAGAAATACTTTCTTATTGCTTTTGCGGATCATCGCTGCCACCTCACTGTCAAATCCTGTTACACCTTCCTTGCTGTCTACAACGAACAAGATCACGTCCGCTTCATTCACAGCAAGGCTGACTTGTTTCCTGATTTCAAGCTCAAACATGTCTTCGGAACCCACAACATAGCCTCCTGTATCAATTACCGAAAAAGAGACCCCATTCCAATCGCTTTTGCCATAGTGACGATCTCTTGTCACCCCGGCAACAGAATCCACAATGGCCTGGCGCATACCCGTAAGACGATTAAAAAGTGTTGATTTTCCCACATTGGGTCTGCCAACGATGGCAACTATATTACTCATGCGAACCTGGATTATGGCGCAAAGATACGCAAAGCAATGAAAGGACAACGGGAAAAAATACAAATACGCTGATATACAAGTAGTTATTATACAAACGCATTGATGCCGGTAACATCAAATCCTGTGATAAGTAGATGGATATCATGTGTGCCTTCGTATGTAATAACTGATTCGAGGTTCATCATGTGGCGCATAATCGGATAATCGCCCGTGATGCCCATTGCGCCTAATATTTGTCGTGCGGTTCGGGTTGTTTCCAAAGCCATGTTCACATTATTGCGTTTTGCCATGCTGATTTGGGCTCCTGTTGCCCGGTTTTCGTTTTTCAGCACACCCAATCGCCAGGCCATGAGCTGGGCTTTGGTTATTTCAGTTAGCATTTCGGCAAGTTTTTTCTGTGTCAGTTGAAACGAAGCAATAGGCTTTTTGAATTGTGTCCGTTCCATAGAGTATTTCAGTGCGGTATAGTAGCATTCCATCGCTGCCCCGACAGCTCCCCATGCAATACCATACCTTGCCGAATTCAGGCACATCAGGGGCGCTTTTAGTCCTTTTGCGTGCGGCAACAGGTTTTCTTTCGGCACAATTACATCGTCGAAAACCAATTCTCCGGTTACCGACGCTCTCAGCGACCATTTGTGGTGTATTTCGGGTGCCGAGTATCCTTTTGTTCCGGCCTCAACCAACAACCCCTTGATTTTACCCGCTTCGTCTTTAGCCCATACCACTGCCACATCTGCGATGGAGCTATTTGTAATCCACATCTTTGACCCATTCAGCAAATAATGGGCTCCCATATCCTTAACAGTTGTTTCCATGCCTCCCGGGTCTGAGCCGTGGTTGGCTTCGGTCAGGCCAAAACAACCAATTATTTCTCCTGTGGCCAGGCGTGGTAGAAATTTCTGTTTTTGTTCCTCCGAGCCAAATTCATTTATTGGATACATCACCAGTGACGACTGTACCGATGCAGCCGAGCGGATGCTGCTGTCGCCTCTTTCCAGCTCGGTCATGATGATCCCGTAAGCAATATAATCGAGTCCTGCACCACCATAGATTTCAGGAATATAAGGTCCAAGAGCTCCCAATGCGCCCAACTCTTGCATGATCTGTTTTGGAAATTCATTTTTCTGAGCCCACTCTTCGATGTAGGGTTTCACAGAGCGATCAACCCAATCGCGAACACTTTGACGTATGATTCGGTGTTCCAGCGAAAACAATTCATCAACTAAAAAATAGTCTGGGGGAAGATATTCGGCTTTGTTCATGATAATCCGGCATTAGGGCTTAACTCGTTCGTAATGTTTGTGGCCAGCCTGCTGGCTCCAATTCTGAAATAATTGTTGTTTAACCATTCCTTTCCTAACATTTTTGAAACCAAATTTGCATACAAAATGGCCTGATGAGGTTCGGCAATTCCGCCGGCTGGTTTTATTCCTATCATTTTACCTGTTTTGTTGTGATAATACTTGATTGCCTCAAGCATCACCCAAAAAGCTTCAGGTGTTGCGGCAGGTTGAATCTTTCCGGTGGATGTTTTGATAAAATCTGCCCCAGCAGTTATTGCCAAATCACTAGCCTGGCGAACATTTTCAAGTGTCAGAAGTTCGCCGGTCTCCAGGATTACTTTTAGGTGGGCATCGCCGCAGGTTTTTTTTGTCAGTTCAACTTCCTGCGAAATAAAATCGAAGTCGCCCTGAAGAAATCTGCCCCGCGAAATAACCATGTCAATTTCCTGTGCACCTTGCTCAATGGCATATTTTACCTCGGCCAACCGAATATTCAGGTCAGACTGCCCAGAGGGGAATGCCCCGGCTACGCAGGCCGTGTGCACTCCGCTGCCCTTTAACACTGTGCTTACAAGGCCTGCAAAATTTGGATAAACGCATACGGCTGCTACATTTGGTAAACCAATGGATTCATATCCTTTTGCCTGCATGCAAAGTGTTTGAACTTTTGAATCTTGATCACTGCCTTCGAGTGTGGTGAGGTCGAGGCAGGAAAGAATGAGCCTGAGGCTTTGATTACGCGTCAAGCCTTCGATGGTTTGGCAATTAATTTTTTTTATTTGATTCTGGATTTCTTGTAAATCAATATTTTTCATTGTCATAAAGTTGTAAACAAACGTTTTGAAATTCCAAATTATTCATAACCATATCTCTTGAGCATTTCCGGGTTGTTGCGCCAGTCATCGCTCACCTTCACCGTTAGCTCCAGATAAACATGTTTGCCGATAAATTCTTCAATGTCCCTTCGCGCCTCAATGCCTACTTTTTTAATGGCTTTCCCTTCGTGCCCAAGTATGATTGCTTTTTGAGAATCGCGTTCTACGAAAATAAGTGCATGAATACGGTCAATCTGATCCTCTTCCTTGTATTTATCAACAATAACCGTGGTGGCATAAGGAATTTCACGGCGATAGTGCAAAAAGATCTTTTCGCGAATTGTTTCTGCCACAAAAAAGCGAACCGGGCGATCGGTCATGTCTTCCTTTGGAAAATATGGCGGCGACTCGGGCATTGCATCAATGATGGTGCGCATTACCTGCCCCAGGTTAATTCCGGTAAGTGCCGAGACCGGCATAACAGTAGCCTTTGGAGTTGCCTTAGTCCAGGTGATAATGGCATCGGCCACTTCATTTTCCTGGGCAAGGTCAATTTTATTGATCAACAGAAGCACAGGAATGTTAATATTATTGATCAGGTCAAGATAGTCGTGCCCGTCTGACCGTTCACCCAGCTCGACAATAAAAAGCAATAGATCGGCATCTTCGAGCGACTCTTTTACCAGAGCCATCATGGCTTCATGCAGCTTATAGTTCGATTTCAGCAACCCGGGTGTATCAGAAAATACGATCTGAAAATCTTCATCGCTGATAATTCCCCGAATTCGATGCCGCGTGGTTTGAGCTTTTGGTGTTATAATTGAGAGCTTCTCTCCTACCATTGCATTCATCAGTGTTGACTTTCCTACGTTGGGTTTACCAACAATACTTACAAAACCGGCTTTGTGGCCCATGAAAATATTTTTACGATTATTTGGATAACAAAGAAACAAAAATTACTTTTGCAGTGGAATTGAAAAACAGCAACAATCCAAGCAAAAGCCGGTCACAGGTAAATTGGTTTGATTGCAATTAAACATAGTAGACATATTGCGGGGTGGAGCAGAGGTAGCTCGTTGGGCTCATAACCCAAAGGCCGTAGGTTCGAATCCTACCCCCGCTACAACGAAACCCTTGAAGTGCGCTTCAAGGGTTTTTGTTTTTCCGGCGAAATTGCAAACTTGTTTGTAAAACGAATAAGGAAATGAAAAACAACTGTCGGCCCATGTTGGGCGGCGGGGTGCGCTGTTTATGCGGATAAATAGTTGTTTTCGAAACAAATAAATACCTCAACTGTTTATTTTAATAAAACCTCGGAGAATGAAATACTATGTAAGTAAAACGGTGGAAGGTGATTTTAATGAAATAATTGCCAAAGTATCTGCCGATCTGGCAAAAATTGGGTTTGGGATTCTCACTACGATTGACGTTCAGAAAACCCTGAAGAATAAAATTGATGTTGATTTCAAGCCTTACGTTATCCTGGGTGCATGCAACCCCCGGTTTGCAAGCAAAGCTCTTTGGCTCGAAGACAAACTGGGCGTATTGCTCCCTTGTAATGTTGTGGTGATAGATCAGGGCGATGGAAAAATTGAAGTTGCTGCTATGGAACCAGTTTCGTTCATGAATGGAATCGGAAATGAAAAACTTTTACTACTTGCTAAAGAGGTGAGTGAACAAGTTGAACAGGTGATCGCAAATTTGTAGGCATTTATTCTGAATCATATCACATCTACGATTTCATATATTTGCAAAAAATCTGAGGGATGAGGAAGTTGCTATTTATCATCATATTTGGAATATCCTCTTTGCAAGCATGGGTGCAGACTCCGTTACTGGTTGCCCCACACTTCGAGGCCAAAGATTTTAGAGGTGTTCCACATGAACTTTACACTTATCTAAATTCCGGAAAGTATGTGTTGCTCGATTTCTTTACGACAAATTGCGGAACCTGTGCGGTTTACAACCCGCATATCAATATGGCTTATACACACTTTGGATGCAATACGGGAGGGTTGATCGTGTTAGGCATCAACTGGGGCTCAACCAATACACTGGTGGCTCAGTATCATCAGGCCAATGGGTTCAGTTTTCCGGCATTAAGCGGGTTTGAAGGCTATGGCAATGAGATTACTGAAATCTTTCAGATTCCGTCTTTCATTTCGGTCATACTAATCGCCCCAAACCGGCAGATCGTTCAGCAATATATTTATCCTCCTTCTTTTGATGTGCTTAAAAGCATTATTTCTTCCTATGGGATAACCCAATCGCCTTGCACCGTGGGCACAGATGAACAACTTGCGCCAGAGAAAGATAGTATAAAGGTTTACCCTAATCCGGCTTCATCTCACATCAATATTTTGGGAAATTTCGGTACGCCTTATCAATTTTCTGCAACGCTCTATGATGTAACCGGCCGACTGATCAGAAGATTCGATCAGAATTTTAGCCTAGCCAGTGGTGTTTCCACCCTAAATATTAAAGGAATTGCGCCCGGGCATTATATACTTAAGGTCATAGACAAGGATGGCTTTGGTCGCGCCAATAAGTTAATTATCAAACCTGAATAATTTAATTATTCCGGATGCTGATTTCGTTTTCCGTGCCATCAAAGACGATTTTTCTGTTTTTTCGGAGCATTTTATGAAACGGGCGGTTTTGCACCCTCCCTTGAAGCCACGAAATGAGATCAAACTGTAGAAACATTTCCATTCTTTCGGAGGCCTTAAGCGTATCGAGCTGCACCAGAAACCTTTTCATTATCTGGAACTGTTGTTTGTCGGGTGGTGCATAGCTTATCAAAAACCTAAAATACCTGATAAACATTGTCACATATAATTTTTCAACATTTTCTTTCTTTATAAGTCTTTGTAAGCTCCTGATGCGCGATTGTACCAATTGGTATTTGTTCTGTTCAAAATAAACGATGATGAGCATTATTTGGATGATGACTTTTGTTTCAGCAGGCAAATCTTTAATGATAAAACCATCAGCAGTTCTCAAATAGTGGTGTGCTGCAGAAAAGTCGGCTTTGGCCAGATTGATATATCCCGCATAAAAGTATGTAAAAAATCGTGAATGCGCAGAGATTGAATCTTTATATTTCTCGATAAATTTCTCTGCTTTTTTGATTGCAGCCAAGCCATCAATCAAATCACCGACTAATGCACAATTTACAAGAGGGAAGAAGGAGAGAATTTCATCTTTCAGGAACCCGATATGTTCATTGGGTTCAGGCAATTTATGAAGCAATTCAACCGCGGAAATCACTTCTGTTTTTTTACCAATACCTCCTGCTGCATATATTAATCCCGACAGTGTTCTTATATATTCCTCAAACAATTCCTTCTCGATAAACGTATCTTGGAGTAGTTCTTTTAATATGAGAAAATATTGATATGCTCTTTTGAAATCGGTGAGCGCAAGATACGCACTGGCAAGGGGGTAATAAAGATTGAATTTGGCTTTAACGGGGAGCAACTCCAGGCTGCTATTGGTGAGCAATTCTTTGATGGTTGAAATAATAGCATGGTATTCGGGGTTGTTTTTCCTGTTTCCAAACAGATATCCATCCTGAAACCTCAGGTCAATCATTGTTCTGAGCTGGGTTCCTTTTTCGGTTATTTCAAACCAATGGATGAGTTGACTTATCTTGATCAAATAATCATGAACATGTGGTTGGGGATTCGCATTTCGAAGGTAGGGAGTTAAAGCTAATTTCCATTTCAAAAAGCCGATCCATTCAAGAAAACGATCGTTTTTTGAACAGATCTCCACCCCTTTTTCAACAATAGTTTTGCAGGTTTCATATTGTCCTTTTTTGAATAAAATTGCTGCCTGTTGATGCAAGATCAGCACTTTTTGGTCGATCGTGGAATCGTAGTGAAGCATGTGAAGGCTTTTAAGTATCTGCTTCTGGAGATAGTATTTTGTAGCTGTTAGCTGTTTTACAAAAACTTCGTTTTTGAATTGCTCTTTGATTGCCCTTTCATCGTATATCGTTTGTTTTTCGATGGCGAGAAAAAGTTTGTGGTAATTGTTACCAGAGTCACGCTGATATTTCTGAGTAAAAAGTCTAAAATGTCTCTTTTCCTCAGTGGTTAATGACTTGATCAGGTGAAATAATTGTTCCTTTTTTTTCATGTTATCGCTGTATGGGATATTTTTTTCAAAGGCATATCATTCGTTAAAAAAGTTGTCTCACTGTTTTTCTTATGTTTTTAACAAATCGTGCACCTGGACTCTGTAAGTTCATCTCTTGCAATTCACGATGCAATAAAGAGTTGCACCGATTATACTGTTTTTAGTTTGAATTAATTTTTCCAGATACCGGTTTTAGATAACGTAAGTATGATTTTGAAATTTTATGTTTCACGTATTTTTATATTCTTGCGGAATTTGATTTTATTCATCTTTGTAACATCATTATTATAATATAAAACTGGATCGGGGTCATAGGGTTCTTTTGTATCATCAAAGTAGAAATTTTTCTTTCTTCATGCACTACATTCAGCTCAGACTCTCTTGTTACTTCGATTTACTGTTCAGATGTTTGTTGGTTTATCTGGCCGTAAAATTGATACATTGAACGACCCCGATCCTTTTTACTTTCACCGGCACATCATTCAATATTTCGCTTCACGGCATCAATTTTGCATAACTAAAGGATATCTATTCCTATATGCTGCAACATGCTTATTTTCGCAACATGATGAAAATGCCCAAATACGCAATAATATCATCGCTTCTTCTGATTTTGTTATTACCTGGATGCACCATCGAAGAGGATGACCCTTCTCTTACCGATGTGAGGGATAAGTTTACAGGTACCTGGAAATTCAACGAGACTGAATTAAAAAACACCATGGCATTTTATAATGTCCTGATTATTAAAGATGTTACCAACAGCAGTCGTGTATTATTGAAAAATTTCGGAAACCTTGGAAACTTTCAGCAAGCTTATGGAATCGTCACATCAGGCCATATTACAGTAGCCACTCAAAATGTTGGCACAGTCACTGTTTCGGGCACCGGTACTTTGTCTGGTAGCACACGCATGAATTGGACTTACTCAATTAACGACGCAGCCGATCTGAAAAATTACACTGCCATCGCAACAAAGCAGTAACTATCCCGAGTATTTAATTGTGGCTACTCCTCTGATTTCTTTTTCTGATTGAGCTCAAGCCGGCTGAGTGATATGATTACATCTTCAAGGATTTTATCAAAAATTTCAGGGCGCCGGCCATAGTAGCTCAGACTGCTGTCAATAACAGTTTGGTTGATACTATATTTAGCAAACAATGTATCATAATATAATTGTGCAAGATTGAAAACATCTGCCGCGGCGTTCTGCTGCTGGTTCAGGGCGCCTTCAATGAGTTGCATATCTACCATTACTTTTACCATTTTCTCCTGGCTCAAAACGTTTTCGGGAAGTTCGTTTGCAAGCTGGCAGGCGTTTAGCAGCAGAAGTAGTGGGAAGAATCGCAAAATCGGATTGTGCCTGACTTTCTTAAAGACAACACTCATGCTTTCTTATGGCTTGGGGTTTCTCTTTTTCATGATTCGATATTCCTGGTTCAGCATGCCAAGCACCTCAAGCGTTATATCAAGCGCATCATTTGCAATGAAAAGGGTAGTGCCTTGTTTGAAATTAAAAATTGCATCATATTTCTTTTCTTCGTTATAGCGCACGAGAAAATCTGTTACATGTTCAAGCAATTCTACATTCAGTTGATATTCTTCCCTGGAGAGCGCTTCGGTAAGTTGATCGCGCAGATCAACGAGCCGTTGCTGTTCTTTCATTAATTGTTGTTCGGTAATTTGGGCAATTTCAACACTGATTGCATTGCTGTTCAGTTTTTGTTTGTAAACATCCACCTTGCCTTCAAATGCCTTTTGCTGGGCTTTGAGTTCATTTTCTTTGCGTTTTGTACTCGACTCGAGCGATTTTCTCATGTCATTTACCAATTCATAGCCAACCATGATGCTATCGGAATTGATAAACGCAATTCGCGGTCCTTGATTGATTAGTTCAGAAGAGGTGGCTGAGGGTTTGGAATTGGGCTGGGATTTGTTTGCCATGAATTGAAGTACAAAAAGCACAACCAGGCATATCAGAAAGAAAATATTCAGCCAAGGCTGGATTGTTTTCGTTTTTACGGGTTTTGTTGATTCTACATTGCCAGATTCGCCGGCAATTGGTTCATTGAGTTCGTTCATCATTTCTTTGTTAATTCTTTATTATACAATTAATTACCATATTCCGACATAAATTTTATTCTCATGAGTCTGATTTCTTCTTCATTGAATTCGTCTTCGCCGAGATACTTCAGCGCTTCTTCGACCGAGTCGGATTCGGCTTCTTTGAAATAGTCGAATATTTCTTCCTGGTGGTAGGGGTCAATATATTCATTAATGTAGTAGTTCAGGTCGAGTTTGGTTCCACTCGAAACAATTCTCTCTATTTCGTTGAGCAATTCATCAAAAGCCATGCTTTTGGCATAGGCTATGTCTTCGAGGGCTATTTTTTTATCAATATTCTGAATGATATAGACTTTCAG
>JBBIIP010000010.1:0-44306 GCA_037446395.1 Lentimicrobiaceae bacterium
CTTATCCCCGTTATGACTTTTATTACGTGTTGGTCTTTGAGTTGTCGTAACCTGCTTAAATACGTTTCTCGATTTATCATTATTTTTTTTGCAAAGATACACCTTATTGACGAAAATACAAAAATTCATCACATTTCGTCAATAAAGAACCGTTTTGCAAGTGTCCACATTTCTGTTTTAACAATCATCTGGCCGCCAGAAAACTTGCCAGATAAACTGAGTGTGCCCCAACAAAATTTATTTCTTCATACACTTTCATACACTTTAATAGTTAATCCCAAAAATTGGGCTATCAATTTGAATGTTGCGCAATCCTTCCAGCTTCTCAATCTGATATATCCGCCCCTGGCATTAACTAAAAACTCCCGGTAGATTCAATCACAAAATGCAATTGTCGTGGCACCAATAGCAAATAATTATTGTTTGGAGTTTCTCTGTTATTTTTTCATTAGGTATTTTTTGATTTGTGTGATATTTTTTTATCAACAATTCACAACAATCGTTAGTGTTTGAACGATTTGACATAAACTGTATATTCCGGTTTAAACTGACCCCCCATTTCGGTGAAACTGACCCCTTATTCGGGCTAATTGACCCCCTGGTTTTCATGGGATTTGCATGACATTCCGGCAATATTGACCCCTTAGAGGTGGAAATATTTGCTGACATTCCGGCATATTGCCCCCCTTTGTGAACATACTGTTTTCTTGCTTTGCCGGAAAAAAAACGAGATCACATCAATACACTCCCTTGCTTCCTGTAAAACCAGGTCTTTATCGTGATGGCTATTGGCCCGAAAGATCAAATTAACAGCTCCATCGTTTGCTTTTTAATGCTTTCGCTCACAGGATATTTGTATTCTTTGTTAAATCTTTTGCTAATTGGAATATTTCCAAGAAAAGATTATAACAGGCCTTCTATGCCGGTAAACCATATTGTAATCCTATAATTTTCAAAAAATTTCGATGAGGCTTCGCCCCATACCCCAAATTGTCAAATAGTCAAATTATCAAAGCGCCTAATCCCTGAGGCACCGAACGCTAAAACCGGTAGCTTTGTCTCGGGTTCCCCGGAATGAATTTACATAATCTACCCCAAGATTAAGATATCTGGCAATTGTAGCACTCGTCATGGTTGCCGACCACCAATTCGCGCTATATCCCAAATTCAGATACCTTCCGTCATTATGACGATATCCGCCGGGATATCCTGTGAAACCGCTTGAATTGCTTGCTCCGGTATTGGGTAAATCCCATCGTGGATGTGGCTCAGGCTGTTTCCTGGTGCTCTTTAGCTTTCCTCCGGCGACGCTCGATCCACCCAGGTATTCGTCCAACTCATTCAACTCTTCGTTTATTGGTATGTGCCAGCCTTCGGGACAGAGCCCATCAAAACTTTTCACCGCATACCAGTTATATAAAGCCCCATAAACATCTTTCCATGAAATATCATTATCAAACCAGGCATAGGCACCGGATGTAGTTCCCGACCACAGACTCGTATTGTTACCGGGATATTCAATGGGAGATCCATCGCTGAATCTCGTTGTTTTAAGATTTTCCTTCATCCAGCATTGGTTGCCAATGAGCACGGTGTTGTAGAGGTTACCGTCAATATCTGTTATCACTGAAGTTCCGCAAGAAAAGTTGGAAGTGTTGGTTGTAAATTGCAAGTTATCGCCATAAGCCGTTCCCGCACTATTGGTAGCATAGGCTCTTACATTATACGTAGTGCCAGCGTTCAGCCCTGTAAGGTTGGCAGTAAAGCTCCCGTTGCCGCTGCCTGACAGCACGGTTGTGTTGGCTGTGGTTGGATTGGGGTCGGTGTTGTAGCATATCCCGCGGGCTGTTACCACGGCTCCTCCATCGCTGGTAACATTACCGCCAGCCGTGGCTGCTGAGGAAGTGATATCCGAAACACCGGAAGTAGTGACTGATGGCAAGGTAATATCTTTAAGGCACCGCACACTTAATCCAACTTTTCTGTTAATACCCAGGGGATCAACTCCAATTCGGTCGTATTGCATCGTACGAGCCCAGGAAAAGGGTGAAAAGTGCTCGGTTGAAGTCCACCAATAGCCTGTGTAACCAATGTAGCTGAATGGTCCGGCGTTTTCCCTACAGCCACCTGCTAATGCAGAGAATCCATATTGGTCGCTTGCCCCAACATTTGGGCTTTGCCATCTGGGATGCTCAGCGGGGGTCGTTCGCAGACTCTTTAGTTTACCACCGGCCCCTCCGGCACCCCCAACAAAGTCGCTCAGTTGATCCCATTCAGTCGCAGAAGGCATGTGCCATCCTATGGGGCAAAGGCCAAATGTACTATTCACTGCATACCAGTTGTAAAGAGCACCATACAAGTCTTTCCAGGCTATGTTGTTTTCGTACCAGGCATAAGCTCCGCTGGTGGTGTTCTGCCAGACAGTGTTATTCGTTCCCGGATATGGTATGGGTGATCCGTTCTTATAGCTGGTAGTTTTCAGGTTTTCTTTCATCCAGCATTGCGAACCGATAAGTACAGCATTGTATACATTACCATCAATATCGGTCAGCGTATTGCATCCATCTGGTCCTGCAGCCGAAGTAAACGTTTCGACATGCCCAAAGGTAGTGCCTGCGCTGTTTGTCGCATAAGTAATGAAATTATATATTTTCGAGGGAAGCAGGCCGCTTATCACCACTGAAAATGCTCCTCCTCCGCTTCCAACCGGAACTTTCATTCCTCCGAATTGGGGAGAAGTTGTTGTTCCCCAATAAATACCCCGTTCAATAATAACTGTTCCCCCATCGTCGGTTATCAAACCTCCGAGCGTAGCTGAGGTTGCAGTTATACCCGAAGCAGGCAAAGTTCTAACCGATGGAAGAATAATTCCTGTCTGGTCTTTAATACATCGAACCGCCTGACCAAAACTGCTTTCGATATTACCCCTATCAACCAGCTCATAATTATGGTATAGCCCACGGCTCCATGCTTTATCCTGAAATGTTAGTGTAGATGATAAATAATAAGCGTTGGTATTCATCCCGGTGAATGACCCCGCCCACATGCTTCTTAACCCAGATGGTAAGGCAGTGAAATTGCTTTGGTTGGTTGCCCCTGTGTTTGGTGCATTCCATTGTGATGTGCCGGCTAACTTCATTTTTCCTCCGGCAATTTCAGCCCCACCCAAGTAGTTGAAAAGCATAGTCCATTCGGTGTCTTTGGGAATGTGCCAGCCGGCAGGGCAAATTCCTTGTGCACCAATAGTCTCAGAATACTTCATTGCTTCTCGCCATTCATAGAGGCCGCCATAAGCAGCGCAGTTTGCCATCAGATTGTTGTAACAGTACTTCTCCAAAACGCCATTGTCGGTCTGCTGCTGGCCACCTGCATTGCTATTGATCATCGCTCCTGTTCTCAGGTTTTCCTTCATCCAGCATTGCTCCCCGATTTTGACAGTCTGATACACATTACCATCCACATCTGTAACGGTGGGAGTGCAGGGACAAGGCAAGCCCGGCACCTGCATGATCATGTTGATTACTGAAATGATGTCCAGCACATCCACAGCGCCTGATGCGTTGATATCGGCAGCTGCAAACGAAAACGGGGTAGGATTGCTTCCCATGATGTAATTTACCATGGTAATAATGTCTAACACATTTACGCTTCCATCCATGTTCGCATCGCCGCAAGGCGTGGTTTGGATTGTTTCCGGAACAAGGCTTTGTTGGGCTGAGTAGGTATGGTACAAGCCCACCAGGCAGGATAGCGACAGCAGAAAAAGCATTTTTCTTGTTTTCATGGCACTTGGATTTGTGTGTTGGAGCAGATGAGAAATAAAAACTCAATTTAATCAGGTGCTAATGTACAAAATTGTGTTGAAATACGCAATTTTTTAAAAAATATTTGTTACTGGGTAGATCAACCACAAAATGCAATGGTCGTGGCACCAATAGCAAATAATTTTTGTTTGGAGTTTCTATGTTATTTTTTAGTTAGGTTTTTTTTGATTTGTGTGATATTTTTTGATCAACAATTCACAACAATCGTTAGTGTTTGAACGATTTGACATAAACCGCCTGATTAATTGATTGGCGTATTCTTTGTTTCCTCCCTGGAGCAGATATCAAGTAAAAATTTGTTTTGTATACTACCAATAATAACTACAATTGGAATACATCAAACCAGTATCAAAAACGCAACAAAAAATGAAAACAAATTGGGCTATTTTATCCTGTGTACTCCATCGCTGATCACTACTTCATACGCTGTAAGCTCTTTTTTAAACTTGAGTTCAAACTCATGCCTCGCACTTTCGATAAAGCGCTCGAGGTCATGCTCCTGCACAAGGTTTATGGTGCAACCACCAAAACCGCCTCCCATCATGCGTGCGCCAAGCACACCAAGGTATTTCATCGCATGCCTGGCAAGGAAGTCCAACTCGGGGCAGCTCACTTCGTATAAGGTACTCAAGCCATGGTGGGATTCGAATATCATGGCGCCAAATGTTTGATAGTCATTTTTTTGCAAGGCTTCACAAGCCAAAAGCAACCTGATATTTTCCTCAACTACATATTTGCACCGATTGAAAACAACCGGGCTAACCACCATCTTATTTTCCTGCAGCATCTCTAAGCTGATATCCCGAAGACTGTTTACCTCAGGGTGCTTTCTTCTGAGCTGCACCACACCTTCTTCGCATTGTTGCCGGCGAATATTGTATTCGGTTGAGGCGAGTGTATGTTTGACTTTTGTATCGAGCAGTACAACCCTGATTCCTTTGGGGTTAAAAGGAATCAGTTCATACTCAAGGGAACGGCAATCGAGTTTCATGAGGTTGCCACTCCGGCCATGCAGTGAGGCAAATTGATCCATGATGCCGCATCGAACCCCGGCGTAATTATGCTCGGCAAGTTGACCCACATGGGCCAGTTGTAACCGGCTCAGGCCCAGGCTAAAGATATCGTTCAGGGCAAAGGCAAAAACACTCTCAAGGGCAGCCGAAGAGCTCAAACCGGCTCCCAGGGGGATGTTTCCACCTACAACACAATCGAAGCCACCGATCTGGCATCCAAGTGTCCTGAGTTCCATTACTACGCCAAGAATATAGTTTGCCCAATAGCTACGGGTTTTAGCTGCTGGTGGAGTAAAAGAAACCCTTTCGCCAAAATCGAGCGAAAAAGCATTGACAAAATCGGTGTTGTTCTTCTTTATTTCAATGGCAATAACCTTGTCAATGGCTCCGGGCAATACGAATCCTTCATTGTAATCGGTATGCTCCCCAATAAGATTCACACGGCCGGGAGCAGCATAAACCAATCCGGGCTCCCCAAATACTGCGGTGAACGTTTCTCTTATCTTATTCGTTAATTCCTGATCCATCGGCTTTGTTTTTTTTTCTTATTTTTCCAAGAAACCTGACAACATCCGCTTTGCCCTGGTGCAATTTCCCTTCGTTCAAAGTAGTAACAATTTGTTTATTTTCAATTATTTCGAGTGATACAAAATCATCGGCCAACTGTTCCGGGGTAACAAGCAGTGATATTTCTTTTGTGCCACCGGAGTTATTATAAACCTGCCTAGGATGAAATGATTCGACAACGACCATTCCGCCCGGATTGAGCCAAAGGTGCAATTTTTGATGAAACCTTCGCCTTACTTCTGGTGCGAGGTGCAGAAAAACAAGGGCAATCAGGTCGTATTTTTCCTGGTCAGGATGGAATGATTCAACATCAGCAACCTCATAACAAATTTTAACCCCTTCTTCCATAGCCAGCTTGATTGCCTTTATTTTACCCTGCCGGCTTTGATCAAAGGCTGTCACCTGCCAACCAAGGCGTGCTGCATACACTGCATCACGCCCTTCGCCAGCCCCCGGAATGAGCACCCTTCCGGCAGGCAGCGTTTCGATTATCTCTTTGAACCAGCTACTGGGCTCAATGCCATAAGTGTATTCATCCGCTGAATAACGTTCATCCCAGTGTTTCTTCATAGCGGCAGGGTTCTAAATGCAATTCGTATTTGTTCAACGTTCGAACACAACAGACGCCACAAAAGTAGTTTTATAGCCGATTGCTAATGTGATGAGCCTGGCTTTTTTTTCAAGAAAGGAAAACAAGAATAAGCCAGGGGGCATTAATATACACGTTTTCAATATTATAACTGAATATTCAATCCTTTGAAAGATTTAGTAAATTATTTTAGAAAAAACTATTAAACCAAAATAGTTTTTTAGTTTTGTACCCTAATAAAAATTGCGATGGAGACTAAAGTAAGAATCCTTGAAAAAGCCAGCATTTTATTCCTGACATTGGGAGTAAAAAATGTAACGATGGATTCGCTGGCAACAAAACTCGGAATATCCAAGCGCACTATTTACGAACATTTTAGAGATAAAGACACCCTGGTGATCGAGTGCATGCGCCATATGATTGTTGAAGACAACATCGAACAGCTAAAAATAATTGACAGCACCGAAAATGTTATCGAAGCCATGTTTTTGATAACTCGGCGGCTGGCCAAACGCAATCAGGAATTTCCAAAGATTTTTTTAGAAGACATAAAAAAATATTTCCCGGCTGTGAACGAACTTCTTTTCTCTTGTAGAGATAATTTTCGAAAATTCTCGGCATCCTATAACTTGCTCGAAAAAGGCATCGCTCAGGGTGTTTTCAGAAATGACCTGAATATAGAGCTCGTTGATTCATTCTTCCACGAAATCATCTCAATTATGCATACAAGTGAGCGGATCAGGGTATTGGGTGCTTCTCAGAACGATTTGCTTTACAACATATTCCTGCCATATATTCGTGGCATTTGTTCATCAAAAGGGTTCAGCCTCATTGAAAAATATTTTGAACGACAAACTAATAAATGAATAATTTATGAACAATATTAAATTGTTAATTGCAATTATCCTGATTCTATTCAGTACAGATGGGTTTTCGCAACAAAAATTATCCTTATCGTTGCAGGATGCCCGAAAATATGCCCTTGAGCACAACCGGGCACTCATAAATTCGGGTTATTCGATTGAAAAATCGCAGCAGGCACTTCGCGAGGCCATCGCCAACGGTTTGCCCCAGGTGAATGCAGCCATGGATTACTCCAATGCCTTAGGCGCTGAAATTACTATTCGTTTCAACGAAAATTTGCCGCCAAGCAAAATACCCATCAAACCACAGAGTAATCTGAACCTCAACGTGGGGCAGCTCATCTTTAGCGGTAATTATATTGTAGGCATTCAAACAGCCAGGCTGGCCCGCGACCTGAGCCTGATGGGGCGCGAGAAAACCGAACTTGAAGTTCTGACGCAGGTCAGCGATGCCTATCACCTTGTGCTTGTTTCGGAGCAATTGGTTAAAGTGCTCAGACAAAACGTGGGCAACCTGCAAAACCTTTTTGATAAAACTTCGGTACTGCTTAAAGTTGGTGTCATCGAGCAAACCAACCTCGATCTGTTATCGGTGCAGTTGAACACCCTTAAAAATGCCGTAAAGAGCTCTGAACGTCAGCTAGAACTGGCAACAAACCTGCTTAGGCTACCGCTTGGTGTTGGCGCCGAAACAGAAATAATCCTTACCAGTTCTCTAAATGATGCACTGGCCTTTTCGAAACCGGAGGAATCGCTATTAAGAACTTTCAACATTCAACAACACATTGATTACAGAATGCTTAGCCAGCAGGAATTCATCAGCCGCAAAATGGTTGACATGAGCCGTGCCAAAGCACTCCCAACACTTTCAGCCTATTATCGGCATACCTATAAGCTCATTAAGCCCGATTTTGATATGTCGCCTGCCAATGTTGTAGGGTTGCAGATGAACATCCCCATCTTATCAAGCGGTGTAAGGCTATCTCAAATAAGGCAGGCATCTCTCGATCTTAAAACTATTCAAAACAACCGCGAGATGCTCAATGATCAGTTAAAAATTCAGGAAAAACAGGTTAGATTCAATTTTAACAATGCTCTGGATGCCTACAACAACCAAAAAAACAATATTGAAGTGTCGCGGCGGGTATACGAAAGCCTGAAGCGCAAGTATGAGCAAGGCCTGATCTCGGGCCTCGATCTGATTAATGCCGACAATAACTACCTTCGTGCAGAGACCGATTACATTACGTCCATTATGCAGCTCCTGTCTTCAAATCTTCAGTTAAAAAAGCTATACGGAAACATTCAATAAAATACCTAATACCAAATAAAATGACCAGAACTTTCTCATTATCGCTGGCAATGATTCTGTTGCTTGCCATTTCTTGTTCATCGGCAAAGAAAGAAAAAACCGCCGATGTTGCAGCTGAACCTGTTCAGAAATCAGAAAGAGTACGCGTGATACCTCTTGAATATCAGAAAATAGCCCGCTCGGTCGAGTACACCTCCACCTTGCAAGCCTGGGAAGAAATTCATCTTTCCCCGGCGGCGCCCGGGAGGATTGAAGAAATATATGTCGAAATAGGCAGCAGGGTAGCAACAGGTGCCACCCTGGTGCAAATGGACAGAACTCAATTGCACCAGTCTGAGGTGCAGCTCCGCACGCTTGAAACCGACCTGAGGCGTCTGGATACACTTAAATATTACGGAAGCGTTGCATCCCAGCAGTATGATCAACTCAAGGCGCAATATGACATATCCAGAGCAAATGTTGAATTCCTTCGAAACAACATCCGCCTGAAGGCGCCTTTCAATGGTGTGATCTCAGGCAAATATTTTGAGTCCGGAGAGATGTATTCGGGTGCTCCTATCCCTACAATCGGAAAAGCAGCCATCGTATCAATGGTTCAAATAGACAAGCTTAAAACCGTTGTAGCCATTTCGGAAAAATATTTCCCACTCATTAAAGTTGGGATGGCAGCAAAAATATCCAGCGATATTTATCCAGATAAAATCTCCATTGGGCGAATTTTTCGCATTCATCCCACCGTAGATGCAGGCAGCCGGTCGTTTAATATCGAGGTGGCTCTTGAAAACCGCGACGGGATGATGAGACCGGGGATGTTTTGCCGCCTTGCCCTCGACCTCGATCAAATAGATGCATTGGTTATTCCAGCCATTGCAGTATTAAAAATGCAGGGATCGAATGAGCGCTTTCTGTTTATTGAAGAAAACGGAAAGGCTCGCAGGATTTCGGTAAAAATAGGAAAACGCTACGACGACAACGTAGAGGTGATCTCGGATGAACTCAAACAAGGCGACAGAATTATCATCAACGGGCAAGCTCGGTTGCTCGATGGTATGACTGTTGAAGTTGTTTCCTAATAAAAGAATCTTTTTTTCAAACATCCAAGAAGATTACGCCATGAATATTTATAAAAGCGCCGTAAATAAACCCATCACCACTTTAATGATTTTTGCAGCGGTTGTGGTCATGGGAATCTATGCCCTGATTCGTATTCCCATTGACTTATATCCTGAGTTGAGTCCGCCGTTTGTGTCGGTGCTGACCAGCTATCCGGGTGCCAATGCTGCCGATATTGAAACCAATGTTACCAAGATATTGGAGAATTCTTTAAATACTATTGATAAAGTGAAGGAGGTTACATCGGTTACGAGTGATAACCTTTCGGTGATAACGCTTGAATTCACCTGGGGAGCCGACCTCTACGAAGCCACCAACGAAATACGTGATGTAATTGATAGAATTTACAGGAGCTTGCCTGCGGGAATAGACCGGCCAACAATTTTCAGGTTCAATACCAACACCATGCCGATTGTTTTCTTTGCCGTTACAGCAAAAGAAAGCTACCCGGGCCTCGGTAAGCTGCTCGACGAAAAAATCATCAACCCCATTAACCGTATCGACGGGGTTGGCTCTGCCAGCATGATGGGGGCACCCAAACGTGTGGTATATGTTGAAATTGACCCGCGAAGGCTCGACGCATACAACCTAACCATAGAGCAGATTGGCGGAATCATTTCAGCCGAAAACCTGAATATGCCGTCGGGCCACATTAAAATGGGCCTCATGGACTACCAGCTTAGGGTGCAAGGCGAATTTAGCGAGAGTTATCAGCTCAACAACCTGGTAGTGGGAAATTTTGGCGGAAAACCAATTTACCTGCGCGATGTGGCCGTAGTTAATGATACTTTAAAAGACAGAACGCTCGATGAAAAAATTAACGGGCAGACAGGCCTGAGGTTTTTTGTGATCAAACAATCAGGGGCAAACACAGTGAAAGTTGCACGCGATGTGCGCCAAACCCTCGATGAACTTAAGAAAGACCTGCCTCCCGATGTAAAAATTGACCTCATCATGGATACCTCAGACTTCATTAAAGGATCCATCAATAACCTGTCTGAAACCTTGCTATATGCGCTTATATTTGTCGTTTTGGTCGTTTTGGTTTTCCTCGGGCGCTGGCGGGCCACCTTTATTATAGTGCTCACCATACCCATCTCGCTTATTGTGGCCTTCGTATATTTATTCCTGACCGGAAATTCAATAAATGTTATTTCACTCACATCACTTTCCATTGCAATTGGTATGGTGGTTGATGACGCCATCGTTGTGCTCGAAAACATCACCCGACATATCGAAAGGGGTAGCAGTCCGCGCGAAGCAGCCATCTACGCTACCAATGAGGTTTGGCTTTCGGTTATTATCACCACCCTGGTGGTGGTTGCCGTGTTCTTCCCCCTCACCCTGGTTGGGGGTATGACCGGGGTGATGTTCAAGCAACTGGGTTGGATCGTAACAATCACTGTTTCAACCTCAACCCTGGCGGCACTTTCGCTCACTCCAATGCTCTCATCAAAGTTCTTAAAACAGCATATTCAGAAAGATAAGCCGGGTATAATTAGTTACGATAAAACCATTGGAGCACTTCTCGACAGGGTGGATGATTTTTATGTCTATACCCTGAAATGGGCTCTTCGTCACAAAACCTTTGTGGTTATTATTTCACTTGCATTGTTCATTGGATCTCTGTTTTTGACGAAGTTTATCGGAACCGATTTTATGCCCCAAACCGATGAGTCGCGCATGCTGATCAACATAGAACTACAATCAGGTAGTCGCGTGGAAGAAACTTCAAAAGTTGCCCGAAAAATCGAAAATATCGTTAAAGAGAGGTATCCTGAAGTACAAATCATGGCAGCATCAGCCGGTGCAGATGATGAGGGAAGCATGTTTTCACTCTTTCAGACTGCTGGGTCAAACATCGTGAATATGATGATGCGCCTTAAACCTCCTTCCGAGCGCGATCGCAGTGTTTGGGAGGTTGCCGACGGGCTCAGAAAAGAGATAGGAGAATTCCCTGAAGTCATCAATTTTACAGTGAATACCGGTGGAGCCGGAATGGGAGCCAGCACCGGAAATACCGTGGATGTCGAAATCTATGGCTACGAATTCAACACCACCAACTCAATCGCCGAACAAGTGCGCAAAAGGCTTGGTAATGTTGAAGGAGCCGTTGATGTAACCATTAGCCGTAAGCAGGACAAGCCAGAACTGCAAATTTTGCTCGACAAGGAAAAAATGGCCCTACATGGCTTGAACAGTGCAAGTGTTTCGGCAATAATAAGAAACAGGATCAGTGGATTGGTGCCATCAAGATTTCGTGAAGAAGGAGATGAATACGATATTCGCATCAGGCTGGCCGAGAATTTTCGCAGTTCGATTACAGACCTCGAAGGGCTCACGATTGTTAATCCAATAGGAAAAAAAATCAAACTCAAAGAAATCGGAGAGGTCAAAGAATACTGGGGACCACCTTCGATTCAGCACAAACGCAAAGAACGAATCGTCACCGTTTCGGCGAAGCCTGATAAAGTTTCGTTGGGCGAATTGGCCACTCGGGTAAACGCTGAGATTGCCACCCTTGAATTGCCTCAGGAAGTGATGATCACGGTGGGTGGTGCATATAAGGAGCAGCAGGAGTCGTTTCAGGATATTGCTTTGCTGATGCTCATAAGCCTTATCCTGGTTTTTATCGTGATGGCCTCGCAGTTTGAGTCGTTTACCATGCCGCTGGTAATCATGTTCTCAATTCCGTTTGCTTTTACCGGTGTCATTTTGGCCTTGCTTATAACGGGCACTACCCTGAGTGTGATTGCAGCTTTAGGGGCGGTGCTACTCATTGGAATTGTAGTCAAAAACGGAATTGTGCTCGTTGATTTCACCAACCTGATGCGCGATCGCGATATGAGGCTGTACGACGCCATTGTGGTGGCCGGTAAGTCGAGGTTGCGACCGGTGCTAATGACCGCCTTCACCACCATGCTTGGCATGTTGCCCCTAGCCCTGAGCACCGGCGAAGGTTCGGAAATTTGGAGCCCAATGGGAATCACCGTAATTGGCGGGTTGCTTTTTTCAACATTAGTCACCATGGTACTCATTCCAGTGATGTATGGAATTTTGTCTCGCAGTGGCGAGCGTGATAGGGTAAAAAAATTAAGATCTAAATTTAGAAACCTGGATTAATCCAAAATATTATGAAAGCCGTATTTATTGTCTTTAACCAGGCCAATACAGAGCGTGTCGAATATATTCTAGACCAGCTTGGAATTCGTGGCTACACCTGGTGGGCAGATGTGAAGGGGCGCGGTTCGGAAACCGGCGAGCCACGAATGGGAACACATACCTGGCCCGAAATGAATTCAGCACTGCTTACCATTGTAGATGAAGAGCGCGTGGAAAAATTACTTGCCAAAATTAGAAAACTCGATCAGATCAACGTTGAGGTGGGTGTGCGGGCTTTTGTTTGGGATGTTTTGCAGACTGTTTGAAGGCGGTTAACAAGCCCTTCTGATCAGTTGGTTCACTCCCGGATTATAGCATAAATGCCATGGTATGCCTACTGTGTTGCAGTTTTGGCCGGATCGTCGCCCGGATGCAAGAGCATGATACTAAACCTGTATTTGTATTCTCGTGCGGTCAGGCGATACTTTGGATGCGTTTGTGCCCCCCAGCTATCGTCTCCCCCAACACCCATCTGCATAAGATCTACATTGACCGAAGTTAGATCCCGAGGCCTTATATCGCTGATATGACGATTGATTACTTTCACCCCATTATCAATGCGTCGGGTTGGCTTCTGCAACGATTCAAAATCTTGCAGCAGGTTGTGATGTGCACTCGCCGAAATCAACGGCATGCCTTTGAATAGCAGCCCACATCCCGTTTTGTCGGTTATTGCTATCCAGCGAACATCTGTTTTATAACCATTTTCCTGCGGACGCACATAGGCCCAATACTGATCAGCTACTGAGCCTGAATATAGCCCGATAAATGCACTTGTATTGCGGTCGCAATAGTTCTCGTGCGGGCCCCGGCCAAACCATGTCACCTGGTCGAAGCGGTGAGGCATGATCAAATTCATTCCCAATCGTGGAATTTCGGGTAGGGTATCGCTCAGCATCCTGAAATGATTTTCAACCTGTATCTGGCCGGAGCTATATACTGTGTATATCGTGTTAAACGTAGCGATAGGCTTCGCTTTTTCGCTCAGCAAATTATAGCTCGCTAAAATGGTTGCTTTGTTGGTTTGCTCCCTTTTGAGTTCAAATTTTTTGAGCTGGCGATTTTCCCCTGCCTGCCGCCACACCCGGGCACGTTTATGCAAGTTATTGCCAAAATCGTTATCAATGGGGGCTCTCCAAAAATTCGGAACCAGGCCTTTTTGCACAAATTCTATCTCGCCCGATTTTAAGCTTTTTACCAGTCCATCAATACGAGAAAAGGTGGCAATGAAATTTTCGCCGGAAATAACAACCACAGAATCAAGCTCCCCGACTTTCAAATCTTGTGGCTTTCCCAATAAAGGGACAGGATTTAGGTAAACAGGCAATAAGAACTGCTCACTTGCAACTTCTGTTCCGGCAGGAATTAGGCCATCTCCCTCCTTCTTCAGGGCTTTGAGGGTGAGAAAATATTCCGTTGCCGGAAGGGCATCAAAGCTGTAGTTTATTTTAATTGGAATTGTCTGGTAGGGAGCAGCGTTGATAGCTGGCAACTGACCAGATAACATGTTGGCTCCATTCCCTTCTATGTTCCACACGAAATCGAATTCAGACAGGTTTGTAAACGCATATTTGTTGGTGATGGCCAGCTCTCCTTTTTTTAAATCAACTTCCTGAAATCCAATATATTGATATACTTTCTTTACCTCAATCAATGCCGGCTTGATGCTGCGGTCGGGATTCACAATGCCGTTGATGCAAAAATTGCCATCGGTTCGCAGCGAATCAGGCCCGAAATCTCCGCCATATGCCCAAAAAGTTTCGCCGGACTCGTTGGTTTTTAATAAACCCTGGTCAACCCAATCCCAAATAAAGCCACCCTGAAGGGCATCGTACTTCTCAATTACATTCCAGTAATCCTGCAGGTTTCCGGTGCTATTTCCCATTGAGTGGGCATATTCGCACAATATCAAAGGCCTGGGTGGGTCAGACTTGGCATATTTTTCGATATAGCCAATGCTGGCATACATGGGTACAAATATGTCGGTATTATAGTCGAGCAGCGATCTTTCGTACTGAACCGGGCGGCTTGGGTCTGCGGATTTCACGTATTGGTAGCCGGCATAAAAATTTACACCGTTTCCGGCCTCGTTGCCCATGCTCCAAATGATGACCGAAGGTTGGTTTTTGTCGCGTTCCAACATATTCTTCAACCGATATAGATGTGCTTCCATCCACTTGCTGTCTTTGGCCAATGATCGTTCGCCATATCCCATCCCATGCGATTCAATATTGGCTTCATCAACTATATAAAGGCCAAATTTATTGCATAGCTCATACCATAATTCGGGTTGAGGATAATGCGATGTGCGGACAGCATTCAGGTTATGGGCTTTCATCAGGTGTATATCCTGCATCATGGTTTCATAATCAACCACATGCCCTTTGATATGATTATGCTCGTGAAGGTTAGCACCTTTCAAATAAACGTATTGTCCGTTGACTAACAATTTTCCGTTTTTAATTTCAATGTTTCGAAAGCCGACATCCTGTTTCAATACTTCAAGCACATTCCCACTTTTGTTTTTAAGGGTAATAATCAGATTATAAAGGTTTGGCTTCTCAGCGCTCCATGGCCTGACATTGTGGATGGTCTTGGAAAAGTTGCAGGAAATAAGGCTCTGTTTTGCTTCAATGAGTTTAGAGAATTTCTCCAATGATGTTTCATTATCAAACAGTTCTGCCTCTATTTCGATAGAGGCGGCTTCTCCTGAATGGTTTGAAATCTCGATTTCGAGGGCAAACGTTCCGTTGCTATACGTAGAATCGAGAGACTGGGTAATCTTAAAATCACGAATATGTTGCTTGTTTCGGGCCAGCAAGTAAACATCGCGTGTAATTCCGCTCATGCGCCAAAAGTCCTGGTCTTCGAGGTAGGAGGCATCGCTCCAACGGAAAATCTCAACTGCAAGCTGATTCTTCCCATGCTTTAGGAATTTTGTAATATTAAACTCTGCAGGGGTTTTGCTATCTTCGAAATATCCAACATACTCACCATTCACCCAAACATTTACTGCTGAGCCTGCAGCCCCGAAATGCAAAAAAATTTCCATGTCCTTCCATGTTTTGGGTATTTCAAATTTTCGCAAATACGAGCCCACCGGATTGTGTTTTCCGGTAACAAAGGGGGGGCTGCCTTGAAAGATATAACCTACATTGACATAGATCGGATAGTCATATCCTTGTAGTTCCCAATTAGATGGTACTTCAATTTGATCCCATTTCCTTGTATCAAAATCATTTTTAAAAAACCAGTAGGGCCTTTCGGATGCTGTTTCCGTAAATTGAAACTTCCAGATTCCGTTTAATGATAAGACAAAAGGTGATTCGTAAGGATCGTTGGCCAGGGCTTGTTCCTTTGTTGCATAAGGAATAAAATGCGCACGTGCTTGTTCGCGGTTGATTTCGTATACTGCCTGGTTGTGCCATGGGGGGTGCTGAGGGTCTTCCCAGTTTTCATCGGCATAGTTTCTATAGGATTTGCACGAGGCCAACAACATCAAAGAAACCAATAATTGTAAAAAGACTCTTTTTTTCATGTGCAAAATATTAAATTTTATCTAAGCGCATTGTTTGACAAATTTTTGATAGGTAGTTTATGTAAATATATAACTGTTGCTAATTAAAACTTTCTCCAGGCGATGCATGATATAAGCCAAATTCACTGAGTACAGGTGGATTGTTTGCTTCAAGAATTTTTATCCTGACCTGCAAAGCGGTTATCTCCGGGACACGCAGAAGGCGTTTATATCCAATGGTAGTGGCCGAAGCAAGGAGCACCCAATTCTGTTTTGTTTTTGCCCAAACCTCGAAGCGCCCCACCCTCTGCCCAAAGGCAATTGTTTCTTTGATCATTACCCTGTTGAAAGTGGTTGGTCCTTTCAGCTCCACATCAATCTCAGCCTGAATAATTCCATCATCTGTTGTCCAGTAGGTTTGGTTATTGCCATCTATCATGTTAGCAGGGCAAAAACAACGGTGGTTTTGTCGTGTATTGGTGGTATTAACCACTGCATCCCTGGCAAGATTATTCGAAAATGTTTCGTCAATAATGTTTTTGAATGAAATCAGATTGGAACTGTCAATAGGGTTCAATCTGCCCCTGGAATCGGGAGGTATGTTTAGGAGGAGTACCCCATTTCGACCAACAGACATGTAATATAGGTCAACCAATTGTTGAGGTGTTTTAACCAACAAGTTCTCAGATTCATGAAAGAACCAACCCGGCCTGATCGAAACATCGCATTGGCCAATCATCCATACATTCCCTCCAGGATCACCAGTATTGAGGTAATGTTGGTCAGCGGCTCCGATAACCAAGCCGGAATCGCTGATGGTTGACCAAAAGATTTCTCCGGCATGGCCATCTTCATTGCCAACCCACCTGATGTCGGGGCCGGCGTCTGAAAAAATCAGGGTGTTTGGTTGGAGCCGTTTCACTAGCGCCATGGTCTGAGGCCAATCATAGTATGTTTTGCGGTCAATGTACCTTGTTTCGCAAGCACCTCCGTAATATCCATCGCCACCGTTGGCTCCATCGAACCAAATTTCATTGATTTCACCATATTGGGTAAGCAATTCTGTGAGTTGTTTTCTGAAATAATCAATATATGCCGAAGTTCCATAACCGGCATGATTGCGATCCCATGGCGATAAATACAACCCGGCCTTCAAGCCATGTTTTCGGCAAGCACTCACAAACTCGTTCACCAGATCTCCTTTTCCATTTTTCCACACTGAATTTTTAACCGAATGATCAGTGAGTTTACTTGGCCATAAACAAAATCCGTCGTGATGCTTTGCGGTAAGAATCAATTGGCCAAAACCGGCGTTTTTGGCAGTTAAAACCCATTGTTCAACATCCAGGTTGGAAGGATTGAACAGGGTGGGGCTTTCATCTCCATAACCCCATTCTTTTCCGGTAAAAGTATTGATTGAAAAATGAATAAATCCAATGAGCTCCATTTGTTGATAGCAAATCTGAATTGCATTGGGAGCTACTGCGTTTGGTTTTGGCAAGGAAGGTTTTCGGGCACAGCCAAAAAAGATTAACAAAAAGATTATCAGAAAGATGCATGTATTTTTCGGGTGACGCATAGGACTTAGAACTTTTTGACCAGGTTTCCAGGCGATTGAGAAAAATTCTATAATCTTAGCAAATGTAGCAAAATAGGATATTTGATTAATGGTATGTTCATCTCTGCTTCGGTTTTGTTGGTTGACCTCTATGGGCAGCACTTGTTTTATCCAAACAAATTCTTGCACGAAACATCCTGATCATGTATCTTTATTGTCTGGAACCACTTGAATCCTGATTCATTATAGTATTGAATATCAATTTATTAATTTGAGGTAAGTATGCAAGTCCAGTTTGATTCTAAGGTTGAGCAACATTTTTTTGAGCGATCAGGAATGGCGCCCCCGAGTACATTGATTCCATATATTCTGGTTGATAATTTCCCGTTGCTTGGATTAATTGCTTCTTTAAGGTTTCTTGAATGGGTTTCTGAAAATCCATCCGGTGTGGTGAGCCTGCCCACCGGGAAAACGCCTGAGTACTTCATCAAGTACACACAATATCTTCTTCAAAACTGGAATACCCGGAAGGGGCGAAAAATAAGGGAGGAGTATGGTTTAGTCCTTCAATCAAGGCCTGTCCTGAATGGCTTGCAGTTTGTTCAGATGGATGAGTTTTATCCAATTTCGCCGACACAACACAACAGTTACCTCAATTTTGTCGAGAGGTATTACATCAACGGATTTGGATTTAATCCCAACAAAGCATTGCTCATCAACAGTTTTGAAATACCCTTGGAGGGCGGAAAAAATTTCATGGAGGTGTTTCCTGATTCTATAATTGATTTGTCGCTTCGATATCGGGAGGCCTCCAGCCCGCTCGAAAGTCTCCAGCAAAAGTCAATTTTCAAAATTGATGAATGGTGCATGTCTTATGAAGAAAAAATAAGGGAGAAAGGGGGACTGGGCTTTTTTCTTGGAGGGATAGGCCCGGATGGGCACATAGCTTTTAACATACGTGGTTCTGACCATCATAGCAGCACACGGCTGACCAGTACAAATTTTGAAACTCAGGCTGTGGCTGCAAACGATCTGGGTGGAATTGAAATTTCAAGAAACCGCCTTGTCATTACCATCGGCCTTGAAACAATCACTCATAACCCCCATGCCATAGCAATTATTTTTGCTGCAGGCGAATCTAAAGCAGAAATCGTCAAAAAATCAATCGAGTCCCAACCCGGCAATTTATATCCAGCCACAGCACTGCAGCAGTTAAAGAATTGCCGTTTCTACCTAACCGGCGGAGCAGCCTGCCGATTAAAAGACCTAGAAGACTTGTTTTATATGCAAGGTATGTGGACGCACAGCAAGACCGAAAGGGCGGTGATTGAATTGTGCCGCAAACAGAATAAATATGGGCACCATCTAACGCTCGAAGACCTCATGGCAGATGATCACTGCCGCATGATTCCCGGATTGAACGAACACACAGTTCAGTCGGTCATCAATTCTATGAAAAACAAACTTGCCAGGGGCATTGTAAACGAAAAAAATCATGTAATTTATCACACCGGCCCTCACCACGACGATATTATGCTCGGGCTGATGCCTTATACCAACCGCCAGGTAAGGGATGCTTCGAACAGCATTCATTTTGCTGTGCTGACCAGTGGGTTTACTTCTGTGACCAATAAGTTCGTGATTGACGCGTTGACCGATACACTCCGGTTAATCGAAGCAGAAAAAGTTCAGATGATCAATTATTCGGATTTTTTTGAAGTTGGATACCGGCAAAAGTGGGACAAAGATGTTTACCATTTTCTCGATGCTACTGCTGAACGCAACATTGACGAAAAAAGAAGGGGCTTATGCCACCGGATGGTGAGGGCAGTTGTTGAAATTAATAGAGTAAGAAATAAATCCCAGCTGGTGCGCACCCTCACACAGTTGATCAATGATCTGAAAATGAGCTATGACGGAAGTATGAATCCGCCAAAAGTTCAGAAGCTCAAAGGAATGATTCGTGAGTTCGAAGAAGAACTGGTGTGGGCTCACTACGGAGTTCCTGTAAAAAATATCCATCACCTCAGGCTCGGGTTTTATAAAGGAGATTTGTTTTCTGATACACCCGAAAAGATAAGAGATATACTTCCGATTCTTGAACACTTTAGAAAGTACAGGCCCAGCGTTCTAAGTATGGCCATGGATCCTGAGGCGAGCGGACCTGACACACACTATAAGGTGTTGCAAGCCATTGCCAGTGCGGTGAAAGAATGGGAAAAAGAAGAAGACTTGAGTCAACTGAGAATCATCGGTTACCGAAATGTTTGGAACCGTTTCCATCCTGCAGAGGCAGATATCATCATTCCGGTTTCCTTGAATGCGTTTGATATATTATTGCATTCGTTTTCTGAATGTTACATGAGCCAGGTAAATGCTTCCTTTCCCAGTTATGAATATGATGGCAAGTTTAGTGAGTTCATACAAAAAGTGTGGGTGGAGCAACTCAGGGCAGTGCAGTTGCTGCTGGGCAAGAATTTTTTCTATCAAAATGAGCACCCTCTTCTCCGAGCAACCCATGGGCTCATTTTTGCCCGGGTGTTGAATGTAGAAGAATTCTTAAGTCTGGCATCGCAGCTGGAGAGGGTCACCGAAGGAGCCTCAGGCATACCTCTTTCGAAACTTTCAATTACGACCAAATAGAGTTCATGATTCGAAAATGAATATTTTTGCATATCCTTTTCAAATATAAACACTTTATATAACATGCTATGGAACAAGAATTTATCGCTATGCCCCGAATCGGCGACTACGCACCGGAATTTGAAGCCATAACCACACAGGGTAGAATTAATTTCCCGTCAGACTACAAAGGCCGATGGGTCATTCTCTTCAGTCACCCGGCCGATTTTACTCCCGTTTGCACATCCGAGTTCATGACTTTCGCTGCAATGGAGGAGGAGTTCAGGCAATTGAATTGCGAACTGGTTGGCCTTTCGGTGGATGGACTTTACAGCCACATTGCCTGGCTTCGCACGATTAAGGAAAAAATTGAATACAAGGGGATGAAAAATATTGAAGTTAATTTCCCCTTGATCGAAGACATCACCATGGAAGTGTCAAAGAAATACGGCATGATTCAGCCTGGTGAAAGCAATACCAAAGCCGTGCGTGCTGTGTTTTTTATTGACCCTGCAGGCAAGATTCGGGCAATCATTTATTATCCCTTATCGCTTGGCCGGAATTTTGACGAACTAAAAAGGGTGGTGATTGCCCTGCAAACCGCTGATAAGTTCAGCATTGCAACACCCGCCGATTGGCACCCGGGCGATGATGTAATCGTACCTCCGGCAGGATCGTGTGGCGTTGCCAAGAATCGGGTAGAAGGCAAGGAGGGTAAAATGAAATGCTACGATTGGTTCTTCTGCACCAAGCCCATTAGCAAGGAAGAAGTTTACAAGGCAATCAAATAACCAGCAGGGTTGCGCTTGCATTCATTCCGGATCGTCCAAGTATGAAGAGGCCATTCCAAAGCCAATTATCTGCTGTCAATTGATCTGCGGAACATATTTTGAAATGCCTTCTTTTTCAATCTCTTGCTACACTCTCGGAAATCCTTATATAGCACCCCGGCGGAATGTATTGCTTTGCTGTATATCGCCTGTTTCAAAGCCTTTGCGGAACCAGGCTTTTCTTTGCTGTGATGAGCCGTGAGTAAAATCATCGGGAACCACCCTGCCCTGGGTTTTCATCTGAATGGCATCGTCCCCGACGGCAGCAGCTGCGTTCAATGCCTCTTCAAGGTCGCCCTTTTCAAGTATATTAAACATTTTTTGTGCATGATGTGCCCAAAGCCCTGCTAAAAAATCAGCTTGAAGCTCAAGCCTTACGGTGAGCTGGTTGGCATCTGTTTGGCTTACTCTTGATCTTTGTTTTTGAACCTGGTCAATGGTGCCCTGAAGGTTTTGCACATGGTGCCCCACTTCATGTGCGATGACGTAAGCTACGGCAAAGTCGCCTTGTGCCCCAAAGCGTTCTCTCAGGACATCACAAAAGCTCAGGTCAATATAAATTTTTTCGTCTCCTGGGCAATAGAAAGGACCGCTTGCAGCGCTGGCAAAACCGCAGGCCGACTGCACCTGATCTCGAAAAAGCACCAATTTGGGCTCGCGATATGTTTCGCCTGATTGTGCAAAAAGTTTGCTCCATACTTCTTCGGTGTCGGCAAGCACTACCGATACAAATTTCGCCATTTCGTCCTCCTCAGCCGAAGATTGCACACTGCTTTGCTGCTGCCCGGGCTGCATTTGGTTAAGTACCTCGGTGGGATCACCCCCCATCAGCCAAACGATTAGTACAATTACAATGGTTCCCACACCACCTCCAACAGCCATTTTTCCGGTGGACATGCCCCTGCGGTCTTCAACATTCTGGCTACCGCGTCTTCCCTGGTATCTCATGGTTTGTTTGTTTTAATTTGCTTCAAAGATAAAAAATGTTATGCGATTTTCCTACTCGTTGCTGATTATAGCAGCCCATCCTCCGCCGGGGGCAAGATTGATTACCAAAGGCTTTCCTGAGTCAAGAATTATTATTTCATATTTGTAATCTTCAGCCATCCGATGAGCATTCGTCCCGTCTTTCATCTGTTCAACCCTGTATGTGCCTTTTTGTAAAAATGATAAGTCTATATTGAATGATCTTTCCTGCCAGTTGGTCATTGCGCCGACAAACCACCTGGAACCATTGCGGCGGGCAACAACAATGTATTCGCCAATACTTGCATGTAGTACAATAGTTTCGTCCCAGGTTGTGGGAATTTGAGCTATGAATTTTGTTGTTTCGTGCTCTTTGCGGTAAGCTGAAGGGGATTCGCACAACATCTGCAATGGACTTTCAAATACAACATACATGGCCACCTGGTGGCATCGGGTTCCCTGGCTCACCGGGCGTTCAAAACTGATGCTGAAAGAGCCTTTTTCGCTGTTCCTGAGCGCTCCCGGAGTATAATCCATAGGGCCGGCAAGCATCCTGGTGAAAGGAAGCGTAACGTTGTGCTCAGGGGTGATGTCGCGGCTCCATTTGTTGTGTTCATTGCCTCGCACGCCTTCGTAGCTTAAAACATTCGGATATTGGCGATGAAGCCCGTTGGGTTTAAATGAACCATGAAAATCAACCAGTAGGTTGCGCTTGGCTGCCTCAGCGGCGATGAGTTCATATGATGTAACCATAGATTGATCGGCACGCTGCATGAAATCAACTTTAATTCCGGCAGCACCCCAAGATGCATAGGTATCTAATATTCTATTCAAATCAGCGACCATGGGCTTCCATAAAACCCAGAGGATAATTCCTACATTTTTTCTGCGTGCATAATCAATAAGAAAAGGAACATCTATATCAGGATTAAAATCGAGTATTTCGGAGGTTGATTTTGTCCATCCCTCATCAAGTATCACATACTCGAGACCATAATCACTGGCGAAATCAATATAGTACTCATAGGTTCTTGTGTTAAGCCCCGATTTAAAATCAACTCCAAAAATATTGTTTGCATTGTACCAATCCCAAGCCACACGTCCGGGTTTTATCCAACTCGTATTTTGAATGGCCTGAGGCGGAGAAAGTCGGTAAACCATTTCGCTTGATGCCAGCATGCGATCGTCATTTGCGATAATAAAAACCCTCCACGGAAACGATCGTTGCCCATTGGTTTTAGCGATGTATTCAGCCTCCTTTATAATGATTTCATTCCGGTCAGGCCATCTTTTGTGGTTGGGTTCGGTATCGAGCACGTATTTTGGGAAAATGCCCTTCAATGTATTGTCGCCGCTGGCTTCAAGAAATAATGCCGGATAATCGTGTTGCCCGGTTTCTGATATCCACACCTTGATATCGTCGGGAGTTTTTAGCAACAAAGGCGTTGCACTGAAAGATCCTGTTGCAATTGTATCTAAACGACTATAGTCAAATTTCTGCTCAAAATGTGAATACATGCTCCGTTCCCTGCTAAACCAGGCTTTTGTTTCCTGCGGAAAATTCAAGGTGAGCAATTCATCGTTCACAAAAATGCTATCTTGCTTCCATGTTTCGAACCTGTATGCCATGCCATCGTCGTAAACCCTGAAAACAAGCCGGATGTTTCCTCTAAAATCGAGGGTGAGCTGATTATAAGAATCCCAGAGCATTGCATTTTTTAGTGGAATGACAGGAGTTATCGCAGAGTTTACCGCATTTAGCTTATGTTTGGAAAGTGTCAGGTTAATGCCGGGGGACTGTTTTTCTTTCAGCAGCATGCCAACGTTTGCTTTTTCGATGGCGGGCTTGCCTTCCATCGCAACATAGAAACTTACGATTTTGTCAACTTCTACATGAAGCGATATTCTTTCATTTGGGCTTTTTAACGCAAATTTTTTCGCCTTGGTTTGGCTGACAAGCGACAGATGAAATGAAACCAGGCATAATACAGTCAACCGAAGAGCCAAAAGTCTTGCTGAGTAATTCATGATTCCTCAAAATAAGTGAACGACTGATGGAGCAGGTTCAATGCAAAAATGCAAAGATTTTAACATGCTTTGGCAATTCGTCAGAAAATTTATGAGGCGGGCTTGAATTGATTTGGCCTATTTTATCGGAGGGCCCAATTAAAAGACTTTGATTTTAAAGTGCCCATTTGAACTAAATGCCAGATGTCTGAAGCCTGATTTCGATGCTCCAGATATTAATTCTTCCTAATTTATCGCAAGTTTTGAAAAACAACACCGGCTACATACCCCGAATGTTGATGTTGACCCTTGGCCCCTGAGATTCGGTGCCAAATTTATTCAGGCGATATTTTAGCGAAAGCAGAACATACCGGCCGATCATTTCCGATCGCACTTCACGCAAATAATTCAGTTCGCTCGTACGCGATATGCCAGTATTTTTATTTAGCAGATCATAGCCCTCCAGGCTCAATAATGCCCGCTTATTGGAAGTCAGGTAGTAGTTGATTTCGCCACTCAGCAATGGAACTGTAATTGATTCGGCAAAACCCTGGTCGTCGTATTTCGTAACATCGGCCGACAACCGGAAGAACCAACGGGCCGTGGGAGTGTATCTTATTTCGCTGAATGCAGAATAGTTGAAATAGGTACGATTTAACTGATTTTGGATTGAATACCGAGCATCGGTATAATTGATCTGGCCACCTACTTCAACATCCCACTTTTCTTTCTTGCGGTTGTCGAACCTTAGTCTAACCCCATGCGAAAGGTTGGTATTGATGTTCGATACATCATTTACATAATTAATTCCCCTGTTCCAATTTTCATTGAGGCCGATGCTGATATTAATACCCAAAGGCCTGATGGGGGTCGAAAAGTTGATGTTCGCCGAGGCATTATAATCATCAGGAACATTCACAAGCCTGCTGACTTGTTTTAAGTTCTCGCCGATGGTTATGGCCCTGTTCACCCTGTTGCGGGTGTAGCTGGCTTCTATATTGCTGAAGAGCGATGTAAACGAAAACTGGTCGAATAAAATCCAGTTAAATCCAACCCTGTGTCTGTAGGATGGTTTCAGGTTGCGGTTTCCGTAGCTTACTGCCAAAGGGTTGCTGTTGCTGATGATGGGTGTAAGCTGAGATGTCGAGGGTAGGGTCACAGCGGTATTGTAGCGAACATTGATTCGGGCACCGGCTTTGTATTCATATTCCCACATCGCCTGGGGTAGTACTTTTGCAAGTGCGTTGCTGATGTCTGAGGAACGGTCGAGGGTGTGTGCCACGTTCGAGAGTTCAAGCTCGGCTCCGAGGGTGTATCTTATTTTTTTTGAGTATTTCTTCAGGAGCAGCCTAGGCCTAACCCATTCGTACTGCCGTTCGATGCGCGGGCTAAGCGAGTCAATGACAATGAGTGGGACATCATTCTGCAAACCTTGCTCTCTGGCCAACAAGTCGTTCGATAACCCGGCACGGATGGTCGGCTCAAGGTAGAGCGAGGATGAAACTTTCCGCAGGGCTGTCACTCCGACTGAACTTTGCAAGCCATAATTGTCGTTGTTTGAAAATTGTTTATCCAACACCTCGACTGGTACAGGCGTGTTAAGCATCCTGGTGATGTTGCGCCAATCGCTTTCGCTGAGGCTTTGGTTATACCTGATGTCTCCACTCAGCTTAAGCATCTTCCAATTGTTGTCTCCTTTGAGCAACCAGGAGCCTTCAGCCGATGTGTTTAGTTGTTTTGAATTGCTATAGGTTTTATTATCGAGTGAGTTCACAGGATTGCTGTTCACGTTTGTTTCAGTGATGGACTTGGAGTTCGATTCGCTGTTTGTAAGGGTGGCAATCCCATTGAGCATGGAGTGTTGTCGTTTGCTGGCCTTGTTTCGCCAACCGAGATTGAATAGATGGTTGCGGTTTTTACCTGTGCCATCTTCCAGAGAGTTTTGCTCGAAGGTGCGGTTGCTCGTGAAGTTTTTGGTATAAGATGATTCATACAGGCTGCGGTTAGTTCCATTACCCATATAACTGATATTCAAACGATTATCCTTCACGATTTCGTAAGAATAGTTTATGCCACCAGCTCCTGATTCAACTTTTCCTGTAACCGGGCGGCCAAAGTCCACCGGGATGCTTCCCGTTGTTCCAGAGCCAGGGCGGCCACCCCCTCCTCCCCCGCTGATGAAACTGCGCATTCCGCCATTGAAATCAATATAATCCTGAAACGAGAATCCGATCCTGTTCACGTTGTTCAGAAGACCCAGGGCGGCCATCTGCTGCTTATCCGTAAAACGATAAACTTTGGCATTTGCCTGGTAATATTCGGGTAATCCGCCTCCACCTTTGACATCACCAAAAATGGCTTTTTTCATGTCATCCTTCAGAATTATATTGATGGTTTTCTCATACTCGCTATCATCAATGCCAAGCAATTCAGCTTCATCCGATTTTTTATTGAAAACCTGCACTTTGTTGATGCTTTCGGCCGGAAGGTTTTTTGTGGCTACTTTTGGGTCGGTACTAAAAAACTCTTTCCCGTCTACCAGGACTTTAGTAACATTTTCGCCCATGGCCTTGATATTTCCTGAACGATCAACCTCAACACCTGGCAGCCGTTTAAGCAGGTCTTCGGCCACCGCATCGGGATTGGTTTTGAAAGCGCCTGCATTGAACTCGACTGTATCTTGCTTCATTAGCAGGGGCACCCGTTCACCGGTTACTTGCACTTCTTTGAGGTTGATGGGTGTTTGCTCCATTTCAAAAACCCCAATGTTTGTGCCTCCTTCCAGTGGAACTTTCAGGGATTTCTTAAGGGTCTGATATCCAATATATGCTACCTGTGTAATATATTCGCCCGAAGGCACTCGGTTTATCTGAAATTTGCCCTGAGGGTTTGTGATGCCGAAATAAGCCAGGGTTGAATCAGAAGGCTTGAGCAATGCAACCGTGGCATACTGTAGCGGGGTTCCATTCAAATCCCTCACTTCGCCTGTCAGATTGTATGATTGACTGAATGCCAGCCAAGGCATAACGGCCAGCAGAATAAACAAAAACTTCTTCATTAATCGGATGTTTTATCGTTTCAAAATATATGTATCAAAAACAAGATATAAATTATTTAACATTAAAAGTGCCTGATTCTTATTTGGCCGCCTCCACCGCCACTCTCCTGCATTTCCTTAATTTTTTCCTGTACCATGGCATCATATTCTTTACGGGTAACTTTTTTCCCTTCGCGGGGCTTTAGTATTTCCCTGGCGTCAATATTTTTTAGCTCAATCCCGGTTGCGGTTACTGTAGTTCTGCCCTCATCTATATCAAGTGCAAGTATTAGCCCGGGGAGGTTGCCAAAGGCATCCGGCCCTGTCGAAACAGGAATGGCTGGAGTGAACCAGGCAATGGTTTTTTTAGCACTCCCTACCAATTCAGCTTCCACACACGGGAAGTCGAGCATCATTTTCTGTTTTCCGGTCAGGCGCCATTTAAGCGTATCAAGATCTGCTTCGATTAAAAATTTACGGGTCATAAAATCCCTTTGCTCTATTGCTTTGTTAATACTAATATCATGATAAGCAATATCTTCCGGGTCCATCATCCTGAACCGCATTCGCATCCCTGGTCCCTGGTCATCCATTGCAGCTTCATCGTTGTTGCGTGGTGCATTTCGGAAAAGTGATGCATCTTCGGTGAACAATAATTCCTTTATAGCTTTCCGTTCGCGCGGAACCATGTCCTGAAAACGTGCTGCATCACCCTGCAGTGTGATTTCAACTTTCACCACCTTTTCGTATTTGACAATGCCAGAAGTTTCGGATACCTGTGCAGCTGAATAGAAGAAAAGCAATAGTGAAGCCAGTAAAAATAGATAGTTTTTCATTTTTGGAAGAGTTTGATTATCAATCATTTGATTCTTTATGTGGGTTTTAAAATAAATATGGATCAAAAATAGCGGATTCGTGATTTTCAAAATTTCTTTTAACAGTTAATAAAAGTTAAAAAGGGCTCAAATGTCCATTCTTAGAAGAAGCATCTTTAGCATGTTCCACTTTAGACACACTTTGTGATGGTTTCTTTCGGTGTGCGCCAAAAAAATATTGCCCATGTCAAAGCAGTTGCTTTAATCATGGCCTGATCAAAGTTTATAGTTTTTTAATGAGCCTAAAACCACCTATGGTAGGCAGTAAAGAATTATTTTTGCGCCTGACGCGATTAATCTTGAAAAAAGAATTCTTCTTCATTGTTAAACTCTATGTCTTCTGGTTGGTAGTTTTCCTTGTCCAGAAGATGTTATTCATGCTGTTTAATCCTGTCGAGTCTATGGTTTTGCCGGCTACTGATTGGCTTAAGGTGCTATATCATGGCTTGCCGCTTGATCTTTCAGCAGGTGCTTATCTGATGGTGATCCCTTGTATGCTGTTGGTTTCAGCCCCTTTATGGAGGAAATCACTACTCCGGATCTTCCTTGTTTCTTATGTGGTGGCAATGCTGCTTATCGTCCTTTTTGTGGGAGTAGTTGATATGAACTTATATAGGTATTGGGGTACGAAGTTAGATATCATGCCTCTTTTCTACCTGAATAATCCAACAGAAGCACTTGCGAGCATCTCTGTCGGCGAAATTCTTCTTTTGGTGTTGCTATTTGTTGTTCTGGCGATATTTTTCAGTGCAGGATTTATGCGCCTTGTGATTGGCAAAAATTGGCATTCAATAAGATATAATCTGAAATCATCACTTCTGGCGCTGTTTATTGCCATGCTGCTTATTCTTCCTGCCCGTGGTGGGGTAGATGTGGCTACAATCAATCCGGGGGTTGTGTATTTTCATCAGCACCAGTTTGCAAATCATAGCGCAGTGAATGTTTTATGGAATGTGCTCTATTCGTGGGTTGAAAAAGAAAACATGTTGGCGTCCAAAACATTTATGTCCGACGAACAAGCCAGGGGTTTGTTTGCTGAAATTCATCAGTTTTCGGATGTCGGCTCCCCAAGAGTGATTAAAGAACATGCCAACATTCTTTTGATCGTGCTCGAAGGGTTCTCCAATAAAATTATTGAGCCTTTGGGCAGATACAATGACATTACGCCTTATCTGAACAAATTATGCAGCGAGTCGTTGGTGTTCAGTAACTTTTTTGCAAGCGGCGACCGGAGCGATAAGGGGTTGGTGAGTATTTTCAGCGGGTTTCCGTCACAACCACAATCCATCATCATTAAATATTCTTCTAAAACACAGCGGCTTCCATTTCTGACCGATGCATTTCACGATAAGGGTTATCAAACGGCTTTCTATTACGGTGGCAACATCAATTTTGCGAATTTCCGATCCTATTTCACCCGCGCCTCAATGGATGACATTATAACAATAAATGATTTTTCAAGAAAAATCAAACGGCAAAAGTGGGGAGTTCCGGATGAGTTTGTTTACGACCGTATTTTACACGATCTGGACAGCATTCGAGAGCCGTTTTTTGTTTCTGTTTTTACACTCAGCAGCCACGACCCTTTTGATGTGCCAGGCGAACCAGTGTTTGATCGCTCAACCCGAGAGGCGCTGAGCAAAAACGGATATTACTATGCCGACCGTTGTCTGGGCGAATTCATTGAAAAGGCTAAACAAAAACATTGGTGGGATAACACGCTGGTAGTTATTACTTCTGATCACGGATCAAGGTCGCCGGGGAACACCGATGGCCATTCCCGCGAAAAATTTGCTATCCCGATGCTTTGGTTGGGCGGGGCACTTCTTTGCGAGCCGTCCTTTGTCAAAACCTATGGCTCGCAAGTTGACATTGCCTCTACGATATACAACCAATTTGGGTTTGGTTCAACTTCTTTCTCCTACAGCAAGAATTTGCTTACCCCCTCTGCCAATGGTTATGCCTATTATGCATTCAACAATGGCTTCGGATTCTATACTTCGGGTGCCGGTATGATTTACGACAACACCGCAGGAAAATTTATTTATCGCGCGGGCACACATGTTGCCCGATGGCACGACTATGGAAAAGCCATTATGCAAATCAGCACCAAGGATTTTCTGAGCAAATAATAAAAAAGCTGCCTTGTGAGGCAGCCTTTTATTTGGGTTAAAAACAGAAAAAATACGGCTATACAACCCCCTGGTCAATCATGGCATTGGCAACTTTCATGAAGCCTGCCACGTTAGCGCCTTTCACATAGTTGATGAAGCCATCCGGCTGCTTGCCGTATTTTACGCAGGAGGCATGAATATTGATCATGATTTCATGCAGGCGTTTTTCAACTTCTTCGGCTGTCCAGCTGAGTTTCATGGCATTCTGGCTTTGTTCGAGCCCACTGGTGGCTACCCCGCCGGCATTGGCAGCTTTGCCAGGTCCATACAGGATTTTGTGTTCCAGGAAAATTTCAATTGCCTCGGGTGTGCTTGGCATATTTGCCCCTTCTGAAACTGCGATTACACCATTTTTAACCAACATGCGTGCGTCGTTGCCATCAAGTTCATTTTGAGTGGCACATGGAAGGGCTATGTCGCATTTTACTTCCCAGGGGCGTTTTCCCTGATGGAACTGGGCATTTGGAAACTCGTAGCTGTAAGGCTTGCAAATGTCCTGGTTTGAAGCGCGAAGTTCGAGCAAATAGTCAATTTTCTCACCACTTATACCATCCGGATCATAGATATAGCCATCAGGACCGGAAATGGTTACAACTTTTGCGCCCAATTCAACAGCCTTGATGATAGAACCCCACGACACGTTACCAAATCCCGAAACTGTAATGATTTTACCTTTGAGGCTTTCGCCACGGGTTTTTAACATTTCCTGGCAGAAATATACATTACCGAAACCAGTGGCTTCAGGGCGGATCAGACTGCCGCCCCAATTGCGCCCCTTGCCTGTGAGGACACCGTTATGTTCGCCGGATAATTTCTTAAACATTCCATACAAATAGCCAATCTCGCGCCCACCAACACCGATATCGCCGGCCGGAATATCCTGATCGGCACCAATGATTTTCCATAGTTCAAGCATGAAGGCCTGGCAGAAACGCATGATTTCATTGTTTGATTTTCCCTTTGGATCGAAATCTGAACCGCCTTTGCCGCCACCCATCGGAAGCGAGGTCAGGCTGTTCTTGAAAATCTGTTCAAATCCTAAAAACTTCAGGATGCTCAGGTTTACGCTCGGGTGAAAGCGAAGCCCGCCTTTGTAGGGGCCAATGGCATTGTTGAACTGTACGCGATAACCAAGGTTGACATGAGTTTTTCCGCTGTCGTCAACCCAGGGAACTTTGAACATCAATACCCTGTCGGGCTCTACCAGGCGTTCGATGAGGTTGGCAGTTTCAAACTGTGGGTTCTGATTGTAGATGTCTTCAATTGATTCAAGTACCTCGCGAACCGCCTGCAAGTACTCGTTTTCGCCCGGATGTTTCTTTTCCAGGTTGGTGATGATTTTTTCGAGATCCATTATTGCTTTGTTTTGAAGTGAATATAATGTGAAAACATTAACATTGTTAATTAAATAACAATGCAAAATTACAATTTAAGTAATCATGGCAATCCGGAACTGCTAAATAATTTATCAACCATTATTAAACAGCGCCACTGAAATCGAATTTGACAGAAGGCCCCATCCACTGTTAAATTGTTTATAGGTTGAATAGAACTCCATGTTTCTAAATTTTATCAGTATTGTTTCTTAACCTGCAAAAATATTCTTTTCAAATGTCATCAGAAAGTTTATCAGGTTGAGGGCAATGTGATTGATTAAGTGTTATAAAATTAAAGGTGTGTCTAATTCAATTGTAATCAATCAATCAACAGAAATGCGCATATCATCTATTGCGATTTCCTCATGCCCTGGGTTCCAAAGATAAACTTTTAAGATATCTCTGGGTGATTTGAGTTCCTTAACAGGAGTGCTCAGGAATACAGCGCTCCATCTGTTTTGTTCAGCGAAGTTCGATACCGGGGAGGCCGCCCACAGATAGGGGGTTTGTTCCCATTGCTCCAGGCTCACAACCAATACCGCTCTGGTGTTTTCAGCGACAGTTTTTAATAGGAGTTTTACATTGATCATGTTTCCCTTTTTAAGAGGAATATCTCCGGCTGCCATCTGAAAAGTTGGCCCGTATTCATTTTCTGACTTCAGAAGGATGCACTTCTTACCGTTAAATGGGGAAACTGAATCAACCAGGTTTTCGCTCACCTGCCAATAGTCAGATGTTTCAAAACCATTCATCACTTCAAAAACATGCTTTGGCTTAATAATTTCCTGCGTTGAATCGCGTGTGTATAAAGTGAAGGCCGATAGGCCATTATAATCAACATGTTTTAATTTAAAGGGATAGTAGTGCAATATCAGGGCATCTGTTTCGTAGGGTACTGATTTTGTCCATGCATACATGAACATGGGGGTGGTTGAGGTTTCAAGGATATTTTTTAGCTCGGACAAATCCTCGCCACCACGGTTGTCGTATTGCATGAACTTAGGATTCGCCCCGAGTGGTTTCAGATAATATTCGATATAAAAGGGGTTGTTTACACTGATTGCCCTGGTAATATTTTCAGCACCATTTTCACGGTCTGCATCGGCGATACGTGCTGCCACATCACGGAATTCGCCAAAATGCTGGGTCTTATAATATTTTCGTTCTATCAGTGTAGAAGCGAGCATAACGACACCCAGGATGCCAAGCAAAATGGCACGAAATGTATCGGTTTTCCATGCGGGAAAAGAAAACAGAAAAAACAACAGGAATGGAAAAGAAAAAATGACTACCGAATGTTGCAACACTGGATTCACCCAACGGGAGTAAAAAAAGCCGATGGCAATGGGCATAAGAAACCACAAAAGCAACATCACCCGCAACAGGTAGATGCGCCGGTTCGATTTTGTGCCAATGAATCCGACTAAGGAAATTAAAATAACTGTAATGACTACCCAATACGAATTGTTAAAAACATATGCCAGGTGCTCCGGAAGCCAATTGTAATCAGGCTTGCCGAGCCACAAGCCTACACCGCCAATCTTCAGATGATTCAGTGTTATTTGGATATGTGGCAGAAATATGAGTGCGCTTAAGATTCCTGCAAGAAGGTAGTGTTTGCGGTTTTCTCTTTTCAAAAGAAACAAGCCTGTGATGCCAATGATTAAAGCCACAAGAAAACTGAAATAATGGTTATACATCATCAGCGCATTTGCAGCGGTATAACCAATGGCATCAAAATATTTTCTTTTGTTACCGGTTTCGGCTTCAAGCACCAGTCGGGTCCAGAAATAAATCGTGAGCATCGAAAAGAACAAACCTGCCCCATAGGGCCGTGCGATTTGGCTGTAAAGAATCGGAAACTGCAGAAAAGCAATGCCTGAAGCGATAAATAGTGCACTTGTTTCGCCAAACCATCGCCTGGCTGAGAGCCACGAGAACCACACCGCCATAACGCCCATCACCACAAACGGAAAACGTATGCTGGATTCACTATCGCCGAAAACTTTAACCCAATAAAACAAGAAAATTTGTATGCCTCCGGGATGGCCATCTACATAAAAGCCTTTTCTCACCAATTCGCTGAAAGAACCAAACTGCACCCTGACCAAGGCACTAAGTTCATCGTTCGAAAGTGAAAAACCCGTGTAGTGAAAAAAACGTAGGGCTGCTGCCATTACAATGATGATTGCAGCTAGCAGGATGTTCCGGTTGAGGGGTGCAAGGTTCTTTAGTTGCATGGGCGATGTTTTTCAGGTTTCATGTGGCTTATTGCTTCTGGCTGATCCGTATTTCATAATGTTTGATTCGTAAATCTTCCTTGGTGCCCGGGTTCCATGCATACACACGCAAAACATCTGTTGCTTTTAAACACCCAGGCAATTCGTAGGGCAGCTGCAAATTTATCCATTTATCGGGCCGTGTAAAGGCTGCCAGGTAATGGGTTTGGTAAGTAATCAAGGAGTCGTTGCTGTAGTGTGCCACCACGAAATTTGAAAACGGAAACCAGGCATTGGTTTTTACTTCTGCGTGAATATACAAATAGGCAGGCAAGCAAGTGTTTAGGTTGTTTAAAACAAACCACGGAGGCCCAAAAAATTGCCTGTCCTTGTTTAGAAGCACTTCGTCAGGAAACGCAAACAGGGGCACGCCTTCATTGTCATCAGAACGATGCCTGTCCGGATTTCCCAAATGCCTGTCGGTTAGCGAAATGAACTCCAAACAAATGTCGTCAATATAACATGTCGTCATGGGATTGGTATTCCAGAAATAGCACTTTAGTGTGTCCTCACCTGTTTCGAAAGCTGGCAGTCGTTGCAGTAAGCTTACCTCATTCCATTGGCCGGCCACTATGTTGCCAAGTTTCTGTGCATCATAGAAATACATCTTTGAGCCATGGTGCAGCGAAACGGCAAAAACTACTTCCGGATTCGAGATCACTGGAAAAGCCCTTACATTCAGCTTTAGCACACAGTTATCCGTAGTGAACAACTTCATAAGGGCTGCATTAAACTCAACATTATAAACAAAATCTTTGTTTAGTACAGCTGCAAAAGCCGAATCGTAGGCCTGCTGATTGCTCTTGGCATGTACAATAAAATCTGGATTACTGTCATCAATGTTGGTGCAATGGATGATTGAGTTCAACAGGGAATTCAATGCGTTCGGAATCCAGGGGGGGGATGCATCAGGCTTTATCTTAATAACCTCAACATTTATGCTTTGTACTTTTAGCCTTGCGTTTCCTTTTGAACTGACTGAGATCCGAACCGAATCGGAAGGCTGAAATGACAGGGGAAGGTATTGGACAGGGGAAGTTGTCACTTTGCGATGAAGCTTCAAAAAGCGGCTTATGGAGAAACTGAAGTCTGAATATTTGGTTCCGTTCGAAAAGAATTCAAACAACATCGAAACCTCCTCTGCCCTGCTTTGTGCAACAATCTGCAAATTTGTGCGAATCAGGGCTTTGTCTTGCCCTGCAAAATGGCCGTATTCGCAGGTAAAGATTTTGATTGGCCGTGAATCCTCCACTTGAATTTCTTCCGGAAAAGACAGAAAAGCCTGAGCCGGAAATGAATCCTGAATTTCGGCATTTGCCTGGTCTGTTTTATTGATTTTAAGAATAATATTTTCAGGAATATAGGTTTGCGACGAAGGTGTGATATGGAAGAAGGATTTCCAATAATTCTCACAATTCACCGGGCCTGCCGGATAGGCTCCTCGAAGATGTTGGGCATACTGAAACATATTGAGCGCAATCAGCACCACTATTCCCATGCCATAGGCTTTTCTCCACCACTGCTTTCTAATCAAGCCAAATCCAGAAAGTAACATCAGCGCAAGCATTGCATAGAAATCAATAAAAACACGTTGCCCGAACTGCGAAGTGTAATGCCACACCCACCAACTCGATAAAACATAGGTAAGAATACTAAAAAACACAACTGTCCAGATCGCTCTCCAGCGGTTCTGCCGCCAAACTGCGATCAACCCCGCAATGGCAAGGAATGAGAGTGGTGTATAAATCATCCATCCCTTTTCATAGCTCCACAGGAAATCTATAATTTTCGGACGCAGCAGATCGAAGGTTTCATTCCCGTATGTATACACCAAAAGATGCCCGGTTTGAATATACCAGAGTACCATCTGAATGGATGTAATTGAGACAAAAACCAACATTGTTTGAAGGGGCAGGCGAAAGTCCGAAAAGTACCCTGCAACTGCCTTTCTCAATGTTTTCAGGTTCCCTGCCAGGAAAGGAACCAACAAGACAACAAAGCCATTTTGCGGCCTGGTGATCAGAATTAAGCCCAAAATAGCAGCTGAACCGAGAAAGTATTTTTTCTCACCCTCGTGTATTGCCCGATAAACAAGCAAAAGAAAAGAAGTGACAAGAAAAAACAGGTAAGCATGAGGCATGGTTCCTTCTGCCACAACATAGTAGGCCAGGTTTGTTCCTAAAGCCACAGCCATCAATATGCAGGCTATTTGCGATTCATTATTTTGCGTGAAGTAGCCTAGCAATTTTCTGAGTGCCAGCAATCCGAGTAAGAGGTAGAAAAACGATGAAAGCCCGATGGCAATTTGGTACGCCATTGAATAGCCATCGGCTTGCCCAAAGACGAGTGCCAGCAGGTGAGCCAAAAGAAAAAAAGGCAGCATCAGGATGGCAATGCCCGCGAAATATTTGTTGACTATAGCCCCATTGAATTGATATCTGAACTCCTTAAAATATGATGGGGTTTCGTCGGACGGATAATACTTTGACTCATAATATTCTACAAATCCATAGTCAAGGTCCTGGTAGATGAAGATTGCCGGAAGGTATGCATAGTATCCCTTGCCATCACTCATGATAAGGCGGTCGTATGGGTCAGAAGGGTGCTTCGAAAACAAAAACAATACTGCATAAACCAGCATGATCACGAGGAGGGTATTGTTGACCATCAGTTTTCTCACCATGATTCGGGTTTTTGCGTGTTTGAGTTTGTGGCTTTGGAGGCTATTCAGCACGCTGTTTTACAGCTTCATACAAAAACATTGCTGCAGCAACAGAAACATTCAATGAAGCCAGTGTACCGGTCATAGGGATCTTCGCAGTAATATCACACATTTTCAGGTATTCCGGCGAAACACCGTTTTCTTCTGATCCCATGATGATGGCTGTGGGATTTCTGAAGGCAATACTCCAAAGAGGCTTTGTCCCGGTTTCGGTGGCTGCCACCAATTGCAACCCGCTTTCTTTCATAAATAAAAGGGTGTTTTTTAGATTCATGCTCCGAACCACAGGAAGGGTAAGCAAAGCCCCGGAAGAAGTTTTAATGGCATCGGAATTTATTTGGGCAGCCCCGCGCGAGGGAATGACAAGAGCATTTACACCACAACATTCTGCTGTCCTGGCAATTGCGCCCATGTTTCGCACATCGGTAATGCGGTCGAGCACCAGGATAAATGGTGCATTACCCGATTCATAAACCCAGGGTATAACCGCCTCGATGCTTTGGTATTGGATGGGTGACACAAATGCAGCGATTCCCTGGTGATTGCCTTTCACCAGTCGGTTCAGCGCATCAACAGGGAGGTATTGCAGTGGAATTTCCCTGTCGTTCAACATCTTACGGACCCCTGGTATCCAGTCTCCTTTGGCCCCGTTTTGAATCAGCACTTTATCAATTTCTTTTCCCGCATTGAGGGCTTCAATCACCGAATGTATTCCATAAATAATTTGCTCAGTCCGGCGTGGAGGTGGTAGGTTCTTCATCATCATGGTTTTCTATTTCGGATAATAAATACTGGTGCGGGAGATTCTTGCTGGTTTTTGCCCCCAATTTCTTCAGTTTTTCTGCACGAGTTACCAGGTTTCCACTACCGGATACAAGTTTTTTATAAGCCTCATCGTAGGTTTTTTGTGTCGTATTTAATTGAACGCCAACTTTTTCTAAATCTGAGATAAAGCTGACAAATTTATCATAAAGCCCCCCGCCCTGCCTGGCAATTTCCAGGGCATTCTGGGTTTGCTTTTCCTGTTTCCAGATAGAAGCGACAGTTTTTAAGGTTGCCAATAAAGTAGTAGGGCTCACCAGCACAATCTTGCGTTCCCATGCAAACGAAAACAGTTCGGGATCGGTTTGCAGCGCAGCGCTAAAAGCTGATTCAATCGGAAGAAAAAGCAAGACAAAATCAGGACTGTCGAACACCCCTGCCTGCTGATAGTTCTTTTCGCTGAGCCCTTTGATGTGGGTGCGGATTGATTCAATATGCAACTGCATGAACCTGGTTCGGTCCGGCTCTGAGTCGCTACTGATAAACCTTTCATAGGCTATGAGCGAGACTTTGGAATCAACAATCAGGTGCTTGTTTTCCGGTAGGTTAATCACGGCATCGGGTCGTATTAATTGATTCTCGTTATTCCGGGCAGAAAACTGAATGTCATACTCAGCTCCCTTGGTCAGGCCAGATCTTTCGAGTACCCGTTCCAGCACAATCTCTCCCCAGTTACCTTGCTTCTGACTATCGCCTTTGAGTGCTTTTGTAAGACTAACAGCATCTTCGCTCAGTTTCTGGTTTAATTCGATCAGGTTTTTCACTTCCTGCTTGAGGCTAATTTTATCGCGTGTTTCGATATCGTAGGCATCCTGTACTTTTTTTTCGAAGGACTGGAGTCTCTCTTTCAGTGGGCTGATCAGCTCGGACAGGTTCTTTCCGCTGTTTTCGGAAAAGTCGAGGCTGTGCTGTCTGAACAATTTGTTGGCCAGGTTTTCGAATTCGATTTTGAATCTCTGCTGGAGGTCATCCAGTTCTTTCTTTTGATCGGCAAGCCGTACCAAAATTTGCTCATTCTCGGTGTTTATCCTCGATATGATTGATGTCTTATCGGTGAGTTGCTCCCTTAAAAGAGACAGTTCGTATACCAAATTTGATTTTTCGGTAGTAATATAACCTAACCGGTCATCGAGTACCGCTAAGCGATTGTCTTTCTCAGCCTGTTGTGCAGCGAAAGTTTTCTCTCTTTCGAGGTTATATTCATTTATCGCCTGCAAGGATTTTCGATTTTTTTGCGCCATGATGAGAATGGCTACCAGAAAACCGGCAAAAAACAGAAGGATCATCAGCAAAATCTGAAACAGGATGGGCATGTTGTAAAAAGATTAATGATTACAAGATACGTTTGACATGTCAAAGGTAGTGGTTTTATTTAGGAACATTGTAACTGATTAAATTCTGTAAATTTGCCCTCATCAACCATAAAGATATTAACACATGGCAGAATTTTCTTCGAAGTTGCTGGAGCAGGCTGTAACCCAGTTTTCAAAACTGCCGGGAATCGGGCGCAAGACAGCACTTCGCCTGTGCCTTCACCTGTTGCGTGGCGAAATGGCAGATTCGAGGCTCTTAAGCGAAGCCATTGTTAAGATGAAAGAGGAGGTTAAGTACTGCCAGGTTTGTCATAATATTTCTGATAATGAAATTTGTAATATTTGTGCCGATCCTCGCCGGGAGAATAGTCTTCTGTGTGTGGTCGAAGACATCCGCGATGTGATGGCCATCGAAAGCACTTCACAATACAAAGGCAAGTATCATGTCCTGGGTGGTATTATATCGCCAATTGAGGGCATTGGGCCAAATGATTTAAATCTGGCAAGCCTGATAGAAAGGATCGAAGCCGGAACTGTGCACGAAGTTATCATGGCTCTTCCGGCCACCATTGAGGGCGACACAACTAATTTTTATATTTACAAGAAAATAAAACACTTTGAAGTGCTTGTTACCTCAATCGCAAGAGGTGTGTCGGTTGGCGATGACCTTGAGTATGCCGATGAGGTCACACTCGGACGTTCAATTTTGAATCGCATTCCCTTCGATTCGAACTTTAACCGCTAATATTCAACCCTACAAGTGCTAGTCTGCTTTCATCTGGGGGCTCTCAACCAAATCGGATTCCAAAGCCAGCTTGTCAACGATATCGAAAATGCTTAGCTGATTTTTTCCTACAGGGATGCGTATATGATCAAGCTCTGGCCCAAAACGATCAATATAAACATTCAGCGCCTTGCGTACCAGTCTGACAGGCGTGAGTTTGTGTTTGCTGCAATACCTTTTTAGACGATCATATTGGAGTGTGGTCATTTTAAACTCAATCCTTTTGAATTTGATTTTTTTCCGGCGGCGGGATTTTCTTTTGAGAGCCATGGTTTTTGATTGATGTTATTGGTAGGCTTACATTCATTGAGTGAGGTCGAGGTTACAAATTAATCAGGCTGTTGGCGGATGATTTCACGAATATCTTCCATCAGCTTGCGTGAAAGTACATCCGCTTTGGATACGGAGTTGCTTTCAGCATAAATTCGAATCACGGGTTCGGTGTTTGAGAGCCTCAAGTGAACCCATTCGTTTTCGAATTCAATCCGGAGGCCATCTACCGTGTTCAAGGGTCTTCTTTTATATTTCTCCTGAATTTTAAAGAGCATTGAATTGGCGTCAAGGTCGTCGGGGAGTTGAATTTTGTTTTTAGAAATATAATAATACGGATAAGTTGCCCGCAGTGCAGAACATTTCTTTCCAGAACTGGCAAGGTGCGACAGGAAAAGAGCGATCCCTACAAATGCATCCCGACCATAATGAAGGGGGGGATAAATCACGCCGCCATTTCCTTCGCCGCCTATGACTGCATTTTTTTCCTTCATCATTTTAACAACGTTCACCTCGCCAACCGCTGAGGCAAAATATTTTCCGCCGGCTCTGAGAGTAATATCTTTTAAAGCGTTGGTAGAGGAAAGATTCGAAACAGTGTTGCCTTTTTCATGTTTTAATACATAGTCTGCCACTGCAACCAGGGTATATTCTTCGCCAAACATATCGCCATTTTCATCCACAATGGCCAGCCGGTCAACATCGGGATCAACCGCAAAGGCGAGGTCGGCATTTTTCATGGCCACCAGGGATCCAAGTTCTGATAAATTTTCGGGGAGCGGCTCAGGGTTATGTGCAAAATGCCCATTTGGCTCACAATGCAGTTCAGTAATCATTTTCACACCCAGCGCCCTGAGCAACATTGGGATAAAAATCCCCCCGGTCGAATTGACTGCATCGAGTGCAACATGAAATCCAGCATTTCGGATAGCTTCCACATCAACAAGCGGCAGGCCTAGTATCTTTTCGATATGCTTCTGAATATAATTCTCGGCTCGTTTATATCTGCCTAAATGGTCAACATCAGCAAATTCAAAATTTTCGGCCCGGGATAGTTCAACTACCTGTTTTCCTGCCTGGTCGTCAATAAATTCGCCATGCTCGTTTAGCAGCTTCAATGCGTTCCATTGCCTTGGGTTATGGCTTGCAGTGAGAATGATTCCTCCAGTGGTCTTATAATCCACAACAGCCAATTCAACCGTTGGGGTTGTAGCAAGACCCAAATCTATCACATCTATGCCGGAGGCAAGTAATGTTCCTACAACGAGGTGTTCTACCATTTTTCCGGAAATTCTTGCGTCGCGGCCTATTACCACCGATTTCCTCCCTTCGCCATTTCCCTGCTTCAGGAGCGTGGCGTAGGCGGAGGTAAACTTCACGATATCAGGCGGAGTAAGCCCTTTTGATGGCAATCCGCCAATTGTTCCCCTGATTCCGGATATAGAGGTGATTAAAGTCATGAATATGTTTTTAATCAATCAGGAGCAAAGATAGAAGAATTTGAAGATTGACCATGTATGAACTCAAATACTTGATGCAGGAAAAAAATGCCCATTTTGGGGTTCAGGAATTTCTGCGGGCAGCGGATTTTTAGAATGCGGACCTCAGAAAATAATCACAAATCCCGAATCAACACGCTTTACATACCTCAAATGCCCAATGCTTCCTTTTTTGATTCGGTAATTGTAAGTCAAAATTCCTGCAATTGATTTTTTTCAAAAAACTAACGCGTTGCTCAAATAATGTTCACGCATCACCTCTGGCCGTATAACCTATTTGTCAAATTCCTCGGACGTTCAATATTAATTTAAGTCAACTCGCATAGAAGTATCCCTGATCGGATGCTTTTTCGTAATTTCGCGGCCTGAAGAAGGCTTACGAATATGAACGATGATTTCGAAGAATTTGATGATGATGAATTACTCGAGTTGGTTGGCAGATACGAAAAGATGTCCGACAAAAATGAGAACTCCTTTTTCGATACTGATGAACTTGAGGATATCATTGATTACTATTTCCGTAAAGATGATATGAAAAGGGCTGAACAGGCGATTGAATTCGCCATTTCTCAGCATCCTCTATCTCCTTCGATCTTGCTGAGAAAAGCCCAATGGTTGGTATCTGGAAACAATTCCAAGCAAGCACTCAAAGCACTCAAAGAAGTTGAGAGGATAGATCCCGAAAACATAGACATCTATATGATGCGTGGCACTGTATACAGCACCATGGCCCTCCATGACGAAGCCATTGCGGAATACAAGAAAGCACTCAAATTCACTGAAGAACCGGAGGATATTTATATTGCTATTGCCATGGAGCTTGAAAACCAGATGCTCTATGCCGACGCGATTGAATACCTAAAGAAGGTGCTGGAAACTGACCCGGAGAATGAGCTCGCCATCTATGAAATAGCATTCTGTTTCGAATTCCTGTTCGACTACGAAGCAGCAATAGAGTTTTTCAATGAATTTCTGAACACGCAGCCCTATTCTAAGCTGGGATGGTTCAATCTGGGACTTGTCTACAATGCAGTTGAGCTTTACGAAAAGGCCATTGACGCTTATGACTATACCCTTGCTATTGACGAAACTTTCTCCTCTGCATATTTCAACAAGGCAAATACACTGGCCAATATGGGCTGCTATCGTGAGGCCATTGAAAGCTACCGGCAAACCTTTCGTTTCGAAGAGGCTGAGGCGACCACCTATTATTACATCGGGGAGTGCTTTCAGAAAATTGAAAACTACCAAAATGCGATTGAGCAATACAATAAAGCCATCGAAATTGACCCGAAGCTTGCCGATGCCTGGTTTGCTCTCGGTTCGGTTTATGAAGAAACTGATCGTATTGATATCGCCATCACTGCTGTTGAAAAAGCAATTCATATTGAGCCCGAAAACATGATCTACCTGCATGCCTTGGCGAATCTGCTCGCAAAATACGGTAGAATTCCTGAGGCTTCTGCAGCATACGAAAAAGTCAACGCCAGCGATCATCTGAACCCAGACTTCTCTCTTGACTATGCCGAGTTTATTTTTTCGACCCAAAGTCCTGAATCTGCCATTGAATACCTCACAACAACTGCCAACAATGTTCCATTCGCCTCACAGTTGTTTTATCGTCTGGCTGCTTATAACCTGATTACCGCAAAAATAAAGGAAGGTTTGAGGTGGCTTTTGGATGCCCTCGAGCTGGATTATGATGGGCATAAAGATTTTCTCGAGTTTGCACCGGAACTTATCAATATCCCCGAAGTAGTTTACCACATTGAATCTTCGAAGCAAACCCCGAAATCAAGGAAAAAAAAGCGGCACTAACACTTATTTTATTTAGCAAATAATGAAAGAGTTCATTATCAATACATTAAAAGGAATCGGTATGGGTGTAGCCAACGTAATTCCGGGTGTTTCAGGGGGGACAATCGCGCTTATAACCGGCATTTTCGAACGCTTGATTCATGCACTCAAATCATTCAATCTGACCGCCATCAGATTGTTCCTTTCAGGGAAATTTGCTCAACTTGCCCGACATCTCGACCTCTATTTCCTTCTTGCAGTTTTTGTTGGAATTATTCTTGCCATTTTCAGCGTTGCCCGGCTTTTCGAATTCTTATTTCGCAATTATCCGGTTTATATCTGGTCGTATTTTTTCGGACTGATTCTGGCCTCCGTTTTTTTTGTTGGCCGGACCGTGGAGAAGTGGAGCATCGTTGTGGTTTTCAGCTTCCTTGCAGGAACAGCTGTTGCTGTAGTGATATCATTGATGAACCCGGCAATCGAGAATCAGAACTTTTTCTATCTTGTATTATGTGGCATTGCAGGTGTTTGCAGTATGATACTTCCGGGCATATCAGGAAGTTTTATTTTGGTTCTGATGGGTAATTATCATTTGATTGCAATTGAGGCAGTGAATAATCTTCGCCTCGATATACTCGCTCCGGTAGGAATAGGCATTGTTGTTGGTTTGATTGGTTTTTCGCACTTTCTTTCTTGGGTGTTTAAAAAGTTTCGCAATCAAACCATTGCTTTGCTCACCGGTTTCATACTCGGATCGCTCCTGATCATCTGGCCCTGGAAAGATAAAATCTATGCACTTGACCCAACCGGCAACTTGCTGATGAAATCTGGCCTACCTGTTGTAGCCCGTTATAAACCTTCGCTTCCGGTAATCAACAACGAATTCCTTGTTGCACTGATTATTATTGGTGCAGGGGTGGCAACCATCATGTTCATTGAGCTATTGGCCGCAACAAAAAAAGAAAAAACGCTTGCGCCATGAACAAATTATACGGTATCATCGGCTATCCTGTAGCACAGTCTTTTTCGCCATCCTATTTCAAAACTAAATTTGAGGCAGAAAACATTACCGACTCCGCCTATAAGTTGTTTGCACTTCCTTCAATTGATGATCTGCTAGGGATAATCAACGATAATCCCAGCCTGATTGGCCTGAATGTTACCATACCTCACAAACAGGCGGTCATGAAATATCTTGACGAAATCTCGCCCGATGCGATGGCAATCGGTGCGGTAAACCTGATTAAAATAGAAAGAGGTGTCGGTAAAATGGTTCTGCAAGGCTTTAATACAGATGCTCATGGTTTTGAGGCCAGCATCAAACCGCTTCTCATGAATCATCATCGTGCTGCAATGATATTGGGAACCGGTGGTGGGGCAAAAGCAGCTGCCTATGTCTTTTCTAAGCTGGGGAT
>JBBIIP010000010.1:44406-85238 GCA_037446395.1 Lentimicrobiaceae bacterium
TAAAAAACGGGCTGGAAATGCTTTACCTCCAGGCTGACCATGCATGGAAAATCTGGCAGGAAAATTAGTAACAAATAAATTGACCGTCATGGCATCAATCATTAAAGACCTTGAGCACAGCGAGATCCGTGAAATACTTGCAAAGCATGATCAACGGGTTGTTTTTGAAAAAACGAATATTATTCCGCACGAAGGTGAGCTGTTAAGGAGCCTTAAAGAATATGTCGAGATCAGAAAAATCTCCAACCAATCGGTGTTGGGTTTGGATATCTACCAATACAGTTCATATTGCGAATTTGAACAAACCCTGATTCCATTTCTTTTTAAGAAAATTTTTCACACCGCAATCAAGCTTTGCATTGAAAATCATCCATTTATTTTCCAGAAATACACGCGCGAAATCATTGAAAAACACTTTATCAGCACGGGCGATGGGGGTTTTGTGATATTTGAAACTCCCTTGCATTCGTTGCTTTTTGCCTGTAATTTTGCTGTGGTTCTAAGAATTTACAATGCTTTTCATTTTTATCCCCGCTTGCGTAAAATTATTGGTGGAATCAGTGTAAGATATGCCATCACTTATGATAAGATTTATAAATACGCCAATAACTTTTATGGCCGCGGCATTGTGAATAATGCCCGCATGATTGCAAGCGACAGCCTCAACCGATGCCTGATCGGCGAAAACGTTCATTCATGGTTTACAACCAGTATCGAAGGCATTGAGAACCTGCAGGTGATTACTATTGATGATATTGCCAACATTTGGGAGTTTAACCAAAGTGACTATGATAGGAGCCTTTTGCAACGAACAAAAGATAAACTATTTGGCAAAGAATCCTCGCGGCGACAAGGCATCATTAATGCAGATGTGCTGAAAATAGGGAATATTAAAACAAAGCAAACCGAACTGAATGTCTATAATCTTCATCTGCAAGTAAGCCTTAAACTCACCAACGACGACGATCCCAGCCAGGAAAAAATGGTTACTGTCAGCCTCGGAAATCTCAATACTTCCGGTATCTGATAGGCTGCCCCTACCAAATGCGAAGTCTGATTATTCTTTTCTGACCACCTCGAGTGTAAAATTGGCTGCCAAGGCAGCCAAAGCGCCTACTGCAGCCAGCACAGGGGCAAAAATAGCGCCCACAACACCAATAGTTACTGGGATCTCAAGAAACACCTTGCCTTCCTCATCTTTAATGATGATGCGGCTCACGTTGCCTTCGCGGATTAATTCCTTTATTTTTTGAAGCAGCTCCTCGCCCTTGACTTTGAATTCGTTTGTTTCCATGATATTTATTATTTAATTGATTTTGCTAAATTAGTATAGATTTTTCTTTGCATCACGTCTCAATCAATTTTTATTTTAGTCCCCAAAGAGTTACTTATTCAATTGATATCAAACGAATTAGCTTGGCTTACCGGAAATGGTTACAGATCATCCTTGCGAATTCCAATTGCGACAATGTCAATGTTTTCCTAGAAAGTTCCTTTTATTGTTTCGCGGTCCAAGTTTATTAACTGAAGCAATTAACATATCGGGTCAAAAACATGGTAGTTATGTACATATTCTGATTTTTCGTATTACCTTTTGCTCTTCCTTTGATGAAAGTTATAAGATATTTTTTGAAAATCTGATGCCCGTAATAATAATTTATGTGCGCCAAATAAGTGAGTCTTCTACCCTCAGGGTACTTTTTATAAATTCAGATGATTCATTTCTCTCTCCCAACCTCTGGTTACTAATCCAAATTATCTGTATTATAGCCAGGTGCATTGGGGGGTAAAGAGTTAATGTATTGGTGGATAGGTTATTCGACAGGCTCACCCATTAAAATGTTAATGAAGTTGAGTTGGTCGGGAAAGCTGTTAATCAGCAGGATTTATTACCAAAAATATTTTCATCTCCTTTTCTGGTCGTTTATGCCAGCAGGGGTATTAAAAAGTTGAAAACATAAACTATATTTGCATAATCAGCCTTTAAATTGCGTAATTAATAAGGAGATAGATTTGTTCGTTCGAAGAATATAGTGTTTATCGCCTGAATTAAATACAGAAAAACCACTGTGAAAAACATACCCACATTTATCGCCATAGTGTGTATTTCAATATTTTTTGTTACGCCGCATAAAACATGCGCCCAATGGGTATGCCATTACACCCCGAATCCTGAATACCATATCGCTACTCAGGGGGTTGGGTGCAACGACAGGTATCACTATGCTCCGCACCCGGATATGGATATGGTGCCAACAAAATATGTCCGTGTGGCTTATCACATTATTCAGGATGAAAGCGGAGGAAATAATATTCCTGATAACAACCTTGGAAGATATTACATTGGATTGATCAGAAATCACACAATTCATAGTCTAAGAAACCTGGACTCGCTTCAATTAAATCCGCCTTATGTGTGGCCGCCTGTAATTTCCCCACACATTATTGACAGCAGGATACAACTACATTTTGACACCATTTACTTTCATCGGGATTCGCTGTTATGGGATTGGAATAAGCCAAATTATATTACCAATCAAATAGCACGGGATGCTTATAGCAAGTTCGTTGTAAATAATGCTAATCTGAACGATAAACAGAAATATAGAACATTACACATAATCCTTGGAGGAGGCGACTATCAGCACCTTGGAGGCAGTCTAATGTTCCATGACGGTAATTTGTTTATTACCCAAAATGGTGTTTTCAAAACTTATATTAACAGCAACCATTGGGCGCCTTCAGAAAATCTCGTACATGAGTTTGGCCATTTTGCCGGGTTACTTCACAACTTCCACGGAGGGCCTCATGGTTACCAATGTGATGATTGCTTGGATAACGACCCTGCAGGGCTTCCATGTCCAATCGAAGCCACATCTAATAACCGCATGGATTATTTTCCGGGTAGCGGAAACGCTTTCTCCCAGTGTCAGATTGGCAAAATGCATTATTATCTTTCAGGAAACGCCGGCACCATCAGCCCTACCGTGATTAACAATGATTGTGATTTAATAGGCAATGCTTTCGTCATAGAAACAGGGCGTAGTGTCGTCTGGAACCATCATAATACCTTGGCAGGGGATTTGATCCTTGAGCCAGGTGCGGTACTCACCATACTTTGCACCATTAAAATGAAATCGCAAACCAAAATTGTCGTAAAAAGAGGTGCCAGACTCATCATTGACCAAGGCAAAATCACATCAGCTTGTTCGGAAACCTGGCGCGGCATCGAGGTTTGGGGAAACACCACCCTGGGCCAGATCCCCCCTTCAAATCAGGGCTGGGTGCGGGTCATTAATGGGGGCTCCATCCAAAAGGCTGCCATGGGAATTTATACCAACCGAACCAATGAAGAGAGCGGACGCTGGGTGCCAGGCTACACGGGAGGCATTGTGCAGGCTACCGAGGCAAAATTCATCAACAACGTGCAGGCAGTTCAGTTCTTCCCTTACGATAACTTTAATAGCCTCAGTAGTTTTACCAACTGCGAGTTTGTTACAGATAGTAATCGGTATGACGGACAAACAGATGCTTATTTTGTTACAATAATCGGATTAAAAGGGATTGTATTTACCGCCTGCCGCTTCTTAAACCAATCAGGGCAGCAATATGAACAAAGCGGTATTCGCAGCATGAATTCGTATATAAAAATTCAAGGCAAATGCCTCGACCTTTTTGATCCATGCAGCAACCGGGAGTATGGAACATTTGAGGGGTTGAAATATGGAGTATATGCAACCGCCAGCAGCCCAACGCGCTATACCCATATCACGCATACCGAGTTTATCAATAATTTTAGGGGCTTATACCTGGGAGGAATCACCAGTGCATGGGTTACCTCCAACCGTTTTTTCATCAACACTCCCTTCGTAAACACTGGAGGCTATGGAATGTACCTTGATGGCTGCACAGGCTATTGGGTGGAAGATAATGTCTTTAATCATGTTGGCGCAAACCCTACAGGCATCGGGTTGATTGTACACAATTCGGGAACCGATCCCAATGAAATCTACCGAAATCGTTTTGAAAAACTCGAAATGGGTATTTCGGCACAGGGCATAAACAGGAACCCGACAACCGGAATTGGATTGCAAATTCTTTGCAACGATTTCGTGATTTGCAATGCCGACTTATTGATCGCCACCCCCAACCAAGAAAACAATAGGGGTATCGCAGCCCATCAGGGTGCTTTTTCCACCGATCCTAAAAAAATGGCAGGCAACCTATTTCATATTCCCAGCCAAATACCCGATGGCGATTTTGATGATATCAACAACACAGGTGCGCATATCATGTACTATTATCCACTAGATAATTCAGATGAGAGGGTTGTGCCGGTTGACTTTACGGAAGGTACAGTTACCATAGAAGGAATTTCATTTACCCAGGAATGGTCGCCCATAACCGGTTGCCCCCCGAAATCAGAAAGTGGCAGTGGCGGTATGCCCACAGAGTCTTTGATCGAACAAATTTCAGGATCACAGCAAAAGATTGATTCCACTCTTCAGGTTCTTGCAATGCTGGTTGATGGAGGCAATACCCTGGGATTGCAAACCGATGTACTTATGAGCTTTCCCCCTGAAGCCATGCAGGTTTACAATGCACTGATGAGCAAATCGCCCTACCTGAGTGATACGGTGGTAAGCACGGCCATTTTTAAGGAGCAGGTGTTGCCCGGTGCAATGATACGCGATGTGATGGTGGCCAACCCTCACTCAGCCAAATCAGAAACAATGATGGAAAAGTTAGACCGGCGCTGGGTGCCACTGCCCGACTACATGAAAGCCCAGATACTGCAAGGCAAAAGCATTGTTTCGGCCAAAGAGCAGGCCGAGTCGCGGCTGGCTCACTTTAAGCTCGAAAAAGCGCGGATGGTGAATGCCCTTGCCAAGGTTTACCATGAAAATACCGACAGCCTTGCATGGTTATGGACGAATGACAACAGCCTTAATTCTAAATACAACCTGGCTTTCCTGCTTCTCGAACATCAGAATACGACTCAGGGATTTGCCATTCTAAACACCATCCCCCTGCAGTTTACCCTCACCGAAGCGCAGCAGGCAGCACATCAGCAACTCACAGGTTTTTGTTCACTGCTGGCCTCACTTATGCAAGATGAAAAAAATATTTTTGAATTAGACAGCCAGCAACTACTCAGTATTGCAGCCATGGAAGCCACAAAGGCGGGAATGGCCTCTGTGTATGCACGCAGTATCCTGCTGACACTGGGCTTGTTGGAATATGAAGAACCCATCCTGCTGCCCGATTTTCTAAAATCCAAGGCGCTGTCGCAGCGGGATATGGCCGTGAAAAGCGCCGAACTTCCAAAATTCCTCAATATTTTTCCTAACCCGGCCAGGAGATATATCATTGCCGAATATAAGTTGGCTGACATAGGCAATGGGTTAATTGAGTTTACGGATATCAGCGGAAAACGAATGAAATCATTACAGGTCAGGCACTTGCAGGATCAAATAACAATAGATGTTAGCACGTGGAAACCTGGATTGTACGTGGCTACTCTGAAAACAAATAGTAAGGTGACAGAAAGTGTGAAGTTTACAATCGTAAATTAATCCCCTATAAGCTGAAAATATGAAGCGATCAATTTTTTTGCTTATACTCAATGGTTTATTCCTTTCCGGCCATGCCCAATCTCCCAAATGGGAAGTGTATATCGGTCTGTCGAACCGCAATGAGGCACCCAATGCCCTTGTTGAGTATTATGATAAAGGGTATTACATCGTTGGCCATCATTGGATAACAACCTCAAGTGTTAAAGGATGGGATATTAAAACCAATATTAATGGTAGCGTCCTATGGCAAAAAACCATGACATATGGCCAAAACACCATAAATGGCATTCATGTAAGAATTGATAATGAGGGCAATAGATATATCGGGGGCTCAATTGCTATTAATGACCAGCCATGGCCATTTGTAGCAAAATTTAATGCTTGTGGCGAAAAAATTTGGTGCAGAGCACTGACTAAGCAAGCCTATCGAGGGGGTTGGGTTAGGGGAATGATTTTAAATAAAAACAACGAAATCATCGTATCAATGAGCTACTCAAGCACGGAGTTAATTGATGAGATTTTCATGATGGGTTTCAGGGCAGACGGCATTGTATTATGGCAAAACACATATGCCAGGTTCAGCAATTATCCATTATTAAGAAACCCGGTGATTTACAGCATGATTGAGCATAACAACGAATATTTTCTCTCAGGTTCTTGCTATTGGCCTTATCCGAATAACCCCGGCCATTTTTTTCTCAGGCCCTTTTTTATTGGCATAGATGGATCGTATAACGAAAAGTGGATATTACCTTTCTATGCTTTAGGTTCTATTTATGGTATAATATATAATTCTATTCCATTAAATGATTCAGTATTGATGGGAGTGGGTATTCGGAGATTACCAGGAGAGCGCAATAATTCATTACTGGCATTTTACAAAATTACAGGAGAAGAATTAGGGTTTTCTCAGGTAACAAATGAACAAATTAGTCCAACGAATTTCACAAACCACACAAGAAACATAAAGAGGATCAATGATTCGTTGTTTATTACATATTCTCATTTTGGACCAAATGTGGGCAGTAATTCGGGAGGTCATTTTGTAATTGATACCGTAGGAAGGTTATTTAATTACCTGTCAAAGCCTAACACCAGTTCAGCTTACAGCCCTATGATAAAAGCAGCTGATAATAACTATGTTGTGGCATCTCAGTATCAAGCAGGCTCATCTATGAGTGATATTGCATTTTATAAAATTGACCAAAACCTACAATCCGTTCCTTTTGATGCAAGTCAACATGTGTATGATATCCTATGCCCCTACCCAATACAATCGGGCAACATTGATATGAGCGATTGCATGGTGTTGGTGGCAACAGATAATATCCCCACACCGGATAAGTATTATGCAAGCATCAGAACCATCCCTATTACCGTTTATCCCAACCCCGCCAGGGATATTATCACCTTTGCATTCGAAAACACGGATCATCATAAAAAAATTGTGCTCAAGTGCTACAGCCTTCTCGGCAGGCAACATTACGAAAACCGCATTGTTAGCGGGCAAAAAGAAAGCACAACCTATGTAAGCGCCTGGCCTGCAGGTATGTATGTGGCTATAGTTTATAGCGAGGGCCAACCAGTGGGCAGAGCCAAGTTTGTGGTAGGGAGGTAGCCAGATAAACTTCCAATAAGTATAGGTAACAACCTCGCGAGGAGATGTTGATACCAGTTCCATCCAGCCCCGCTCTGGTATATTAAGGCATCAATTTCTTAAATATGATGCACCGTTAATATCAATAATGCTTCCGGTGAGGTAGGCAGGGGCACTGCCGGCCAGATAAGCCACCAGGTTTGCAATTTCGGTGGGTGAGGCAGCACGGTTCAATGGGCTTTGCGCCCTGATTTCGTCTCCCCGCGGGCCTTCAAGAACAGCCTGTGCCATATCGGTTTCAACAAACCCAGGGGCCACAGCAAAAACCAGCACTTTGTTTGGAGCCAGCGCTTTGGCCATGGATTGGCTAAGGCTGTTCAATCCTGCCTTGCTTGCTCCATAGGCGGGTGCATCGGGTTCACCTCTGAATGCACCACGAGAGGTAATGTTGATAATACGACCGCCCCCGGCCTTTATCATGTGCCCGGCAATGAGATAAGAAAGATGTGCTGATGCATTTAGATTGAGAGAAATGGTTCGATCCCAAATATTTTTCCATTCATCAAGGTCCATGGCCAGCATTGGTTTCTCGAGATAAATCCCTGCGTTGTTTACCAAAATATCAATTTGTCCGAACTGCTGCAGAACCTTATTCACAAGGAGTATACTTTCAGCATCATTTGATAAATCGGCCTGTACTATAATATGCCCTGATCCTTGCAATTTCTTTCTTATTTCCAGGGCTGCTGCCTTGTTGTGGTTGTAGTGCAAGGCCACCCTTACACCCTGAGCGGCCAGTTCTAATGCAATAGCTTTTCCAATCCCGCGCGAGGCACCGGTGATCAGAGCAGTTTTTTCAACAGTCATATGAGTTTACAGTTTGTTGGATTAATCTTTTTGCATTTCTTCTGGTTGTTCAGTTTCAACCGGCATCCAAAAAATGATGAGCGATTCAAGAAGCAAATAGGTAGCTTCGCTGCGCTGGTGAAAATTTGATATTACTCTGAACTCGTATTCACGGGCATGCATATCAGTATAGATTCTTTTTTGAGTTTCGTTTGGCAAAATTATTTCTTCAAAAACACGAAAAATGTCGTTCCTTTTGATAAAACCCTGAAATAGTCCTGAAACAACCCCTCCGCTCCAATTAAAACCGAGCCTGATTTCCCTGATGTTCATGTTGGGCGGGGCGTACGGAATTTCGATCCTGACATTTTGCCCCGGTGGTATTTTCCAACCCGATGCTGTGGTCTGCACCCTGTTGGTAAGGCGGGTTTCGACTGGTATGATATAATCTGAAACGGCAGGTGTTTTGTCGTAAAACTCAATTACGGTTCTCTCTTGGCCATGTATGGCCTGCAACAGAAACATACTGATGATTAGGATCAGTAAAGTTCGCCCAATATATCTGACACCTTTCATCTAACATTCGATATAAGTTTACTCAACCTGTAGCAAGGCTTTTATAAATTCATCGCCCTTTAATAAGCCATAATATCCATTTTTCACAGATTCTTCGTTGTATTCAAGCACCTGATCGGGTTCTGCACCCGGATAATATATTAAAAATGGTACCGGGTCGTGCACATGAGTTCGTAAATCGCAAGGTGTAGGATGATCGGGAAGTATTGCAATGGCCACAGGCTCCTTCATTTTTGCAGTTTCTTCAACAATATACTTCACTACCCTTTGGTCGAGATATTCGAGGGTGAGGATTTTCAGGTCAACATCGCCTTCATGCCCGGCTTCATCGCTTGCCTCAATATGCAAATAAACCAAATCAACCAGCTTTAGTGCATCTACGGCTGCTCTGGCTTTTCCCTGATAGTTTGTATTGTATAAGCCAGTTGCTCCCTCAACCTTAATAGGTATAAATCCGGCATATGCACCGATGCCAAAAATCAGATCAACGGCCGAAATCACTGCTCCGGTTTTGCCATAAAGTTCCATGAATGTTTTCATCTTGGGCCTGTATCCCGGCGACCATGGCCATATAGAATTGGCCGGATCTTTGCCTTCTGCCACGCGGGCTTTGTTCACCGGATGATTCGACAACAAAGCCTGAGATTTCAGGATCATTTCATTAAGCAAATCAGCAGTTTGTGAACCCTCTTTATTGATGCTCCTGACCATAACCTCTCTGAAAATTGTTCCTGGCACATCGTGAGGCGGGGTACAATGGATCTGGTTCGATCCATCTGTAATCACGGCAAGGTGACGATAGCTGACTCCGGGATGAAAGCGGATTGTATCGCTGGCTAATTTATCGTTTAAAAAATTAATTAATATGGTTGCCTCAGGGGTTGTGATGTGCCCGGCGCTATGATTTTTAATTTTGCCTTCTTCATCAATACAAATCAGATTGCAACGCATGGCAAGTTCATCGGCAGCTATATTCACACCCATACTTGCTGCCTCAAGAACTCCCCTGCCCTGGTAAACTTCGTGCACATTATAGCCTAGCACTGACATGTTCGCAATTTCGCTGCCCGGAGGCATATCCAGCGGAACGCTGGCGAACAAACCGCAACGGCTTTTTGCACACAATGCATTGATATTTTTGAGGTTGGCAACCATGAGAGGCGTCTTCCCTCCAAGCTTTGCTATTGGATAATCCGAAGCACCATCGGCAAGTATGATAACATATTTCATTGTAATTCAATCTTCTAGTAATTCTCTTTGAGATATTTTTTGAACGCTGAATAATCGTTCCGCAGTAGATCGTACTGTTCTGATTTGGATTCCAGCCCTCGTAAACTTTGCGGCAAGTCGGGATCGAAATGCAGGATTTCAAGGATTTGTTCAGGAAATTTTGCCGGATGGGCTGTTTCCAGCACTATAAAGGCTTGATCAGCAGAGTGAGCATTCACATGCAGATAGTCAATAAGTCCGGCCCAACCCACTGCACCATGCGGTTCAAGCAGGAGCCGATGTTTTTCCCAGGCATCAAAAATTGTTCTTTTGGTCAAGGCATCGCTTACCGATACAGCAAACAAATCATTTCGCATCATTCCCATTTCAGGCAACTGATAAATCACCCCATTTTCATCCATCACCCCTCCGTATAAAGCCACCAAGCGGGCAAGATTGCTTGGGTGTCCCACATTCATGGCACTCGAAAGGCAGTTGCGCGATGGTTCTATCTTTTGATAAACACCAGTGTTCAGAAAATTTGGGAATTCATCATTTTCATTCACGGCAATAACCATCTTTTTTACAGGCAATCCCATCCTCCAGGCGATCATGCCACCCATCATATCGCCAAAATTACCCGAGGGAACTACAAAAACAGGTTGATCCTGCAGGCCTTTGCCTAACTGCGACCAGGCATAAAAGTAATAAACAGCCTGCGGAAGCAGGCGGCCGATGTTGATTGAATTGGCCGAGGATAAATTGAGGTGGCTTAGTTCACTATCGGCAAATGCTTTTTTCACCATTGCCTGACAATCGTCGAACTTACCATCAACCGCCAAGGTTCTGACATTTTTACCCAGGGTGGTCATTTGTTTGCGTTGGCGTGGTGTAACCTCATTTTCAGGAAAAAGAACCAACAACTTTATGTTTTCGAGGCCATAAAAAGCATTGGCTATGGCGCTCCCTGTGTCGCCTGAAGTGGCGGTAAGGATGAGTAGCTCGTGATCGCGTTTGAATAAGAAATAGCTCATTAACTTTCCCATCATACGGGCTGCAAAATCCTTGAATGAAGCAGTAGGCCCCTGATCGAGTCGCATTACGTACTTTCGTTCAGCCACATTTTCTATAGGTACGGCAAAGTCATACGCTTCATTCACCATTTCCTTTAAAATGGCTTCAGGCACTTCCTGGTGTAAAAAAGAATTCTGCACCAGAAAAGCAATTTCCGGATAGGTGAGGCCAGCCATTGATTCAAGCTCTTGCCTGCTGAGGGCTGGAATATGCTCAGGCATATAAAGGCCTTTATCGGGGGCTTGCCCGTTGAGTAGTGCCTCGCCAAACGTAGTAGGATTCGCTTTGAGGTTGGTGGAGTAATATTTAATGTGTTGCATAAATGTATTCTTATCCGATTTTAGCGCTCGAGGCACCTCCGGCAGAGTATTCGGGTGATGTAAGAAATACTTTTTTCCCATCCAATACCTGCAATGACTGTTCAAGGTCGGCGATAATGTCATCAGGATGTTCCATACCTACGCATAAACGTATGAGATGTGGTGGTATTTGGGCAAGCTGACGGGCTTCTTCGCCCTGCTGGCTATGGGTTGAAATAGAAGGGATGGTAGCCACTGATTTGATACGACCAAGGTCGGTGGCTCGATAAATGCGCTGGAAGGCATCGAAAACTTGCCGTGCATTTTGTGCACCTCCCTTTACCCGAAACGACATCAGGTGCCCGTATCGGTTTTGAGGTGTGCCGTATTGGTCGTCGTGTTCTGCATCCACCAGGAACATGTATTTTTTTGCGGTCTGGTGCAGTGGATGATCGTCGAGCCCAAGGTAATCAACCCCTTCAATATGTTTGTGCTTTAGCAGAAAATGCGACACCTTGAGGGTGCTACGGCTCATGATGTCCATGCGCGAGCGAATTGTACGTATGTCGTTGATTGCCAGGATGGCATTCATGGGTGATATGTTGGGGCCGTTATCGCGGTTGGGAAGCATTTTCAGATAGGCACAGAAATCGGCCTTCATCTCAGGGTTGTTAACATTGGTAGTAATGTTTTTTCGGGCGATGATGGCACCGGCGATACCAAAACCACTGGTAAACAATGATTTTGTTACAGATTGCACGACAATGTCGGCACCAAATTGGATGGGGCGGAGCAAAGCAGGTGTGGCCACCGTGGAATCGAAGATGGCAGGAATTCCATATTTGTGGGCAAGATCTATTACCTTTTTAATATCAAAAAAACCTTGCGAGGGGTTGCTGGGTAACTCACCATATAAAAACCTGGTATTTTCATCAATATTTCTCTCCCACTCGTCCAGGTTATTGCTATTAATTACACGGCGCCAGGTTATATTCCGATCTTTTTCCTTTCGTATGGCAAATTGCTGAAAGGTCCCACCATAAACCTGACAGGTGGCTACAAAGTTCATAGGCCGGGTCGGGTCATTCGGATCAACAACCAGGAAAGGGTCTATGGCACTCTGGATAGCCGCCATTCCAGAGGCTGTGGCAAGGCATGAAGTCTCAACCCCTGTGCCATACCCTTCGAGAAGTGCTAACACCCCTTCGAGATAATACATGCTTGGATTTGCAATGCGCGAATAGCACCAGGTTGGCACCTGATATCCAAGGGCAGCCTCCATCTCGTCGCTGTCGCGATAGGTTTGGGAGGTGCTCATGTAGATTGGCTCGATGAGAGAACCCTGGTTAAAGTCCAAAGCCTCCTGCATGGAATAGATGCCATGCACCGCAATGGTGTCAAAACGGCATTGTTTCATCTTATCAATGTTTTCGGCATGCCATTGCATTGCACGCCCAGCGGCTTGTTTGTAGTAGGCTACTCCTTTTGATGTCATAAGTTATGTAGTATTTTGTTGTGGCTTTAAATTCGACCGATAAAAGTAATAAAAATCAGTAAGTTCAAAATAGTAACCCGAATGCGCTGAAAACTGGTTGATTATAATAAGGCTGCCTGTCTTATTGCAACTTATCTACTTGTTCCTGAGCTTTTCGCATGAGTTCGCCGGCCTGGGAATTTGCCTGATCTACAATGGCATTGGCCTTTGCGTCGGTTTCGGCAATTATCTTTTGGGCTGCTTTGAGTGCTTCAGTCCTGATCTTTTGTGCGGTTTGGCGGGCAGCGGCTTCGGCCAAAGGCCCTTTCTTTTTGCCTTCCTCTTCAAGGCGGGCTGCACGGACATCGGCTTCTGCAATTGCTTTCTGTGAGGTAGTAATGGCTTCTGAACGAAGTTTATCTGCAAGCTGATTTGCCTTCAATATGAGTTCGTCGCCCTTTTGTCGGGCATCATCAAGCAATTTTTGCGCCTCTTCACTCACTTTCTTCATGGCTTCTGCTTTTTGTTTATCCAGTTCCTGCATCACAACCTGCTGGATTTCATTTTTAATGTTTGCGGCAGCCGATTGGTAGTCGAGTGAAATCTTGGGATTGGTGAGCGCTCCGGTGAGTTTTGCCTTTACGATAAGGCCATTTTCGGTATTCAGGGCGATTCCTTTCATGGCTGCCTCTGACGCAAGCTTTTGAATGGCCTGATTGGCCGCAGCGCCAAATTTTGAGTATGGGATTTGAAAATTCAGGGTCAGATCTATTTGACGATCGAAACCTACATAGCCGCTGATGGTGGTGTTTGTTCCGCCCCAATTGAATGAAAATGGCTCCTGAAATACTTTTCCGTTTAAAAACTGAAAAGCAAAATCAATGCCATCGGCTTTCAAGCTTTTGTAATCGTCGCTGCCCAAAAGTTTGGCCAACACGCTCATCACATTTACAGATTCGATGCTGATTTTCGAGCTCTGCAGCATTCCACCACCTTGCATGGTTTCATACACAGGATTGAAAGCAGCATCTAGTTTGCCTTTCAACTTTAGATTGGTCGAAAACACTCCCTTTGTTTTCTCTGCTACAGGAGCAACTCTTTTAAATAACCCCACTGCTTCGTACGCTTGTGAGATCACAAAATTTGCAATTTTGAAACTCAGGTCGGCAGACGCAAAGTTCTTCTCGCTGGCATCATAAGTGCCTATTATCTCCACATTTCCACCCAACATTTCGGCTGAGAGGGGACTGAAACCGATTACCTGATTCTTATATGAAAGGATGGCTTTTGTATTGTTTAACACATAGTCTTGAAAAAGTATTTTTCCTACGTTTGCATTTATGCTTAAATTAAGTCGTTCGGGCAATTCAGGCAATGAGACAGCAACCGTGTCGGCCACTGGTTTGGGTTCTTGATTGTTTCTCATGGCAGCCAACATTTCGTTTAGGTTCAACAATTCGGACTGCAGAGCGAAGCTTGCAATGAGCAATTCATTGTCAAAGAAATAGGCCAGATAATTATCCACGTTGCCCGATGCTTCGATATTGCTTTCGCCGATGGTAGCGCTGATTTTTGAAAGTTCTAATCGAGAGGGGGTGAATTTAGTCTGCATTTCTTGCAAAAAAACAGGAAGCTGAAATCCTGGAGGTTGATAGAACATATTGTTTATCAGCAGCGATCCACCGGCCAGAATTTCGTTGTAGCTTTTTTTAGTGATGCTCGAATTTTTTCCGGAAAATCGCATGTCGAATTTCAGTATGCCCTTGGGGATCTCTTCGGGCTGGAGGGGAACAACTTTTGAAATGCTTGAAAGGTCAATTGTGCCCTCAAAACTTGCTGTTATGTCGGGATCGCTGATGGGGTTACTCAGCGTAAATGCTGAGCGGAATGGGTTGCCTGCCAGCACAAAATTAAACTGGCCAAGTTTAACAAAGGTGGCATCCAGGTTGCCGGTTTTATTGCTTACGAGCAGGTTGAACATGATGTTTTCCATACTCTCCGGCAGATTTGAATATTTAAACCGAGCATTATTCACCGCAATTTCCAATCCAAACCCAGGCATGGTTTTTTCGCCGTACAAACCTTTAACAAACCCCTTGAGTGCAAATTCTCCTTCGGCCTGCACTTTCCCGAAATTCCTTGAATAAATGGCAGGAACGAGCGAAAGCAACTTTCTGAAACTTTTGTCTTTTGATTCGAATCCAATATCCATGATAATATCGTCGTCCACAAACCCGAAACCACCTTCAACATCTATTGCCAGGTCGTTCAAAAACAACTTGTTGTTGCGCATGGTATAATAGTCTTTATCGAAATCAACCTCAAACTGGCCAAGATATGCTGGTTTAATGCCGTCGAGATAGGTTACGCCTTCATAGACAATCTGTATGTTATCGGCAGTGGCTTCGCTGTTGAAAACCGAGATGGTTTCAGAAAGTTCACCTTTCGATTTACCCTTGATGTTGAAGAGGCGAAGCGTAAAATCCATCTCGCGATCGTCGTAGATAAAACTCCCATGATCAATCAGCAACTTATTCATGTTCAGGACGATTTGCCCGGTTTGATCCTGAGTTTTATCAGCTTCGGGGGGTGTTTGTTCCTCCGGAAGCAGGATATCCCAATTGTAGGCTCCGTCTTCAAGAACAAGTAGTTTTATGACTGGCTGGTTGAGTACGATTTTATTTATCTCATAAGGGCTTCCACGAAAGATACTGCGAAAGTCAAAGGTGAGATCCAATGAAGGAATGAATGCAAGGGTATCGGCTTCAAAAGGAAGGTTGCCTACGATAGTGAGTTGCTTCAGGCGGAGTTTGAAATCCGGAAAACTGCGAAAGAAACCCAGGCTTGCACCGGAAAAGTCTACTCGGGCATTCAAGGTTTTATTCATCTCCTGCTTCACAATCTGGATGATCTTCCCTTTGAAAGCATTTGGCAGGATGATCAATACCGCCACGAAAATCAGAATGGCAATGGATAGGATTTTGAAGAACTTTTTCATTTATTTGGATTATGCTTGCGATGTTGATGAAATACAAATTAATTTTTTTGTAACTAAAATAATTTTTTTGTCATTGACCGCCCTGTGAGATGGCTACAAAGGTACGAAGGAATGCGTGGCTAAAGAAATGTGTTACTCTGCAATGTGTGAACTGATCCAACCTACCGGTACCCATAATGAATCTTAACACGCGTGGGCGAAATAGTCAGGAACAAAAAAAATCACCCGGAACAGTGAACTCAATATTCCCTCTGCCACGGACTTTGCTATTTCATAAAAAAAAGTTGAAATGGGTTTATTCTTTTAAACCAACGCTTCAAAATCAGTTATAGTGCCAAACGAATCATGCTGAAATGAATTTAATTTTCAAACACACTCATATACAAACCCGTGTCTGCCGAACACATCTAAATTTTCCTCCTTCTATCTCACAGCACGACTACTGAAAAGATTGCTGCCGTAATATAATTTTTCATTGTTACCTGTTTATTGAGGCAAAATAATAAAAGCTTCACCAATGATGACCGTTGTATCTGGCAATGTTGATACAATGAAGCTATAAAATCCGAACTCCGGTTTTTTCCTCAAGCACCCCGACGAGCTTCCCGGCCTGCTGCAAGTCATTGGAATGTGGCCAAGTTCGCCTCGCTTTCCTGTTTACGAAGTACTCACCACTTACTTGGTTGTTAAATTCGTCAGATGCAAGATAGGTAAGGGTATCGGCACCCCTGACTGCTGATTTGCCCAAAAATCTGAACATTGAATCCATCAGTCTTCCACCATTTCGCCCAAGGCCGGTACTCACAAAACCTGGATGTATGCAATTCATGCTGATACCCCTGGATCGTAATTTCGGAGCAAGGAATCGGGTAAGAAGAATTACAGCAAGCTTCGACTGGCGGTAAGCCTGAGAGCCGGAAAAGCGATGTTTGTACTCAATGTCGTTGAAGTTGATCTTACCGTAGTGCAACATGCTCGAAGTGGTAATGACCTTTGATGAGCCGGCTGCTTCGAGCCTGTCGAGCAGCAAAGCCGTCGTAAGGTAGGGGGCCAGCACATTCACTGCAAAAGTTTCTTCAATGCCATCCCTGCTCTGATTGAAAGAGGTATGCCAAACGCCAGCATTATTAATAAGCACATCAAGCTTATTGAACCTGTTCTTGAATTCTCCAGAAGCACGTTTTATCGAATCGAACGAGGCAAGATCGCACTCCAGCACCTGCACCGGGCTTCCTGTTTTATTCATGATCTCTGCACTGGTTTGCATGCCTCTTTCTTTGTTGCGGGCAGTCATTATGATGGCTGCACCCATGCCCGAAAGTGCCAGGGCAGTTTGTTTTCCAATGCCCGATGTTGCTCCGGTTATCAATACAACTTTATCCTTCATCATCGTTTTATTTTTGTTCTAGGCAATAAACAGTGTTGGTATGTTTTAGTTTACCGATCATTGATTCAGTGAGGGAAATATTTATGAAATCCGTAGCAATGAGTGTGTCTCAGGCACTTGTCAGGCGCAAGCCCACCACACCGGCAATAATTAAGGCACCCGACATGATCCGCAGAAACGATGCCGGATCTTTGAAAAACACAAGGCCGATCAGGAATGCACCTACGGCACCAATTCCGGTCCAAACAGCATAAGCGGTTCCGATGGGAATGGATTTCTGGGCCATCCAAAGAAAATATCCACTGAAGCCCATTGAAACAATCGCAAAAATAATCCAGCTAGCCTTATGGCCAGTGGTTTGAGATAGTTTGAAGCCAAGCGGCCAACCTATTTCAAAAATTCCGGCAATCAACAAATAAAACCAACCCATTGTCTTGATTATTAACCTGATAAAGAATTAGAAGAGTTTTTCGCGCTTAAGCAGATAGGGGAGCAAAATCTGACGAAAACCTTTTTTTATGTCGGCTTCCACAAAATCTATACGGTACTGTGCACAACGCATCTTTAGCTCCCGGCTGAAGTTGTTCATATATTTGATATATTCAACCCTCACCTCGTTGGGCAGGAGTTTTATGTCGGTGTTGCTTTCCATATCTACAAAACGATAGGGCCGGTTTGAAAAAGCAAAATCAAGCTCGGTGCTGCGGTCAACGGTATGAAAAAGTATGACTTCGTGCTTGTTGTGACGAAGGTGTTGCAGGGCATCAAAAATTATTTCCGGATCGCTTTGGCTTTCCATCATATCACTGAAAATTACCACGAGCGAACGTTTGTGAAGATTATCAGCCAGCTGGTGCAATATTTCGGCAGCCTGGGTGGGCCTTTTATTCTGTAAATCATTGTTTTTGAGAAGATTTTCGAGCACAGAAAAAATATATTTCTGATGAACAGAGCTGCTTCGCGGGCTGATTTGTGTGTGGAGTTTTTCAGAAAAAACACTCAGACCGAATGCATCGCGTTGTTTTTTCAGAAGATAAAGCAAGGCTGACGCCGCATAAACTGAAAAAGTAATTTTATCTGGGTTCTCAATTGTTGGGCGATCAATCACCGGATAGTACATTGATGATGAATGATCGAGGATAATCTGGCAGCGCAGGTTGGTTTCTTCTTCGAAACGTTTTATATAGAGCCGATCGGTGCGGCCAAAAAGTTTCCAGTCAATGTGCTTTATGGATTCGCCGGGATTATATAACCTGTGCTCGGCAAATTCAACTGAAAAGCCATGAAAAGGGCTTTTATGCAGACCAATGATAAACCCCTCAACTGCTTGTCGGGCAATGAGCTCAAGTGCAGAAAATTCCTGTAAACTTCCGGAGTTTAGGTTGATATCCACCGATGGTTAGGTTATAAAACGCTGAATAAGACTATAGTGCCTGCAATCAAGAGGACAGTTGTATGCACGATAAGTAACTGACTGGTAGTGTTTTATAATAATTTCTCCAATTTGGCAACCAGTGCTGATTTTTGAACCGCTCCAACTTGTTTATCAACTACCACTCCATCTTTCAAAAACAATACTGTCGGGATATTTCGAATCCCAAATTGCATGGTAGTTTGGGGATTGCTGTCAACGTCGAGTTTCCCGACAATTGCTTTGCCTTCATACTCCTTTGCGATCTCTTCGATATAGGGCGCGATAATGCGGCATGGGCCACACCAAACCGCCCACAAGTCAACCACTACAGGCTTGTCGCTTTGCATTGCAAGCTGTTCAAAATTCGAATCAGTAAATTCTAGTGCCATAATATTAATATTGGAGTGAAAAAACGGTGTGCAAAAATAGACATTTTCTTTTTTGGCTGGTCAGCAGAACTGTAATATTCACTAATTCTATCAACTCATTGTAATCATGCAGGTTAGCCCTGACTTTGAAGAAATATAGACCTGAAACACAGTGCTTCAAATTATTTTCATTTCATTGTCGTCAGAATAATTCATTTTCCGGATTCTTAGAGTTCGTAGTGAAACAGGGTAACAATAAGGCGACTTTTTGTTAATTAAGTTTAAAGGATATGTTCTTGTTCCCATACAATTCTTTCAGGATATCCGCACTATTCACTTTATATTTGGGTGCCGGAAAATTGAGACTGAGGCGCCCTTCAGAATCAACAACCCGAAAGATCATCGTACTGTTTCCCTTGTTTTTCTTTAATAATTTTTGAAGTTTATTTACTAAAAATTCCTCTATATCATGGAGCATGATGATCATAGTAACAGTACTTACCAGTTTATCAAACCCGTCAGCCATAAGGCAAATAAACCCGATCTTGATTTCAAATCGCTCGGGTTGGCCGTAGCGGGGCTGTGGTTGTGCTTTAATAAGCAGTGTAGTGCCTTCGACCAGGAAATGCCTGTAACGGAGATAATCTTCAGAGAACAGAAAAAAGGTGTGTTGATCATTAAAATCCTCTAGTGTGAATGAGGCAAAAGGTTTTCCATTCTTGCCAATTTTGGTTGTTGCAGCGGTCACTATTCCGCCAAATATCAGCTCAGTTTTCATGTCCTGTTCTTCGAGCTCTTTCAAGTCGCTGAGTTCGCAATTGCAGAGCAAATCAAATTCAAGTTTGAAATCATCGAGCGGATGTCCTGACATGTAAAAACCCGTAACCTCTTTTTCGTTTTTGAGTTGTTCCATTTTAAGCCAGGGGTCGCATGAAGGAATCTCTAGCTTCGGCAACATCACTTCCTGATCCAGCCCAAAAAGGCTATGTTGGGCGGAACCTGAAGAACTTTGAAATGTTGAACCAAAGCGAATGATTTTATCTAAAAACACAGTCTCATCGTTTTTCTCACGGAAGAAATATTGTGCGCGGTGCATGTTTGAGAAACAATCAAAAGCACCGGCATAAATCAACGCTTCGAGGGTGCGCCGGTTAGCAGTTCTGAGGCTGATGCGCTTCACAAGGTCGAATACATCTGTGAAATGGCCGTTTTTATTTCTTTCGGCAATAATATCCTGAACAGCACCTTCGCCCACTCCTTTCACAGCGAGCAATCCGAATCGAATAACACCTTTTTTGCTTACTGTGAAGTACATCTCGCTTTCATTGATATCGGGTCCCAACACCGATATGCCCATGCGCCGGCATTCATCAATAAAATAGGTAATTTTCTTAATATCCGAAAGATTATGGGTGAGTACGGCTGCCATATAAGGCGCGGGATAATGGGCTTTGAGATATGCGGTATAGTATGCGATAATTGAATAAGCTGCAGCATGGGAGCGGTTGAATCCGTAATTTCCGAATTCCTGCATGACGTCAAACAACTTTGCGCTTTCGTCTGGGTCGTAGCCATTTTTAATTGCCCCCTCCAGAAAGTCTTTTCTCAATGGCGGCATGTCTGAGAGAATTTTCTTTCCCATTACCTTGCGTAGGTCGTCGGCGCGGCTTGGCGTAAAACCCGCAATTTTTTGTGCGGTCTGCATGATTTGCTCCTGGTAAACCATAATGCCGTATGTATAATCCAGGATTTTTCGTAAAGCAGGCATTTGATAAGTTACTTCTTCGCGTCCATGCTTGCGGCGGATATAGGTTGGAATATACTCCATCGGTCCTGGCCTGAACAAGGCATTCATAGCAATCAAATCTTCGAAATTACTGGGTTCAAGTTCACGAAGGTAGTTCCGCATGCCTTCAGACTCAAATTGAAATGTGCCTATGGTATCCGCTCGCTGGTAGAGTTCGAAGGTTTCATCATCATCCAGTGGAAACTTTTCAACATCAATAATTTCGCCATTCCATTTTTTAATATTCTCAACCGCCGTCCGGATGAGTGAAAGGGTTTTCAGGCCAAGGAGATCCATCTTGAGCAAGCCGATTTCAGAAATTATTTTGCCTTCATATTGAGTCATCAGCATTCCACTGTCTTTTGAAAGGCTCAGCGGAAGATAATTTATAAGGTCGTCGGCACCAATAATGACACCACAGGCATGCTTTCCTGTATGGCGGTTCGACCCTTCGAGAATTTGTGCGTATTCAAGTGTCTTTCGAAGATTTTGGTCGTCTCCTTTTAGAATTGCTTGTAGTTCGGGCGATGATTTTACGGCCTGTTTCAGGGTGGTTCCTGGCTTTTCAGGTACTAATTTTGCGATTCGGTCGGCTTCGGATAGTGGCACTTTCAGAACTCTTGCAACATCTCTGATGGCTGACCGGGCAGCCATAGTGCCAAAAGTGATGATTTGGGCAACCTTGTTCTCGCCATATTTTTCTATCACATACCTGAGAACCTTTTCTCTGCCTTCGTCATCAAAATCCACATCAATATCTGGCATATCGGTACGCTCTGGATTTAGAAAGCGCTCAAACAGCAGATTATATTTTATCGGGTCGATGCGTGTGATTTCCAAACAAAATGATACGATTGAACCGGCCGCAGATCCCCGGCCTGGGCCAACCAACACATTCATTTCCCGAGCCTTACGGATAAAATCCTGAACAATCAGAAAATAGCCTGCCAGCCCTTGTCGAATAATCACTGAGAGTTCATATTCGATTCTTTCTTTTATCTCGTTTGTGAAGTCGGGATACAATTTTTGAGCCCCGGCATAGGTTAGGATTCTGAGATATTCATTTTCGTCAGTAAAATTCTCAGGCAGGGGAAAGTGCGGCAGCCTCTTTTCCTTGGTTGCAAGCACATACTGTTCAATTTTATTGCTTATTTCGAGTGTGTTTTCGAGGGCTTCCGGATAATCAGCGAAGAGTTCAAGCATTTCATCGGCCGATTTCAAGTACTCGAACCCTGTATAGTTGAGGCTGCCCAGGTCATCCAAATCTTTTCCCGTGTTGAGGCAGATGAGGATTTTATGTGCCTCAAAATCGTTGGCATTCACATAATGAACGTCATTTGTTGCGATGAGTTTAGCGCCTGTCTTTTTCGAAAGCGTAACAAGTGCCTTGTTCACTTCTTTTTGCTCTGGCAACTGGTGATCCATCATCTCAAGATAATAATCTTCACCGAATATTTGCTGATATTCCCTGATAACATTTTCTGCTTTATCCAATCCATGTTTAAGGATGCTTTCGGCCAATTCTCCGCCCAGGCAGGCGCTCGAAGCAATGAGTCCTTCATTATACTGCTTCAATAAATCTTTATCAATCCTTGGAGTATAATAAAAGCCCTCCTTGTAGCCAAGCGAACACAATTTGGCCAGGTTATAATAGCCACTTAAGTTTTTAGCCAGCAACACAAGATGATGTCCGCTGCGGTCTTCTTTGCCCTTGCGTTCGAACCGGCTGGTCGGTGCCACATAGATTTCGCATCCGATAATGGGTTTAATTCCTTTCTTTTTTGCCATATTCAGAAACTCAAGGGCTCCATACATATTTCCATGGTCGGTAATGGCAAGCGCATTCATACCCAGTTCTTCAGCGCGATGGAGTAAACCTGTGATCGAAGCGGCTCCGTCAAGGATTGAATATTGCGTATGTACGTGCAGATGAACCAGTTCTGGCATGATTTTGATAGATTAGATAGGATGAATAATGGTTGGTAAAGGTAGCGATAACCTCTCCAGCAAAATGGGCTGTTGAAAAGTTTTTGGATAAAGATTTTCTGGAAGAAACCTGTCAGGACATCAGGGCAGTTTTATATGCTTCAATGGCTCGTTTTCTTGCAAAGTCATGATTTACAATAGGTTGTACATAGTTATTATTGCCTGCCTCTGGTACCCATCGCTTTACATAGCTTCCTTGTGGATCAAACTTTTTTGCTTGCAGTTCGGGGCTGAAAATTCTGAAATAGGGCGCTGCATCGCAGCCACTGCCGCTGGCCCATTGCCAGTTTCCAATATTCGAAGCCTGCTCAAAGTCGAGCAGTTTTCCGGCGAACCAAGCTTCGCCCAAGCGCCAGTCAATGAGGAGGTGTTTGCATAGGAAACTTGCGGTCACCATCCTTACGCGGTTGGGCATGAATCCTGTTTCTTTCAATTCGCGCATGCCTGCATCAACCAATGGATATCCGGTGCAACCCTGGCACCAGGCATTAAAGTGCGCTTCATTATTCACCCATTGAATGCGGTCGTATGCCGGTTTGAATGCCTGATCAATGGTGTGCGGGAAGCGATACAGTATTGCCTGGAAAAACTCTCTCCATATCAGTTCGTTGAGCCATATTTCATTTAATTCCCACGCCAATTGAACCATTGTACGGATACTGACCGTACCGAATCTAAGGTGCAAGCCCAACCTGGTTGTACCTTGCAGGGCCGGCAGGTCGCGCGTCAAATGATAATGCCTGATTATTTCTATATTGGGTATGCTCCCGGGATAGGTGTGCACGGACGGCATGAAACCAATCTCGCGCAAGGATGGAATTGGCATCCCAAAATCTGGCAGCAAAGCCTTCACATTCGGCAATGGGTCGTATGTTCTAAATCCCGTTTCTGCAACCCTTTCCTTCCATTTTCGCATATAGGGTGTAAAAACTGTGTAGGGGCTACCGTCAGGTTTTGCCACTTCGTCCTGTTCGCAAATCACATGGTCCTTGAACAAATACATCGAAATTCCTGATGGTTTGAGCAGTGCTGCAATCTTTTCATCACGCTGGCGGGCATAGGGTTCGTAGTCTTTATTCGCAAAAACTGCCCTGACCTGAAACCTATGCAAAAGTTCTCTGAAAATCCCAGCAGGCTGTCCAAACTTTACCATCAGCCCACTTCCATACGTCCTGTATGCTTCATTCAGATTCTTGATTGATTGATGAATAAATTGGACCCGTGCATCGGTCTTACTATCAAGCTTTTCGAGAATGTCGGTGTCGAAAATGAATAGTGGCAACACCTTCAGGCCACAACGTAGTGCATGATACAGGCCAGCATTGTCCTGGATTCTCAGGTCTCTACGGTGCCAGAAAATCGCGATGGGGGTTGTTGATTGCTGCATCTGAGCTTTATTTTTTAAAACATCCAAAATCATGAAAGCCACGACGACAACGAAGATACAAATTATCGCCTATCCAAATCAAAGGGTCTATAGGTTGAGAATAAATGTATCAACAAATCAAACAATCCAATATCTGCTCCACCTTGAATCACCTTATATCCTGCTGCATTTTCATGAATCGCCTCAAAAATTAATGTAGACTTAACACACAGGATTCTGGAATAAATCGTTCCCTATCTTTGTGGCGAATTACTTTTAAGCAAATTAGTTGAGAAAATATGAAAATAAGCGGATTCACATATGTTAGAAACGGTTTTATGCTCGGGTACCCGTTTATTGCCTCAATAAAATCAATTTTACCCATCGTTGACGAGTTGATCGTAGTTGTTGGCGACTCAACAGATGATACCAGAAAGGCCATTGAAAACCTTGGTAGCAGCAAAATCAGGATCATTGACTCTGAATGGAATGATGCACTTCGCCTGAATGGGAGAATATTTGCCCAACAGACCAATATCGGAATTAACAACATTACTGGCGACTGGGGAATACATTTGCAGGTTGACGAAGTTTTGCACGAAACTGCATTACAAAAGATTCCGGAGTACATCAGGCTTGCTGATAAAAATGAAAATGCGGATGGATTACTTTTCCCTTTTTATCATTTTTGGGGCGATTATTCGCATATCAGAAACACCCGTAAAACACATGCGTTTGAAATAAGGGCATTCAAAAACAACGGGCGCATCTTTTCCTATAAAGATTCTCAGGGATTCAGAAAATATAGTTCCCTTGAGGGATATGATAGTGGAGAGAAAGGCTTAAAACTAAATGTATTACTAACCGATGTCCCTGTTTTTCATTATTCCTACACACGTAATCCAGGCCTGATGAAGAAAAAATCAAACTATTTTCATCGTTTTTGGCACGACGACACCTGGCTACAACAGAACACCTCTGACCAGGAATTTGATTTTAATGATGTTGACCGACTTGAGGTATTCTGCGGGGAGCATCCCGGCTACATGAAAGAAATTATCGAGCACCAGGATTGGCAATTTGTGTACGACCCCTCGAAGTCGAACATGAATCTGAAAGAAAGGATGTTGAACATGATTGAGCGCACCACCGGCAAACGCTTGTTTATGTATAGAAACTTCAAAATCGTCAGGCCGGAACACTCATGAGCACGATCTGATCAGGTGACAGAAAATTTATTCAAACGACTGAAGGTCGCATAAACCCCTGTACACTCCATGCTGTTTGTATAACCCGGCATGGGTTCCTTTTTCAACAATTTCGCCATTCATCAGTACAATGATCTCATCGGCATGTTGAATCGTGGAAAGACGGTGAGCAATGATGAGCGAGGTACGGTTCGCCATTAGCTTGTCAATGGCTTCCTGAACCAGTTTTTCGCTTTCTGTATCCAGGCTTGAGGTGGCTTCATCAAGAATCAGAATTGAAGGGTTTTTTAAGACAGCACGGGCAATGCTTAGGCGCTGTCGCTGCCCGCCTGACAAGCGGCTGCCCCGGTCGCCGATGTTTGTCTGATATCCCTCTTCCATGGCCATAATAAATCCATGGGCATTGGCAATTTCGGCTGCTCTTTGCACACTCTCCATGGTTGCATCAGGCATCCCAAAAGCGATGTTATTAAAAACCGTATCATTGAACAGGATAGGTTCCTGTGTCACAATGCCCATGTGAGATCTTAGGCTGGCCAGCTTATATTTCTTGAGGTTTATGCCATCAATATAGATTCCGCCCGACAGTGGATCATAAAACCTTGCCAATAGATCGGCCAGGGTAGATTTGCCCGACCCGCTCTGTCCGACCAGGGCCACCATCTTCCCTTTTGGAATTTTGAATGAAATATTTTTCAAAACCTCTTCCTCCTGGTACGCAAACGACATATTTTGGAATTCAACCTCAGCTTTAAAGTCAACGAGTTCAACTGCCTGTGGTTCATCCACCACCTCTTCCGGAACATCAATCACACCCAACACCCTTGCACCTGAAGCAAGCCCCCGCTGTAGGTTTGTAATGGCTGAGGAGATATTCTTGATTGGAGGAATAATCTGGCTGTAGATTGCAATATAGGCAACAAAAACACTCGCCGTCAAAGTGGACTGACCCATCAGCACCAGCCGTCCTCCATAAACCAACACTCCCAAAACAACCAGTGTGCCAAGAAATTCTGATAGCGGACCGGCTAATTCGCGCCTGTTCACCATTGATTTGGTCACCTTACGGTACTCATCATTATACTGCTCGAATTTCGATTGCATAATCTTTTGAGCTAAAAACGCCTTGATGATACGTATTCCTGAAATGGTTTCTTCCAAAACACTGAGCATTTTTCCGAGTACAGCCTGACTGATGTTGGAGCTATGACGCAGCTTTTTCGATATACTGGCGATTATATAGGCTGAAACCGGAAAAAATATGATTGTAAACAGGGTAAGCTCGGCTGATAAGATGAACAGCAGGGTAAAATATACAACCACCTGCAACGGATCCCGGAAAAGAACCTGTATGGAGCTAACAACAGAATTCTCGATTTCATGCACATCCGATGCCATGATCGAAAGCAGGTTGCCTTTCTGTTGCCGGTGAAAATATCCCAGATGCAGCGTAGAAATCTTTTGATAAAGCGCCTTTTTCAGCTTGAACACAAGCCAGGTTCGCATGCGCGTGAGTACCCGTTGCGAAAGGTACTTAAACGCGTTTGCCAGAAAAACACTAAACAGTATAATACTGCAGGTAATGAAAAGCGCAGCTACCTTTCCATGTTCCGAAATGATGCTCACCGAATAATAGTTGAATAGCTGTTTCAGGTATTCGGCCGATAGTTTGAATGCCGGCATCACAAGGCCAGCGGAAGGCGGTTGATTAACTCCAAACAACGTATCGAAAAGTGGAATCAGCAAGGTGAAGTTTAGTGCTCCGAAAACGATAGATGGCACAACATAAATTATATATTCCGGAATATAGTTCCGATATGGCCTTGCATAAGCCAGCAACCTGAAAAAAATATTCACGCGGCAGTCCTGATGATATGTGTGAATGATATGACCGCACGAAATTAACCATTAATTTAATACACCGATAATTCGTTAATTTGCACACGCTTTACAACAGAAAAATGATCAGCATTATAACTGCAATACACAACGGTATTGAAATGAACAGGCTTTTTTGGGAATACCTCAAAAAATACACTCATTTTCCGTTCGAGCTTATTGTCATTGATAATAACAGCACCGACGGCTCACTGGCCTTTTTTGAATCAACGGATGCCAAAGTAATCAAAAACAGCGACAATTATTCCTACCCGGTTTGCCAAAACCAGGGTATAAAAAAAGCAGTTTATGATGTGCTTGTATTTATCAATAACGATATTATTGTTTCTCCGGCCTGGGATAAAAGGCTGCTTGAAGCAGCAGAAGCAAACAACCTGGATATAATCACCCCGGTGAGCATTGAGAACATGGGTGATATAACCCTCACCAAAAAGCTCAGGCGAAAATGGCTTCGAATCAGGAATTCTCTTTCCCTGTTCGGACACAACCGATTCACCCTGAAGCTCATGCTCAGCTTGATGTATAACGATTGGGAGAAATACTGCAATTGCAATTACGAATTGTTTGGAACTACGGTTGCCGAGGGAATTGTCGGGCACACTGTGATGATGAAGCGCAATGCGCTCGCAAAAGTAGGCTTGTGGGACGAACAAATTCAAGGTGCTGACTTCGATCTTTTCTTTCGAGCACGAAAACGGTTTATGGAAACGGGCGATATCAAACCCGTACATTTTGCCAAAGGGGTGGTGCTCCATCACTACATTCGGCTCACCTCAAAAAAAGCAACCGCTCCTTTTGTCGACAAAATGAACCTGATCAGTGTCGAGGAAAAATGGGGAAACGAAGCATTTGGTTTCTACAGCAAATTTATGGGTTGAACTGAATTACCCATAGGGCAGAGCATCAAATTGTTATTCAGTCAGGTTAATCACCGAGAAAACAAGATTTTCTTCCTACCTGGAGGTGGAAAAATTTATACTTGACAATCCTTTTCTGATCGCCGGGGGTCGAAGAAATCTGCCTAAAAAATGAATTTGGGCGTTGACAATGTTGATCCAAATTATTCATATACATTTGCAATTTAAAATGGTTCTAAATAATAAGGAGTGAATTTACTGCAATTAGAAATAGGAGAAAGGGCTATCATCGTCAAGGTAAAAGGACGGGGCGCTTTTCGCAAACGCATTATGGAAATGGGGTTTGTGGCCGGCAAAGAGATTATTGCGGTGCAAAAAGCCCCTATGGGCGATCCGGTAGAATATAACATTATTGGATACAATGTTACTTTGCGCAACAGCGAAGCAGCATTGATTGAAATTGTTACCGAAAAACTTGCATTTCAGGAGCAAACCAATGGCATGGCAGGAATACCTGGAGAGCTGTTGTTGCGCGAAACTGCCTTGATGAAAGAAAAAATTATCAACGTTGCATTGGTTGGGAACCCAAATTCGGGAAAAACCACGCTTTTCAATGTCGCTTCCCATTCTCGCGAACGCGTTGGCAACTATGGTGGAGTTACGATTGATGCCAAAGAGGCGCGTTTCAAACTCGACGGTTATCAATTTATTATTACGGACTTGCCTGGCACATATTCTCTTACAGAATACTCGCCCGAAGAACTCTATGTGCGCGATTTCATTTTTACATCCATGCCCGATGTAGTGGTAAACGTGGTTGATGCATCGAATCTTGAACGCAATCTCTATCTAACCACCCAATTGATTGATATGGATATAAAAATTGTGGTAGCTATGAATATGTTCGACGACCTCAAAAAACAAGGCGACGACCTGGACTTTGACTACCTCGGGAAATTGCTTGGAATACCATTTGTTCCAACCGTTGCCTCACGAGGAAAAGGCATTGAGGATTTGTTCAGGAAAATCAGGGATGTTTATGAAGGCAAAGAAACCACCATCAGGCATGTGCATATAAACTACGGCGAGAGCATTGAGAAAAGCATTGCAACCTTGCAGGAGCAAATCAGGATACCCGAAAACAGTTTTATTACAAATCAGATTTCTCCGCGTTTTTTATCAATCAAGTTGCTCGAGAAAGATATGCCTACCCAAAGCCGTCTCCTATCATGCATCAATTCCGATGAATTATTTCAAACCGCCAAACAGCAGGTTCAAAGAATTGAGAAAGAGTTTGATGAGGACACCGGAACGCTGATAACCGATGCACGCTACGGCTTTGTCTCTGGTGCCCTGCGAGAAACCTTTAAACCAAGTCCCGATAAATACGTCAGGCGAAGCGACGCAATTGATCAGCTTGTAACACACCGATATTGGGGCATTCCGATTTTTGTTTTTTTCATGTGGGCTACTTTTTATGCCACCTTCAAAGTTGGCAGCTATCCGATGAGTTGGATCGAGGCTTTTGTTGAATTCATCTCATCAATGGTGAGCCAGCACATGGCCTCCGGATGGCTTAAAGACCTGCTGGTGCAGGGAATAATCGGGGGAGTTGGAGGCGTGATTGTTTTCTTGCCTAACATTTTACTTTTATATTTCTTTATCTCTCTCATGGAAGATACCGGCTACATGGCCAGAGCGGTATTTATCATGGATAAGGTGATGCATCGCATTGGACTGCATGGCAAATCTTTCATTCCCTTGATCATGGGATTCGGGTGCAATGTTCCTGCGATTCTATCAACCAGAATTATCGAAAGTCGCAGCGACAGGCTGATAACCATGATGATCAATCCATTCATGTCGTGCAGTGCCCGTTTGCCTGTATACATCTTGTTCATCACGGCATTTTTCACCAGCTACCAGGGCAGTATTCTTTTCGGGCTATATGCAATCGGAATTTTACTCGCCATCAGTTCCTCACTGCTATTTCGCAGGGCATTTTTTCGCAAAGAAGAAATACCTTTTGTAATGGAACTCCCCCCCTATCGTATGCCTACTCCCCGATCGCTGGCGAAACACATGTGGTTCAGGGCCGAACAATATCTGAGAAAAATTGCAGGGGTTATTCTGATCGCTTCGATCATTATATGGGCATTGGGTCATTTCCCGCAAGTGCATTCTGGCGACATTAAAGAAACTACAATTGCACAGGCAAATGAAAAAATCGTTCCGCATGAACCCGATTTGCAATCCAGTAAGAAATATGAACAGCAACAACAAAGCTATATCGGGCGCATCGGCCGTTTCATCGAACCGGCAATGCGGCCACTTGGATTCGATTGGCGCATGAGCGTAGCGCTGCTGACCGGTGTGGCAGCCAAAGAAGTCGTGATAGGCAGCCTGGGTGTGCTTTATATGCAGAATCCTGAGGACCCGGAGGGCATGGTTTCGCTGCCGGGCAGGCTACAGGCCCAAACCCACCAGCTTGGGCCACGGGTGGGTCAAAAAGTATTCGACCCAATCGTTGCCTTTAGTTTTATGCTGTTTATCCTGATCTATTTTCCCTGCATCGGTGTAATTGCAGCCATCCGAAAGGAATCGGGCAGTTGGAAATGGGCTGCATTCGTCATTTTCTACACAACAACCCTGGCATGGCTGGTGTCATTTTCATTTTATCAGCTTGCCCAACTGATCCTATAGCAACCATGTTACAACAAATCCTCACCATCACTATAGTCGCAATTGCTGTCTGCATCACGATTTTAAGATTCGTTAAAACTTTCAGGCCTCAAAAAAAGGGATGCAACCAGTGCCAATGCGAAACAAGCGGTTGCCAGCTTCTGGAGCTAAAGAACGCCATTGATAAGGCAGCTCAAAAATAGCATTGGCATGCAAGGTCAAGAACAGGACAAAACTGATGCAAGGGCTTTTTCTTTTAAATTTGTAATCAAATCATTGCAAAGGGAAAACAAAATGATGGAACAAAAGCCGCAAATTTTACTTTTATCGCTTCCATTAGTTGTTGTCGGGCTCCTGCTGTTTTCATGCCTCAATCGGCCGACCCCAGAAAGACCGAACTGGTCAGTAGAATCATTGCCAGAAGAAATTGGCAAACTGGTTGTTCAGAATCTACTGGAGCGCAAAAGTTTTATGATGTATGAAACACAACATGCTATTGCAGTGCACTATGCCGAAGCCTGCACCGGCTACGGGGCAGCCCGTTTTTCCGGGCTTATGAAGGATTCAGCCATGTTATCAGCGCTGTGCAAGCGCTATTCCAGGGTGATTGACGAAGCCATCACCAACACTGCCAACCATGTAGATGCCAATGTTTATGGAATTTTACCTCTCGAGCTTTACAAACAAAGTGGCGATCAGAAGTTCTTCAGGCAGGGAATTGAATTGGCCGACGGGCAGTGGGTAGGCCCATCGGAGGCTGGCCTTACCAATCAAGCAAGATATTGGGTTGATGATATTTATATGATCACCGCGTTACAGGTAGCCGCCTGGCGTGCTACGCTCGATACGAATTATCTGAATCGTGCTGCACTGATGGTTAAGATCTATCTAGAAAAGCTACAGCAACCCAATGGGTTGTTCCATCACGGAGAGGGTGCGCCATTTTATTGGGGAAGGGGAAATGGCTGGGCTGCATCCGGAATGGCCGAATTATTGAAAGTACTTCCTGAAAATCATCAATATTTTACTCCGATTTCTGAAGGATATGTAAGAATGATGAACACCCTCCTGAACCACCAGGCTGATGATGGAATGTGGCGCCAGCTGATTGATGTGGAAACATCCTGGAAAGAAACATCCTGCACCGCCATGTTTGGTTTTGCAATGCATACAGGCCTGAAAAGAGGAATCCTGAAGGGTAGCCGATACCAAAAATCAATCAGCAACGCCTGGAAAGCATTAACAGGCCACGTTGACGCAGATGGTAACATAGCAGAAGTATGCGTTGGTACAAGTAAAAGTGCAGACATATCCTATTACCTGGATCGCCCGCGAACGACAGGTGATTTTCATGGACAAGCTCCCTTGTTATGGTTGGCTTGCAGCCTGCTGGAGGAGTAGATCAACTTTTCCAGAATCAACCATGATGCATCGGGAGTAACGGCACATAATGATTCAAGCCGGGCAGAATAACTCAAAAGCACTGAATCTTCGATTAAAATTTTGCTTAAAAAATGTAATTTTACATCAAAATAAATTTTGGTAATCGAGCATCTGTAATTAGAAACCACTTTTAAGACCCTGTGCCATGACAAAATCAAAAGACGTAAAGAAGGAAGTAAAGAAAGAGCCGCAAAAGACGGCCAAAGAAAAGAAAGCAGAAAAGAGAGAAAAGAAAGCAAAAAAGAGCTAGTTTTTTTCAACATTTTCCACGCATCACAGTGGTACATTTGTGATGTATCTGATACAGGATGAAACAATTAAGGAAAATGTCTGACCATTCTGTGCGATGGTTGCAGCTTTCTTAAAAAGCGCCTAGGAAGCAACTTGCTTTATTTTCAGATTGGTTTCTTGGTAACCTGCTATGCAGACATGTAACGCCGGAGGCCATGTAAGCAAGTTTAGAAGTTACTAAAATAATTTAGACCTGCAAAATGTATAAACTTCTGCTAATTACGCTATTGGCCATTAGTTGCAACACTGCGACACATAAAGATTGCCAAAAAACTTTTCCGCCCGAAAACCCGGAAACTGCTACAATTGACACTTCCCCAAAAGTTACAGGAATTGGCGGAGTGTTCTTTTTCGCAGAAAACCCCGAAGAACTAAGAAATTGGTACGGTAAAAATTTAGGGCTTGAAATTGATGATTATGGTTCAGTTTTTGAATTTAGAAACGCCCGTGAGCCCCAAATGATAAATTATCTTCGGTGGAGCCCGTTCAAGCATGGCGGCAACTATTTTTCCCCTTCCAAAAAGGAATTTATGATAAATTACCGGGTTCAAAACATAGAAGGATTAATAAAGCAATTTAGAAACAGTGGGGTACGTATACTCGATAGCCTTGAAACTTACAGCTATGGAAAATTTATTCATATCCTTGATCCCGAAGGAAACAAGATTGAATTATGGGAACCTGTTGACAGTGTGCTGACAAAGCTGGGCGGTAGGACAACTAAATAAATCAAACAGAAAAGATTTGAGAAAAATTCTTTCTCTGGGGCATACAATCCCGAAACGCTTTAGCTAATGCTGTCAGTATTCATTATAAAACACAAAAAACACCCATGACATTTGAAAATAAGCCGGAACTGTCTCCAGTGCAGCAGGAAGAATTGATCAGTGCACTGAAAACACGTTTTGAGAAAAACATGAACCGCCACAGAGGCCTCGACTGGAAAGCAATAGAGACCAGGTTAACCATTCAGGATGGCACAGAGAAGCTCTGGTCGTTGAATGAAATGGAAAGAACTGGAGGTGAACCGGATGTTATTGGTTATGACTCGCAGTCAGGGGAATACATTTTTTGTGATTGTTCGTCAGAAAGTCCTAAAGGCCGAAGGAATGTTTGCTACGATCGTGCTGCTCTGGAATCAAGAAAACAATTCAAACCGGAAAATAACGCCATGGATTTGGCGGCTGCCATGGGCATCGAACTATTGACCGAAAATCAGTACAGGGAGCTGCAAAAACTGGGAAATTACGACACAAAAACCTCAAGCTGGTTGAAAACACCCTTGGAGATAAGAAAACTCGGTGGGGCAATTTTTGCCGACTTCCGCTATGGCACTGTCTTCGTTTACCACAACGGTGCGGAATCGTATTATAATGTCAGGGGATTTAGAGGTTCGCTGAGGGTATAATCCTACTTCGTGTTTGTGTGCCGCCAAAAAGCGAATCGCTGATACAATAAGGGATTTCCCCCAACCCGCTTTAGGGCTTTCGAATGCTTAACGACCGATTGTTAGGAAACGCTGACTTACTATGCACTTCCAGATTTATACGCCAGTTTGATGAGCAAGCACAGGTCTGTAACCTTATTTTCTTGTTTCAATCCGGTTCATGCCCGAAATGGCTTTTTCATGGTCGGGTTGCATTTTGAGCACTTTTCTATATTCCTGCCTTGCCGAATGAGCATCTCCGTTCTGTTCATATATCAAACCCCGATTATAGATGGCGTCAACATATTCCGGGTTTAGTTCAATGGACTTGTTAAAATATGCGAGGGCCTGGTTTGGATCATTCTCCAATACCAGGGTAATATAGCCGAGATTATACCAAGCCCTGCTAAACGAGCTGTCGGCTTTGAGTATTCGATGATAGGCCACTTTTGCCTGCTCCACCTTTCCGCTTTCCTGCAGAATCATTCCAAACGAATACAATGTTTCAGCGTCATCCGGGGCCACTTGCAGGGCGCGGTCAAAATAATCAGATGCGCTATTGTCATGCTTTGCAAGCAACACCTGCCCAAGCAGCAAATAGCCTTCAAAAAAATCCTTGTCGGCTGCAACTGCTACCTGTAGATCGTTAATCGCGTTCATGGTATCGCTTTTTTCGAGATGATAATATCCGCGCCAAAAGTAAGCCTTGCTGTGCCGGCTATCAATCGAGATTGCTTTTCGGATATTTTCGAGTGCCCTGGGGTAGTCTTTCAGGATGATCTCCAGGCGGCCAAGCTGAGCATACACATCCGCATTTAGGGAATTTAGCTCGGAAGCTTTGAGCAAACTTGTGAGAGCCCGGTTGGCATCTCCCATGAGCAGGTAAATTTCTGACAATACCAACAGGTGTTGTTCATTGCCTGGCTCGCGTTCTATCGCTTTGTTGATATGGTGAAGCGCGTCGCTCAGAATTTCACGACGCAGATAATAACTTGCAAGTTGGTTATGGTAAGAAGCGTTCTCAGGATCAACCGATATGCGTTGCCTGAGGCGGGTGAGTTCATCTTTGATGGTATCCGTAGCGGTAATCTCGTGTAGTTTTTGCCTTTCTGAAAAGTTGCAGCCCAACAGCAAGAAACACAGTACGGGAAGGAAAATAAGCCACCTTGAGTGATGTAAAAATCTCATGTCGCATCTTATATTATTCAGCCCTGAAAGTTGGGTTGATGTGTAGAGAGAGTCCCTGGCCCGACCTAGGTTCAAGGCAAAAGCCCTTTAAGCCTGGAGCGAACCAATTTTTCAATTTCTTCTGCAAGTTCAGGGTTATCAAGAAATAATTTTTTCACAGCATCTCTGCCCTGGCCTAGTTTGGTTTCGCCATAACTGAACCATGATCCGCTTTTCTTAATAATGTTGTGATCAACGCCAAGGTCAATTATTTCTCCCAGTTTTGAAATTCCCTCACCATAAACAATATCGAATTCGGCCACGCGAAAAGGAGGAGCCAGTTTATTCTTTACAACTTTCACCCGTGTCCGGTTACCCACAATCTCTTCCCCTTCTTTTATTTGTGTTGCCCTACGAATATCGAGCCTGACAGAAGCGTAGAACTTGAGTGCATTTCCTCCGGTGGTTGTTTCGGGGTTGCCAAACATTACGCCTATTTTCTCGCGCAGTTGGTTTATGAAGATGCAGCAGCATCCGGTTTTGCTGATGGTGGCGGTGAGTTTGCGCAGCGCCTGCGACATGAGCCTTGCCTGGAGGCCCATTTTTGAATCGCCCATTTCCCCTTCGATCTCACTCTTTGGGGTGAGGGCTGCCACAGAGTCAATCACGATCACATCAATAGCACCTGAGCGAATCAGGTTTTCGGTGATTTCCAAAGCCTGTTCTCCATTATCGGGTTGTGAGATGAGCAGATTATCTGTATCCACACCAAGCTTTTTAGCATAGAAACGATCGAAAGCATGTTCTGCATCAATAAATGCCGCGATGCCTCCCAACGCTTGCGCTTCAGCAATGGCGTGCAAGGCAAGGGTGGTTTTCCCGGAAGATTCTGGGCCATAAATTTCAACCACCCTCCCACGTGGCAATCCGCCAACTCCTAAAGCCGCGTCGAGCGAAATAGATCCGGTAGGAATCACCGGGGTATCTATTACAGCCGAATCGCCTAGTTTCATGATTGTGCCTTTGCCATAGGTTTTATCGAGCTTATCCATCGTAAGCTGCAGGGCTTTCAGTTTTTCCTTGTTCACTTCTTTGGGATCAGACATGGGTGAGAGTTTTGATGATAAGTACAAGTATTAATTCTACCGAACGCCAAAGATATAAAAAAGGCCGGCACAATCCAGCTGAAAAATCTATCCTTTTTCCTTCTCTCCTAAAATTTGTTCGGCATGGCTTTTTGTGTCAACCTTGTCGAATACACGTTCGATAATTCCCTTTTTATCAATTACAAAGGTTATTCGATGGGTGCCTTCATAGCTGCGCCCCATAAACTTCTTTAACCCCCAAACGCCATAAGATTTCACAATCACTTTATCGGTATCTGAAAGTATTGGAAAAGGCAGGTCGTATTTCCCGGCAAATTTTTGATGTGACTTCAGATTGTCGGTGCTGACCCCGATCACTTTGTAATTTTTGCTTAAAAGGAGTTCATAGTTGTCGCGCAGGTTGCATGCTTCTGCTGTGCAACCAGGGGTATCGTCTTTTGGATAGAAATACAATATTACTTTCGATCCACTATAGTCTTGCAGTCGAATTGTATTTCCGTTTTGGTCGGTTGATTCAAATAAGGGGGCGATGTCGCCAGCTTTCAGTATTGCCATTTTGCTTAAATGAAATTTTGTTTAAACGATTCGTTAATCTAAACTGGTTTAGGAAATTCGACGAAGGATGAATTCCGATGGAATTTATGTTCGGACATAAAATCACTTTAAATATCCTGCGTTCGAAAGGTAAACAGCTAAGGCAGTTTTTTGTTTGGAGGTTGCGCCAATTTACTATGGTTCATCCCAAACCACTTGCACCATTGGGTCAGGGGACATTGGTTGCATTTGGGTTTTCGCGCCTGGCAAATGTAGCGCCCATGCAGGATGAGCCAGTGATGCGCAATCGGAATGATTTTATCTGGAATGTGTTTGATGAGTTGCAGTTCGGCCTGAAGGGCATTTTTTGCATGATTTGTCAGGCCAAGCCTGGCGGCAACCCTGAAAACGTGGGTATCCACCGCTAATGCAGGCTTATCAAACACTACTGAGGCAATTACATTTGCGGTCTTTCGTCCCACCCCGGGTAGTTTTTGCATCTGTTCTACTTCATCAGGCACAACCCCGTTAAAATCGTTTACCAAGGTTGTAGCCATACCGATAAGGTTTCGGGCTTTATTGTTGGGATAGGAGCAAGTTTTGATAAGTTCAAAAACTTCATTTTGGGTGGCTTTGCTCAAAGAGGGGGCATCAGGAAAACGTTTAAAGAACTCAGGAGTAATGATGTTCACCCTTTTATCGGTACACTGGGCCGAAAGGATCACGGCAACCAGCAGCTCATACGGTGATTTGTAGGTTAGTTCGGTTTCGGCAACCGGTTGATTTGTTTGAAAATAATCAAGAATGAGGCGAAACCGTTCTTTCTTACTTAGCATTCTGCTTTAGTTATTTGATGCAAAATATTTGGTCTTGCTTACCTGAACCAGGCAAAGATACCGGTGTTTCTTGTCCTTCGTACTATCCCTAGAATCTTACAGGGATGATCTGTTTTGGTTTATGCCTCGCAAAAAGAAATTCGCCATTTGACCAATGTCTAAACAGCAGTTCCAGGTGCAGGAAAATGAAGACCAACAGCAGCGTCAGTTTCTTAGTTAAGCAGAAGAAAAAATTCTTTACCGTGAGCGGGTTTTGCCACGAACAATGCAGCTGAATAGGCCATCAGGTTTTTGATTACCCATGGCGATGGTTGCGTACACTCATTGGTGGTTTTGGGTCGAGGCGATCTGCTCGAATCGCTGTAAGCCTCTGAAAACGAATGGTAGAGCGTAGAGAGTTGCATCATGCAATTGAATTTGGTAAAACAACACCAATCTAACGCACGAAAGCAGCAGAATATTTTATGAACCGGTAAATAAAATTTACCCTACAAGGTGAGAATAATTTCTTTCTTTTCGATGAGTTTGCGAAGGTTGATAAGCGCATAGCGCATGCGCCCGAGGGCTGTATTGATGCTCACATCGGTTTGCTCGGCAATGTCCTTAAAACTCATGTCGGCATAATGACGCATCACAAGTACCTCCTTTTGCTCGGGAGGTAAATATTCGATCAACTTTCTTACGTCTTCATGAATTTGATCAATGATCAATCGGTCTTCAATGGAGTCTTCGGTAAGCGAAATGGTATCGAAGATATCAAACTCGTCGCTCTTATTGTCAAGAACCGGTATTCGTTTCGATTTTCTGAAATGATCAATAATCAGGTTGTGCGAAATCCGCATCACCCACTGTATAAACTTACCCTCTTCCTTGTAGGCACCTGAGCGAAGGGTGTTGATGACCTTAATAAATGCATCCTGGAAAATGTCATCAGCAAGGTGCTTATCCTTTACAACCATAAGGATGTAAGCAAAGACACGGTTCTGATGGCGATTAATTAGGATTTCGAGGCTATTCTCATCGCCGGATAAATATCTGCATATTAGCTCCTGATCGCTAACTTGCTGGGTATTCATGGTTCCCCCTTTTTTGGTTAGTTTAAGAAGCGTAGATATTTATCCGATAGCGATCCTCCTAGGTTTTAAGGGTGAGAATTTGAGTTTGATGTGGCAAATATACGACAAAAAACAAAAAATCAAGTACTATCTCAAAATTTTCTGTTTTTTGGAAAAGAAATTTACTTAAGAAATTATTGCTGATGAATATTTTTTTTCGAATTGTTTGACCGGCAAAATAAATACTGCGACCAAAGTTCCCAATTCTTGAACATAAAGTATTATTTTTCAATTAGTTTTGATGTAGATAAATCATCCTCAATTAAATCACGAATGATCACGGAGGCGCAAAAACAGCCAAACATCGCCGGCATATAGGAGATTGTTCCGACAGTTGATTTTTTATTTTTTTCGGTTTCGGTGCGAAGAATGGTATGGAGAGCAACCGGTTCGGAACTGAAGACCGCCTTGAAACCTTCGGTAATTCCGTGTTTTCGCAAACGCTTGCGCAGATCAAATGCCAGCTTGCATTGGAAGGTGCCTGAAATGTCGGCCACCCGTATCAAGGCAGGATCCAGTTTACCTCCGGCCCCCATCGAACTGACCAGGCGATGGTTGTTTTTCAGGGCATAAATGATAAAATAAAGTTTAGGCGATAGTGTATCAATCGCATCTAACACATAATCAAATGGTTGAGCCAGAAGATCAATAATTTTTTCGTCTTTCAGATACCCTGTAATGGTATGTAGTTCAAGCATTGGATTGATATCGAGAAGTCGGTTTTGCATTACCTCGACTTTCGGTTTTCCTTCGGTGCTGCGCAATGCAAGAACCTGGCGGTTGCGATTGCTGGCCTGAACAATATCGCTATCAGTGACTGTGAGGCGACCTACCCCAGCCCTGCACAGCATTTCGGCAGCTATGGCGCCAACTCCGCCCAATCCCGCCACAAGCACATGGGCTTGTTGCAATTTCATTACTCCACTCTTGCCAAGCATCAGCTGAGTTCTGGAGAACCAGGTATCATTTTGTAGATTATCCGGTCTTAGCATAGGCTTGGTATGAAGTCTCTATTATTTTTTGCGTTCATTTATTAATTCACCGAAACTTTACTCCTTTGGATAAAGCCACCCTGAAAAGAGTTTAATCATCATTGGCATGACTACCCAGGCCATAAGGGGAACAATTACTGCTGCAGTCAACAAGACTTCAATGGCCAATGGAAGCCAACCTATAAGCGGGTGCAGCAACATGGGTATAAAAAGGGCAAGCGGATAAATGCTGATCCATGTGATGAGTGCCATTTTATAGCGTGGTGGTGTCTTATTTGCGCGGTCTGGCAGCGTAAACCAATAATCCCAACCTGTGTGGTGCTCAATTTCGGGCTCGTCAATTGTAAATGGCCTGCGTTTTTCAGCCCATTCCCGGCGTTCGGGCGAAGCTTCCCAATGCTGCATGTTTTCCTGCGAATTGAATTTGAAGATGATCGTATAAATCGGTTTATTCAAATCGGCGGGCTTGATGAAATTCACTGCAAGGGAACCATCAAACCGGCGTGCTGCCTCGGAAATGCCCTGTGCCCAATCCTCATAGGGTTTCTCGAACCCGGGTATTACCCTGTGTCTGACGATCACTGTCACCGGATCAGGCTCGTGATTTGTTGATTCTTTCATGGAAAATTGCAATTATCTGTCGAATGTGGTTAATTTTAGCATTTCTAACATCCAATCAAGTCCTGAACAAAAGTATGCAAAAAGCTTCCTGCAACCAAAACACAAGCTCCAAAGCCCTGTTTATATTTTCTCTTTCCCTGATTTTCATTTTCGTTGCAGTACCATTGCTGAGCTTTACTCAAAACAATGAACTAATTATTAATGTAAGCGCATTGAGAAACAGTAAGGGATTCGTTCATATTTCGCTATATAATAAGCAAAAAGGGTTTCCTTCCGACCCAGCCACAGCCTTACGCAGCTACTCAGTTGCAGCCAGGGCACCAGAAGTCAGGCTGGCGATTTCAGACCTTTCCCCTGGCGAGTATGCCATTGCCATCATCCACGACGAAAATGGAAATAACATACTTGACACAAACTTTGCCGGCGCTCCTGTTGAAGGTTATGGATCGTCAGGCTCCAACAGACGTTTTGGGCCACCGGTTTGGGAAAGATCTCGTTTCATTCTGAACTCGGGCAAGGTGCATTTGACAATCAAGGCAAACTACTTATTGTAGTCAGATACCCGAAAATTCAATAATAGAGAAGATTCAGCACTTTTTGAATCCTTTACTTGGTTGGAACATATAGTTTCCTGAAGTATAATTGCTGGATGCAGCTGAAGCAATGGGCTGCAACGGTCGGCTTGCCCCGGATTGGCCA
>JBBIIP010000011.1:0-24722 GCA_037446395.1 Lentimicrobiaceae bacterium
TCTGCGCCGGTGGAGCCTGGGCGGTTGATGCCGCCACAGATCACAGTTTCAGGGCCATCATTCTGAATGCCGGAACCACAACGGCCAGTTCAATACAAAACAATATTATTCGAAACTGGAGCTATCGTACTGCAAGCACAACACCCTGGCGTGCCATTGAGGTAAACGCAGGAGCAGCAAATATTGGCACAACAACCGCAAATATCATAGGTGCCACCACCGGAACCGGCTCCATTATCCTTACTGCAACCGCAAGTGCCGAATCGCATGGCATCTACGTTGCCAGCTCCGGCGCAATTAGCGTTTCAAATAATCTCATTGGCGCCATCACAATGGTTGGCAATGCAACCACGGTTTCGCACAGCTTTGCGGGTATTTATAAACTCAATGTTGCGGGAACAATCAATATCACCAACAACACGCTGGGAAGCACAACCACAGCAAACAGCATACAGGCAAGTTCTGCGGCCGCAAATTCAACAGCCGCACAACATCTAAGCGGCATCCTCACTGAATCAACAGGTGCGATCACAATTTCGGACAACCTCATTGTCAATATTCACAACGCCTATACCGGAACAGGGAATTCGCGAACAAGAGCTATACGCGCGACCCAGGGTAATTGCACCATCATTAAAAACACGATCTATAATATAAGCAGCGCTTCATTGTCCACAAATTTCTGGTCAGTAATCGGCATCACACTGAATGGTGTAAACGACATCAATACAATTTCTGAAAACCTTATCTACAACCTTTCCAGCACCAATTCTGCTTTTTCCGGGTGGGTGGCAGGAATTTATTTTACCGGTAATTTGCTTGCCAATGTGGTTTCGCGGAATTTTGTACACAGCCTGTCGGTAAATTCTTCCAGCACAGCTGCCAGCATTTATGGAATTCAGATTGCTTCAGGGGCCACCACCTACTCCAACAACATCATTGTTCTTGCAGGCAACACAACCACCACCTTATATGGCATTTATGAAACCGGGGATGCATCGAACAACAACAATCTTTATTTCAACACCGTTTACATCGGCGGCAGCCTGGGCTCGGGCAATACAAGCATGTCGTTTGCATTATACAGCAATGCATCAACCAATATCCGCAATTTCCGCAACAATATATTTGCTAATTTCAGGACAACCACCGGTGGATCGAACAGGCACTATGCGGCTTATTTTAACTACGGGGTATCAACCAATTTAACACTCAATTATAACGATTATTTCGCCCCCGGTACCGGCGGAGTAATCGGGTATTATAATGGCACCAACAGAACCACCTTGCCTATTGTAACAGGGCAGGATGCCAACAGCCTGAATGTCAACCCGCAATTTGCCAATTCCGGTGGCATACAGGCAATTGATTATAAAATCGGAGGAACACTCTATGGCATTGATGGAACCGGCATTGCAACTGATTATGGATTAAACGCAAGAGGAATTCCGCCCGATATGGGAGCCTGGGAGTTCCTGGTAAATATGTGGCGCGGAACCGTAAGTACCGATTTTGCCACTGCCGCAAACTGGACTTCCAATGCTGTGCCTGTTGCCGATGCAAATATTGTATTTTCAAGCGCTCCTGAGCGCGACTGCCTGCTCGACGCAAACCGATCGGTTGGCGACATAACCAACAACCAGGCCACTTATAAGCTGGTTGTCAACGGAAAGCAGCTCTCCATTAAAGGGAGCCTTGCATTCACCAACGGGGCGCAAATCAATGCCGGTACTATATCTTCGACCGTAGTCTTTGCAGGAACGACCGCTCAAACCATTCCGTCTGGTGCGTTTGTAAACAACGAGGTGTTTAACCTCACCGTTAACAATAATCAGAATCTCACTTTCAACGGAACCCTCAGGCTCACCGGCACTTTATCGGCTATGTCAGGATTGTTGAATGCCGTGGCCAACTCCCCAACACTGGCTTTTGCCGGGACCACCACACAAACAATTGCCGACGGGCTGCTGCTGAACAACCAGGTGCACAACCTGACCATCGAAAACACAGCGGGTGTTGTTCAAAACTGCGACCTTATCATCAACAATGCACTCACCATCAACAGTGGCAGGTTCTTCATCCTGAACCCGGTCAAAACACTCACTGTGAACGGTATCATTACCAACAATGCCGGAAATGCAGGCTTTCTGATCCGCTCAGATGCCGGCGGCACCGGTTCGCTCCTGCACAACAATAATGGGGTGGCGGCCACTTTTCAGCGTTATATCAATGGTCTTCCCGAAGCATGGCACCTGCTCTCCTCGCCGGTGGCCACACAGGCGATTACCGGCGATTTTATTCCGCCCGGCACCTATGGCGATGGCACAGGCTATGATTTTTATCACTGGCACGAACCCGACACCAGTTGGATCTACTTTAACCACCCTGCCACATGGGCAACTACACACGGAAGCAATAATTTTCTGGTTGGCCGGGGATACCTGGTGTCGTATCAGGCCACCAACCCCACCAAAGCATTTGCCGGTAACCTGAACAATGGCGCACTAACCCGTAGCATCACCAAAACCAATAATACCAGCAACGAATTCGGCTTTAACCTGGCAGGCAACCCCTACCCTTCGGCGATTGACTGGAAGGCTGCCAGCGGCTGGTCACGAACCGACCTGGATGACAGCGAAGGGGGATATGATTTATGGATATGGAACGATGCAGAAAACAATTATGGCGTTTACAACAGCTCGTCCAGCTCCGATGAGGGCACATTGGGTGTTTCGCGCCTCATAGCACCCCATCAGGGATTTTTTGTGAAAGCCGCACAAACAGGCACCCTCGGGTTTGCAAACAGCTTGCGGTTGCACCAGGGGGCATGCAATTGGCTGAAATCGAAAAGCACCCTTTCGCACATCCTTTCGGTGCAGGTAAAATCCCCTGCCGCACCTGGATCGGACGAGGCCATGATCGAATTTGGGCATGCCTCCCCCAATGGCGGAACACTCAAAAAATTCAGTTTTGTGAAAACAGCCCCCAGCCTGTATTTTCCTAAAAATGGACAAAACTATTCGCTACAACTTCTTGGCAAGCCATCGGATTATCCGGTGATTCCCCTTGCCTTCAAGGCGGGAGCCGCCGGACAATACACCCTTGCTTTCGCCGCCGATCGCGGCTATTTCGAAATGCTCGATTTGATTGACCTGCAAACAGGCCAGAAACACAACCTGAAATTCAGTTCCGAATATACCTTCCAGGCCACCACCAAGGACAACCCGGGTCGTTTTGTGCTGCAGTTTGCACCAGGCCTCTTTGCCAACCCTCACGATGCATTGCCGGTACGTATTTTTGCTTTCCAAAACATGCTCACCATTGACCTTCAGCTCATCGAAGGCACTTATCGTTTTGAAGTTTTCGATTTCACCGGCCGCCTGCTGATGCAGCAAAATCTCGAGGGAGGCCAGGCGCATCAACTGAGCATTCCGGCCAGGGGCCTGTTCGTTGTGCGAATCGCCGGCCCGGCTGGCAGCATGAGCAAAAAAATATTGTTCTGATTTCGAGCCGGTAACAAATTCGCTTCAATGCATGCGTTTAAACCCAATTGCTCTTCGATAATGAAGAACATGCCCTTCGAAAACGAAGACCTTTCAGCCCAAAGGTTGTTTTATTCCCGAACAAATTTGACCTTGGTAGGTTTTCGATAATAAAACAAAATATTTTTCTGTCTTTTTAAACGAAAATCCGGCCGGGACTCTTGAAAAATGATTCTTGTTTCGCCTTTTCGGGCCTTCAGCGCAACTTTCGGTCATTTTAATTGTTTTGCTTACAGGTTTTGCCGAAAACAGATGCACTCATAAAAAAATTTTTTAGCCATTTAGGACCAAATCCCCTTCAAAAGTGAAGAAAAACATGTAACCACTATTGTTTTTTATACCTAATTTATTGACATTGTGATTGTTATGCTTTTTGGCACACAAATTGTGATAAGTTAGACCTGTTGTTATATAAAAATTAATCAAGAAAACATAAAATTTAATTTCTTAATCTTTCAAAACCAAAAAACCATGAAAAAATTAATCGTTCTCTTCGCAGGTTTATTCCTGATGACAATCGCCGTTCAAAGCGTAATGGCACAAAATCCAAAGGATGCTACTGCAACAACTACAGCAGTCATTATCACCCCGATCTCAATTCAAAAAATTGTTGACCTGAGTTTTGGCAATATTGCTGCAGGCGCACAAGAAGGTACTGTAACAGTAGCGACAGGCAGCACAAGATCAAAAACCGGGGATGTTACCCTTCCTTCGGCTATTCCGGGAACAATTACCGCTGCTAAATTTACTGTTAGTGGGCAGGCAAATGCTACTTATTCAATCACAGTGCCGTCAGCTTTCAATGTAACAAGTCCTGGTAACGCTGCTATGCAAGTGAGTACTTTTGTAACCAACCCATCCACAACCGGTACGCTCAGTGAAACTGGAAGTCAGGATCTTTTTGTTGGAGCCACCATCGCTGTTGCAGCTAATCAGGCCGCCGGCACCTACACAAACGGAGATGGTTTAAAAATTACAGTTGACTATAACTAAAATGAGCCAAAAAAGAGGAGCAGATAGAAACTTTTCTATTTGCTCCTCTTTTTCTTTTGTTTTAACTTCTACACAAATTGATACGCTTTAAGATGCTTCGGAAATTGCTTTTTGTTGCTTTATGGCTGTTGGCCGCCTTGCAAAACATCAATGCACAGGCTACCATTTCAGCACAGGTTTTTGCCGAAATCATCGAGGCACTCACCGCCCACGAAACCGAGCAGTTGAATTTCGGCCGTTTTTCGCCCGAAACCAGCGGGGGAAGCATTGCCATCCATCCAAACGGTGCGCGCACCGCCCTGGGTTCGGTGGTGCTGGCAGCAGGATATTTTGGCCCCGGCAAGTTCAGCATCACAGGCGCACCCAATGCCGCCTTTTCGGTGCAGTTGCCCCCCGGGCCTGCAGTGCTCATGAATCAGCAAAGCAGCAAGACAATGATCGTCGAAGATTGGGTTTCGGATCAGGAGACAACGGCCCACATAAATCTTATGGAAAACGGGGCACAGCTGATCAGCATCGGCGCAACACTCAAAGTGGGCACGATTGATAAAAACCCTGCCGGGCTTTATGCCGGAACGTTTCAGCTGACTTTTGCCTATAATTGACAAAACAACCAATCATTCTGAAAACGCTGTTCATCACAGCGTTTTTTTTTCAGCGTTCTTTTGTATTGCCTATTAATTTTTTTGGTTCGGTTTTTGTTTCTGTTTAGGCACTATATTTTGTATTTTTGTATATTTACGGATTCTATTATTTGTAAAGTATCATGAAACCAACACCTTACAACAGCACTTGGCTTACCGGTCATCCTTCGGGAGTTCCAATTCTTTTCTTTTCCTTCTTTTTTGCCCTGCTGGGCCTTTCGCCGGCACTGAGCGCCCAGGGCGATCTACTGATTACCCCGCGCCGTATTGTGTTTGAGGGCAATAAGCAACGACAGGAAATTACCCTGGCCAACACCGGACAGGACACGGCAAGGTATGTGGTTAGTTTTGTAAACTACAGGATGAAAGAAGACGGGTCGTTCGAACAAATCACTGAAGCCGATGCTGGTCAAATGTTTGCCGAACCCTACCTGCGGTATTTTCCGCATTCGGTAGTACTTGCGCCCAAGGAGTCGCAGACAATACGCATGCAGGTCAGGCGCCCGACGGGGATGAAAACCGGCGAATATCGCTCGCACATGTATTTCAGGGCTGTTCCGCAAGAAAAGCCCTTGGGGGAGGCAGCCGTGCAGGTAGATACTACTATGATCGGTATCCGGCTCACTCCTATTTTCGGCATCACCATCCCGGTGATTATCCGCGAGGGCAACCTCAGTGCCAATATAACCCTCAGTGATATTTCGCTCAAGAAAGAACCTGATTCCTCACCTTACGTCAGCCTCACATTCAATCGCCAGGGCAATAGGTCAATATATGGCGATTTGACGGTCAATTATGTGCCACCGCAAGGCCAGGAGGTTGAGGTGGGCATTGTGCGCGGAATTGCTGTTTATACCCCCAACACAATGCGCAGGTTTACATTGCAGTTGAACCAAGCCGAAGGGATAGATTTCAGAAAGGGCAAGCTGGTGTTGCGATATGGCAGCCCCAGCGAAGCCAAAAAAGAAATTTTTGCTGAAAGTGAGTTTATTCTTCAATAGATAGATGAGAAATCCGGGGGAACGGAATTTATTTTCTATTAGTGCGGGCCGCATCAAGCCCTCAAGATCAATTGCAGGAGGCTTGCTGGCCTGTGTTTTATGGGCTGGCGCGATCTCTGAGGTTTTTTCTCAAGCGAATGCCCCCTTTCCGCCGCCAAAAGAAATACGGGTCTATTCTATTCAGGGGTTGAGTTTTGGCAGCTTTTATACCGGGGCAACCGGTGGCACGGTGGCAGTCAGCCCCGCGGGGTCTCGATCGCAAACCGGAACGGTTGTATTGGCCGGAGGCATGGTTCAAAACGCCATCTTTATTGTAGAGCTACTTCCCGGGAGGCTTGTAAGCATCAGTTTCGGGCCGCCAGCCACGCTTTTGCGCATTGGGGGCGGGGGTAGCATGACCATGAACATTGGTCCCACAAACCGTGGAATGAGTTTTGTTACCTCGGGCGGGCATCCCTTTTTTAACCCGGTTCAGGTAGGAGGCACCCTCAACGTTGGAAATACCCTCGCAAATCCACCCGGGAACTATGAAGGAACATTCAGCATCACTTTCAACCAGGAATAAAGCATTGTTTTGCTTTTTGTTCTCCCTTCATTGGCAAGCACTCCTCAACGCCGGAAAAGGGCAAATATATTAGGCGATCATTATGCACCAAGGAAACCGATGATCAGACAGGTTGCTTTTTTTCAAGTTGGCATACAAGGTGTCCGAATCGCCCGAAAGGTTTATTTTTTCTTTTTGAGGAAAGGCGCAATCTTGTGCCGAATAATTTTTATTGCCACACAGTGGGTTGGTAGCAATGGTGTATGGCAAAATCCTTTCAACATAATCCGAACCAAAAGGCAGGTTTGCTACGCTCGGGCTGCACAATTAGCGATCTTATCAAGCCCCGGTTTGTTAAATTTGCACCGTCTTTAACAGCCCTCTTCATCCAAATGAATAAATTAGCTGTACGAACCATCTTGTTTCTACTCCTGGTTCAGCCCCTGGGCGCCATATCGCAGCAAGCAGAACAGGAATATGATGAGATTGCGGTTTATATGCGTATACAAGGTGTTGGCGCATTCGAAATCAACGGGTATTATTCATACGAATCCAACAGGCTCTATTTACCGGTGGTTGAGCTTTTTCAGTTTCTGAAAATCAATCAGACAGCTTCGGCTGATTACGGCGAAATCAAGGGTTTTTTGATTGATGAACAGAGAACCTACTCGATAGACCACACCAAACGCACTATAAGTATTGATGGTAAAACGCTGGCTTTGCAGGCAGCCGATTTGCTCAAAACCGAAACCGGTTTGTATTTGAATTCAGGAGTTTATGGTCCGGCCTTTGGCCTGTATTGCACCTTTCATTTCCGAAGCCTTTCGGTAGAGCTGAAAACCGACCTTGAGTTGCCTGCAATTCGCGAAATGCGGCTTCAACAGATGCGACAAAATTTTGAGCATTTAAGAGGAAAGGTAACAGCTGATACAACGTTGGGCCGTCGTTATCATTTTTTCCGCTTTGGCATGGTTGATTGGGCTTTAAGCGCAACACAACAAACAGACAATCTGGCCGACAACAGGGCACAATTGGGGATGGGGGGAGAGTTGCTGGGCGGCGAAACCAACCTGTTTTTGAATTATTCCTCGCGCGAGGGGTTTGATGGACGCAATCAGCACTATCAATGGCGCTGGGCCAATAATCAATCATCTCTGCTCAGGCAAGTGCGGGCCGGTAAAATTGGAACCATCTCCATTGCCTCAATCTACGACCCGTTCGTGGGGGTAAGCCTGACAAATGCGCCCACTACATACCGCCGTTCGTTTGGCAGCTATACCCTGAGTAACTTCACCGAACCGGGATGGACCGTGGAGTTATATATCAACAATGTGCTTGTTGATTATCAAACGGCTGATGCTTCTGGGTTTTATTCCTTTAATGCGCCACTGGTTTACGGAGCCTCGCAGGTGATGCTGAAATTCTATGGCCCCTATGGGGAGGAAAGAACCAGGGAACAAAACATCAATATTCCGTTTAATTTCCTACCAAAAGGAGAGCTGGAATATACCGTTTCGGGGGGCGTGATTCAGTCGGCAGACCAGTCTTTTTACTCTCGTGCTGAAGCAAAGTACGGAATCAATCGTTTTATCACACTGGGTGGAGGCATGGAGTATCTTTCGTCCATTGCCTCCAGGCCCGAGATTCCTTTTCTTTCGGCCGCCATTACCCCTTTTAATAATTTCATGATCAGTGGCGAATATGCCCATGGGGTTCGAACCAAGGCTTTGCTGAGCTATCGTTTGCCTTCGAACCTGATGTTTGATTTTGATTATACATTTTATGAAAAAGGCCAGCAAGCCATCCGGTTCAACTATCTTGAAGAGCGAAAAGCCACGCTTGCCATTCCGGTACAATTAAAATGGATGAGGGGTTTTGCACGCTTCAGTTACAGGCAAAACATCTATGAGATGCTCACCTACAACACCGCTGATATGACTTTTTCGACCAACTTTGGGCCTGTAAATGCCAATTTAATGGGCTATGCAAGTTGGATTGACCGAAAAACCCCTTATGTTTACGGAAACCTGGCCATGGGGCTAAGGCTTGGAAAAGGGTTCACCATCCGGCCCCAAACACAGTTTGATGTGAGCAACAGAGAAGTGGTTTCCTTTAAAACCGAGGTTGAAAAAAAGATCCAGCGATTGGGTTTTTTTTCTATTTCTTATGAAAACAATATTCGAATGGCCTATCAGAGTGTTGATTTTTCGTTTCGGTGGGATCTTCGATACAGCCAAACCAATCTGGCTCTTCGCTTGAGCAAGAATTCAGTCACCTCCACCCAGGGGGCACGAGGCAGTTTGGCCTTTGGCAGTGGCAATAATTATATTCATATTGATAACCGTTCGGCTGTCGGGCGCGGAGGCATCACAATCATTCCATTTCTCGATATCAACCATAACCGTGTTCGCGACAAGGAAGAACCAATTGTTAGTGGCCTGAGGGTAAAAATCAATGGTGGAAGGATGCTGCGCGAGAGGAGCGACTCAATCAATCGGGTTATTGAAATGGAGCCGTATGCCTGTTACCTTCTTGAACTGGACGAGTCCGGACTTGAAAATATTTCCTGGCAAATAAAAAATAAAGCGATCAGCGTGTATATTGATCCCAACCAGTTTAAGAAAATTGAGATTCCTGTTTTTCCGATGGGTGAAGCAAACGGACGGGTCTATCTGCAAGATTCAAAGGGTTTGAAGGGTTTGGGGCGTATTGTTGTGAATTTCTATCGCAGCGATGGAAGTTTGTTTCGCAAAGTTCTGTCGGAATCTGACGGTTTTGTTACTTTTCTTGGACTTGAGCCAGGGGATTATTATGCTAAAATTGATTCCGATCAGTTGAAACGGTTGAAGATGATTTCAATACCCGAAAGCATACTTTTCACGATACAGCCAATGGAAAATGGCGATATTGCTGATGGGCTGGACTTTATACTTAAGCCGGCTCCTTCAGAAGAAGGCCTTCCGATTGAAAAAACTTCAGGTCAGGATAATTAAATGAAAAATTCCCCCATCTGAATCCTCGCCAGCACCTCCATCGAACAGAATAAAATAATTCCCGAAGAGAAAAAAGTCCAGGCAGATCCTCGCGCTGAACCGATTGAAGCGAAAAGATTTGGAGAGATTGTCTGGGGTAGCCTTACTGCTTAGTCAACCTCATCTTTTGTGCGGATTTTTTGCTTAAAAAGATAAGAAAAGCCATTGAAACGGCAATGGTGAAAAACAAAAATTGATTTTCCTGTGGGTGTTGTTTTCGAAGAGGGTTTTTACAAAATTCGGCTTGGTTGTTTCAAAACCCTGTCTCAGGCAAAACAATGCCAGGGAATATTGAATTCCCGGGGAATCACTAGTTTTATCGGAAAGCTAAAAAACCAAACTCAATAGGCGCTCAAAGATTCAAATGGAGCAGTGCTTGAAAATTTGTGTTGCATAACAACAAAAAACAATTTTTCAAACACGCCTGGTTTATCCTGTTTCTTCTGTTGGCCCAGCTTGGTCATACCACGACATTTATAATCCGGCTGGGAACGACCACCACTTTGCGGGGTGGGTTTCCGCCCAGCCATTTTTCAGATTCCCTGGCTTCGATCACTGCTTGTTCGATGTCTTTGGTCGGCATATCAAGCGGCAAAACAAGTCTAAACCTGAGTTTACCATTGAACGATACCGGATACTCAAAGGTGTTTTCGACCAGGTATTCTTCATTAAGAATGGGATAGGCGGCATCGCACACGCTGCCTGGATTTCCGAGCAAGTGCCATAATTCTTCGGCCAAATGGGGTGCATAGGGCGAAATAAGTATGACCAGTTCTTGCAGTATGGCTTTGTTGTTGCATTTCAGTTCGCCCAATTCGTTGGTGCAGATCATAAAGGTACTGACGGCTGTGTTGAAACTGAAGCGTTCGATGTCGTCTCTGACTTTCTTAATCGTGCGGTGAAGTATCTTTAACTCTTCCCTCGAGGGCTCCTGGTCGAGGACACTAAATTCATTGAGCTGATTGTGGAACAGCCGCCAGAACTTGCGAATGAAACGAAAAACCCCTTCAATGCCGTTGGTATCCCATGGTTTGGATTGCTCCAGCGGCCCAAGAAACATTTCGTAGAGTCGCAGGGTATCGGCGCCATACTTTTCGATCAGTTCATCGGGGTTCACCACGTTGTGCAACGATTTCGACATTTTTTCAATCTCCCAGCCACAAACATATTTTCCGTCCTCGAGTATAAATTCAGCATCCGTAAGATCGGGGCGCCATTTCAGAAATTCTTCACGGTTGAGTATGTCGTTTTCAACAAGACTCACATCAACATTGATTGGAGAAGTGTCGTAATCGTTTTTCAGGCCATGCGAAACAAATGTGTTTGTGCCTTTTATGCGATAAACAAAGCTTGACCTTCCCTGAATCATTCCCTGATTGATCAGCTTCCTGAACGGTTCATCCATGCAAACCAATCCTAAATCGTAAAGAAATTTGTTCCAGAATCGAGCATAAATCAGGTGGCCGGTTGCATGTTCGGCTCCGCCAATATACAAGTCAACATTTTGCCAGTATTGGTTGGCTTCTTTCGAAAAATACGCTTCATTGTTCCAGGGATCCATGTAGCGCAGGTAATATCCGCTCGATCCTGCAAATCCGGGCATGGTATTGGTTTCCAGCGGATAGCCATTTTTTGTTTTCCAGTTTTTAGCTCTTGCCAGTGGGGGTTCGCCGGTTTCGGTGGGCAGGTATGCATCAACCTCGGGCAATTCGAGCGGAAGCTCGCTTTCTGAGAGCATATAAGGCATTTCGTCTTTATAATAGACAGGAAAAGGTTCGCCCCAGTAACGTTGGCGACTGAAAATGGCATCGCGCAAGCGGTAGTTAACCATACCCCGACCCAAGCCCATATTTTCAATATGTTTGATGGTAGTTTTGATCGCCACATGAGCATCCAGGCCATTGATGAAGCCGGAATTTATCATAAAGCCTTCTTTCGAATCGTAAGACTCATTCCATGTTATTGGGTCCGAGGGTTTTTCTCCATGCCGGCACACCACCTGCACAACAGGCAAATTAAAATGGCGGGCAAATGCAAAGTCGCGGCTGTCGTGGCCCGGCACGGCCATAATGGCGCCGGTGCCGTAGCCCATAAGCACATAATCGGCAATCCACACCGGAATTTTTTCGTTGTTCAAAGGATTGGTTGCATGGGCACCGGTGAACACGCCACTAATTTTTTTCACTTCGGAAATCCGTTCGCGTTCGCTGCGATTCACGGCATTATGGATGTATTTTTCAACTTCGGCTTTGTGGTCTTGGGTTGTAATCTTTGCCACCAATTCGTGTTCGGGAGCCAACACCATGTAAGTAGCCCCGAAGATTGTATCTGGGCGTGTTGTAAACACCCCTATATCTAAATTTTCACCATTTGGTGCCACAACAGGAAATTTTATTTCGGCACCTTCGGATCGCCCGATCCAGTTTCGCTGGATTTCTTTGAGCGACTCAGGCCAGTCAATCTGGTCCAGCCCATCGAGCAATCGTTGTGCATAGGCCGTAATACGCAATTGCCATTGTCGCATGAGCTTGCGCTCCACAGGGTGGCCTCCGCGTACCGAGAAGCCATTGCTGACTTCGTCGTTAGCCAATACTGTTCCGAGTTCGGGGCACCAATTTACCAAAGTTTCCGAAAGGTAGGCCAAGCGGTAGTTCATCAGCTTATGCTGCTGTTCTTTTTCGCTCATCCGCTTCCATTCATGGGCATCAAAGGGATCAATCTCGGAGGTGGCGGCTTTTATGCCTGAATTTCCGTGTTCTTCGAACCAGCTTATCAACCGTTCGATTGGCTCGGCCTTGTTGGTTTCTTTGTTATACCAGGAATTGAAGAGTTTAATAACGGTCCATTGCGTCCACTTGTAGTAATCGGGGTCACAGGTGCGCACTTCGCGGCTCCAATCGTAAGAAAATCCTATTTTTTCGAGTTGCTCTTTGTAGCGTGCAATGTTCTTTTCGGTAGTAATGGCTGGGTGTTGGCCTGTTTGTATGGCATATTGTTCGGCAGGCAGGCCGTAGGCATCAAACCCCATTGGGTGCAACACATTGAAACCATTCAGCCGTTTATACCTCGCATAGATATCTGAAGCAATATAGCCCAAGGGGTGTCCCACATGCAAACCAGCACCCGAGGGGTAGGGAAACATATCCAGAACATAATATTTGGGTTTGTTATGATCAACGCCTACTTTAAAAGTTTGATCTTTCTTCCACTTTAATTGCCATTTTTGTTCTATCTCCCTGAAATTGTAATCCATACAGAATTTTATATTCGCCAGGCTGGCTGGCAGCACGGTTTATAAATAATCCGCGAAATTAGGAAAATTAGCCGATTAAGGCGACCGGGCAACGCAAATGCTGCCGACATGGCATTCACTCGTCTAGGCAGCTTGCATTCTTTTTTGTAATTTCGTGGCCGAACAAAGTGCCGCATGAAGCAGGAAGATAAATTTACCAGGCGTAAGCTTCGCTCCTCTTATATCACTACCATTGTGAGTATAAGCCTGGTGTTGTTTATGCTCGGGCTCCTGGGCCTGATCATGCTTCACGGGCATAAACTTTCTGTATATATCCGCGAAAATATTGCATTGTCGGTAATCATAAACGAAACTGCAACGGATGGCGAGATATCTCTTTTTCGAAAAAATCTCGATGGGGCTCGATTTGTTAAGGGTATCGAATACATTACACGCGATCAGGCTGCCGAAGAGCTGAAATCTGCTCTCGGCGAAGATTTTATTTCATTTATTGGCTATAATCCCTTGCTGCCGAGTTTTGAGCTAAAGCTCCATGCCCCATATGCCAATGTCGACAGCATCCAGGCCATTGAAAAAAAATTGCTTGGGGCCAGTGTGGTAAAAGAAGTGCTGTACCAAAAATCTTTGGTGCATTTAATTAATGAAAACATCCGCAAAATAAGCATGGCTTTGATGCTTTTTAACCTGCTCCTGCTGATTGTTGCCATTGCCTTGATAAACAACACGATTCGCCTTGCGATATACAGCAGGCGCTTTCTCGTTCGCACCATGCAACTGGTGGGGGCCACCGAGGCTTTTATTCAAAAACCTTTTTTAATCCAGGGAATCTTGCATGGGTTTTCCGGAGCCCTGATTGCCCTTCTGCTTCTGACTTTCACAATATATTTTGCCCGCAACGAGATTCCGGAACTTGTAGTATTACAGGATTTTAAACCGCTTGTTTTGCTGGCGGGTACGGTGATTGTTGTCGGAATACTGATTGCTTTGGTATCAACTTTTTTTTCCGTTCGCAAATTCTTACGCTCCAGCCTGGATAATCTTTATCAATAAACCAATTCTATTTTACATAATCTGAGAAGCACATGCAGAAAAATATTAAGAGCAAACCAACTTCATCCTCCCAGTCGGGCAGTCAAACCGGCGCCGACTTTGCCTTTGATAGATCGAATTATATTTTCCTGATCATTGGCCTGGTTTTTATTGCATTGGGTTTTGTTCTGATGACCGGTGGCGGCTCGCAGGATCCAAATGTTTTTAATGAATCCATTTTTAGTTTTCGACGCATTACTGTTGCGCCCATTCTCATCCTGATCGGTTATGGCATTGAACTATATGCCATAATGAAAAAACCCTCCGACAAAGCATCATGACCTGGCTCGAAGCGCTAATTCTTGGCCTGTTGCAGGGTTTGACCGAGTTTCTTCCGGTAAGCAGCAGCGGCCATATTGAAATCGGCAAAGTGTTATTTTCGGTTCACAGCCAGGATAATCTCTTGTTTTCAGTAATTGTCCACGCAGCAACAATGTGTAGCATTTTGATTGTTTTCTACAAAGACATTGCCGTCTTGATTTCGGGCTTGCTGCAATTCAAATGGAACGAAGAAACCCGGTATGCTGCGTTGATTGTGGCCTCGATGACTCCGGTCGGTATTGTTGGGGTGTTGTTTGAAGATTCTATTGAGCAATTTTTCGAAGGCCGGCTTTTATTTGTAGGATTTATGTTGCTGATTACGGCTGCCTTGCTGATGGCAACAAAGTTTTCCCGGAAACATGCTCGAAAATTAGGTTTTTCTGAGGCATTCATCATTGGCATTGCACAAACCATTGCCATTCTGCCAGGAATATCACGGTCGGGAGCAACCATTTCGACCGCTCTTCTGCTTGGAATTGAACGCAAAACCGCTACCCGGTTTTCGTTTCTTATGGTTTTGCCTCCCATTGCCGGTGCCACATTGCTGAAGCTTAAGGATGTGGCGGCTTCGCCTGTGATAGTGAATGTTGAATTATTTCCTCTGGCCATAGGATTTTTGGCTGCTTTCGTGTCCGGGCTAATTGCCTGCAAATGGATGATCAGGCTGGTGCAGCAAGGAAATATCGCATGGTTTTCGATTTACTGCGCCATTGTTGGTTTTGTTGCAATTGCCTTTGGTTTCTACTCAATATAGTTGGCGATAATTTTATTTCCAGATAGTGTTATTGGATGAACGAGGATGCTGATTTTGATTTTCTGTCGGGTGAGGTTTTGCTTGTTAACAAGCCTTTCGGGTGGACTTCTTTTGATGTGGTGAATAAGCTGCGCTATTCCATAAAACAACATCGCGGGATAAAAAAGATTAAAATGGGGCATGCCGGCACCCTCGACCCGCTGGCAACCGGCCTGCTCATTGTTTGCACCGGCCCAAAAACAAAGGAAATAGATAATTTTCAGCGCCTCGACAAAACTTATAGCGGCCAGATACGTCTTGGCTCCACAACCCCGTCGTTTGATCTTGAGACCGGCCTTGATATGGTTTATCCTTATGAGCACATTGGCGTGGATGATATCAGGCAGGCCATGCAGAAGATGACGGGCGCTCAGCAACAGGTTCCTCCGGTTTATTCGGCCATAAAAATTGGTGGAAAACGTGCTTATGACTTTGCCCGTCGCGACCATATGATCACACTTGAGCCGCGCCACATAAGTATATATTCATTCGAATTACTCAAATATATTCCTCCCGACGTGCATTTCAGGGTAGTCTGTAGCAAGGGCACTTATATTCGCTCACTGGCGCGCGATTTGGGCTTTGCCCTTAAAACCGGCGCCCACCTGGTGGCCTTGTGCCGCGAACAGATTGGATTATACCGGCTAAAAGATGCTTACGAGTTGACCAAATTGATCGAATTAATTCAGGGCAATAATGATTAATTAACTTGAACCTCGCCGCCCACCAGTGCATTTCGCTTCAGGCATGAATTATTTCGCCTTCAAAACCCCAAACTTCTTGATTATCTGAACATATTGTATTATCTTTGCACCCCTTTTTAAAAACCCCTTCTCATAATTCAACTATTATGAAGTTATCACAGTTTCGTTTTCATTTGCCTCCCGACCTTATTGCTCTTCATCCGGCTTCTAACAGAGATCAGTCGAAATTGATGATCGTAGATCGGGCGACACAATCTATTAGCCATGGCATTTTTACTGATATATTGAAATATTTCGACGATGGAGATGTGATAATCCTGAACAACACCAAGGTTTTTCCTGCGCTCCTCACCGGAGAAAAAGAAAAAACAGGTGCCAAGATCACTGTGTTTTTGCTGCGCGAATTGAACTCCGAATCGAGGTTGTGGGATGTGCTGGTTGATCCGGCCAGAAAGATCAGGATCGGCAACAAGTTGTATTTTGGAGATGATGATTCCCTGGTTGCAGAAGTTATTGACAACACAACATCCCGCGGGCGCACAATCCGGTTTTTATATGATGGCCCTCATGACGATTTTATCCGCACCATCGAAGCCATGGGACGTCCTCCCCTCCCCGAAGAAATTCAGCGGATGCGGGAAATTATTCCCGAAGACAAAGAGCGTTATCAAACAATCTTTGCCAAGAATGTTGGTGCAGTGGCAGCCCCAACCGCCGGATTTCATTTCAGCCGCGAACTGATGAAGCGCCTTGAGTTAAAGGGTGTTGAGTTTGCTGAGGTTACCCTTCATATAGGGATCGGAAATTTTAGGGGCATAGACGTAGAAGACCTCACCAAACACAAACCCGATTCAGAAGAAGTTCTGATTAATGAAGAATGCGTCAGCATTGTAAACAAAGCCAAAGAAAACAAGAAAAAGGTGTGTGCAGTTGGAACCACCACCAACAAAGCCATTGAGTCGTCAGTTACAATTGGCGGATTCCTAAAACCATATAGCGGCTGGACAAACAAATTTATTTTCCCGCCCTATAATTTCAGCATTGCAAACTGCATGATCACTAATTTTCATCAGCCCCAGTCGCCAATGATGATGCAAGTGGCGGCATTTGCCGGCTATGAATTATTGATGAATGCCTATCGGGTGGCAGCCGAAGAAAAATATCACTTTTTAAGCTATGGCGATGCGATGCTAATCCTGTAAGGATTTCATTATCAACGCATTTCATTCATAAAAGGCTGTTTTTAAGCAGCCTTTTTTTGAAGTACCCCAGAATTGTATTGATTAACTTTATCCCGTACATTTACATTCTCAAAAAAACATCCTATGCCAGTCTATGGAATCATCGTTGCCGGTGGTGGGAGCAAGCGTTTTGGAACCGCCCAGCCCAAACAGTTTCAACTGCTTGCCGGAAAACCGCTGCTGATGCATTCTATCGAAACATTCTTTGAGGCTATTGAACATATCCGGCTTATCGTAGTGCTGCCCGATGACTTTATTCCATTGTGGAAAAAGCTATGTGCTGAGTTTTATTTCAAGATACCCCATTCTGTAATCGGGGGAGGCCCAGAGCGTTTTCATTCGGTTAAACGTGGTCTGACGCTTGTTGACGGAGAGGGATTGGTGGCCATTCATGACGGGGCGAGGCCATTGGTTACTTGTTCAACCATAGCTGAGGCGTTTAAAATAGCCAGAATAGCATTGGCTGTAGCGCCCGCTATTATTCCTGCCGATACCGTACGACAGGTCTCCGGGGCAAAGAACAAACCGTTGATAAGAGAAACCCTTCGATTGATGCAAACGCCTCAGGTATTTGATATTTCTCTTATAAAAAAAGCCTATCTGCAATCCTACCACGAGTCTTTTACTGACGATGCAATGGTAATTGAAGCAGCAGGAGTTCCGATATCAATGATTGATGGCGATATCGAGAATATTAAAATCACCTGGCCGGTTGACTTGCTATATGCCGAAGCAATCTTGAATGCAAGAATCAGAAAAAAAAATGATCATGAATATCAATGAAGTCATCCGGAAGAACAACCAGGCCAAGACCGAGGGCTGGGTGTCGCTGACAACGAACACCTTATTGTTTATTCTAAAGCTTTGGGCAGGGATTATAAGCGGGTCGGTTGCATTGGTGGCCGATGCCTGGCATACGATGAGCGATTCGCTTACTTCTGTTGTTTTGCTGATCGGCATCAGGCTTTCGGCTAAGCCTGCCGATAGCAATCATCCTTTCGGGCATGGGCGCGCTGAATCTATTGCTTCGATAATCATCGGAATTTTATTGGCTGTGGTGGGTTTTAGCTTCATGTCCGATTCAATTTCTAAACTTCGCAATCAGGAAAAAGCCACCTATGGCACAATTGCCATTGTGGTCACCATTGTTTCGATCGTTGCAAAAGAAGCCCTGGCTCAGTATGCTTTCATGATCCACCGCCGCACACGTATAAACGCTGTCAGGGCCGATGCATGGCATCACAGAAGCGATGCAATATCATCAGTGATTATCCTGGTGGGGATTTTGGTTGGAGCGCAATACTGGTGGATGGATGGTGTCCTGGGTTTTATTGTGTCGCTTGCGCTGTTCTACGCCGCATATGATATCATCAAAGACACTGCAACTTCGCTTCTTGGCGAAACCCCCGATGAGCCACTGATGGAAGAACTGCGCCAGATTTCATTGACCGCAGTAGGTCATGATGTGGTAATGCACCATGTTCATATACATCGCTATGGCGACCACACCGAAATGACTTGCCACATCAGGCTCACACCCGAAATGCAACTGAAGCAGGCACATCATATTGCCACACTCATCGAGAAAGGAATACTCGAAAAAACAGGAATTGTCGCAACCATTCACATGGAGCCAAATTCAGATTCATAGATGTTTTTCCTTGCAGGTCTCTAAGTGGGGGCTATAAGAGCCGTGTTTTCTTCTGCTACATCTTTTTGTTCAATAATAGATTGCCATCATTTGATTCCGTATTTAAGGCATCCGAAATAATGTAAAAGTCAAAACCCTACCTTTGCTTTTAAAAAATCGTGAATATTGGACACTACGCGAATTATTTTAGGTATAGATCCGGGCACCAACATTATGGGCTATGGAGTGATCGAATGCAATGGCAATAAGTTGCGGCTGATTGCACTGGATACATTAAAAATGACAGGAAGCGATGATCAATATACCAAGCTGATTAAAATTTTCAAAACCGTGGTTCAGCTTATTGATGAATACGCTCCCACGCAGTTATCCATTGAATCAACTTTTTATGGCAAAAATGTGCAATCTATGCTAAAGCTTGGCCGGGCACAGGGGGTAGCCATTGCAGCAGCTTTATTCCGAGAGCTTGAAGTTTTCGAGTACTCTCCGCGTCGGATTAAGCAATCTATCACAGGCCGGGGCAATGCTTCGAAAGAACAAGTGGCAGCCATGCTTGCGCGCCTTTTGGAAGTTGACATCCCAACCATCGGTTTTGACGCTACGGATGGGTTGGCAGTTGCGGTTTGTCATTTTTTTCAGGCAGGGAAGGATGTTGAAAGGGCTACTTCGCATACCGGCTGGAAATCGTTTATCGCAACAAACCCGCACAGGCTTGGCTGATTTTTGTCAGATGCATCGAAATTTTTAGCTTTCTTGCCGCTTACATCAGCTTCTGATAGGCCTTCCACCAACGATCGGGTATTTCATTGGCGCTGGCAATACTATAGTCTTTTGCGCTGCAGGGTATAATGGTATGGCGCCTGTATTCAGGTTTGATGCTCCGGTTTGCCCCAACATTCATCCACCATTTGTCGCTGCGTTTGCTTCGATAAAAGATCAGGCCATCTTCAAACGCTTCAACCGGCACAGTGTATTTAATAAATTCGTCGGGATTGGCAATCGGGTCTTCGTGCTGCCTGAGATAAAATCCTTCAATAAAATACCAGATCATCTGGGCAAGAAGCTGGGCAGTAAGCCCTCGTGTATCATAAGAGGGATTAAATTCGAACAGGCCGATTACAGAAAGTTTGTCGGCCATTCCCGCATAGCGAACCAACTGGCAGGCTTCTTCGCCAGTAAAACCGTTTGGGGAGGCCTTGGCATGCCCGGGCGCATCGCTTCCCCTGACTGACGACACATCAAAAGTGAGCAAATCGCCATTTCTGATCAGCGGTTCAGCTTCGCTTAGCGAACTTCTGATGGCACCCAATCTGTACGTGTCAAAAAACATCTCATCAAGGAGTTTAATTGCCTCCTGATCAACAAAATAGGTTTGATAACCGATGTTTGTATAGTTAAACAGATAGTTGGGTTGTTGGGCAACAAGGGTTTTAAGATAACTTTCAGCGTGAAGGTTGTTATCAAAAGGGCTCAGATCGAAGCTTTTATCTATAGAAACAATATTGATTACTTGCTTAAGGCGGGCAAATGCATTATATATGGCAAATGTCAGGTCTTGGCTTCCCCCTATGACGATCGGAATGACGTTTTCTGTCATCAGTTCTGCCAACACCTCGCACAAAGCAAAGTAAGTATCTGTAATTGCGTGTCCTGTCGTAATATTGCCCAAGTCGGCAATTCTGGCTTTAAATGGGCCGCAATGCATTCCATAGAAATATTCCCTTATGCGGTCGGGGCCGAGGGCACATCCTTGGTTGAACAAGGTGCCGCGTTCTTCGCTAACACCTACAATTGCAATGTCGCATTCGCCAAGGTCAGGAAAATCATCCCTGGATTTAAATATGGCAATTTGGTTTCCAAGCAAATTTTTCGACTGATGAACCTTGGGCTCCCATTCCAGGTCAACGGGTTGAAGGAAATATTTGTTTTCCATTATCTTTTTTTTGTTTTTCCCTTGGTGGTTTTTTTATCCGGGAAGGATTCAGCAATCTTCAGGCATGCCTCAAGAGTCAGCGAGGCCGGGTCGGTTCCTTTGGGTACTTTATAGTTATTATTCTTGATGGAGATATATGGACCCCAGCGCCCTTTCAAAACCACCACATCCTGGCGTCCAGGAAATGTGATAATAATTTTTTCGGAATTTTTTATTCTTTTTTCCTCGATAATGGCAATACAACGTTCCTGATCAATGGTATATGGATCGTCGGTTTTGCTTAATGAATAAAATGTACTGCCATGCTTCAGATATGGCCCAAACCGCCCAATTCCGATGCTCATCTGGGCTGCCTCGAATTCGCCGATGTTGCGGGGTAGTTTAAAAAGCTCCAGGGCTTCATCGAGTGTTATGGTTTCGATGCTTTGTCCTTTTTTTAATCCGGCGAATTGTGGTTTATTCACTTCGTCGCTTTCGCCAAGCTGAACCATGGCACCAAATCTTCCGAGTTTAACGTATATGTTTTTATGAGATATGGGATCCGTGCCCAATAATTTTTCTCCTTTTACTCGTTCAGTGGTTTCAAGCACTTTGTTGATCTGTTTTTTAAACGGGGCATAAAATTCTTTGATCATTTGATTCCAAACCCGTTGCCCCTGTGCTATTTCGTCGAATTCTTTCTCGACACTGGCTGTGAAGTTATAATCGAGAATATCCGAAAAATTTTGCACCAGGAATTGATTTACCACAGTTCCGATATCGGTAGGCGAAAGTTTATTTTTTTCAAATCCTATTTTTTCGATTTTGGTTTTCTCTTCAATGCTTTTGTTTTTCAGCACCAGCACCGAAAAAGTGCGCTCAATTCCTTTGCGGTCTTCTTTGACGATATACTCGCGTTTTTGTATTGTTGAAATCGTGGGGGCATAGGTCGAAGGCCGCCCGATGCCTAGCTCTTCGAGTTTTTTTACCAGGCTGGCCTCGGTATACCGAAAGGGTTGCTGCGTAAATCGCTGCGTGGCATCCATTTCGATAAGCCAAAGCGGTTCACCGATATGAAGTGGCGGAAGTACATTTTCCTGGGTATCGCCGTTTTCATCATCGGTTGATTCGAAATAAACTTTTAAAAACCCATCAAACTTAATCACCTCGCCCCTGGCAATCAATTTTTCGGGTGTTGTGGAAATGCTGATGGTAACATTGGTTTTTTCGAGCACTGCATCGCTCATTTGCGAGGCAATGGTACGTTTCCAGATAAGGTCATAAAGTTTTTTCTGCGAGATATCGCCATCTGTTTCACGAAGGTTCAGGTTTGTTGGGCGAATGGCTTCATGGGCTTCCTGGGCTCCCTTTGTCTTGGTCACATAATTTCGGATCTGGGTATATTTTTTGCCAAAAAGGAGTTCTATTTCTTGTTTTGCCTGAGAAAGGGCGAGTGTGCTGAGGTTCACCGAATCGGTTCTCATGTATGTAATTTTCCCTGATTCGTAGAGTTGCTGGGCCACAAGCATTGTTTTGGCAACCGAAAAACCTAATTTCCGGCTTGCCTCTTGTTGCAATGTAGAAGTGGTAAACGGTGGGGCGGGCGATTTTTTGGCCGGCTTGGTTTCAATCTCGGCTACCGAAAAATTGGCTCCGACGCAAATCTGCAAAAATGCCCTTGCTTCCTCGATTGAATTTAGGCGATATGGCAATTCGGCGTGTAATACGGCTGTTTCTTTACCGTTTCTGACCTCAAAAATGGCTCCGATTTTATAATAAGCAACTGTGCTAAATTGCCTGATTTCTTCTTCGCGTTCAACAATTAATCTCACTGCCACCGATTGAACCCGGCCTGCAGATAGGGCTGGTTTTACTTTTTTCCATAAAACCGGAGAAATTTCATAACCCACCAGCCGGTCAAGTACGCGCCGTGCCTGTTGCGCATCTACCAGGTTTTTATTAATACTTCGCGGATGATCAATGGCACTGGTGATGGCGGTTTTTGTAATTTCGTGAAATACTATTCTGCGTGTTTTTTGCTCGTCAAGGCTTAATACCTCGGCCAGGTGCCAGGAAATGGCTTCTCCTTCCCGGTCTTCGTCGGTTGCCAGCCACACAAATTCTGCAGCCTGTGATAATTTTTTTAAGTCGCCAATCAGCTTTTTCTTGTCGCCAGGAATTTCATATTCGGGTAAGAAACCTTTTTTAACATCAATTCCCAATTTAGTTTTAGAGAGGTCCCTGATGTGCCCATAGCACGATTCGACCTTGAAGTGGCTTCCAAGTATCTTCTCAATGGTTTTCGCCTTAGCCGGCGATTCAACAATAACAAGGTTTTTCGACATAATGCGTTATATCTTTGTATAGAATAGCCTATTTTCAAAAATGGGCGCAAAGTAACGAATTTCTGAGGAGCTTATCAAATCAATTTGTGTTTGAGATATCCTAAAGCAATCCATCATGCTGATTTTATTCTAATTTTGCAGTCCGACACAAAAAAAAACATATGTATATTGACTGCATGTGTTTTATTGATCACAATATTGTTTTATGACAGGAAAGTCCAAAAAATTATATATAGAAACCTATGGGTGCCAGATGAATTTTTCGGATAGCGAAATTGTAGGTTCGATCATGGCCGATCATCAATTCGTTGCAACGCATGACACTCATGATGCGGATATTATTTTTCTGAATACATGTTCTATCCGCGATAATGCCGAGCAACGGGTGCGCAATCGCCTTATGCAATTACGGCCACTTAAAATGAAAAATCCAGCATTAATCATTGGGGTGCTAGGATGCATGGCCGAGCGGCTGAAAGAGCAATTGCTTGAAGAAGAAAAATATATTGATATGATTGTAGGTCCTGATTCCTACCGCGATTTGCCAAAATTGATGCAGGTGGCTGAGTCAGGGCAAAAGGCAATAAATGTAATGCTTTCGGCTGACGAGACTTATGCCGACATCAATCCTGTAAGGTTAAACACAAACAATGTCACCGCCTTCATCTCGATCATGCGGGGATGCGAGAACCACTGTGCCTACTGTGTAGTGCCTTCGACCAGGGGAGTGGAGCGCAGCCGCGATCCTAAGACCATCGTGCACGAAGCAATTGATTTGTTCAACAGAGGATTTCGTGAAGTGACCCTGTTGGGCCAGAATGTGAATTCTTATGAATGGGAAGGGAAAGATGGTTTGATTGATTTTTCTGAATTGCTTTTGCAGGTGGCACAAGTTAATCCGCAACTGCGCATCAGGTTTGCCACTTCTCATCCAAAAGATTTATCCGATAGGCTTTTGCTTGTGATGGCGAATCATAATAATATCTGCAAGTCAATCCATTTGCCCGTTCAGTCAGGTAGTTCGCGAATTTTGAAGTTAATGAACCGCAAATATGATCGCTCCTGGTATATGGATCGTATTCGGGCAATCAAAAAGACAATTCCTGATTGCGCTATCAGCACAGATATTATTGCAGGTTTTTGCACCGAAACAGATGAAGATCACAACGAAACCCTTTCTTTGATGGAATGGGCGGCTTTTGATTATGCATATATGTTTAAATATTCTGAGCGACCGGGCACACTGGCTGCAAAAAAATATACCGATGACGTGCCCGACGAAATTAAAAGCCGTAGATTAGAAGAAATAATTAAGCTACAGCAGGGTTTATCACTTCGCAGCAACCGGCGAAATGTTGATATGACTTTTGAGGTGCTGGCCGAAGGTTATTCAAAGCGATCGAAAGAAGAGCTGATGGGGCGAACCAGTCAAAACAAGGTCGTTGTGTTCAATGCACGGTGTGTCTTGCCCGGGCAATATGTTAATGTGGCGATAAAATCATGCACCGCAGCCACACTCAGGGGTTCTGTAATTTTATAAAGAATTGATTTATACAAGGTAAGCTGCAGTATGACAATAAAGCATATCTTTGTCAATATAATATAACTCAACAAAAAAGAATAATATCATGAAGAAAAAAAATCGTATCTGTTTGAT
>JBBIIP010000011.1:24822-83500 GCA_037446395.1 Lentimicrobiaceae bacterium
GTTGGCAATATGAACGAGCATCAATTGGCCATTGGCGAAACAACTTTTGGTGGCCTGGAGCAGTTGGGCAAGCAGGATGGCGCAATCATGGACTATGGCAGCCTGATATATGTTGCACTGCAAAGGGCAAAAAATGCCCGCGAAGCCATCAAAATAATGACCGATCTTGTGGCAGAGTATGGTTATTACAGCTCGGGCGAATCGTTTTCGATTGCCGATCCGAACGAAGTATGGATTTTTGAAATGATCGGCAAAGGGAATCACGAGAAGGGAGCCGTGTGGGTGGCCATGCGTATTCCCGACGGATATGTTTCTGGGCATGCCAACCATGCAAGAATTATGACTTTTCCGCTTGCCAACGGAAAGACCTCAATCACATCCAGGCAGATGGATAAGATTATGAACCCGTCAGTGGAGGTGGTCTATTCGCACGATGCCATCAGTTTTTCCAGAACCTTAGGCCTTTTCGATAAAAAAGACCATGAATTTAGCTTTTCTGATATATATGATCCCATGGATTTTGGTGGTGCCCGGTTTTGCGAAGCGCGAGTTTGGTCAGTTTTCAGAAAACTCGACCCACAAATGGACAAACACCTTGATTATGCCATGGGGCACAACCTAAAAAACCGTATGCCCTTATGGATTAAACCCAATCGCAAGGTTTCGCTGGCCGATGTAATGGAATTTATGCGCGATACCTACGTCGGGACTCCACTTGATATGAGCAAAGACATCGGTGCCGGCCCATACGCAAAACCATACCGTTGGCGGCCACTCACCTATAAAGTTGATGGGGTGCAATATTGCAATGAGCGGGCAATTGCCACCCAGCAAACCGGTTTTTTATTTGTAAGTCAGTCGCGTTCCTGGTTGCCCGATGTCATTGGTGGGATAATTTGGTTTGGCGTTGACGATGCAGGAACCTCTGTGTTTGTTCCAATGTATTCGTCAATCACTGCAGTGCCGGAGCCATTTGCGCGCGGCAACGGTGCCATGATGCAATGGTCAGAAAATTCGGCGTTCTGGATGTTTAACCAGGTTTCGAATTTAGCCTATACCCGCTATAATGTGATGATTGAAGACATACGCCAGGTGCAGAAAGAACTCGAAAATAAGTTTCTTGCCTACACTCCGGCCATTGACAAAGCAGCCCAGGAGTTGTTGGCTGCCGATAAGACACTTGCCGTGCAATTTCTAACTGAATATTCAGTAAAACAAGGAAATTACACATACGAGAGATGGAAAAAACTGTATCAGGAATTGTTTATGAGATACATGGACGGAAACATAAAATTTGCAGATCCCGGGCAACAAAATCCAAAAGTCAAATTTCCGGGCTATGGCGAAGAGTGGTATCGTCGCATCGCCACAGAAACCGGAACCCACCTGAAGGTTGTCAACTAATCTTCTCCCAATAGGTGACAAACGATTCATGGTGCATTATCTTTGCAAAAAATTCCATTTAGGTTAACCATTCAAACCTGATAGATCATGGAAAATCAACCTTCCAACAATTTGTTCAGTCTGAAAAATATCCTCATTGGGCTATTGCTCATTTTGGTTATTCTTTTTGGTTGGATGTATCTTTCGAACCGATCGAATTATAAAAACCTGGTGGCAGAGAAAGAACAACAGCGTGTTGCATTGCAGGCCGAACTCGATTCTTTGCTAAACGAGCATGAACGGGTTAAACAGGAATATGGTTCTCTCACGCAGGTTTTATCAGAAAAAGACAGTGTAATTCAGGCAAATGCCAATGAGATTAAAACACTGCTTGATACCCAATGGGAATTCTACAGGGTGCAAAAGAAGCTCGATCAACTGCGAAAAATTTCGCAGGGATACCTAAAACAGATGGATTCTCTATATACCGTCAACCGCGTGTTGAAAGAGGAAAACATTAAGATAACTGCTGATTTTGAGCGTGAAAAATCAATTACACGCGATTTGCAAAAAGACAAGCAAGAGTTGGTTGAGAAGGTTGAAATGGCTGCGGTGCTTCGGGCTTATGGAATTGATGCAAAAGGTATTTCGCTGAGTGGCGGAAGGGGCCGTGAAGCCGAAACCGACCGTGCGCGCCGAACCGACAAAGTTAAAATCTGCTTTACTTTGGCCGAGAATGCTGTCCTCAAACCAGGTATGCGCGACCTTTATCTTAGGATTGCGCGGCCAGATAACCGGATTCTTGCAAAAGGACTTGGAGATGAATATTCATTTATCTACAAAGGAGAAGTGCTTCAATACTCGGCCAAAGAAACCGTGAATTACCAGAACGAAAGTATACGGGTTTGCAGCGAGTGGATACATCGCAATGACAAAGATCCTGTGCAAATCGGTTTGTATGTGGTAACAATTTTTTCCGATGATCAGGAAATTGGTCAAACCTACTTTGAACTCAAGTAGAATATGTTCTATAAAAGAGAAGGGGGCGGCCTGCAGGCCGCCCCCTTTCTTTTTTTTATAGCTTGTTTCAAAACAGAACACAGATCAATTTTAGTAAACTACCACTTTGTTTCGTCCGTAGGGTAGCCTATTTTCATAGCCCGATTCAACAAAATATACCCCTTTGCCATACTTGGCCAGGTTTAGTTCGGTTTCGCCATTCAGTCCTTTCGATTCAAAAACCAATTGCCCCTGGGTATTGTAAATCCTGATATTCATTCCGGCTTCGGGCAGGAAAATTTTCATAAAGCCAGTTGTAGGGTTAGGGCCTAAGGTTATGCGCCTGGGTTCCGGAGCGTTGATCCCAACGCTGGGAGTTCCCGAAAGCGTTACATTGTCGAAACGCCATGTGCCTGAAGTAGCATAGGCGCTTGTTGGTGTAGAGGCAGCATAGTTGGTCCCATCAATAAACTCAGAAACCAGGCGAATGGCAAAGTTGGCATTGTTGTTCGCTCCTGAGATGGCTGTTAAGTTGGCGCTGCGAATATACCATGAGTCGCCGGTATCGGCAATATAACGCCCGTTATCGAACCCCCTCGATATATCCTTTCTTAGATTGGTGGCATTGGTAGTAGTGGCCACAAAATCGAGCCATGTGGTTCCGTTGAGGGTGTATTTGAGCCTGAGGCGGTTTGAAGCCGAATTGCTATGGCGCTGCTCCCAGCTGAACACAATGTTTTGAAAGCCAACAGTGCTCACAGTATATTGTACGCCCGCTGTACCTGAATTTGTGCCCTGCGCTGGATAGGTAGCGGTGTTCCAGCCAATTCCGGTTGGATTTCCGGTTGCAAATGTTGAAGTATTGCCGGGAAGCAGGGTAGCAGTGCCTGTACCAGTGGAGGGAGTTAGAGTGCTGCCTTCGAAGTTCCATTGGGTGATGATGGTTTGGGCAAAAAGGCCCGAAAATGCAGATAAAACGACTGTGGCTGTGATTAAAATCATTGATTTGTAATTGTTTTTCATTGCTGGTGAATTTAAGTTAATAATCTCGATTATGATCTTTTAGATTCTTTATGGGAAACCAGAGTACAAAATAACAAACATTTTGCGTCAATTGATTTTAAAAGTGAATAAAATTTATGCTCTTTTTATTAGCTTTCCTGCCTCTGAGCCCTAAACCTGATTCTTGCTCATGGTTATATTATTCTTTAATGTGTCATTCATAAATATCATTTAGGCAACTCTTTGGTTTGGCCTGGATCAAAATGCATTGGCATTATTACCGTTTTGGGTATATGAGATGAAACCAGTTTATTTGTTTTCGGGCATTTGTCCTTACTTTCGTTGTCGAATTTTTTCTTAAACCATGCAGCCCTACCCTTTGCTCGAAATTAAAAATCTTGGTATTGATTTTATAACCAATGCAGGAAGGGTTCGTGCTGTTGACCAATTAAACCTGGTCCTACAAAAAGGGCAAACGCTAGGAATTGTTGGTGAGTCAGGATCGGGCAAGTCGGTTACAGCACTTTCGGTAATGCGTTTATTGAACTTTGCCGCATCAACTCCCACTGGTGAAATATGGTTTTCTGAGAATGGTTCTGATAAGATAAATTTACTGACTACCTCAGACCAGGCGATGCAAAATATTCGTGGAAACCGTATCGGCATTATTTTTCAGGAGCCAATGACATCGCTGAATCCGGTGCAGAAATGCGGATGGCAAGTGTGCGAAAGCATGATGTTTCATCACAAGGTCTCTTATTCAGAGGCCAGGCTTCAAGCGCTCGCGCTTTTCAACGAGGTGTTACTGCCAAGGCCCGATATTGTTTTTAAAAGCTACCCGCATCAGCTTTCGGGCGGCCAAAAGCAACGGGTAATGATTGCCATGGCGGTGGCTTGCAATCCGGCTTTGCTTATCGCCGATGAACCCACAACCGCATTGGATGCTACTGTGCAAAAAAGCATCCTCGCCTTGATGAAGAGGTTGCAGCAGAAATATCAAATGGCCATGCTGTTTATCAGCCACGACCTGGGGGTGGTTGCCCAGGTAGCCGAAATGGTGGCCGTGCTTTATCAGGGAAGGGTGGTCGAATATGGGCCGACTGATCAAGTATTTCATCACCCCGAACATCCCTACACCAAGGGGCTCATTGCATGCAGGCCGGGTTTGACGGGTCACCCGACGCGATTGCCGGTGGTGGCAGACTTTATTGAAAAAAATATTGGCGAAAAGCCGAAGGAGTTTGTTTATACATCCTCAGAACAACGGGGGGAGTTACATAAGCATATCTATGACAAAGATGCGCTGATAAAAGTTAAAAACCTGAGTGTGCATTTTGCCGAAAGCGGTTCGTGGTTCAGGAAGGGAAAAACATATCTGAAGGCTGTTGATGCAGTGAGTTTTGATGTTTATCAAGGCGAAACCCTGGGCCTGGTCGGCGAGTCGGGTTCCGGAAAAACAACACTTGGCATGGCAATGCTCAGGTTGGTTAAACCCAATCACGGACAGATCGTTTACGATGGTAATGATTTGCAAAGGTTGCGCGAACGCGACCTGCGCCTTTTAAGGCGCAATATGCAAATCATCTTTCAGGATCCCTATTCTTCACTAAATCCCCGCATAACAATTGGCTGCGCTATTGCTGAGCCCATGTATGTGCATGGGTTGTATGGTTCAGATAAACTACGCAAACAAAAAGCGATGGAACTGCTCGAACGGGTAGGCCTGCAGGCAGCGCACCATCACCGCTATCCCCATGAGTTTTCGGGAGGCCAGCGGCAACGTGTATGCATTGCCCGTGCTCTTGCATTGAATCCAAGGTTTATTATTTGCGATGAATCCGTTTCGTCACTCGATGTCTCTATTCAGGCTCAGGTGCTAAATTTGCTTAACGATCTTAAGAAAGAATTCGGAATCACATTTGTTTTTATTTCCCACGATTTGTCGGTAGTCAGGTATATGTCGGATCGAATCATGGTGATGAAAAACGGAAAAATTGTCGAAATCGGCGAAACCGATTCGGTTATATCAAATCCGCAAAACGATTATACCAGGCTGCTGATTGATGCAATTCCAAAGGTGTTGTCAATCTAAAATATCATTATTCAAGCTTTACATTACATTCATGGCAGCAATGCAGCTGGTTACACTTCGGATAAAACAGAATTGGCCTTGCAGTCAGGGATTTACAGTTTCAAAGCAAAAAATATATTTTAAATTGCCGAAATATCCTTTTATTTATTCATTTTTCATCAAAAAATGCCTATATTTGTAGTGTTATAAATTAACTAAGAAAAAATTGAAAACATGAAACCAAAATTACAACTCACCTTATTTGCCATATTTGTATTCCTTATTTCTATGTCGCTAAATGCCCAGATCAAAATCACCGAAGCAATGGCAAGCAGCGGAACCGGTGGCACGAACGATTGGATTGAGCTTACGAATTATGGCACAACCGCAGTAGATATTACCGGTTGGAAGATGGACGATAACAGCTATTCATTTGCTGTTTCGGTCGCGCTTTCCGGCGTTACCAGCATACCGGCAGGTAAAAGTGTTATTTTCCTCGAACACGATACTCCTTTAACAGCAATTCCCGAATTCAAGACATTTTGGGGTTCGAGCCTCGATAATGTTGCAGTCGGTTCGTATCCAAGCTCTGGGATGGGTGTCGGACTTTCATCATCAGGCGATGGGGTAGTGATTTATAATGCCGCAGGCACTGAAATAAACAGAGTGAGTTTCGGCGCTTCCATAACTGGTAGCTCGTTTTACTGGAGCTACAGAACCGATGGCACCGTGGTCGCTACTGCTGCTACCAGTACTGTGGGTACAATAAATGGCACCATTGCAAATCAGGTTACCATCCTCTCGGCAAACGCCCTTGCCAATGTTGGCTCGCCGGGTACTGCAATCGTTGCAGCCATTGGTACCAATATAAACGACCCCGACCGCAAAAGTTGGACATTTTTCGATAACAGGATAAAATTCAATGTGTTGCCAACTTCGCAAATTGAAATTTATTCAATTACCGGAAGCAGGATTGCAGTTTATAATCCTCAACAGGAAATCAGTTTTGCACTGAAAAGAGGACTTTATGTGTTGCGGGTTGACAATAAAGCATCAAAAATTTTGATCGAATAAAACGCCGGTCTTAAGTAAAAATTTGAATACAAAAGGCTGACTCACTGAGAAGAGGCAGCCTTTTGTATGTGTTTTGTTTTTTAAATATGGCGGAAACATAGATAAGAAAGCATTAGATGTGCGCAAGTTCAATTAGTAAATGCAACGATCAGCGAAACTAATACCAACCTTTGCTCTCCATAAACTGTCATAACCACATAAAGAAAAATATATGACAAGCAACAAAAAAAAATCAAAAGCAAAAAGCCCCATCTCTAAAAATACTTTTGTGGCAAGTGTCCTTTCTGTGTTCACGGCCAATCCGCACAGGTCATACAATTTCAGGCAGGTGGCTGGCCAGCTTGGCATCAGCGATAAAACCGGAAAAGACCATGTGAAAAATATTTTGAATACCCTCGCCCAGAATAAAGAAATTGTGGAGCAAAATCGGGGTAAATATAAACTTTCGCCCGACAAGCACTTTGAAAACATTCCGCAAAACATTGTTACAGGCAAGGTTGACATGAAACAAACAGGCAAAGCCTATATCATCACACCTGATTTAAATGAAGATGTTTTTATCGCTGCAAACAATACCGGGCGTGCCCTGCACGGAGATACGGTAAAAGTGCATTTGTTTCCAAAGCGAAAAGACCATAAAACCGAAGGACAGATCGTTGAAATTATCACGCGGGCACGTACCCGGTTTGTAGGAACCATTCATATTGGTTCAAAATATTCTTTCGTTGTTTGCGACGATGTCACAATTCCGGTAGACATCATGGTCCTGAACGAAAATTTAAAGGGCGCTAAAACCGGTCAAAAAGTTGTGGTTAATTTGCTTGAATGGCCCGAGCATGCCAATAACCCTTTAGGTGAGGTTTCCGAGGTACTTGGGATGCCCGGAAACAACGAGGTGGAAATGAAATCCATCCTGGTAAATAACAACTTCCCACTGGCTTTCCCTAAAGAAGCAGAGAAAGAAGCCGAACATGTGAAGGAATCAATTGGCGAAGATGAAATTAGAAACCGCCGCGACTTTCGCGAGATATTCACCATTACAATTGATCCTGATGATGCAAAAGACTTTGACGATGCACTGTCGCTCCGAAAAATCAGCGATGGCGTGTGGGAGGTTGGTGTCCATATTGCTGATGTATCGTATTATGTAAAACCCGGTTCTGCAATAGACAAGGAAGGATACGAAAGAGGTACATCAATTTATCTGGTTGACAGAACAATTCCGATGCTGCCTTCAAAGCTTTCTGACATGGTGTGCTCGCTGCGCCCGAATGAGGAAAAATTATGTTTTGCTGCCGTTTTCAAAATGGACGAAAGTGCAAATGTTCTGGATCAATGGTTTGGCAAAACGGTGATTAAAAGCAACCGTCGTTTTAATTATGAAGAAGTGCAGGCAATGATCGAAGGGGAAGAGGGCGATTTCAAAACCGAACTTCTGGTTTTACACAACCTGGCCCAGAAAATGCGTAACGAACGTTTCAAAGGCGGAGCCATTAATTTTCATAGTGTAGAAGTAAAATTCAAACTCGACGAAAACGCGAAACCAATCAGTACCTACATCAAAGAAAATAAAGAATCGAACTGGCTGATTGAAGAATTTATGCTGCTTGCCAATCGCCGGGTTGCCGAATTGGTTGGTATAAAGAAAGGCGCCGCTGATCCTAAAACATTCGTTTATCGAATTCACGATGTTCCAAATCCTGATAAACTCTTCCGCTTTAGTGAATTTCTCGGAAAATTGGGCTATAGTCTCAAAACCGGAACCCGAAAAGGATTGGCGCATTCATTCAATCGGTTGTTTGAGCAAATCGCCGGCAAGGGCGAGGCGAATATGATCGAAACAATTGCCATACGCACCATGGCCAAGGCCGAATATTCAACACAAAATATTGGGCATTATGGCCTCGATTTTAAATACTATACCCACTTTACTTCCCCAATCCGCCGCTATCCTGATTTGATGGTTCACCGGTTGCTCGAACGTTATCTTGCCGGAAAACCCTCTGTTCATGCCGAAGAGTTTGAACCCTTATGTCAACATTCGAGCGAAATGGAAAAACGGGCCGAACAGGCAGAACGCGATTCGGTGAAATTCAAACAGGCAGAATTCATGATGGATAAAATCGGACTGGAATTCTTTGGCCTGGTTTCTGGAGTAAGCAAATGGGGTTTGTTTGTTGAGATAGAAGGCAATAAATGCGAAGGCATGGTATCGCTGAAATATATGAGCGATGATTTTTATTATCTTGATGAGGACAACTACCGTGTGGTGGGACAGAGATATGGAAAAGAATATAAGCTTGGCGATCGTGTGAAAATTAAAGTACGCAACGTAGATCTGCAGAAAAAACAAATGGACTTTTTGATGGTTGAAAATGGCCTAAAAAACAGTGAAAATAAAATAAACACAAACAGTCGTCAGAAACGCAGGAAGTAAGTTTAAGACCGGTATTTTTTTAATTTCCAGGATGTTAATCCCCATGCCAATTAAAAGAATCCCTCCTGTGGCAGTGATTTCGTTGATCAATGGTGTTGAAAGAAATTCGTGTAAAGAGCCTGCAAAAAGCGTGATGGCTCCCTGGTAAATCAACAACGGAAGGGCCGAAAACAAGACGCCAATACCCATGGCTGCGGCAAGTGCGATTGATGAGAAACCATCCATGACTGATTTGGCAAGTAAAAGGTCGGCATTGTTATTCATTCCTTCTTCCAAAGAGCCAAGTACGGTCATACTTCCCATGCAGAATAATAAAAATGCGGTCACTAATCCATCCGAAAATTTATCGCTGCTGACTTTTAAAATCGTTTTCAATTTCTCTCCTACCCTATTCATCAGGTCATCAAGGTTTAGAATCTGACCAATGATGGCGCCGGAAACAAGCGATAAAATCAGAATTACCCAGTTGTTTGATTTAAAAGCCATTGAAACGCCAAAAAAAATGGTGGCCAATCCAATTGCCTGAAACACAATGGTTGTGATTTTAGAAGGAAGACGATGCTTCAGAATCATCCCTATTATGCTTCCGGCTATAACAGCAGCTACATTAACTATGGTTCCAAGCATTTACTCTTCTTTGTCAAATTCAGGGGTAATTTTAACACCATCATAACGAATTTCCCGGTTGCTGCTGTAAGTGATCACGAGCAATGGTGTTCCGTCTTCATTATATCTTATCCAATCGCTTTCCTTAATTCCGTTTACATAGAATTCTTCATCTTTTTTTCTTCCGTTTTCCCAATAGTAAATATGCTTGCCATTGGGATTATCGTTAATAAAATCTCCTTCAAAACTTAACTGACCGTTTTGGTAATATTGCTTCCAGATTCCATTGCGCATCCCCGAACGGTAATTTCCTTCAATTCGATGGTATCCGGAATTATATATCCATTTTCCTTCTTCCATATCTTCGAAATACTCACCTTCGGAGATAATATTTCCGATTGAATCAAATTCAGTAACAAGGCCATCTTTTAATCCATCCCGATAGGATTCTTCTTTCCAAAGGTTGCCGTTTTCATAATATAAAATCCATTTTCCGATTGGTTTCCCAAGGTTGTCATAGCTTCCTTGTTGTTCTAACCGCCCATTTTCGTAACGAAACAGCCATTCTCCAGTTTTTTTACCATTCTGATACATTCCCTCAGCCCTGAGTTGGCCGGAAATAAAATATTCTTTCCAAAAACCTTCTTTCAAACCTTCTTCATTTACAATGCCCTCACCGAGAACTTTTCCGGCTGTATATATCAAAGCCTTTTCTATATTTCCGTTTCTGTCATATTCCCGCCTGATTCCTTCAGGCACATTGTTGCGATAGGTAGTTACTGACTTGATTTTCCCGGTTTCGTAATATTCATTGCTTACTGTAAGTTTAGCTATTTCAGGAACATCTTGTATTTCAACATCTTCAACATACTTTTTAAGTTCCAATAGGTTGCCTTTGCGATCGTATGTTTTAAAAAATCCTTCTCTTTTTCCTGCACGGTATGTACCTTCCATCTGAAGGGTTCCATCACTATAGAAAAATTTCCACTTTCCTTGTTTCAATCCGTTATAATCAGTTCTGTTAATACTTTCACGGTTTATAATGAATCCCCTGCGATACTCTGTTAAAAGAATTATGTTTCCTTGGTTGTCGTATTCAAAGCCATTTCCCTGCTCTAAACCGTTTATGAATGGAATGGTTCTTTTTAACGTTCCATCTCGATAAAAATAGGAAGTGGTTCCTTCGCGCTGATCCTGTTGAAAAAACTCTTTAATAATTTCGTCTTCGCGATAGGTGGTGCGTATTCCATGTTTCTTTCCCTCCAAATAATTGATTTCAAGCGATATGCTTCCATCGTCATTATAAAATTTCCATAAGTTGTCGAGTTCGAAGTTTTTTCTGTTTCCTTCTGATTTCAATAAACCGTTTTCATAATATGTTTTCCAATAACCATCAGGCTTTCCAGAACGCATCGTACCTTCGCTTGCAATTTTTCCGTTGCGGTGATAAAAAATATTGATGCCATCTGGATTGATTGTACCTTGTGCCATAGCACGCAGAGAAAAAAGCACAATGAAGCTGATTAAAAATATTTTTAAATATCTATTCATTTTTTGGAATCAGATTGCAATGTTAGCCATTAAGCTGATGCTTTCGAAAAGCGATTTTTAAATGTATATTGAAAATTATTTTTTAAAAAAATTATGATGATGTGATATGGTTTGTTAATTGTGTTTAAAAAATAATTTACAATTAATAGGAATACAGTTTATTAACTTTGTTTTAACATTTATGCAGACAATTTCAATGGCAAAATTAATCAAAATTAGGAAGTTAGTTATTTTGCAGTTGATAACCGGAGCTGAGTGTGTTCATAAGTTTTCGTCTGAAATAAAATATTTTTTGTTCAATACACTACTCATAAAATTTCAAAAATTCACACAAAATCATATTTTCTATAAAACGGGGCGTTAGGGCTGTTGATAAATTTAATTATGAATAGTTAATAACATCGCAATCAACAGCTAAAAGCATTTTTTGTTAATAAAATTTAATACATTAATTTTCAATGATATACTCACAATTAAAAATAACGAGTTTTTAATATTTGACTAATTCACAGACAAATATCAAAATTTGGATGAATATTCACCTAACTTTGCTTTCAATTACCGGGCTATGCAAATACCTTCAAAAATAATTGCAATAGGTTGCGACCACGCAGGATTTAACTTAAAGCAGAAAATTAAAAACTTATTGCTCGATCAGGGTTACATGATTGAGGATTTTGGAACATATTCTGATGAGAGTGTTGACTATCCGGACTTTGCACATGCAGTGGCCAAGGTAGTAAATGATGGAATTTTTGAAAGAGGTATTCTGATTTGTGGCAGCGGAAATGGCATGAATATCACAGCAAACAAGTATCGTTTTGTTCGTGCGGCTTTATGCTGGAATGGTGAAATTGCTTATTTCGCACGTTTACACAATGATGCGAATATGCTCTCCCTTCCTGCCAGGTTTATTGATGAGCAAGTAGCTATCGAAACGGTAAGAGTGTTCCTAAATACAATTTTTGAAGGAGGAAGACACATCATAAGGGTAGAAAAAATATCAAGGATTTTACAATGAGCGAAAACCACGAACCACAACAACGGTTTCTTGACGAAAGTGAAAAAATCGCTTTTAACAAAGAGCATCGCCGAAAAATAAAATATAACATTTCTAAATATGATCAGGCAGTTGCTGCAGGTATGCAACAATTCAAAAACATTGAATTAGCAAGGAAAAAAGCAGCCATTATTAAATCAAAGACGATCAACAGCCTTGATGCATTTTTAAATGAATTTGAAAGGAACTTTGAAGAAAGGGGCGGTAAAGTAATATGGGCGCTTGATGCACATCATGCCATTAAGGAGATCATGGCCATTATGAAAGCACATAATGCCAAGCTGGTTGTGAAAAGCAAAACCATGACAAGCGAAGAAATTGATATTAATAAGCATCTTGAAAACAAACAAATTGAGGTTTTAGAAACTGATCTGGGAGAATTTATCGTACAACAGCGAAACGAACCACCATATCACATTGTTACCCCTGCCATGCATCTTTCAAAAGAAGATGTAGCCGAGTTGTTTAATCAAAAATTTGAACTGGCTGCCAATAGCTCACCTGAGGAAATTACATCATTTGTAAGAAATTTTATACGCGATAAATTCTATAAGGCTGACATCGGAATCACAGGGGCAAATTTCCTGATTGCCGACACAGGTTCAGTTGCAATCACCGAAAACGAAGGCAATGCAATGATGTCGGTATCTTTTCCTAAAATACACATCGCAATTGCAGGAATCGAAAAAATAATACCTTCAATCAGCCACCTCGACTTGTTTTGGCCACTTCTGGCGAGCCATGGCACAGGCCAAAAGATCAGCGTGTATAATTCAATTATCAGTGGTCCGAAACAAGAAAACGAGACCGATGGGCCAGAAAAGATGTTTGTAGTTCTTCTCGATAACCAGAGAACTGAACTACTGGCGCAATATCATCAACGTAAAGCACTTCATTGTATCAGATGCGGAGCTTGTTTGAATGCCTGCCCCGTTTATCGTAACATTGGCGGACATGCCTATGGTACAACCTATAGCGGTCCAATTGGAGCAATTATTACACCCTGGATGAAAGGAATGGAAGAATATAAACATCTTAGTTTTGCTTCAACATTGTGCGGGAAATGTACTGATGTGTGCCCGGTTCATATCAATTTGCACCAACTGCTCCTCTTTAATCGCAATGCGGCGGTCAAACAGAAATATTATCCATATTCAGAAAAAATTGCAATGTGGACCTATAAAACCCTGATGACCGGCAAAGGTCGCCTGGATGCATTAAGCGCAGGAACCAAAAACAAACTTATGCAACGCTTCTTTGTTAAGGCATGGGGGATACGGCGCACATTACCCGTCGTAAAGTCCGAATCATTCAGGCAGTTATATCTGAAATATAAAGAAGATAAGACAAAATAATTTTAGCCCTCAGGACTTTCAAACGGATCAAGTGCAAGAATACCTGCCAATATTTCTCTGACAGTTTCATCGCCAAAATTTTGTAGTTTCTCTGAAAGCTTCTTTTTACGGTCTGCAACATCACCGTTTTCGCGAATTATAGCAATCAATTCACGGTACTGGGAAATACTGAGCACATCTTCAATAACACCACGAACCGAATCAATCGCAACCTGTCCAGCCTTTGGTGTTTTGGGAACACCCGATAGCTTTAACTCCTCAATCGCAGTCAACAGCAATTCCTTGCCGAGTTTTTTACAAACTTCCAACGATGATGTACCAGAAGTATCTCTCAGAGTCCAACTGCCATAATCGTATTTTATTTGTTGAACCTGTTTAACCTCTTCTGAATTTTTACCGAAAATACGCTCCAGAACCAACACAGTTGAATTTTTCCAGATTCCAAGATCAAATTTTGGCTCATCGAGCTTACTTAGCTGTTTCTCAAGGAGAAGGATTGAATTTTCAATTACCATCATACTGCTTTTTGATTAAAAAATGCATTATTAATATGTAAATGTAGTCAAAATTCAGTAGAAAAAAATAGATATCTGGCAGCGAAATATTATTTCTTCGACCATGAAAAGTGCTGCAAAAATTTCTTCATACCAATTACGATTTGATTCCTGAATTTTTTTTGAGGAGATACCACTAAAACAATTAATTTAGCCCTAGCATCCAAGCATTATTAAACCCTTGATACCAAAGGATATCGTTCAGTCAATCGTTGATGCCTCACGAATAGAGGCGGTTGTTGCGGATTTTGTCGCACTCAAGAAAAGGGGCGCCAACTACATCGGCCTCTGCCCTTTTCATAACGAAAAAACGCCTTCGTTCACTGTTTCAGCCACCAAAGGCATTTATAAGTGCTTTGGTTGTGGAAAAGCTGGCGATTCTGTCAACTTTGTGATGGAACACGAACATTACACCTATCTGGAAGCATTAAGATTTCTTGCGAAGAAGTTCCAAATTGAGATTGTTGAAGTAGAAGCTACCCCGGAACAAAAATTTGAGCAGGACGAAAAAGAAAGCCTTTACAACATTCACGCATTTGCACAAAAATATTTTTCAGAGTTCTTGTTTACACAAGAAGAAGGAAAATCAATCGGCCTTAGCTATCTGAAAGAAAGGGAGTTTACTGAGGATATTATCCGGAAATTCCATCTGGGCTATTGCCCTGCCTCCTGGAGCGAATTCACACAACACGCCCTGAAAAGCGGGTACAACATAGAAATGCTTATTAAAAGCGGGCTGACGGTTGAAAAAGATAACGACCATTACGACCGATTCAGAGGAAGGGTGTTGTTTCCAATCTACAACATCACCGGTCGCGTAATCGGTTTTGGGGGCCGCATTATAAAGAAAGACCCCTCGAAACCAAAATACATCAACTCCCCCGAATCCGACATTTACAATAAAAGCAAAGCCCTTTATGGACTGTTTTTTGCAAAAAATGCTATTACAACCAGTAACAATTGTTACCTGGTCGAAGGATATACCGATGTAATCTCACTTCATCAGGCTGATATTCTTAATGTTGTAGCATCTTCGGGCACTTCGCTCACTACCGACCAGATAAGACTCATCAAGCGCTTCACAAACAATATCACAATTCTTTATGATGGAGATGAAGCTGGCCTCAAGGCATCCTTTCGCGGAATTGATATGATCCTCGAACAAGGGATGAATGTAAGGGTTGTGATGTTCCCTGAAGGAGAAGACCCCGACTCCTATGCCAGAAACAAACGACCCGCGGAATTAGAATCCTTTCTGAAAACCAACGCACAAGATTTCATTCGCATGAAAACAGACCTGCTTCGTGAAGAAGCAAAAAACGATCCGGTGAAGAAATCTGGAATTATTCGCGAGGTTCTTGGCTCGGTAGCCATTATTCCCGATTTAATCACAAGAAGCATGTATGTGAAAGAATGTGCCATGCTTCTTTCAATTGACGAAAATACATTGATCTTTGAACTCAATAAAATTTTAAGGTCAAAGCATAAGCCCAATACACAACCAGAGGTTGGCGATCCCGCCATCAAAGCCATTCAGGAAACCAGAAGTAGTTCGCAGCAGTCAGGATACAATCCAAAAAGTAGCGAAATGCAGGAACTCGCCATTATCCGGTTGTTATTTCTTTATGGTTCAAATGATATTGTATTCGAACAACCAGATGATTTTGGCCTGATTCAAAAAGTATCCGTGAACGTTGCACATTTCATTGTGAATGATCTTGCAAGGGATGAAATTGTATTTGAAAATCCACTATTTCAGAAAATTTTTAATGAATACAAACAATTCATTGATAAAAATGAAATTCCTGACATTCGGTACTTTACGTCTTATCGCGACGAAAACATAAGAAACCTGGCTATTGAACAAATGAGCCAGCCTTATGAATTGAGCGAAAAATGGAAAGAAAACAAAATTTATGTAAACGGCGAAGAACAAAAACTTAAGCAAACTGTCACCTCAAGTATCCTTGCACTGAAAGATAAAGTAATAAAAAAAATGATTTTCGAGATCGAAAAATCACTTAAAACAGCCACCAACAATGATGAAACCACGGACCTGATGATTAAACATCAGTCTTATAAGAACTTGCTTAATCAAATTAATAAGGCACTCGGAAGGGTGATCACTCCATAATTACATACCGCGTTGGCTAAATTGAGATTAAACAATGTGGAATAGTTTTTGTTATATCACAAAACAAATAAATTAAAATTATGAAAAAGAATGTAGGATCAACCGACGCCATAATCCGTGTTGTTATTGCCATTATTATTGCCGTCCTTATTATTGCCAAAGTCGTAACTGGTACCCTAGCTATTATCCTTGGAATTGTCGGTGTTGCTGCAATCCTGACTGGTTTTATCAGATTTTGCGGGCTTTACACTTTATTAGGAATCAATACCTGCAAAACCAAAAAGTAAAAAAAAAGAAAATACTCCTGAGAAAAGTGTCAAAAAATTAAAAAACAACAAAAAATCATTGATTTATTAACCAATTATCTCAATATTACATATTTTTGCACAAAAATCCAATTAACTAAATTAGAGTGATATGAAACGGATTACATTTTCTTTCGTATGGGCAGTTGTCGTTGCAGTTGCATTTTCCGCCCAATCATTTGCCCAAACCCCTGCCAAGGTTGTTGGTCCAAAAATTTCTTTCGACAAAGAAACCCACGACTACGGGACCATTTATGTGAATGGCGATGGCAACTGTGCATTTACTTTTACCAACACAGGCACCGAGCCACTCATTCTTTCGGATGTCAGGGCTGGTTGCGGTTGCACCGTTCCTGAGTGGCCACGTGAACCGGTTTTGCCTGGCAAATCGGCGGTGATTAAAGTAAAATACACTACTGTCAGCACCCCTCATCAGATCAATAAAAGCATTGTTGTTACCTCGAACTCAGTTGATAATTCAACAGTAGTGTTGCGAATAATCGGGCAGGTTGTTCAACCCCCGAGCGAATTTACACCTGAAAAAACTCTGGATAAAGCAGGTTCTCCTACATCGAAATAAGGAGTCAATCTGTAGAAACACAACCCCGAAACAAATAATTTCAGGGATCGAACTATTATTTAGTTTGATAGCTGTAAACCAAAAGGGCTGTCCACTCGTGGGCAGCCCTTTGTTTTAATTTCGAGGTCTCGAGCGGACTCGAACCGCTGTACGAGGTTTTGCAGACCTCTGCCTAGCCTCTCGGCCACGAGACCATGATGCCGCAAAGATATAAAGAAAAAACTAATTGCCAGAAGGCCTGTTCTCAATATCTTTCGAGTAAAACGCAAGACAGGCTGCACATAAACAGTTGCGATAAAGCTGCATGATCAATTTTTGATTATGTTCCGGAATTTTATACTCCGAACACCAGCAATTAGGCGAATGATTGCACACAAAGATTGCGCCGCACCGCGGACATGTCTTTTGGATGTCCGTTTCAATGGCCATGCGAAGCCCAGTCATCTGTCGAAAGTGTTACACTCACGCGATCAATTTTTCCACCCAGCGGTGGATTGAGTTTTGAAATTTTAACCTCTGCATATTGTATTCCATGAAATTTTTGAATACAAGATTTAAGAATTCGGTGAGCGACATGTTCAAGGAGATGCGATTTTGTTTCCATTTCCATCTTAATAACATGATAAACTGTCATGTAGTTAATCGTGTCATGAAGATTATCACTCTCTTCTGCCCTACAGGTATCCGTTTCGAGTACTAAATCTACATTAAAACGTGTGCCAATCACCTGTTCTTCGGCAAAACAACCATGGTAGGCAAAAAATTCCATTCCTTCAATTTCAATCAAAGCCATTGTTTAATATTTTTGATGCACCGCAAATGTAGGAAAACTATTTTCTTCATTTTTAACTACCTAAACCAGTAAACGTGTTATGGAGCAGCTTGAAATTGATCTGGCCGTTGTCATGTTTATATATTTAGCCTTGCTCATAGGATGGGGGCTATATCAGGGAAGAAAAGTCAAGACCAGCAGTGATTATTCAATCGCTGACAGGAAATTGCCCGGATGGGCAGCTGCCCTTTCTGAACGTGCCACAGGAGAATCTTCGTGGGCGCTGCTTGGGCTCCCCGGAGCAGCTTATGCTACAGGGCTCACCGAGCTTTGGACCGCCATAGGGTGTGTGTTGGGAATTATCACAGCCTGGGTTGCTTTGGCTTCCCGCTTGCGCGATGAAGCCGAAAAACACAGGGTTGAAACATTCACTCAATACCTTGCGGCACGACATGGCGAATCAGGACGCTGGATCAGGATCATCGGTAGTTTCGCGATTGTATTTTTTTTCTTTTTTTATATTGGTGCACAATTTCTGGGTGGTGGAAAAACCCTGTATACGCTGTTTGGTATAGAGCAAAAAACAGGAATGTTGATAACTGCGGCGATTATCGTTCCGTATACCATTTATGGTGGCTTTCGAAGTGTTGTGTATACTGATGTGATTCAAGCTACCCTTATGATAATTACGCTTGTTGTTGGACCAATTATGGGATTGGTCTATCTGGCCAACCATCCCGACTTGTTTGCAGCAAACATTAGCAGCGCACTTGAAAAAGCCGGACCGGCCTATTCAACAATTACCGGCACCTTGTCAGGTTTTGCTGCAGGTGCTGTGATAGCCGGAGGCTTTTCGTGGTTTTTTGGCTATCTGGGAGGAATGCCGCAACTTAGCATGCGATTTATGGCAATCAGCAGTCCAAGGCAGGCAAAAATAGCCCGAAACATTGGAGTTTCATGGACAGTCGTAGCTTATATTGGCGCATTGATGCTGGGCTATATCGGCATTGCTATTTTTGGACCAAATGCGCTTGCCGACAGGGAATTTGTAATGCCCGCCGTGATCATTCGCGTCTTTCCTCCTGTCGTTGCTGCAATTCTAATTACCGGGGCCATTGCGGCCATGATCTCAACAGCCGATTCATTGCTGATACTCTCAGCCACTGAGCTTTCAGAAAATCTGATAAAACCAGCCTTAAAAATGGATTCCAGCCGCAAATCTCGCTTGATCCAGAGTCGCATAATCACTGGCCTGCTGGCAATCATCGCCTTATTGCTTGCATACCTGTCGCCCGCAAAACTCATTTTTACATTGGTTGGATATGTTTGGGCGGGAATTGGCAGCACGTTTTCGGTAGTGATTCTACTCACACTTTTCTGGCATCGGTTTCATGGAAAAGCCGTGGTATGCACAATCATTGCCGGGTTGGTTTTCACAATCATCTGGGTAAGCACCGGACTGGACAAGCTAATTTCTGCGCGCGTCATGACGTTTATTATTGCACTAATCACAGCAGTCCTTTGCTCATATATTTTGAAAAAAGAAACAAACGAAAATCAATCTGTAGGGCATTGAACTCGTATAAGCTGAATCCTCTTATTTTTGCATCAACGAACCCTAAAATCAAAAATCCGATGAGCACTGTGGAATCTGAACCATATAAACCATCCCTGCATTTTATTCAATCAATTATCGAAGAGGACCTGCGTACAGGAAAAAACGAAAAACGCATCCATACACGTTTTCCTCCCGAACCGAATGGCTACCTTCACATTGGGCATGCAAAGTCTATTTGTCTCAATTTCGGGTTGGCCATTCAGTACAATGGCATGTGCAACCTACGCTTCGACGACACAAACCCGGTGAAAGAGGATGTTGAATACGTTGATTCGATCCGTGAAGACGTTCATTGGCTTGGATTCGATTGGGAAGGGAGAGAATATTATGCCTCCGACTACTTTGAGCAGCTGTATGTTTTTGCTGTCGACATTATAAAACAAGGTAAGGCTTATGTGTGTGACCTCAGTGCCGAGCAAGTCAGTTCCGACCGGGGCACCCCGACTCGGCCGGGTAATCCCAGCCCTTACCGAAACCGCAGCATTGAAGAAAATCTGGATCTTTTCATGCGTATGCGCAATGGTGAATTTGCCGAAGGGTCTCGGGTGCTTCGGGCAAAAATTGATATGGATTCGCCAAATATGCATATGCGCGATCCAATCATGTATCGAATTCTTTTTGCACATCATCACCGAACAGGCGACAAATGGTGCATCTATCCAACCTATGATTATGCCCACGGACAAAGCGATTTCATCGAAGGCATCACGCACTCCATTTGCACCCTTGAGTTTGAAGTGCACCGCCCGCTCTACGACTGGTTTCTCGACCAAATTGTTGAACCAAATTTTTATCGTCCGCGACAGATTGAATTTGCCAGGTTAAATCTTAGCTATACCGTGATGAGCAAACGAAAATTGCTCGAACTTGTTAAAAACAACTACGTTTCGGGGTGGGACGATCCGCGTTTGCCAACCATATGCGGCTTGCGCCGCAGAGGATATACCGCCGAATCAATCAGATATTTCGCGGATAAAATCGGTGTGGCCAAACGCGACAACACAATTGATGTAGCCTTGCTCGAGCACAGCATACGCGAAGACCTGAATAAGAGAGCCTTACGACGAATAGCCGTGTTAAACCCTGTCAAGCTCATCATTGATAATTATCCGGAAAATAAGATTGAAATGCTTGAGGCCGTAAACAACCCCGAAGACCCATCTGCCGGAACAAGACAACTACCTTTTTCAAGGGAAATTTTTATCGAGCGCGACGATTTTATGGAGGACCCTTCGGCTAAATTCTTCAGGCTTAGCCCCGGAAACGAAGTAAGGTTGAAATATGCCTATATCATCAGGTGTGAAAAGGTGATTAAAGACCCGGTAACTGGAGCAATCCTTGAAATCCGCTGCACATACGATCCGGAAACACGCAGTGGCTTACCCAACAGCAACCGCAAAGTAAAAGGCACAATTCACTGGCTTTCCGCTTCACATGCCAGGCTCGCGGAAATCAGACTCTTTGATCGGCTCTTTAATGTTGAAGACCCCGATAGCGGAGAAGGTGCCAATGATTACAAGACCCACCTCAATCCGGATTCGCTGCAAATTATTAAAGGCTTTGTAGAAGACACATTTAAAGGCGCCAAAGCATTGGATAAATTTCAATTTGAGAGGCTGGGCTATTTCTGTATTGATTATGACAGCAGTGATAAGCAACTCGTATTTAATCGCACCATTGCATTAAAAGACTCATGGGCGAAGATTGAAAAAAAGCAATAAACCCAAACACGGGAATATCTAAAATTGTTAATTTCGCATTCCGAAATTGTCCGATGGTGTAACTGGCAACACGTCTGACTCTGGATCAGAAGACTCTAGGTTCGAGCCCTAGTCGGACAACCACGAAACCGACCATTCATCTGATGATCATCAATGGTCGTGGTTTTTTATATGCAGCCGTTCTGGAAAAGAAGCATTGACCCGCATCAGTCAGAAATTTTCTACTTTTAAGCCATATTAATTTAATGCTAGCAAAATCAAAACCAAATGCGGGGGTTGTTTGATGATTTTTTATCGCTATTTTATCCGCAGGTTTGCCAGGCCTGTGGCAATACACTCTATCGAAACGAAGAGGTGATTTGTACATACTGCAAGTTCCATTTGCCTAAAACAAACTTTCATCTACACCCCGATAATGAACTTGCAAAAGTATTTTGGGGGCGTGTGAGGCTTGAAAATGCAACCGCATTGTATTTCTTTACCAAAGCCGGAAAAGTTCAGCATTTATTGCATCAGTTGAAATATAAAAACAAGCCGGAAATCGGAATATTTCTTGGAAAATATCTTGGATCAGAGCTCATTAAACATCAGGCGTTTCAATCAATAAACTCAGTGATTCCGGTACCGCTGCATAAAAAAAAGAAAAAAATACGAGGCTTTAATCAAAGCGAAATGTTTGCTATGGGCCTTTCCCAGGCCATGAAGATTCCTGTCGAAACAAGCAATTTAATCCGAACCCAGGCATCGGAAACGCAAACAAGAAAAAGCCGGTTCAAACGGTGGGAAAACGTGAAAGAGATTTTTACGGTTACAAACCCATCCGCCATTGAAGGAAAACATATTTTGTTGGTTGATGATGTGGTTACCACTGGCGCTACCCTCGAGGCTTGTGCATCCAAACTGCTTGAAATACAGAATGTACGCGTCAGCATCGCATCAATTGCATGCACCTTTAGCTAACCTCGCTAGAGCCTTCCGCCAAGCACAGCCGTTTTTTTGTACTGTTTCAAATTGCCAAGCAAATCATAGGTTTCGATCATTATCACATAATATCCTATCGAAGCCTTTTCGTTTTTGTCGCTGATTCCATCCCAGGTATAATTACCAGATTTCCCCAATAATTGATTTTGAATCAACCGTCGAATCATACGCCCGTTTATGTCGAAAATTACAATAGTAGCTACATGGCCTGACTCTGGAAAATTGTAGCTGATGTTGAGCACATCGTTGTACCCGTCGTTATCCGGAGAAAATATTTCAGGGCTTAAACTAAATGCGTCCTCTCCTGCAATTGCAGCAAGATACTGTGAGTTCCGGTAGGCTGGTGTGCCATATCCTGATCCTGAAGATGCTGAATGCCAGTTGGTTTTATCATTCGAAGGGCGATTGAAGTCTATCCTTTCGAGTGAAACACCCTTATAAGTGTTAAGGAGCGAAAAATGCATTTTTTCAGAATAAACCACGCGGTCAATGATGGCTTCGTTCAGGTCGCTCAAAACAGCCACGCCACTCGTGTTCGAAAACAATGGCAAGGAACCAACTTTAACTATTCCGCCCGGATTAGTGGTCATATAGTATTTCCTGACTTGGTCTGGCGTAGTAGTAATTGCAATATAATCTTCCGGAAAGATAAGATAACCATTGGAAGCTATTTCCTTAACCGAAGTGAGCTGATTGAGAATGGTATCCTGAGATGATATTCTAAGTTGCCGCAGGTCAATTACTTTTTGCGACCGGTTATAAATTTCAATATAATCATCGCAACCGGATGGCGGGTTAAACAGAATCTCATTGATCACAAGGTCGTTTGGAGCAGCAGCCTGGGGCATGGCAAATCGTTTTGAACTGTTGGCTTTCATCAGATTTCCAGCGCAGTCGGCAAGTTGCTGCACAATCCTAAGAGTATAAATAGTTGACTGGGCGAAGGATTTGGAAAACGATAATGTTACCGCATCAAAAACCGGATCATTGGAAGTGGCAGAAACAGGATTACCAATTTCCTGATCAACATTAAAAACCATCAGGTTTGTAAGCAGCTGACGGCTCATCTTTTCAGTAAAATAGACAATAATTGAACGGCTGTCGCTGATCACAACACGATCAATTTCAGGTGCTTTGGTATCGGGATTTTTTGCAATTACAGAGTTTTGTCTTCCGGGCGTGCCGCCACCCAGGTCTTTTGAGGCAGTATAATTCATGGCTTCGCCGCACGGATTGAGTGGATCAATCATTTCGAGCGACCAACCCCCGTCTTTTTTTGCCGTACTGCCATACCATTCGTCGGTATACGACACTGAGTGCATGACATTGCCCTGTGGATCGTAGATACTGATTGTGGCACCTGCATTAGTAAGGGCCGTCGAAGACAACCCCTCCACAGTTACTGCGGTTCCAAATGCTTGCAAATCGTTGGTGGCCAAATAATTGCATAGAATCAAATAACCCTTCGGCCCAATGTTAACGTCGGGCAGCGTACGGCGGGTGCTGCCATGCTGAAATATCCAGCCCGAAAGATTGATAGGAAATGCTGTAGTATTGTGAAGTTCAATATATTCATGGGCCGGTAAGCCAACCACCGGGGTGGGATCGGCCATAAATTCGCTGATAACCACATCAAAGACCAGGGGACGATAGAATAAAAACTCTGCCTGTGTGGCAGGCATAATGTTTCCGGCAAGATCTGTAATGTTTGTGATCGTGAGAGTGTGTTGAACGCCACTCACAAAGGAATTCGTGAATAAAAGAGTTACATGTGCAGGAGTTGCTCCAACTGTTGCCGAAACAGGATTGCCGATGTTATTGTTGACAAAATAATTTGCAGGGTTCAATGCGATTTGCTGATTGAGCACCTCATTAAAGGTCAAAGACAAACTATTTGGGCTTATCACTCTTACGTTTGATAGCTGAGGAGGCTGGTTATCAATAATTTCCGGACCAACATATACGTTGTCGAAAAAGAAATTTTTAATGTTGCTCACAGTGTATTGGCAATAAAACCCAAAGTGACCACCCGGGGCAAACGTGTTATCGGTTCCGGAAGCTTCGGGCTGGTAAAGGCCTGTGTTGGTTGGATCGGCATAGATGGTCCATAAGCCCGTGGGAGTGCGCACTACCCTAACCGAAATTGCGAACGCATTGGCAATCAGGGCGGGTGTTCCCCGGCAGATACTTGTGGCTATTGTTCCCTGCTTTTTAAAAAGCTCGATGGCATCATTGGCAAGATTCTCGCCAAAACGAAGATAATATCCGTTCAACGCCTCGTTGAGGTTGGGATTGTTGCTCACAAGATAAACCTCGGAAAAATTACTTGCCGATGGACTAAAATTCAAGCGGATCCAAAAACGCCATTCAATTGCACCCGAAAGACTGTAAGGAGTTGTTAACCATGCGCTTCCTGCTTCTGTATCGTTAAGTTGAAGCTGCAAACTTGTGTTTACAATAAATTTTTGTGTGCCGCCTACCCATTGTGGATTTTGGGTGAAGTTACCATCGGAAAAATTATCAACTATCTGCACCTGTGCCTTAAGAGAGCTCATAGACAGATAGAATGATGCGAAGCACAAAAAGACAATAATTTTTAAGCAACTTCCTGCATCTTTAACAAGACCCATCCCTGTATTTGTTTTTAAAAGCATTGATGTAGTAATTGGTGTAAATTTCTATTCGAACCTGCCGGGCTATTTTAGGAAAGCATATTTTCGGCATTGGTTCTGAACCGGTAAATGTAGTAATTTTGCTGGTATAAATCCCATCACAACAATACACAGACATGAAATTCGCAGTTGTTGGGGCCACTGGCCTGGTCGGAAGCGTGATTATTAAAGTACTTGAAGAAAACCGATACTTTGATAAATCAAACATCATCGAATTTATTCCGGTTGCATCTGAGACATCGGTCGGAAAATCCATTCTTTTTAATTCGGCTTCTCACCGTGTTGTTGGTATGGCTGAAGCAATTTCGCGCCGACCCGACATTGCTATTTTTTCGGCTGGCGCCAGCACCTCACTACAATGGGCAAAAGCTTTTACAGAAACAGGCACCACAGTTATAGATAATTCATCGGCATGGCGCATGTACGACGATATACCGCTGGTTGTTCCAGAAGTTAATCCCCACACGATTAAGTTAAACGATAAGATAATCGCTAATCCAAATTGTTCCACCATCCAATTGGCTTTAGTACTCGCTCCGCTGCATCGAAAATACAAGGCAAAACGCCTGGTCATCTCAACCTATCAGTCGGTCACCGGATCGGGCAGCAGGGGAGTAAACCAGCTTCGGGCCGAACGCCTTGATATGTTCACAGGGCAAACAAGAGCTTATCCGCATCGCATTGATCTGAATCTAATTCCACATGGAGGCGATTTTATGGACAATGGTTATACAAGCGAAGAGATTAAGTTGGTGCATGAAACGCGTAAAATATTAGAAGATAAGGCGTTACAAATCACCTCAACGGTGGTGCGGGTACCCGTTTATGGAGGGCACTCCGAATCAGTTAACATTGAGTTTTACAATGATTTTGACCTTGATGATGTGAAAAACATCCTTGCAAAAAGCAATGGAATCGTTGTTCTGGACGATCCAAAAAACGCAATATACCCCATGCCTTTTGATGCCGAAGGCAAAGACGAAGTTTTTGTTGGCCGCTTGCGTCGCGACAATTCTTGCTCCAATTCCTTAAATTTATGGATCGTGGCCGACAACCTGCGCAAAGGGGCCGCTACCAATGCCGTACAGATAGCTGCCATCTTGAAATAGTGCCGTTTTAAATTTTGTGCCGGTGAATGTTTATGAAGGATTAAAAATACCGCCCCAATCAAAGAAAACGATTGTGTCAGTGGGGAGCTTCGACGGTGTACACCTTGGACATAAGGCATTGATTAACCGATTGAAAGATGTTGGGGAGCAATATAACTCCAAAACTATATTGGTAACATTTGACTTGCCACCACGATTCGTGCTGAGCCAGAACAAGCAATTTAAACTTCTCAATACACTCGACGAAAAACTTTCTAGTTTCAAAAACGCCGGCATTGATAGCGTTTGGATAATTCCATTCACAAATGAGTTGGCCGAGTTGAGCCACAACAGGTTTGTCGAAGAATATCTGGCCGGAAGGGCAGGGGTGGGGCATTTGGTAATCGGGCATGACCATTCATTCGGAAAAGAAAAAAAAGGCAACTATCACGACTTGTTAAGGCTTTCGCATCAACTTGGGTTTAGCATTGAACAAGTTGCAGCATATAAGATCGAAGGCACAATTGTTAGCTCAAGCCATATCAGGGAATTATTATTGGATGGCAACCTCGTCGCGGCCAACCGTATGCTTGGTTATCTATTTCGCCTCAGCGGAAGAGTGGTGCGCGGTAACCAGATTGGAAAGCTCATCGGGTTTCCCACCGCAAATTTAAGCCTCAGCGATCCAAATAAACTTATTCCTTCCACGGGGGTATATGCCTGCCTGGTCGAATGGAGAAATCAAACATTTTATGGAATGAGCAATATTGGTTTCAGGCCAACCCTCAATGCACATCAGCTAACCATCGAAGCCCACATTTTTGACTTTGATCAGGATATTTACAATGACACAATCACGTTGAAATTGGTGCAGAAGATTCGGAACGAAATTAAATTCGGAAGCCTCCAACTTCTTAAAAAACAACTGTATACCGACCAACGTACCATAAAGGAGTTGTTTAAAAATCAGCCGCCACCCACCTAAGCCTACTCTTTTTCAATTCTTATCCCAAATGAAACAACTCCAGGAGTATCATACTTGGGTATAACCTGTTCGATCGTGATGAGATAGTTGCCACTCTCGCTGAATTTATGCTTGATGCGCATGGGTATCTCCAGCTCAATGAAATTTCCTTTAACCTTCCCGGCAGGTTTTCCATCATCTTTAAAAATTGGAAAATTTTGCTCCCAGATTCTTTCTTCCCCTCCCGGGCTGGTCATGATCACATGAACAGGGATACTGCTATGCTCGAAATCAGATGAAACCTGGATGGCGGCACTAATTTTATATGTACTTTTTATATCGCGGACCAAGAAGTCGAAAGAGAGTATATTGAATCGATGCCATGTGTTTTTTTCAAACACGTAGTTCTTTTCTTGTTTATTATCAAGTTGGCAAGCATTGAGTGCAAACATTGCAGCCAGAAACAATATGGTTCGAAAAGACTTAGGCATATTTTATTCGATAATTTTGGCAAAAGTATTAAACCCGGATAATTCACCAACAAAAAAATTGGAATAAGCGGCTCGGTAGTTTCAACAACACATGTTTTTTATTGGAATCGAATTATCCGGTAACTTTGCCGTTTTATCGTGTATATGGCGCAAAAGAAAAAATTTTACGTGGTTTGGCGGGGAGTAAATCCAGGCATTTATGACCGTTGGCCAGATTGCGAAATGCAGGTAAAAGGTTTTGAAGGAGCTATTTACGCTGGATTTGCAACGAAAGAACAAGCAGTGCAGGCTTACCAAAGCGATCCGGCAAAGTATCTTAAAAAGAAGGAGGAAAGAGAGCCAAATGGTTTCATGGTCGCGGGATCTAATGGGCCAATAACACGAAGTATATCAGTTGATGCAGCGTGTAGCGGAAACCCGGGACAGATGGAGTATCGTGGAGTTTTTACCGATACCGGAACATTGATTTTTAAAGCCGGGCCTTTTCGTCAAGCCACCAGCAATATCGGCGAATTTCTGGCAATTGTGCATGCATTGGCGTGGCTTAATAAACAAAAAATTGAAATGCCTGTTTATTCCGATTCCGAAAATGCCATCCTGTGGGTTCGTAATAAAAAGGCCAATACAAAACTGGAGCGCAGAGATATAAACAGCGATGTCTTTGACCTGATTGACAGGGCTATAAATTGGCTGAAAAGCAATGATTCTCCTAATCAGATTTTAAAATGGAATACAGCCGCCTGGGGCGAAATTCCAGCCGATTTTGGAAGAAAATAATATAAACACAACATTAAACATTGATTTTCTCAAGGGCAATCTCAATACGCGCAATGGTTTCTTTGCGCCCCAGATGCTGCATGATCTGAAATAAATCGGGGCCTTTTCCCGAGCCAACCAGAGCAATGCGCAATGGCAACATGATACTGCCTGTATTTACTCCTTTTTCGTTTAAGGACTCCTTTACCAGGGCTAAAATCCCATCAGCCGAAAAATCAGGCACATCAGAAAGTAGTTTTATGATCAAACGCAAATGATCTGGAGTTTCTGGTTTCCAACGTTTTTTGATGAGATCCAAATCAAAGGATTCGGGTCTAAAAAAGAAAAACCACAACTGATCCCAAAGCTCATGGGCGAAATTTGCCCGATCGGCCACCAGTGGAATCAACGCCTCCAACTCAGATGCCTGAAGGGAAATTCCTTTTTGTTCAATCACCGTCCTTAGTTGTTCGGCCAGCTCTGAAAAGCTGCGTTTGCGCAAATATTGCTGATTGAACCAGCGGGCTTTTTCTACATCGAACTTTGCACCGGACTTACTGACGCGCTCAAGCGAAAAATACTGTATTAATTCATCTATCGAAAAACACTCCTGCGAAGTCCCCGAATTCCACCCGAGCATTGCCAGGATGTTTATAAAAGCTTCCGGATAATAACCCGATTCGCGAAAACCCGATGAAATTTCGCCACTTAACGGATCTTTCCATTGAAGTGGAAAAACCGGAAACCCCAGCCTGTCGCCATCGCGCTTACTAAGTTTGCCATTTCCATCGGGTTTTAGCAGCAAAGGCAGGTGCGCAAAAACAGGCATAACGTCCTCAACACCCAAATAGCGATAAAGTAATACATGCAACGGGGCCGATGGCAGCCATTCTTCTCCTCGAATCACATGCGTTATCTGCATCAAATAATCATCAACTACATTGGCTAAATGATAGGTTGGCATACCATCTGACTTGAACAACACTTTATCGTCGAGCAAATTACTATCAACCGATACATGTCCGCGAATAAGGTCATTCATTTCAATGGTTTGATTTTCAGGAATTTTGATACGAACTACATATGGTGTGTTATTTGCCAACAACTCTTTCACGGTGCCTGGGTCGAGTACCAATGAGTTTTTCATGGAGCCACGTGTAGAAACATCGTATTGAAATGGTTCTTCTTTAAGCGTTTCTGCTTTTTTCCGGCGCTCCTCGATTTCGTGAACAGTATCGAAGGCATAATATGCATGCCCGGAGGCGATTAATTTATCAGCATATTGTTTATAAATGGCTTTTCGCTCACTTTGGCGATAAGGGGCAAAAGGGCCTCCAATGTGAACGCCTTCATCGAAATGGATACCACACCAATTGAGTGCATCAATAATATATTGCTCTGCTCCCGGAACAAAGCGAGCCTGATCGGTGTCTTCGATCCGAAGTAAAAATACCCCCTGGTGCTTTCGGGCAAAAAGGTAATTATAAAGTGCTGTTCTCACGCCACCGATGTGCAGCGGACCGGTGGGGCTTGGTGCAAAACGTACCCTGACTTTATCCATCTTCATGAAAGGATCAATTAAGTAAGCTGCAAAGGTAAGAAGAAGTGTTGATGAAACTTTGATTACGCATAACAGATTCATATACAATGAGGTGGAGAGTGATTCAAGCATCTTGGTGCCCACATCGGAAGATCTTTTGTAATTTTGATCTGCCAAACCTGGTTTTTAGAAGGGGAGGAGTTATACATGGCGGGTTCTAAAATTCCAAAATATCATCTTGTTCGCATTTATGCTGTTGCGATTGCGATTTATTTCATGCTGATTTTGCCGGTTATTCTTGTACTATCCCTGAAAATGGCTCCTGCTCTATTCGAAAGAAGAGGCGGGGCAAAAGCGATTTCAGAAATATCAACAATGGAGTCTTCTCAGACAGAAATAAAGCAGAACACCGAAGGCAGCAACACCGCTGAAAAAATTATACTGATCCAGGAAACCCTGCACCCAGCCCAAAACGATTCCTTGCAAAACACCATTGATTCAACTGATACAGCATTTTCAAAAAATGGAATCAACGGCAAGACAAAAGTTCCAGTAAGCGAAAAGAAGTCTGCTTTCGAAAGAACATTCTCTTTGTTTTTCCGAATGGTCATTCTCTTTACGGTTTTGGCCGGATTGATCATCAATGCCCCGCTCAAACGATATTTCTCCTACAAACGAAAACACAAGGCCATATCCATCAAACGAAGCAACTATTGCAAAAAACTGATCCTTTATACGCCCTACATTTATTCAAGTCTGCTATTCTTCAGCTTTCTGGTGATGCATGGATATATGATATATTTATTGGCTAGTCCAGGCAATTTCGATGACCAGATTAGCCGAAACCTTTTTCAACAATTCTTCTATATTTCTCTGGTTGCATCTCTTCTTTTAGTGTTATTTGTTTTTTTCTGGCAAAAACACCGCGTACACATTATTTATCTGGAGCATTTATTCGACGAAGAAGAGCTTTACAAACGCCGCAAAGTATTCTTTAACGGTAAAATCCAAAACCGATTAATGGTTTCGAGTGCAATGACTACCTTGCTACCTCTTGCAATTGTTTTGCTGTATCTTCTGCTTGGGATTACTCCTGTGAAAGAACTTGGCGAAATGACTCCTGAGCAGGCCGAAATTCTTGTTGGGCCATATAAATCACTTTTGAGCGGAATTAAGATAGATACATCAAAAGACTTCAATAGCATGTATTATGTGAATGCCATTGACAACATCCTCATGTTCACTGGTATTGCAATGGGCATTCTGGTAGCCCTTATTTATATCGTCTTTTTTGTCCGCTGGACTACTGCCAGCATACTCCGGCCAGTCGAGGAGCTGCTCCAAAACATGAGGCTCACCACGGGATTTCAAATTAATAACTACACAATTGTGCGAGGAAGCGACGAAATTGGTGAGCTGGGAGAGGGCTATAACCTCATGACCCGTAGACTGATGAATTATATTGATACTATCTCGCGAATGAATGAAATATATTTGCGATTCGTGCCTCAAAAATTTTTACAAATACTTGGAAAAGAATCGTTTGCTGATTTCACTCTTGGTGACCAGATTCAAAAGAAAATGACAATCCTGTTTTCCGATATCCGTTCCTTCACGGAGATGTCAGAAACAATGACTCCTAAGGAAAATTTTGACTTTATCAATCATTATCTTGGTTTGATGGAACCAATATTTGCACGCCATAATGGCTTTATTGATAAATTTATTGGAGATTCAATCATGGCCTTGTTTGCTGAGTCGGTTGATGATGCCATTGATGCAGCGATTGAAATGCGGATCGAGTTAAGACAGTTCAACAAAGAGCTCAGGGCGCTGAACAAACATGAAATTGATATCGGTATTGGAATTCATACCGGAAACCTTATGCTTGGCATTATCGGCGGAAAAGGGCGCATGGATGGAACAGTTATAAGCGATGCAGTAAACCTGGCCTCGAGGCTCGAAGGACTTACAAAGCTCTATGGCGCCCCGATCATTCTCAGCGAAGACGCCTTACTGAATATTCACAATAAAGATAAATACTATTATCGCTTCCTCGATGAGGCATTTGTGAAAGGGAAACGAAAATCCGTTAAAGTCTTTGAAATATTGAATAGTTACGCAGATGAGGAACTGCAGGCCAAATTGAGTAACATGGCTGTTTTTCAGCAGGCGATTACGTTTTTTCAACAAAATAAATTCTTGGAGGCCCTTGGGCTTTTTGACGAAATAACAGCCTCCAACCCGACGGATGTGGTAGCCGGGCTCTATGCCAAACGATGCCGGCAACACATCGAAGAAAGGATGTCGCAAAACAAGTGCAACATTGACGAAAAACAACATCATTAGCATGTTAACACGATATATTAGCCAAATGAACTAATCTGACATTAGATACGTTATTGAAAAACAATGCCAACTCATGGTAAATACAGGTTCATATAAGGCCCTAATTGAAAAGCTGAATGCTTTCATCCTTAAATACTATAAGCATAGAATCATACGCGGGCTGATCTATGCTATAGCTCTGCTTGTTGCAACTTTTGTCATGGTTTCACTGCTCGAATACATTGGACATTTCAATTCGACCATCCGCACCATCCTCTATTTCGGATATATCACCTCCACACTGGTCATAATTTACAGGTTCATTGTGGTTCCTTTGGCGCACCTATTCAAAATTGGCAAGGTGATTTCTTACGAGCAGGCAGCTGAAATCATCAGCCTACATTTTCCGGAAATAAAAGACAAACTTATTAATGCACTACAGCTTGAAAAGCTGGGAAAGAACCCCGGTGTTGATATAGAGTACTTGAGGGCAGCCATAGAACAAAAATCGAAAAGCCTGCAACATATAAGTTTTGCTGAAGCAGTCAAAAGTTCTGAAAACAAAAGGAGAATTCCTCTTGCCATCATTCCCTTGAGCATACTGATCCTGTTGCTCTTTCTTGCACCATCGGTCATCAGGGAGCCGGCAATACGAATCACAAACTATAATCTGCATTTTGAAAAGCCCATGCCATTTACATTCAGCGTGTTAAATGAGTCGCTGAGTGCCATGCAAGGAGAGGATTTTGAAATTTTTATTAAAGTTACCGGGAGCCAGTTGCCCGCTGAAGTATATGTTGAATCATCAAAATCCCGATACAAAGCCGTAAAAATTGATCCCAATAATTATTCTTACCGCTTCCGCAACCTACAGCATCAAATAATTTTCACATTGAATGGAAGTGGATTTATAAGCCGGGAATATAAAGTGGAGGTCTATCCAAAACCGACAATTCTCAGCTTCAAAGCAGCATTAGACTATCCTGCCTACACTCGCAGAATGGACGAAACATTGAGCAACACTGGTGATTTTACGATCCCAGACGGCACTCAAATCACATGGCAGTTCAGTGGTAAGGATTGCGAATCGCTTGCACTGATCACTTCAATCAAACCCAATCCGGAGCTGGAAACAACAGGCAAAAATACCTTTGTCTTCAGGCACTACGCACGCGAGACCTTTAACTATATGGTTAAGCCGGTCAACCGTTTCACAACTCATGCTGATTCGATTATACATTTTGTGAATGTCATCCCCGATCGTTATCCCGAAATTCAGATTGAAACATATGAAGATCAGGAGAATAACCGCCAATTATTTTTTACAGGGATTATCCGCGATGATTACGGCTTTAACCGGCTGATTTTTCACTATATCAAGCGCAATAACCTAAGCGGCAACGATAGTAATGATAAGAAATCCACTGAAATAGATTTCGACAAATCTTTAAATAGCCAAACATTTTATTTCGGCTACGATTTCAGCCAGCTCCAGCTCGAGCCGGGCGACCGGGTTGAATATTATTTTGAAGTTTATGACAACGACCAGGTAAACGGCAATAAGTCAAGCCGGACCAGCCTTGGACTGATCGAAATGCCACTGCGGGAACAAATTGAAGAACAGGCAACTACGAAAAGCGATGAACTGAATACAGAATTACTTTCTTTAGTAAAAGCACTGCGCAACCTCAGGCCCCAAATTAACAAATTGCAACGGACGATCATCGAAAAGGAAAGCATCGGTTGGGAAGAAAGCCAACGATTACAGGATCTGCTTGATAAGCAAAACAACATTCAGGAACGAATTGAAAAACTCAGCAAAGGCAATCAGGAGCTAAACCGCATGCAGTCGGATCTTAATAAATATGACGAATCAGTAATAAACAAGCAACAAGAGCTTCAAAAGCTTTTCAACGAAATCATGACTGATGAAGTAAAGAAGCTCTTTGAAGAGATTCAGAAGATGCTGAAAGAACTCGACATGGAAAAAATGCTTGAAACCATAAAGAAAATTGATGTTTCAAACGAAGACTTACTTAAAAGCCTTGACCGCACCAAAGAGCTTTTTAAGCAACTTGAGATGGAAAAGAAAATCACCGATGCGGTTGATAAATTGAGAGACCTTGCGGAAAAGCAGAAAAAGCTCGCCGAAGAATCGAAGCAAAACAAAAACGAGAAGGAAGAAGCCCTCAGGAAGCAAGAGAAGGTGCTGGAAGAATTTAGCAAGGTTCAGAAAGACCTGGATGAGATAAAGGCGAAAAATGAAGATCTGGAGCAGAAATACAACATGATTGATACTAAGAAAAAGGAAACGCTGATTAACCAAAAGATAGACGCAGGGAAGCAACAGATTCAGAAGGGAAATAGTCCGGCAGCCGCCCCTCATCAAAAAGAAGCCGGCGAGAACATGGAAGACCTGGCCAATGAGTTGACAGAGATGATGATGCAAATGCAGAGCGAACAATTGGGCGAAGACATCCAAATGTTGCGGAAACTACTTGAGAACCTTCTCGAAATATCCTTCTCCCAAGAAACACTCATTGACAAAACATTGAGAATTAACAGAATGGATCCTGCCTTTAATAAAATTCTTGACGAACAAAAGAGACTAAAAGATAACCTGAGAATTGTCGAAGATTCATTAAATGCAATTGCAAAGCGTCAATTCAGTGTCGAAAAGTTTATTTTGAAAGAGATTGCTACCATCAACGACAACGTACAGCAATCACTCGATGCGCTTGAAGCGCGAGACCTGAATGGAGCCGCTACCAGGCAACAATTCATCATGACATCAGTGAACAACCTTGCACTCATGCTCAGCGAGGCAATGGATCAAATGATGCAGCAATTGGCGCAATGCCAGGCAGGAGGCGGCAGTTGCTCAAAACCAGGAAAAGGAAAACCATCCTTAAGCAATATGCGCGATATGCAGCAACAATTAAACCAACAACTGCAAAACATGAAGGAAGGTAAGCAAAATCAAGGGAAACAATCGCAAGCAGGACAATCAATGAGTGAGCAATTTGCACGCATGGCGGCGCAGCAGGAAGCCCTTCGCAGACAACTCCAAAACCATCTCGAAGAATTAAGAAACGAAACGGGGATGGGAGATTCCGGGCTGAGTGAAACCATCAGGGAAATGGAGCAAACGGAAAATGAACTTGTGAATAAAACCATAACCAACGAAACCCTGCTACGGCAACAACGAATCGAAACACGATTACTCGAATCGGAGAGAGCACAGATGGAAAGAGAAAAAGAAGAAAGAAGAGAATCGCGCGAGGCTCAAAGCTACCCAACACGCGCTCCTGATTCAATCCTGGAATTTTATAGAAAAAAAATGCAGGAAAGAGAAATGCTGCGCACCGTTCCGCCACAGCTAAATACATATTATCGCAACCTCGTGAATGAGTATTTCATAAAAATTCAATAGGATAAATGATTGCTTTTCAAAACATTGACGTGAGGTTCCGGCTGAAGAACCGAAGAAAAATTTCATCCTGGATAAAGGATACCATCGTTTCGGAAAATAAATCAATTGGAGATATCGCAATCGCATTTTGCAGTGATAAATATTTACTCGAAATGAATATTAAGTATCTTAAACACAACACATTAACCGACATTATTACGTTTGATTACTCTACAGAAAACAGAATTATTTCGGGTGATATAGCCATAAGTATTGATCGGGTAAAAGAAAATGCAAACACCTACAAATGCGAGTTCCTCAACGAACTGCACAGGATCATCATACATGGTGTGCTGCATTTGCTTGGATATGAAGACAAAACGCCTGATCAAAAAATGAAAATCCGAAGCAAAGAAAATTACTATTTGACTCTATTAGATGTGTAATTCACAGAATATCAAAGAGATAATCTGTTTCGAATAGCTAAGTTAGGTTACATTTGCAGTTCGTTTCACGTGAAACAATTATATGTTTAAAGAATACGATGTCATTGTTGTGGGCGCCGGACATGCGGGGTCAGAAGCAGCCGCTGCAGCAGCGAATCTTGGGTCTAGCGTGCTACTCATCACAATGAACATGGCCACCATCGCCCAAATGAGTTGCAATCCGGCCATGGGCGGGATTGCAAAAGGGCAAATTGTACGCGAAATTGATGCACTGGGAGGATTCTCCGGAATAATCACTGACCATTCAATGATTCAATTCCGAATGCTTAACAAATCGAAAGGCCCCGCCCTTTGGAGTCCGCGTGCTCAAAACGACAGAATGCAGTTCTCTGAAAAATGGAGAATGGTACTGGAAAAAATACCCTCTCTTCATTTTTGGCAAGATATGGTTACGGGCTTAGTGATTAAAAATCAGAAAGTAGCAGGAGTGAAAACTGCCCTGGGATTGGAAATAGCATCAAAGGCGGTAATCCTTACAAATGGAACTTTCCTCAACGGCATCATCCATATCGGAACAAAAAGTTTTGGAGGAGGAAGAATCAGCGAAACTGCCTCAAAAGGGATTACAGAAGATTTGGTGAATTATGGTTTTGAGTATGCCAGAATGAAAACGGGCACGCCTGTGAGAATTGACGGACGAAGCATAGATTTCAGCAAAATGGTCGAGCAAAAAGGGGATGAAACACCCGGAAAATTTTCTTACACCGATACCCCAGCCTTAACTTTTCAGAGAAGTTGCTACATTACCTACACAAATGATGAAGTGCACAACATTCTCCGTAGTGGATTTCAGTTTTCGCCAATGTTTTCTGGTCGGATTGAGGGAATAGGCCCAAGATATTGCCCGAGCATTGAGGATAAAATCGAAAGATTTTCGCACCGAAACCAACACCAGCTTTTTGTAGAACCTGAAGGATGGAATACTGTGGAATATTATCTCAATGGATTTTCTTCCTCATTGCCAGAAGAGACGCAGTTTAGGGCACTAAAGAAAATTCAGGGTCTCGAAAATGCAAGAATCTTCAGGCCTGGATATGCTATTGAATATGACTATTTTCCTCCTGTACAACTGAAATATACCCTTGAAACTAAAATTGTCGAAAACCTATATTTTGCCGGGCAGATTAACGGTACAACCGGCTACGAAGAAGCAGCAGCCCAAGGGTTGATTGCTGGCATCAATGCATATCTAAAATTAAACAATCGTCCTGAATTTATATTAAAACGATCGGAGGCCTATATTGGCGTGCTTATTGACGATCTGATTACCAAAGGCGTTGATGAACCTTACAGAATGTTTACGTCTCGAGCAGAATACCGGCTACTCCTTCGGCAGGATAATGCAGACATCCGGCTCACGCCCAAGTCATTTGAAATTGGACTTGCCAGCGCAGAAAGAAATAGTAAGGTGAAAGAGAAGCAAGAAAAAATTGCGTCCATCATTGAATATTTGAAGAAAGAGAATATCCACCCTGATGCAATCAATCCGCTTCTTGAAAGCAAAGCGACACAAACTATTACTCAGAAATCGAAATTGGCCAATATTCTTCTTAGGCCGCAGATTGGACTTGCTGAGATGATACAAGCGTTACCGGCCCTCAAACATTATTTTGACATGATGGGAGCCCACGCTGCCGACATGATAGAATCGGTTGAAATCATGGTAAAATATGAGGGCTATCTGGTGAAAGAACACGAATTGGCACAAAAGTTGTCGAAATTTGAGAATATTCCGCTGAAAGAAGAGTTCGATTATCATAGTCTGGGTTCGCTCTCCTACGAAGCAAGGGACAAGCTAACCAGGATAAAACCACGAAACATTGGCCAGGCTGCCCGCATCAGCGGTGTTTCTCCGGCCGATATTTCGGTCTTGCTTGTGTATATCGGTCGCTGAGTTTTCTGTTTCACGTGAAACAATAACTATGGAAAATCCACATCAAGAGATGAACAATATTAGTTGCCATGCTTGCCATGGAGACGATGTTGTGAAATTATTCGACGTGACCGATTACTTTCTTACTGCCGAAAGTTTCGAAATTCATGGATGCAGTCGCTGCGGGCTACTCATGACACTGCCTCAGCCGTCGGCAGAATTATTACCATCATACTACCAGTCAAAAGAATATCTTTCGCACAACAATAAGAGCAATTCTCTTTTTGAAGGGCTCTACAGGGCGGCCAGATTGATTATGAACAGAAGCAAGGTGAGCATCCTGAATAGATACTCCCAAATCGGAACAGTGTTGGATATTGGCTGTGGCACCGGCGAGTTTTTAGCTGCCTGCAAAAAGAAAAGATGGAACTCCTTTGGTATTGAACCCAACAAAGCAGCGCGCCAGTATGCAATTTCAAAACATGGGCTTCAAATATTTGATGAGTCATTTCTGTTCCAAAGCCAGGCAGGCTCATTTGATGTTGTTACCATGTGGCACTCGTTTGAACACACACGGAATCCCCAAACATATCTCACGGTTATTTCGAAAATACTGAAACCTGATGGAGTTCTATTGTTAGCCTTACCCAACCACAATTCGTGGGATGCAAAATATTATGGAAAATTCTGGGCTGCATGGGATGTTCCGCGTCACTTGTTCCATTTTTCAGAGAAAGCCATTAAAATATTTTCTGAAAATAATGGATTCACTTTCGTTGATGTTTTGCCATTGAAGCTCGATGCATATTATGTAAGTTTGCTTAGCGAAAAATATAGAAATGGGAATAAGAATTATCTGAAGGCAATGGCAATTGGATGCAGATCGAACAAAGAGGCCAAAGAACAAAATATCGGCTTTTCGAGCCAGATCTATCTTTTTTCAAAAACCTGAACGCATTAGAAGCCTTTATTCGCACGATTGTCAAAAGTGGACATAGGACATGGTTTACCAGAAAAAGGATGCTGAAAATGCCTAAAAATAGTTGAGGTTTAAGGTGCTGATGATCAGGGTATAAATAATTCATACTCATGAAGACATTCTTGAAAGAGAAAAAAGGTGTAAAATCATTCTTTCTGGTTGCCATATTGGTCATTCTTGCAATCCTGGCAGGCTCCGTGGACCAATATATAGCCAGCCCGAAAACCGCATTCAAAAGGTTTGAAACGAAATTGAATAAACAGCGCCTAATTCTTAAGAAAGAACTAACTACGATTAGCGCTTATCCTTCCGAAGACCTCTTTAATATAAATAGATATAATGCTAAAAGCCAACAGGGGCAAGAAATTTTTCTTTTCGCGTATTACAAGGATAGACTACGCTTTTGGTCAAACCAGGCCCTTGAGGCTCCGGCAATCTCCGACACAGCCATACTGAAAAATGGCTTTGTAAGGCTTTCGAATGGATTATATATGTCGGAACTGCTTCAAAACGAGCACGATACATACATTGCTTTGTTTCTGGTAAAGAGTTTTTACCCCTATGAAAACGAGTACCTTGTTAGTGAGTTTAACCCGTACTTTCGTTTGCCAGACGAAACCCAAATACACTGGCAATCAACAGGATATGATGTTTTAGATCAAAACCTGAAACTAGCGTTTGCGCTGAAGTTTTCTGATAGTCCGGGTAAGAGCAAAGAAGTTTCATATATCCTGTTCTTGCTTTATCTTTCAGCCATATTATTTATTATCAAAGGGTTACACATCATTTATCGCAATTTAGTAACAAAAATAAAGTATAAGAATCTACTTTTCCTGGCATTCGTTTTCGATGTTATCATTCTCAGGGCAGTACTTATGTATTTCAGAATACCGCAGGTTTTGTACGAATCGAAGCTTTTTAGCCCTGCATGGCTTGCAATAAACGAATTTATCCCTTCGCTGGGCGATCTGGTTGTGAATTCCGCGATCTTGCTTGCGCTCGCGTGGTATTTCTTTAAATCAAGGGTTTTATTTGATGGACGGTCAGCAAGCAATAAAGGGAAGGTAATTGTGGGATTCACGCTACTTCTGCATGTTTACATCTTCTTTCGGATTTTTCTGTTATTGTTCAGAAGCATTATTTTTAATTCGATCATCTCCTATGATCTGAATAATATTTTTAGCCTGACAACAGAGAGTTTTCTTGGCGGTATTGCGATAACAACTCTGCTGCTGGCCTTTTTTCTTATTTCGGCAAAGCTTATCAGTATCGCACTTTCTTTGTGCCCGGCCGCCCGAAAATTTATGGGCCTTACGATCATTGCCGCGCTGACCTTCATGATCGCCGAACTTGTTCTCAAACAATTCCAGCCCGTATATCTGGTAATCGTAACAGGATATATTTTTATTTTTTGGGCAATTCAGTACCGTGTGGGAAAAGAGTTCACCTTTGTTCAAATCATTTCTTTCATCGCGATTTTCTCTTTCATTTCCACATACACACTGCGTACCTATAAAATTGAAAAAGAAAAACAGGAGAGAACGCTCTTAGCCATTGAGCTTGCCGGAGAAAGAGATAAAGTTGCCGAATTTCGGCTTCAGGAAATGTTTGATAAAATTAAGAAAGACAACGTTTTAAGAACGCTTCTCGAAAAAATCGAAATTGATCCAAATTCCGAAAAAGAAGCCATTCGGTGGATTACAGAACAATACTTCGATAAATTCTGGCAGAAGTATGATCTCCTGGTTACCATTTGCTACAAAGGAAAACAGCTTCAGATAAGCCCATCCAATTATGTGGTTGGCTGCAGCGACTATTTTGAAAAACACATTGAAACTTTTTCAGAGCCTACTTCAATACAAGGACTGTATTATATGTTTCCCGGTACGGGAGAGGTTAGCTACATTGCGCAACTGAAGACGATTTCAGAAGAAAAGCACTCCAAATCACCAACGACATTATATTTAGAGGTTAATTCAAAATCTGCCCCTAAAGGCCTGGGCTATCCGGAATTATTGATTGACAACAAGTCAAAAAGACTTCCTGAAATGTCAGGATATTCCTATGCAATATATCTTAACGGAAAATTAAATAAAAGCGTTGGAAAGTATCCCTATGAACAAAGTAGCCTGAAGTTTGACAAAGGCCAGGGCGATTTCACTTTTTTTAACCGCGGCGAATATTCACATCTGCTCTATCGCGCCAACGAAAACTGGGACATTATAGTAAGTTATCCCGAAGAAACCTTTTTTGCCCTGATTGCCCCTTTTTCTTATGTATTCATATTTCTGGGGCTATTTACAATATTGTTTTCAGTCATTGTTCGTCCAACCCTGCTGTTTTCAGGGCAGGTATTAAGTTTCAGAAACCGCATACAGTATTCAATGTTTGTTCTGATCTTTCTATCCTTCATTGTTATTGGCTTCAGCACGCTAATTTATCTAAGACAACTCAATTACGAAAAAAACCGCAGTATTCTGAGCGAGAAAAGTCATTCTGTGCTGCTGGAAATAGAGCAAATACTCTCCAACCGAGCGCAGTTTGACGATGAAACGAATGAATATATACAAAGTTTGCTCAGCAAATTTTCGATGATATTTTTTAGTGACATCAATCTCTATGATACCTCCGGTTATCTGATTGCCACCAGCCGGTCGCAAATATTTTCTGAGCGCCTTATCTCTAAATACATTAATCCTGAAGCATTTAAGCAATTATCCGTTGAGAAAAAATTATCATTTATTCACAACGAAAACATTGGCAACTATGCATATCTTTCAGCTTATCTGCCCTTGCGCAATAACATGAACGAACTCATGGGGTATCTGAATTTGCCCTACTTTGCAAGACAAGGAGAACTTCGGCAGGAAATTTCGATGTTTCTCATCGCTTTCACAAACATTTATATAGTCCTGGTAGCGTTAGGGCTACTACTTGCCTTGGTTCTTTCGAATTACGTTTTGCATCCGTTATCGTTGATGAAGATGCAATTACGAAAAATAAAGATAGGTAATACAAATCAGAAAATACCCTGGAGGAGCAAAGACGAAATCGGACAACTCATTGGAGAGTATAACCGCATGACCGAAGAACTCGCCCAAAGTGCAGAGCTATTGGCCTTATCAGAGCGCGAAAATGCCTGGCGCGAAATGGCCAAACAAGTAGCACACGAGATTAAGAATCCGTTGACACCGATGAAATTAAATATTCAACACCTGCAAAAAGCCTGGAACGAAGGAGCACCAGACTGGGACAAACGACTGCAGCGGTTTACAAATACGCTTACACAGCAAATTGATGCATTGTCAGAAATAGCATCAGCCTTTTCTGATTTTGCTGCATTGCCGCAAGGCGCCAGCGAAAAGGTTGATTTAATGAAAATTGCCCGAGATGTTTCGGATCTTTATAGCGACCTTGATAACATCAATATTGAGATCAAGCCTGCGCTTGAATATAATTATTTTAATGTGGTTGCCGATCCAAAACAAATGCTCAGGGTGTTTAATAACTTGATTAAAAACTCTGTACAGGCTATTGGAAACAACCCGAATGGGCAAATAAAAATAGTATTTACAAAGAAAAACCAAATGGTTTACATCGTTTTGAGTGATAACGGTGGGGGCATCAGCCCTGAATTACAGGAAAAAATCTTTTCACCCTATTTCACTACTAAGAGCAGTGGCATGGGCCTAGGTCTTGCCATAGTTAAAAACATCATTACAAGTATTGGAGGCTCTATCTCCTACGATTCTGAAAAGGGAAATGGTACGGCATTTCATATCTATTTGCCGGTTGCCTGAAAAGAACAGTAATAAAAGCGAAGCAGGAGTAACCCGTAAACGGGTATTAAAAATTCCATACCTTTGACAGAATTCAGCAAGTGAGCAAAGATTGAACACCATTAAACAACTTGCCGGACAAACAACCATTTATGGTTTGCCCACCATCCTCGGAAGGGTGCTCAATTATTTATTAATTCCTTTATATACAAGAGTTTTTGCCACAGAGCAGTATGGTGTTGTAACCGAATTATATGCATATGTTGCATTTCTTTATGTGTTATTGCTATATGGTATGGAAACGGCATTTTTCCGTTTTTCAAAAACCGAAGCAGATGGGAAAACAGTTTTTAGCACTGCCTTTCTTTCGGTTTTAATAAGTAGTGTCGTTTTTCTGGCCTTGATTGTCTTCGCGTCTACACCAATCGCCTCTGCGATGGGCTATGGTAACAATCAAGAATATATAGTTTGGTTTGCCATGATTCTTGCATTCGATGCAGTATGCGCAATTCCGTTTGCCAACCTGCGCAAACAAAACAAAGCAGCGAAGTTTGCCTTGATAAAGAGCATAAACATCTGCATAAACATCGGACTGAATTTGTTTTTCATCATTTTATGCCCTTGGTGGTTAAAGAATTATGGCGAAAACATTTTGATCAACCTGGTGTTTAGACCCGAAATCGGAATTGGGTATATTTTTATCAGCAACCTACTTGCGAGTGCCTTAACGCTTTTCATACTCCTGTTCGAATTGAAAGGAATCAGGTTGCATTTTGATAAAATCCTTTGGAAACAAATGTTCAACTATGCATGGCCACTGCTCATCTTAGGATTTGCCGGAATTGTTAACGAAACCTTCGACAGGGTAATTCTAAAGCATTTATTGCCACCCGATTCAGATCCGATGGCACAGCTCGGGATATATGGCGCGTGCTATAAGGTTTCGATTTTGATGACCCTCTTTATCCAGACCTATAAGTATGCTGCCGAGCCGTTTTTCTTTGGTCAAATGAAAAACAAAGACGCCACCCACCTATATGCAATTGTTATGAACTATTTTGTAGCCATCTGCTGCTTCATTTTTTTAGGCATCATGCTGTTCATTGACCAGGTTATCCTGCTCGTTGGCCCGGATTACAGATCGGGGGCGCCGGTGATACCTATACTGCTGATAGCAAATTTATTTCTTGGGGTGTTTTATAACCTATCAGTATGGTTCAAAATTTCAGGCCAAACACTTTATGGCGCACTGATTGCAGTTTTCGGCATGGTAGTTACCCTGATACTAAACTTTATCCTTATACCCCTAATGGGCTATATGGGCGCCGCCTGGGCAACCCTGGCCTGCTATGCAAGCATGATGATTCTCTCTTATTTTATAGGTAGAAAGTATTACCCTGTTCCTTATGATGTCTTAAAAATAAGCGGATATATTTTGCTTGCTTTGTTGATGTTTTTCTTTGGCACCATGATTGATGTGGGCTCACAGCTAATAAAACTGATAACAAATACGTTATTATTAAGTATTTATATGGTTGTCGTACTTTGGATAGAGCGGCCAATCAGAGCCTGGAGGGCCAAAGGATAGCTCTAGCGTTTTTGCCAACAAACGAAATGCGTAATTTTGCGCAAAATCTGAACTAAATGGAAATTAAGATTGTTAATCGCTCGCACCATCCTCTTCCTGCTTATGAAACAATATATTCAGCCGGAGTTGATCTTCGTGCATTTGTCGAAAGCCCCATTATCCTAAATCCGCTCGAAAGAGCCTTAGTTCCGACAGGATTATTTATTGAATTGCCTGTAGGCACCGAAGCCCAGGTACGCCCCCGCAGTGGGCTGGCCTTTAAAAAGGGAATCACAATACTCAACTCCCCGGGTACAATTGACAGCGACTACCGGGGTGAAATTAAAGTCATTGTCATTAACCTATCGAATCAACCAGTCGAAATTGTTGATGGAGAGCGAATAGCCCAAATGATCATTTCTCGCTGCGAAAAAGCCCAATGGATTGAGGTAAATGAACTCATGCAGACCGACAGGGGAGGAGGCGGGTTTGGGCATACGGGGTCTTATTGAAATGCCTCTCAAGCAGACAGGTTGAAGGAACGATAGACCCACCAAAAAGGATAACCAAAATTAAATTGATGTATTGAACAGGATGTAATGAAAAAAATATTTTATATAGTAATTCTTGTTTCCCAACTTGTTGTATTTCAGCAGTGTAAGCCAACAGGCTCTGCAGTTGTTCAAAAAGCATCGCCAAGACAGGAGTATACCGACAAAGACTACGAAAAAAGCAATGTGACATCGCTTTTTATTGATGCCAACAAAGAACGGGTGCTTGGAAATTTGAATAAAGCCATGCAACTCTACCAGCAGTGTATTGAGAAGAATCCTGGTCACGCCCCTTCCTATTATGAGATTTCGCGAATACTCCAGGCAAAATTCAATATGCCCGAAGCAATAAAAATGGCTAAAAAAGCTGCCGAACTCGATTCTTCGAACAAATGGTATCTTTCCCACCTCGCTACCCTGTATAGAACCATGGGCCAATATGCATTGGCTGCAAATATCTATCGGGAACTCCTTGCCCAAAACCCCGGAAGCCTTGAATATAGCTACGAGCTCGCAGATTTGTACACGCGGCTGAAACAGTATATGAGCGCCATTGGAGTGCTTAATGAAATCGAAAAACAAACCGGAACAATCGAAGAAATATCCGTTCAAAAACAAAAGCTATATCTGCTTTCCGGAAATTTCAAGGATGCCATTGCTGAGACGGAAAAACTTTCTGCTTCATTTCCAAATGAGCCCCGATACTATTCGATGCTGGCCGAATTGCATCTCTCAAACAAAAGTTATGAAAAGGCACTTCAAAACTATAACAAGGTATTGGTTTTAGATCCAACAAACCCATATATACGAATTTCATTGGCTGAATATTATAAAACCATTGGAAACCAAAATCAAGCTGCAATTGAATTGAAGAAAGGCTTCGCAAACCCCAACCTGGATGCCGATACCAAAATTCAGGTATTGATTTCATTTTATGGGATGGATGAAATCTATACAAAAAATAAAACTGAAGCAATGGAACTTGCCAGGGTGCTGGTCGAAACCCATCCCGACGATCCTAATGCCCATAATTTGTACGCTGATTTTTTAATCAAAGACGAGAAGTATGAAGAGGCCAGGCAATTGTTCCGAAAAGCAATTGACCTTGATTCCAGCCGGTATATAATCTGGGAAACCTTGCTCCGCCTCGACATCATGCTGGATGATATGGCAAGCCTTGAAACAGATAGCCAAAAGGCCATTGAACTGTTTCCGCTCCAACCATTACCCTATTTGCTGGCTGGCATCGGCGCATATCAAACCAAACGTTATGAGGAAGCGGCCAAAAAATTCACCACCGGTAAAGACCTGGTCGTTGACGACCTCGAGCTAACTTCTGAATTTTATATGTATTTGGGGGATACCTATAATCAGTTAAAAAACTACAACCTCTCTGACCAATCCTACGAAAAATCTCTTAAGCTTAAGCCAGATAACCCCTATGTTCTAAACAATTACAGTTATTTTCTTTCGCTGCGGAAAATAAAGCTTGATGAAGCTGAATTGATGGCCCGGCGAGCAAACGAGCTATCGCCAAACAACAAGCACTACCTCGACACCTATGCCTGGGTGTTGTATCAGAAAGGAAATTACGCAGGGGCCTTGGAATGGCTTAAAAAAGCACTCGAGCAATCAGGGACAGACAATGCAGTTGTGCTCGAACACTATGGGGATGCTTTATATAAACTTGGACGCACCTACGAAGCACTGGAATATTGGAAAAAGGCAAAAACAACTGGTGAAGGCAGCGATTTTCTGGAAAAGAAAATAAAAGATGGAGTATTATACGAATGATTATCCAGGAATGAAAAGCCAGAATCATCACATGAAAATTTTTAATTGGCAACCCAGAATTGTCGGCTTGATCGTTGTGATGATAACCCTTTCATCTTGCGCCGTACAGCAAGGGCTGAGCAAAAAGAAGATTCCTGAAGCCGGAGCAGACTTTCTTGTTTCTAAAATGAAAGAAAACCAATTTAGAAGTGAATATTTCAATGCGCGGTTTGTTGCCGAAATTAAACAAGGCAGAAAAACCATAGAATTTAACGGGCAGGTTCGGAGCAAAACTGACAGCCTGATCTGGGTCACAATTTCACCTACCCTTGGTATTGAAATGGGCCGATTGGTACTTACCACCGATTCGCTTAAATGGATAAACCGCTTCAACGCATCCTATATTCTTGCTCCAATCGCCAGGTTTACCAATATGCTTCACCCTGCCGTGAACTTTGGCCTTGCTGAAGCATTTCTTCTGGGCAATGATGTTGCCCTATACGATGACACACAATTTGAAGCATCTGTAGAAAAAGGGGAATATGTTTTACGGGTAACCAACCGACGGCTGAAAAAACAAACAAAATTGAATAACGAAACCAGTGGGCTACCTACTCAAAACATCTGGATTGACCCTGTGCAGTATCGCATAACCAAAGTGCTGGTCAAAGACAAAACCGATCAGGGCCCACAAATAGAGGTTATCTACCGGAATTTTGAAAAAGTTGGCGAACAACAATTTGCCGGAACACAAACGTATTTGATTAAAAATGACGGCAAGAAAACCAGGATCAAACTTAATTTCTCCCGCATTGACACACAACCTGTTTCAAGCTTCCCGTTTAGCGTTCCGCCAAAATACAATCTGGCAGATGACTTCTGAAACCAACTCATCAAGAAATCGGACATCAACTAAGATAGGGATTTCTGCCTGGGTCCTTTTCGCTGTGCTCTTTGTGATTCCATCGGCTGCCCAAAATGAAAAAGAGCACCTGCTGACAGATAAAAACAGAATTGAGAAAGAGATTCAATATACCACCCAATTAATATCAGAGACCCAACAAAACAGGCAAGCATCGCTCAACCAGCTCTTGTTGCTAAACAAACAGATAAATCAACGTCTTGAACTAATCGAAACAGTGAACAATGAAGTGAAGGCAATTGATACAGTATTGGCTCACAGCACCGATACAATCAAGAACCTTGAGAAAAGATTGGTGGACATGAAAAAAGAATATGCCCGAATGATTCAGGCAGCCTTCAAGCATCGCAAAGCCTTCGACAGGCTGATGTTCATTTTTGCTGCTGATAATTTCAATCAGGCATACAACCGAATGAAATACTTTCATCAGTATGGCACCTATCGAAGAATGCAAGCCGAAAGAATTATGGACGTCCAGCTTGGATTAAATCAAAAAATTGCCCAGCTTGAGGCACAAAAAGCAGAAAAACTCAAATTAAAGATAAGTTACGACAACGAAAACCGTAAACTGGCAACAGAGCAAATCCTGCATAGTCAAACAGTGAAAAACCTTTTGCAAAAAGAGAAAGACTTGTTAAAAACCCTTCGCGAAAACGAACGAGCAGTTAGAAGGCTGCAAAAAGCCATCGAAGACATCATTGCGGCTGAGATGCTCAAGAAACCAGGTTCCGCCAGACCAAACGACGAAGCTGCTAGCTTAGGTTATTCGCTCACTCCTGCTGAAGTTGCCCTGTCTGATGATTTTTCAGAAAACAAAGGAAAACTCCCATGGCCATCGATGCGGGGAATAATAATTACCTCCTTCGGAGAACACCCTCATCCTGTTCTTAAAGGCATTAAGACCCAAAACAACGGCATAGACATAGCCACCCATAAGGGGGCAATTGCAAGATCGGTATTTGACGGAAAAGTCAGCAATGTGCTTACCATTCCAAGCCTCAATAATGTAGTTATTCTCAAGCACGGAGCATTCATCACAGTTTATTCCAACCTCGACCAGGTTTTTGTGAGCAAAGGAGACGATGTGAAAACCAGGCAGGATCTGGGCATTGTACACACGGATGACGAACAGGGGCAAACACGCCTGCATTTTGAAATTTGGAGAGCAAAAGAATTACTCGATCCGGAACAATGGCTGATCAAAAATACTTTTGTTGCAGAGCAAAACCAGTGATGGCCCCTTAAGATTCAGGAGATAATAATCAAAATAGGCCAGCATTGCAGAAAATGAATAAATTTGTAAAACGATTTAAATAAAAATTTCAATGAACGGATTGATTACTTTAGGTATTCTGGGCATATGGCAGATTCTTTTGATTGTGGCCATTGTGCTTTTGTTGTTTGGCGGGAAAAAGATTCCTGAACTTATGAAAGGATTGGGAAAAGGCATCAGGAGCTTCAAAGAAGGCATGAGCGGCGAAGACGAAAAGCAAGAGCAAAATAAAAACTAACTTCTCCAGCCCTTCCGAGTGCAAGCCAAATTAAGCATTCAAAAGCCGTAAGTGATGGCCATTTTTTGGCAATAATTACAACTGAATAATTATCAGGGAGTTGTAAATTGTTTCGACTGAATAAAAGCAAATCATCATAAAAAGAATTATTTTTGCCTCGTAAGGTGCCCACAAATGAAAGCGTTTAATAAATTGGTACAATGAAAGACTGAAAAGCCGGCCTGTTTAATTTATGAAAAAAATCCTTCCTGTTCTACTACTTTGGCTTTCGCTGGCAACTTATGCTCAGGAGGTCGTTCCGGTTGACGATAGCCTCCTCTATATCGAAGAGCTTTATCCCGTTGATTCGTTGCAATCTGACGATACCACAAACCAGCGTTATTTTATTCAAACCGGCCCCATAAGCGATATGCTCGACAGCCTCTATCGTTCTTCGTTGTTTGGCGGAAATGGATTTGACTATCGTGCCAGTTATACCAATAAATATGGTTTTGCGCCCGATTACGTGCCTGCCTACCCCGACTCAGTAATATTTGAGCGAATAAGCAGGCTCAATATTCAAACCCCGATAGAATTGACCTATAATTGGCAGGTAAAAGAGTTTATAGAGCTTTATGCAACAAGAAGGCGTAATCTAACCAGTAGAATGCTCGGATTGGCCGAGTTATATTTTCCGATGTTCGAAGAGCACCTCGACCGTCTTGGGCTTCCCTTGGAGCTTAAATACCTGGCGGTAGTTGAGTCGGCTCTAATTCCTACTGCACGGTCAAGAGCGGGCGCAACCGGCCTTTGGCAGTTTATGTATGGCACAGGAAAGATGTATAACCTAAAGGTTTCCTCCCTTGTTGATGAGCGCAGCGACCCATATCTATCAACAATAGCTGCTGCCGAGCATCTGCGCGACCTCTTCAACCTTTACAACGACTGGCAGCTTGCCCTGGCAGCATACAACAGTGGCCCCGGCAATGTAAACAGAGCCATCAGGCGCTCAGGGGGAAAAAGAAATTTTTGGGAAATCAGCCCATATCTTCCGCGCGAAACACGTGGATATGTGCCTGCCTTCATCGCTGTTACTTATGTAATGAATTATCCCGAAGAACACAACCTGTTTGCTATTAAACCTGCCTTTCTTCACCACGAACTGGACACTGTTGCGGTGAAGGACGTTCTATCGTTTGAACAGATTTCAGAAAAATTAAATATCCCCTCCGAAGAACTACGATTTCTGAACCCGGCATTCCGGCATGGCATTATTCCCTCAACTCCCGAAAAAATATATTATATCCGCCTTCCCGAAAAATATGTTTCTTCGTTTATCGAAAGCGAGCGAGATCTATATACCTATAAAACACAAAAAGGTCTTGAACGCGAGCAATTGCTCTCTCAAATGAAAGAAATCAAAGAGCAGCAATACCATCGTGTACGCAGTGGCGAAACCCTGGGGGCTATTGCCAACAGGTATAAATGCTCCGTGAACGACCTGAAACGTTGGAATAATCTACGAAGCAACAATTTGCGAATCGGACAGCGATTAATCATCCTTCCAGGGCCAGGCTATAATCCCCCTGCACAAGCATTGTCGTCGGGCTCTCAACCAGCTAATTCATATCATACTGTTCGCAGTGGAGAGTCATTGGCATCAATTGCCTCAAAATATAAATGCCACATCAACGACCTACGCAGCTGGAATAACCTTAAAACAGATGTGATAAAAGTAAATCAGCGGTTGATTGTTTCAGGCCAGGCCAAATCCACTACTGCCACCACACCGACACAAGCAGCCAAGACCAGCCCAAACCAGAAATTCATCTATTATACAGTGCAAAAGGGCGATAGCCTTTGGGAAATTGCCAACAAACACAAGGGAATCACAGTTGAGCAGATTAGACAATGGAACAACCTTGGAAACAACAGCCAGCTTCAACCCGGACAAAAGCTGAAAGTTGGCCTGAGCGGATAAGTTCGACATGCTTCTTACTTAATAATTTAATAAAATGCGCGACAACCGAAGTCTATTTGTCATCAGCACTTTGCTTTTCATTATTGTTCTAAAGAGTTGTGTATCAAACGAAAGAGTGATTCCGAATTCAAGTGGGAAATCTTCAGAAATCCTTGTTGTTGCAGAAAAAAACACATGGAACGGGCCAGTCGGAGAAGTAATTCGAAGTGTTTTTGGGCAGGAAATTTATGGCCTTCCCCAACCCGAGCCCATGTATTCGTTGCCAAATATTGCAGAATCTGATTTTTCGACCATCTTCCAATCTCATCGCAACCTTTTTATTGTTAGTATAAAACCGGAGTATAATAAACCATTTATAGAAACCAAGCGCGATTTGTGGGCCAAACCACAACGAATCATTAAAATAAACGCTGCTTACGATTCAGCAGCACTTAGGCTCTTCAACGAAAACAAGCAAGCATTTATCAGCATGTTCGACCAGATGGAACGCGAACGTATTCAAAAGGCCTATGCCGGGGTTACCGATGTTTCAATACTCAGGCAATTGGTCGAGACTTTCAATATTTCGCTTGTTGTACCTCAGGGCTATTATGTGGCAAAAAAAACAGGCGACTTCATGTGGCTTAGGCGCGAAACACTCGATTTCAGCCAGGGAATACTCATTTATAACTATAACTATACCGATACCTCTTCTTTCAGCCTTGGATACATAATTGCCATGCGCGACATCATGACCGAAATTCATGTACCCGGAACCTTCAATGGTACGTTTATGACCGTATCGCGGAATTATATTCTCCCCGAAATCAAAAAAATTGATTTCAACGGCCAATTTGCAGTTGAAACCCGTGGGCTCTGGGAAGTTAAAAACGACTTCATGGGTGGGCCATTTATCAGCTACACATTTGTTGACCAAAACAAAACCAAAATCCTGACCCTGGATGGGTATGTCTATGCTCCGAAAGACCAAAAACGTGATTTGGTGCGCCAGATGGAGGCTATTTTTTATTCGTATAAACCCTATTCTGGGGAAAAATAACCCCACTGCTGAAAATGTTAAGCAGTACATTTTTATATTTTGAAGTCCCCCTAAAAAATTTTTTTATCTTCGTGCCCACATTAAACCCACAAAATATGAAAAAAGCAATCACAATGATCCTGCTTGTCATGCTTGTTTCGTTTTCGAGCGAGCTGAAAGCACAGGCCGACCGCTTGGTTGGCCACTATCTTGCAGTTGACGATGAAGGCAACCCGAATTCCCAGGTGAGAATTTTTAAAGCCACCAACGGGAAGTATTATGGCGAGATCGTTTGGCTGAAAGAACCTCTTGATGATAATGGTAAAGAAAAGGTTGACGACAAAAACCCGGATCCCAAGATGCACACCCGCAAGATCATGGGCCTTCAGATCCTTAAAGACTTTACCTATGATGCCTCAAATCAAGAATGGAGCGGAGGCTTGATTTATAGCCCCAAAACAGGAAAAACTTACAAAAGTTACCTCAAGTTCGAAGGCGAAGGCAATCTGAAAGTCCGGGGCTATATTGGAAGTGCCTGGATGGGTTTAGGAAAAACGGTTTACTGGAAAAAGGAGAATGCCTTGCGGAAATAACCGTTAGGGCAATGTGTGTTTTTGGGGCTTACGGCGGCTGCATGCAACCACCGTAAGCCCCAAATGTTTTAGTAGGGTGTAAACACAATTGTGGCGTAAACAATCCTGATCAATACCACAAATTCAGACAAATTCTCGAACAAAGAACTTGCAAAACACACACATATTTATTGTGTTTTTATACAAAAACCTCTCTAATGCAACAAAAAGAACCGAATTTCGTTTATAAGATTAATTAAAGATTGCCATCAAATTAAACCTGTGGTACGAAATTTGATATTTCAGGCAATCTACGTTGAACAAAAAAAGAAAGAATGATTTTTAAATGGAAGTTAAACAGGACATTAATCTTTGGCATATTCCTTACATTTGGAATTCTTTTGTCCTGTAGCAACGCAACCCATCACAATCAGCACGCTCAAACTTTTTCAGGCAATTCAAGATTAGACATCATCATTGAACGGGGTAAACTCATTGCTGCAACCCCCTTAGGTGTTTCAAGTTATTTCCTATATCGTGGCGAACCCATGGGATATCAATACGAGCTCCTGAAAGAATTTGCTGCAAGCCTGGGCGTTACTCTCGAAATACACATCGAATCGGATCCGGATAATGCAATAGAAAGACTCAACGAAGGCGTTTATGATGTTGTGGCAATGAACCTGATGATTACACGCGAACGAAGTAAAATTGTCGATTTTTCTTTACCCATAAGCCAAACGCGGCAGGTTCTGGTGCAGCGCAAACCCGAAAACTGGCGAAAAATGAAAACGATGGATGATGTTGAAAAACACCTTATCCGGAATTCAGTTGAACTCAAAGAAAAAACCGTACACGTCGGGAGTAATTCCTCCCATTATTATCGGTTGCTTCATTTGCAGCAGGAAATTGGCGGAAACATCAGGATTTTGAAATTACCAGGCAAAAATCCCGAAGACTTGTTACAAATGGTTGCCAAGGGAGAAATTGATTTTACGATCTGCGATGAAACCCTCTCGAAAATTGGTCAGAAGTATTACCCGGAGCTTGATGTTCAAACCCAGGTAAGCCTTGCGCAAGACGTGGGCTGGGCAGTTGGCAAAGGCAACGAAACCTTGCTGTCGAAACTGAATCATTGGTGGACTGAATTTGAAAAGACCACCCACGCCCGCCTATTATCTGACCGCTATATAAATAATCCCAGGGGCATACATCCGGGGCAGCGCGACTACTTTGCTCACAAAGGCAATAACTTATCGGCCTATGACGATATGATTAAAAGGTACAGCGCTTATGTAAACTGGGACTGGCGGTTGTTAGCAGCCCTTATTTATCAGGAATCGAATTTTCGCAATGACGTGGTTTCGCGTGCCGGTGCATTTGGAATCATGCAAATGATGCCCCAAACAGCCTCAATCTATGGTGTGGACAGTACTTCCGCCCCAAAAGAACAAATTGCTGCCGGAGTAAAGTTTATCAGATGGATAGATCATGAGCTGAAAAAAGAAATTTCCGATCCAACTGAGCGGCAAAAATTTGTTCTTGCCGCCTATAATGTCGGGTTAGCCCACGTGTATGATGCCCGAAGGCTGGCCGCCAAAAACAACAAAAACCCTAATGTATGGTCAGGAAATGTTGACTATTATCTTCGCAACAAATCAAAAGCGGCATATTATAGCGATAGCGTTGTCCGTTATGGCTATTGCAGGGGCGAAGAACCGTATAAATTTGTAAACGAAATTCTTAGCCGCTACGATCACTACAAAAAGGCATTGAACGATTAACCCTCAAGGCATTAGCATCTTATTTATTTCCTAAGGTTCTGCAACGCAGCAAAATACTTGCAGTTGTCGATGATGCTTCTTTCGATGGGAGTGAATTCAAAATTGAGTGCTTTTTGAATTTTTTCGCTGCTGTAATAGTATCTTCTGCTTGAGGTTCCTGCTGTTTCACGGCTTATTAATGCCGATGAACCCGTCATCTGGGAACGCAGTTTTTCAGCACGCCAAAGTATTTCAAAAATCCAGGGTTTCACATGTATAGAAGGCCTTTTCAGGCCAAAACCATCGGCCATCAGGTTAAAAAGATGGCGATAGGAATAATTGCCTCCGGCAAGCACAAATCGTTCATTTACCAGATTGCTTTGCATCAGTTCAATCATGGCACGGCTCACATCCCGCACATCCACAAACGAATTGATCCCTTCGGTATAAAATGGGTTGCCTTTGCTGGCCATTTTTAGCAACCGAACTGAGCTTTTTCCCGGGTCGCCCGGGCCGATGATGATACTTGGATTAACAATCACTGCATCCAGTCCTTCGGCAATGCCCCGCCACACCTCTCGCTCGGCAGCATACTTGCTTTTGGCATATTCGGAGTTTTCTTTCGAGTCAATCCAATCGCAGGTTTCATCCACCATTACATCCTGCCCGGAGCGGCCAAGTGCGGCCACTGAACTTACGAAACATAATTTTTTTACCTGGCTGGCCAAACAGGCGTTCACAACATTCGCGCTGCCCCCCACGTTGATTTTCATCATCAGTGGTTGATCTTTTGGATCAAACGAAACCATGGCGGCACAATGATACACTTGGTCTATTCCCTGCATCGCTTCTTCAACCGAAAAATAGTCCTGCACATCCCCATCAACCCATTCAATGCGACCTAACAATTCTTCCGGATTGTTACTATAAATGGCAAATAGATTCTTTAGTATCGAAGTGGAAGAAGTTTTTCTTTTTAAAACCCTAACATGTTGCTGGTCGGATGTAAGGTCATACAACACATGCGAGCCAACCAGGCCCGTTGCACCGGTCAGAAGTATCATAATTTCGTGTTTAAGCTGCAAAGATAACAGAGTTGATTTATGATGGTGGTTTGCGTTGAAATCATTCGTTTATCTTTGCAAAAATTTGGATATATGAATTTCGTTGAAGAACTGAGGTGGCGTGGAATGATCCATGACATGATGCCCGGCACCGAAGAACACCTGACTCAGGGAATGGGCACTGCCTACGTGGGAATAGATCCCACTGCCGACTCATTGCACATTGGCCATTTGGTGGGGGTGATGATGCTGAAGCATTTTCAGCGCTGCGGACACAAGCCCCTGGCTCTGATAGGTGGCGCCACCGGTATGATTGGCGACCCTTCGGGCAAATCGCAGGAACGAAACCTGCTCAACGAAGAATTGCTTCGCCACAACCAGGAATGCATCAAACAACAACTGATAAAATTTCTTGACTTCAATCCGGCAATTGCCAATTGCGCCGAAATGGTGAACAATTATGACTGGATGAAGGATTATACTTTTCTTGGTTTCATCCGCGACATTGGCAAGCACATCACCATCAACTATATGATGGCGAAAGACTCTGTGCGCAAACGAGTTGAAGGCGATGCCGCCAACGGATTATCGTTTACCGAATTCACCTATCAGCTTGTGCAGGGCTACGATTTTCTGCATTTATACCGTACAAAAAACTGCCGCCTGCAAATGGGTGGCAGCGACCAGTGGGGAAATATTACTACTGGCACCGAATTGATACGCCGCATTGACAGCGGCGAGGCTTTCGCACTCACTTGCCCGCTTATCACTAAGGCTGATGGCGGAAAATTCGGAAAGACCGAAAACGGAAATATTTGGCTCGATCCTGAAAAGACTTCACCCTACCAATTTTATCAGTTTTGGTTCAACACCAGCGACGAGGACGCTGCCAAATACATCAAAATTTTCACCCTCTTTTCGCGCGAACAAATTGACAAAATGATAGCCCGTCATGCTGCAGCGCCCCACGAACGCATATTACAGAAAGAACTGGCGCGCGACCTCACTATCCGTGTGCACTCCGAAAAAGACTACCTGGCAGCCCTCGAAGCATCGGAAATACTTTTTGGCAAGGGCACTACCGAAATGCTGAAAAAACTCGATGAAAAAACATTGCTCTCGGTGTTCGAAGGGGTGCCCACCTGCGAAATATCCGGCAAACAATTGCAAAACACCATCCCCATCATCGAATTTTTGGCAGACAAAACCTCAATTTTTCCTTCGCGTGGCGAAGCACGGCGCATGATCAAAGACGGAGGAGTGCTGATAAACAAACAAAAAGTTGGCGAAGATTTGAACATTACCCCCGCACATTTGCTCACCAACCGCTATTTGCTGGTGCAACGTGGCAAGAAGAACTATTTTCTGGTAAAGGTGGTTTGATCAAAACCCCCTTTTTATTGTCATCGCTCACCCGACAAGCAGGACTGCTTTGAAACAGATCGCCTGATTGGTTGACCTGGCTGATAAGCCATTGTTTATCATGTTGAAAGAATTATTGTTGTGTACAAACAAAATTCATAGAACACCACTTCAAAAATCGAATAAGGCAGCTGAATCTACCCCGACTCTAAGGTTCTGGTGATCAGCGATGCCATTTCCCTGAAAAGACTAACTTTGCATTGTAACAGGCAAATTCAAAAAAAACAAACCCAGCGTTATGAAAGACTATAATAAGATAATCATTGCCATTGCCATCGTAATCGGCCTGGGATTGAACGGCATATTTATAGGGCGGGCAATTCAACGGTTTAAAAAAGAAGACCGGTTTATTTCGGTGAAAGGATTTTCGGAGCGCGAGGTAAAAGCCAACCTTGCGGTATGGTCAATCACGATCCGGGTTACAACAAACGATATTGCCGAAGGTAGCCGAAGGACGGAGGCTGAAAAACAAAAAGTTATAAATTTTCTTCTCAAAAAAGGAATCAAACAAGAAGAAATTTTTCAGAAAGACCTGAAAGTGGTGGATAAAATAGCCCGCGAGTATGCAAATTCCGACATCGGAACCTTCCGCTACATTATTGAAAACGTCATGCAGGTGCGCTCCGAAAATGTAGACACCATTCAAACCGTTAAAACCATGACCGATGAACTGTTAAAAGACGGAGTTGTTATATCGAACATCGAAAATTATCAACCAACCGTGCAATATCTTTTTACAAAGCTCAACGATATAAAGCCCGCAATGCTGCTCGAAGCTACCCAAAATGCCAGGCAGGCCGCCCTCGAATTTGCCAATGAAAGCAAGGTTTCGCTGGGACCATTGAAAAAAGCCAGCCAGGGTTTGTTCACCATTGTTGACCGGGACGATTTTATTGCCGGTCAGGCCGACGGTGGTTATGGCAGCAATTTAAACGATATTTATAAAAAGGTGCGGGTTGTTGTGAATATCGAATATTCGGTTGAATAAAACCACCGGAAGATTCAATTCTGATATGCTTTTTCAGGCAAAAGAGTAGAATATGGCCCGGGCATCATAAACAGCCTGATAAACAGCCATAACCACCCTGAACACAAAATGACATCGATGTCATAAGGAAGATTTTCGTTGTGAGCAACCGGCGCATATACTTGCATTAAACAGGATTTAAACCAAACCTTACTCTTAGAGAGCCCATGCTCAAAGGGAGATAGAATATTTGGAGGAACGAATCCGCAAAATTTATTCCTACGAATTCTTGCGGAATCATAAGAAGGTTAGAAAATCACCTAAGACATTCATAAACGTGATCATCTGGCCATATTTCAATTCATCTTCCCAGAAAATTTGCCTGAATTTCTTTATGATATCCGAGCAGTGACTGTTTTTTAGGAACCCGACCGAATTGCCAGCAAATATTCCGGGTGCAGACAATAGATATCTGTGATAGGGCGGGCTGGACAAGATGCCCGCAAAGGAAACAGAGACAATGGTTATAAGGTGTAAATACTAATCTATATGGGGTTAGTTCCCCGCCGCTTGGGGTGGGGAACTTCATCCTGTTTCAATCCACGCGCCCACGCGGGGCGCGACTGTCATTCGTTCAGGTTGTTCTACTTCTTTTATTGTTTCAATCCACGCGCCCACGCGGGGCGCGACGCTGGGTTGGGGTGTCTTCCTCGTAACATCAAGTTTCAATCCACGCGCCCACGCGGGGCGCGACTGGCACAACGGCTAAGATGGCACACAAACTAAAACGTTTCAATCCACGCGCCCACGCGGGGCGCGACTCAAAAAGAGGCTTTTTTGATGTCCTTTTATTAACAGTTTCAATCCACGCGCCCACGCGGGGCGCGACGCTCATCCGGTGGTTAAGTGGTTAATTTGCCGCGATTCAATCCACGCGCCCACGCGGGGCGCGACTATGGCCACTTTGGTTATTATGGAGACTGGTCGTGTTTCAATC
>JBBIIP010000012.1:0-79240 GCA_037446395.1 Lentimicrobiaceae bacterium
TTTGAATGGCGTTTTGAATTTCCCGAAGTGCTGAATGATGATGGAGATTTTGTGGGCTTTGATGTGGTGATTGGAAATCCGCCATATATCGGCATTGAAGATATTACTTGGGATTATCGTAGATTTTACGAAAGCATTTATAAAACAGCAACTGGAAGATTTGACTTGTATTCTATATTCATTGAGAAAGCGATGCAAATAAAACAGCCAACAGGTGTTTTCACTTACATTATTCCTGGGAAGTTTTTAAACAACAAACAGTTTGTTACTGCCCGTAAAATAGTTTGCGATAATCACGGAGTAACCGTTGTAAAAATTGATGATAAAGTATTTGAAGATGCACAAGTAGATAGTGTAATCGTAGAAAATTATCCTGCAACAAAAGCAAAATACAAGGCATTTAAAATTACAATGCAGGAATTACAATCTTTATCAGAAACAGAAGTATCAAGCATCTTAAACGATAAGGAGATTATTTTCCGTTTAGAAATAAACACCAAATTTGATAACCTTATTACAAAGATTGAAGCTGACACTCTTAAGGTAAAAGAAATCGCTGATGTTAAAGATGGTATCGTAGCTGGCACAATCAAAGACCTCTTATATATTGACAAAAAGAAAGACAAAGATTGCCACAAATTATATTTTGGAAAACATCTTTTTAAATATGCTTTAACTGACACAGATGTTTGGGTTAATTACAAACCCGAAGAAATGATGAAAGAAGAAGTGAAAAGAAAGAACGGCAAAAGGTCTGGACTTTGGATGCGAGATGAAAAAATATTTAAGCGTGAAAAAATACTTTCAAGATTTGTTGCAAAAGAAATAATTGCAACATACGACGATGACAAAAGATATTACGAGCATACATTACATAGCACTCACATAACAGACAAAAGATTTAAAACCAAATTTGTTTTAGGGCTTTTCAATTCGACCTTATTCAAGTTCTATTATCGCAAGACAAATTCACAAGGCGGTGACATTTTCCCACAAGTGAGAATTTCATCGGTTGAAAATCTTCCTATTAAACTTGCAGACACTAGAACACAGGAGAAAATTGAAACTCTTGCAGACCAAATATTGACTAAAAAAGCTCAAGACCATTCAGCAGATACAGCAGATTTAGAAAATCAGATAGACCAATTGGTTTACCAGCTTTACGATTTGACGGAAGAAGAAATAAAAATCATTGAAAATGGATAAACCATTTATAAAATACGGTTATCATTTCATAGCACACGGTTTAAACCATGTGCTATGAATAACAAAAACAAAACCCAATCCGCCTCAACGGTTTCAAAAATAACACCTAATATGCCCCTTTCTTACAACAAAACACCTGAACCAACCGCACAACCGACAGACAATCAGGACGAAAGACAGAAGTGGAGCAGCTAGCTGCGGGTTGTGTGGAGAAGTGAAAAGTTCTAATTCTAAAAAATAACTGTGCTTGGTTGACAGGGCAATGATTCCAAATCCGCCATTACACTAAGATGCGCAACGGTAATAAAATGGATTTTAGCTCGGAACAAATCAATAATAAAAACATCTGGTTGCCCATCACCCGCGAAGAGATTGAAAAACGGGGCTGGGATCGCCCGGATATTATTATTGTAAGCGGCGATGCCTATGTTGACCACCCCTCTTTCGGGGCCGCCATTATTGGGCGGGTGATCGAATCTCGTGGTTATCGGGTTGCCATTTTGCCCCAGCCCAACTGGCGCGACGACTTGAGGGATTTCAAAAAATTGGGTGAGCCCCGGTTGTTTTTTGGCGTAACAGCCGGCAACATGGATTCGATGGTGAACCACTATACCGCCACAAAACGATTGCGCTCCGACGACGCCTATACACCTGGTGGAAGGTCCGGATTCAGGCCGGATAATGCCTCGGTGGTTTATTGCAGGATTTTGAAACAGCTGTTTCCCAACATCCCAATTGTGTTAGGCGGGGTGGAAGCTTCGATGAGAAGGATTACCTATTACGACTACTGGGAAAACCGGGTAAGACCCTCCCTGCTCATCGAATCAGGAGCTGACCTGCTCATTTATGGGATGGCAGAAAAAGCCATTACCGAACTGCTTCTTAAGTTGGAAGAAGGCTGCCGGTTCAACGATATTCAAGATCTGCCCCAATCGGTTTTTATTGTAAAAAACCGAAATGAATTACTTGCCCCTTCGCCATATGGCGATCTTGAATTGCCTTCGCACGACTCCCTGTCCGCTGACAAAGAGTTGTTTTCCAATGCTTTCAGGCAATGGGAAACCGAAATAAACCGCATTGAACAAAAGCGTATTCTTCAATCCAACCAACAGGGGTGGCTTGTAGTCAATCCCGAAAATTCAGTAACTTCGACTAAGGATCTTGATTCCGTGTATGATCTGAAATATACCCGTCTGCCACACCCGAAATATTTGAAAAGAGGCCCTATTCCGGCCTATGAAATGATTAAGCACAGCATCACGATTCATCGCGGGTGCTTTGGCGGCTGCAGTTTTTGCACCCTGGCAGCCCATCAGGGTAAATTCATTTCCAGCCGTTCCCTAAAATCAATTCTAAACGAAGTGGAGGTTGTGGCATCAATGCCTAGCTTCAAAGGACACATTACCGATCTGGGTGGGCCAAGCGCCAATATGTATCAGATGAAGCCGTTCGATCCTCAGCGATGTAAAAAATGCAGCCGGGCCTCCTGTATCTTTCCATCCATTTGCAGCAACCTCGACACCAACCATCAAACGCTTATCGAACTCTATAGAAAAGTAAGGCAACATCCAGCGGTAAAAAAAGTGACCATTGGCTCGGGTGTCAGATACGATTTGTTCATGCACAAACCCCAACAAGAGGCGAAACTTCTTGGACACAAGGACTATCTGAACGAACTGATTGTTCATCATGTTTCGGGCAGGCTGAAGGTAGCTCCGGAGCATACATCGGAAAGGGTTCTGAAAATCATGCGAAAACCGCCTTTCAGCCAATTCATTCAACTCAAAAAAGATTTCGAAAGCATCTGCAGGCAGCATAAACTTAACCAGCAGTTAATACCATATTTTATTTCCTCGCATCCAGGATCGGAAAAAAATGACATGGCTGAACTTGCAACAAAAACGCGGGAGTTGGGCTATTATCTCGAACAAGTCCAGGACTTTACGCCCACCCCGCTCACCCTGGCAACCACAATGTATTATACCGGGATAAATCCTTATACGATGAAATCGGTTTATGTTGCGCGTACGGTGCAGCAGAAAAATGAACAGCGTCAGTTTTTCTTTTGGTATAAGGAAGAAAATAAATCCCATGCATATAAGGCAAAATCATGCCCAAGGCCACCGGGGGGCCGCCCTTCGGCAAATAGAAAAAGAAAAAATAAATCTTAGATTTCTTCGCGCAAGGGGACAACCAACACAGGGCATTTGGCTTTTTTAACTACCCCTTCGCTGGTGCTTCCCAAAAGGGCCTTATAGAAAAACCCATGGTTTTCTTTGCCGATGATGATCAGATCAGGTTTAATCTCTTCGGCCTTTTCAAGGATAATGCTCGCCGGAATGCCTTGCAATAATTCGGCGCTCGATTGAAGGCCGTTCTTTCTGAAGTACTTCACGATGGCGTCCAGCTCCTGTTGTTCGCGGCTGGTTTCCAACTGGTGTTGTTCGCGCAATAGTGGTGGCTCAATTTCCTGTTCTAAAAAATAGGGGTATGGATCTGCTACATGAATAACAAAAATGCTGGCGTTAAAAGCCAGGGCGATTTCCTGTGCGGCATCAATCATTTGGGTCGCAAGATCCGAAAAGTCTATGGCAAGTAGGATCTTTTTCATGTGTATGCGGGTTTCTGGGCAAGTGCAAAGATACTTTAAAACGAGAAAATTCGCAATTATAGGTCGCATTTATTAATTGAACTTAGGTTGAACTTAGGTGACCCTACGTTGAACTTAAGTTGGACCAAACCCCCGGTTAATTGACTTTCATGTTATAAAAAATCATTATGCCCGCCTACAAATAATTGAAACGTCATATAATTCAACCATTACCTTTGTTTATCCGGTTTGAAGGTTTAACTTTGATTGCTTAATAAAAACAGTTTTCCAAAGTCTAATCACATGAGATCGCTTGCATTGGTTATTATTGTATGTATGACCTGTTTTCGTTGTTTTTCGGGAGAACCTGGTGAGTGGTTGAACCGGCTTCAACGCATGAACCCCAAGAAACAACAACACAGCATTGACAGTTTTCTGCTCAACACACCCAAATTTCCCTGTTTTGAAAACGACACTACAGTTTACTTTTTCTATCATGGGCCGGGGCACAGTATTGATATTGCAGGCGATTTCAATAACTGGAGGCCAGTAACCAAATTCCATCAGATTGATGGAACTTCTTTGTGGTTTCTTCGATTGTATTTTAGAACTGATGCCCGCATTGAATACAAACTGGTTCTGAATAAAACAGATTGGATTTTAGACCCTTTAAATCCCACTGTAGAATCCGGTGGCTTTGGCAATAATTCATGCTTCACAATGCCTCATTACGATTCTTCTCCTATGATTTTGGAAAAAGAAGGTGTTGAAAGCGGAAAAACAATAAAGTTCTCAGCCAGAAGTCGCTTTTTAAACAACACCCGGGAAATAACCTGTTACGTTCCGCCCAACTACGATCCTTTGAAAAATTACCCCCTGATTCTTTTCCATGATGGCCCAGATTATATTCGCCTGGCGTATGCCATAACTATTTTAAACAACCTGATCCACGCCAAAAAAATACAGCCGGCGATTGCTGTTTTTGTGCCACCATTGGACAGAACAGAAGAATACGCAGGCAAAAAACAACAAAAGTTTGTTTTGTTCATTATAAAAGAGCTTATCCCTGCAATCGAAGAGCGGTTTAGTATCACAAAGGAACCTGAATTTCGGGCTGTGGCGGGGGCTTCATATGGCGGTAATATTTCGCTGGTGCTTGCCACCCGTTTCACTAAACAATTTGGTTTGGTGGCCGCCCAATCAGGCTATGTGCAACGTTCGGTTTTCAGGGATGTTAAAAACAAAAAACCTTTATCGCTGACTTTATATCTCGACATGGGCATTTATGACATTCCTGTGTTGATCCCACGTATGCAGGATTTTTACAGTCTGGCTTCGTCCAAAGGATACAAGGTGTGGTTTCGCCAAACGCCCCAGGGGCATAACTGGAAAAACTGGAGCGATCACTTGCCTGAGGTACTGGTGTATTTCTTCGGAGAGAAATAGTTTACAAAAATTCTCCCCCTGTATTGGGCTATTCATTCCGGCCAACAGGGTTAGTTGATTAAGGCCAGCCTTTCAGGAAGCCATACATTACCATTTCTGTTATCATCGGATAATCATCTCCAACGCTTTGCGATTTGTGATTTTCGCCACCGGATAAAGATCCTTATTCTTATCCCAGTATGGAGTGCGTGAATAAAACCAGTTCAATATCATTTGCTGGTTGCCTGCAAATTCAGGGTCTTTCGCTTTGCGGTCTTCAAACTCGCGTTTTAGTTCTGGATGGTTGTCTAACATTTCTCTGGCTAGCGGTTCCATGACATAGGTTTCGGCGTATTCTTTCTGTTCGAAAATTGCGTTAAAAAAACCCCAAAACAGGAATGAGTCATTGCTTTTGGGCTCGAGCATGTGGGCAATGAGCCTGGCCGAAGGTTGATTCATGTCAATCACGACTGACCCGGGCAAGAAAGTGCGCTTTTCTGCCACCGATTCCTGATCGAAAGTTACGGTGTTCCTGCCTTCGTAGGGCGTTGGCCTCCATTTTATATTTTTGAACTTATAGGATTGTATTTCTATTTCGATGGGTGCCGCAAGGCGATGCATCTGAATTCCATGCAAGGAAATGCGTTCAATCACCTGGCTCCATTCAACAGGAACAATATACGCCTCGGGCAAGAGGGCTTCACTGGTTGGAACATTTATATTAAAAAGGGGTAACCTAAACGTTTTGGGCTGGTTTGGCTTATAAACGAACCATGGCCCACCGGTAAGTTCGCTAAGCCTGGTTTCATATTCAACCCCCAAGAAATCAACCATTACACTATCTGTGCCATTGATCCGCCAACCCAATGGGAATGGTTTTTGGCGAAAGGCCTCCGAAGCGGTGTGTTTGTCGGCATTCCTCACGAGATTTTTCAAGGATTTTCGTTCTGAATTGAGAATTTCCAGGCTATGAAGCAACAGCGCATAAGTGGCCGATACGCGTGTTTTATAATCTTTTAGCATATGGGTTTCAATCAGCAGGCCGGGTCGGTTACGGGTGGCAGTATATCCCTGCGAAAGCATGGGTGGTGCGGCACCTGATCTCATCCCGCTTCGGGGGTCGTGCCAATTGCGAAACTGAACATACGGGAAAATGGGAAGTCCGTTTTGCGCCATGGTCTTTTGAATGTGAGGCTCGAACACACCCAACTGCCATTGCGTGATGGCTTCATCCATATTGCCAAAAGTTTCAAGACTGTACGTGAGTGAATACTGGTAATCAGCCCCGTTGGAGGTGTGAACATCAATAAAAAAGTCGGGCATCCATTCGTTGAAGAGCCTCAGCCAGGCTCTCATTTCGGGGGCGTCTGCCTTCACATGGTCGCGGTTTAGGTTTATGTTTTGAGCGGTTGTGCGCCAACCCATTTCTTTTGGACCGTTTTGGTTGATCCGGTTATGCGGACCAAATCGCTCATGGCCATCCGGATTCACAATCGGGATGAATAAAATCACGACATGATCGAGTAATTCCTCGTGTTGGTGCTTGATGGCAATATCTCTCAAGAGCATCAGGCCTGCGTCTTTGCCTTCAGGTTCGCCAGGATGTATGCAAGCCTGCATCAGGAGAACGATTTTATCGCTGTTTTTGTAGCCCTGCGGATTGAATTTGCCTTCCTTTGATGCGATCAGTAACGGAATTTCACGACCCTGGGGAGACAATCCATAGCTGGAATAGCTAATTATAGGCGAAGCATCGGCCAGTTGCCGACAATAGCTTATCGTTTCGTCGTAGCGTGGGGTTTCAAGATATCCCGATCGCTCATACCACGTTTCAAAAGACTTAACTGTTTTAGGATCGTGAGAGAAAACATTTAGTGAGGTCAGCAATAACCCAATAAAAATGTAGTGCTTCATACAGAGAATTTTTGCCCGAAAGGCTTGGTTTCAAAATGTTTAATATTTGTGATTAATTTATATGAGGATTCCAAATAACCGAATGAGCCTCCTGGGGTCTGAGAATTCCGGATGGAGTAATAAAGGCGGTGATATATTTTGATGGAGTAATATCAAATGCAGGGTTCAGCGCCTTCGAACCAGGTGCAGCAAGTCGCATGGTCTGAATTTTTCCACGGCGGGTTAGCCCTTCGGTGTATAGAACTTCATTTTCTGACCGGTGTTCAATTACAAAGCTTGTTCCGTCTGCAGCATTTGCGTCAAAGGTTGTCACGGGCGCAGCCACATAAAAAGGGATTCCGAATTCTTTTGCCAGGATTGCTTTTTCAAGTGTTCCGATTTTGTTGGCGGTATCACCATTTCGGGCAATCCGGTCGGCTCCGGTGATTACCATATCAACTTCTCCTTTTTGCATATAGTATGCTGAGGCATTGTCTGCAATGATATGGTGGTCAATTCCTTGCTCGCCGAGTTCCCATGCCGTAATCCTTGCTCCCTGATTGCGAGGGCGGGTTTCGCTCACCAAAACATGAATTTTTTTGCCCGCCGCTTTTGCCTGATAGATCGGAGCAAGTGCGCTTCCATAATCAACAAAAGCAAGCCAGCCGGCATTGCAGTGTGTTAGGATATTGCTGCCCTCTGCGATGAGGTTTTGCCCGTGTATTCCAATCATCCGGCCATTGTTTTCGTTTTCTTCAGCCAATAAAAGGGCATATTTCATGGCTTCTTCATGCGAAATCATTGCGGCGGCATAAACTTTTTCGACTCCAAAAAATAGATCGTGGGCAGTGGGGCGGGTTTTTTCGATGGCCGCGCGGGCCATATGCAGATATTGATTGCGGGTGTTGGCCGGAGCTTGCAAAGATGCCTGTGCCATGGCAAAACCAGCCATTGCGCCCAATGCTCCCGCACCACGAACAGCCATTGCTGTGATGGCTTCGCAGGATTCTTGCCAAGTGTAGCTTTTAATCACCTCAAATTTGAATGGGAGCCGGTTTTGGTTGATAAGGCTTACCGTGGCACTGGAGCTGTCAATCCATAAAGTGCGGTAGTGCTGTCCGTTAACAATCATGATGTTATTTCACTATGGCTTGTGATATCATTTCGGCAATGTCAAGGTTAAGCACCTTGTCTTCTTTGTTTTTGTATTTAAGGCCATCGGTCATCATCACCATGCAAAAGGGGCATGCCGTTGCCACAATATCTGCTTCCACTGCAAGGGCTTCTTCAATTCTTTCGATAAATATTTCTTTATTGCCTGGCTCGGCTTCCTTGAACATTTGCCCACCGCCCGCTCCACAACAAAGCGAAAATTGTTTATTCCGCTTCATTTCAACCAAATCATTCCCGGCAACTGCTCTGATTGCATTACGGGGTGCATCATATTCATTATTTCCTCTACCCAGGTAGCAAGGATCATGGAAGGTAACCCGTTTCCCCGCAAAATGGTTCGCATTGAGGGTAATTTTTCCTTCAGCAATTAGTTTTGATAAAAACTGAGAGTGGTGCATAACTTCAAAATTGCCATCAAAATCATGGTATTCGTTTTTGAAAGTATTGAAATCATGCGGGCAGCAGGTAATGATTTTCTCAACCCCGTATCCTTTGAGTAATTCAATAATTTGAAATGTCTGCATTTGAAAGAGCATCTCATTTCCGGCTCTTCTGGCTGAGTCGGCTGTATCGCTTTCTTCGGTTCCCAGCACAGCATAGCTGATATTCAGGCGATTGAGTATTTTTACGAATTCGACCATTGCTTTTTTATAGCGATCGTCAAACGCACCCGCCGAGCCAACCCACAAAAGGTATTCGGGTTTGCTTCCCCTGCCGAAAAGATCTGCCATTACCGGCACTTCAATACCTGCATCAGATGCCCATTTCAACCGATCTGCGGGAGAAAATTGCCAGGGAGCGCCATTGTTCTCTATTCTTGCAAACATCATGTTCAGATCGGAGGGAGCTGCCGACTCTTCGAGAAAAAGATAGCGTCGCATTTCGATAATGACTGCGACAGGATCAATGTTAACAGGGCACTCTTGCACACAGGCATTGCATGTGGTACAAGCCCAAATTTCTTCCGGGGTGATTCGTTCAAGTAAGGTACGGCTCCTGATTCTTTTATCTTTCCCATGGCTTTTATTCTGAAATCCAATTTCTTCAGTCCGGTCGCGCATGTCCATCAGGAGCTTTCTTGGCGAAAGTTTCTTGCCCGTAATACTCGCAGGACAACTTGATGTGCATCTTCCACATTCAGTGCAGGTATATGCCTCCATCAGGGTTTTCCATGTAAAATCGGTGGCATCTTTGCTTCCAAACATCCCGGGCTGCTGGCCTTCAGCAGGCTGATTCACCTGCAAAGACGGATTGAGCATGAGTTTGATTTCGTTGATGATGGATGAAATTACCGGAAGTTTTGCCGGCGGCCCAAGTTTCGAATAATAAACATTCGGGAAAGAAAGGAACACATGAAGGTGCTTTGAATAGGGGATGTAATTCAGAAAGATCAATACACCGGTGATGTGGAACCACCAGGTGAAACGCTCTATGGCAATCAATGTACCCTGTTGGTATCCTGCAATGAGCGGTTGAATCAGGCTGCTTACGAGAAAGGATCCTACGGGTTGATATCCTTCAGTTTGACGGGTTTGCAGGATGCTGTCGGCAGCATTCATGAATAGGATTGAGCTCATCAGGAGGATTTCGGTAACAAGAATGATGTTGGCATCGGAGCGGGGCCAGGTCGTCATTTCGGAATTCCAAAACCGTTTCAGCCTGAGAATATTTCTGCGTGCCAGAAAAACACCGCAAGCAACAATCACTGCCAACGCAAATAGCTCAAACACCGAGATAAGAATCGGATAGGCCCTACCAATGAACGCAAGCACCCGGTGGGTGCCTAAAATGCCATCAATGATTATTTCGAGCATCTCAATGTTTACCACTAGGAACCCGACATAAACAATGATATGCATGGCAGCAGAAAGAGGTCGAAAGGCCATCTTTGATTGCCCAATGGCCACCCTGCTCATGAGCTTCCATCGGGTTGCCCGATTGTCGTTCATGTTAATTTTCTTTCCCATATTGATGTTCCGCGTGATCCTGCGAACATTTTTATAGAAAAGGGTGGCTGCGAGTAGAAGCAAAAGGCCGAAAAGTAAGTTTGGAATCATAGGCTCAAACCGGTTTTAAATGAAAGTTTTTGAGTTGATTATAATTGACGAATTAGCAGTTCTCCAGCTAATCATCAATGTTTGCTTGAGCAACAAAATCTCAAATACAATATTAAACAAAATTCTTGTTGGCCTGCCTGGTCTAAAATTGGCCAGAATGTTCTCCTGCCTGGCTCTCAGAACATATCATTAAAACTATGCCCTTTCTTTTTTTGTTGCTTTTCAAATTCTTCGCAATTTGTTTCAACCCGAAGGCCTTGTAAAGGAGGCTCAAAGTCTCTTTTGGAAATAGAAATGTCAGTATCGGCATAAATCTTCTTCATGTGGAGTGCCCAAATAGGCAAGGCAAGGTTAGCGCCCTGGCCAAGTGAAATGGTTCTGAAACGAACGGTGCGGTCTTCTCCTCCAACCCACACTCCCGTGACTAAATCCGGCGTTATTCCCATGAACCATCCGTCTGATTGATCCTGTGTTGTGCCTGTTTTCCCTGCAATGGGGTTATTGAGCCCATATTTATATCTCAGGCGCACTCCGGTTCCGCTTTCAACAACGCCTTTCATCAACTGGAGCATAAGATATGCGGTTTCTTCGCTCATGGCTTCCTGTGAACGCGATCGGAAGCGAAATAAAATATTTCCATTTTTATCTTCGATGTGGCTCACAAAAATTGGTTCTATATAAACTCCCTTATTGGCATAGGCAGCCATGGCGCCGGTCATTTCGTATAAGGAAAGATCAGGGGTTCCCAGACAAATGGCAGGAACGGGGTCAATGGGTGCGGTAATGCCCATTTTTCGTGTCATTTTTATAACAGCCTCGGGTGGGTATCGTTTGATAAGAAATGCCGATACCCAATTGATAGAATTCGCCAGGGCTTCTTTTAGGGTAACCATTTGGTTTTCCTTGTAATCAGATGAATTTTTAGGCTCCCATTTATCTCCGTTGGCAAGAGGGAAGCTCTGCTGCACATTTGGAACTTTTGTGCAAGGTTGGTATTCACCTTCCTGCATGGCAAGTGTATAGACAAACGGTTTGAAGGTAGAGCCTACCTGGCGACGTCCCATGACTACCTGATCATACTGAAAATGCTTGTAGTTGATCCCTCCTACATAAGCTCGTACAAAGCCCGTTTGCGGTTCAACCGACATGAGCGAAGCGCGTAAGTAGAATTTATAGTATCTGATTGAATCAATCGGCGACATGATGGTGTCGCGCTCGCCCGACCACGAGAAGACCCTCATTGGTAAAGGTTTGCTAAAACTTAGCTGGATTGAATCAACCGACATACCTGTGCGTTGCAGGTTACGCCAGCGATCGGAGCGGCGCATACTTTGTTCGATAATTTTGGCAATTTCGGTTGCTGCAGTGGTTCGCTCAAAATCAAAGGGTGCGTTTCGCGAACCCTTCCAATGCTTGAAAAACGCTGGTTGTATTTCTTGGGACAAATGCTCGGCAATGGCCTGTTCGGCATAACGCTGCATTTTTGAATTGATGGTGGTGTGAATTTTAAGCCCGTCTTTGTATAAATTGTATCGCGTACCATCGGCTTTGACATTTTTATTCAGCCAGCCATACAACGGATTATTCGCCCATTGGGTCGAGTCTTCAGCAAACTTGTCTCGTGAGGAGTATCGGGATGCTTCGGGTTTTATTGCACTCATGGTCATGCGGAGATATTCACGCAAATAGGACGCCAGGCCTGCAACATGGTCTTGAAGCAAATAGTTCGACATATCTATTGGTTTCTCACGAAGTTGCTCCAATTCTGTAGGAGTTATAATTTTATATTTCGCCATCTGCTTCAGTACCACATTGCGTCTTTCAAGGGCACGATCCGGATTTTTTATCGGGCTGAAACGTGAAGGGGCCTTAAGTATTCCAACCAAAAGTGCTGCTTCATCGGTGCTGAGTTCAGAAGGGGTTTTATTGAAAAATGTCTTGGCGGCGCTCTTGATTCCGAACGACTGGCTACCAAAATCAACGGTGTTGAAATACATGGCAATGATTTCTTCCTTGCTATAGTTGCGCTCAAGCTTCACGGCAACAACCCATTCCTTGAGCTTTATCAGCACAACCCCTACGAAGCTCCGGTTTGCCTTGCGTGGAAAGAGATTTTTTGCCAATTGTTGGGTAATGGTTGAGCCACCTCCTTTTTTAGTGCCGGTAATCAACCCGAAAGCAACGCGTACGAAAGCCCGAAAGTCAATGCCCGAATGGCGTGTAAACCGGATATCTTCTGTAGCCAGAAGAGCATTGATCAGGTTGGGCGAAAGATCGGAATAATGGATGTTTGATCTGTTTTCGATATAATATTTGCCGAGCAGTTCATGATCGGCTGACATAACTTCGCTGGCAAGATTGCTCTTGGGGTTTTCGAGTTCCTCGAAACTTGGCATAAAGCCCATTAAACCCAATGAAATGGCTGCAAATAAAAGAATAACCATTCCAACTGCAACCAAATATCCTATCCAGAATTTCTTAAGGTAATTGTGAAACATATCTTTCTTTTCTGCTTTTTTCTTCATGATTCATTCAGTCAGTAAAAGGTCCGTGAGCTTTTTAATGTAGTTCTATTTTTAAACCCACATCGGTAATCCCCTGAAGGGTTTCATCACGCATAGCCTGCTCAAGCATAAAATTATATGTGCCGGTATCAGGCAGCGAAAGATATTCTCTGATCAAAAAATTGTTTTCTTTAATTCTGCCTATGCCCTTTCCCAACCAGTTTCCATAGCGGTCGGCCAGGATGCATTCGATTGTATCGCGCTGCTGCTTCCCGGTGGGGTTGGTGGTGGTAAGGAAGAAAAAAATATTGCTGTACGCATAGTCTGTATTGTTTCGAACATGCAGGATTAGCCTGTAATCCTGTTTCTTCTGTTTTACTTTCACATTGAAATTGGGTTTGAATTTCATATTCCATGCTTCGCCCGGAATGGTATAAAATTCATTAAAAAACGGAGGGCTGCTGCAGCTCATTACTAAAAACACAACCATTGCCCCAAAAGCTATCTGTTGCAGCATCGTTAACGGGGGGCGGTTTCTCTTATTATTCATGAAGGCTAATCATTGGTTTTGACTCAGATGCAACGATTCTGACACCAGCAGATTATTCTTTGTCGAAGCGGGTGAGGTCGTCATGACCGACAACATTCTCGAAATCAATTTTTTGTTCCTTCTTTTTGGCAAAGTCTTCAAGTTTTTCAGGGAATATCCCTTTGGCATTATCTTCGATGATAAGTTTGACCTTATTATATGGAATAGCAAGCAGATTTGACATATCTCTTGTGTAGGAGTACCACATAAGGCCTTTAAAAACATCTGATTTCTGGAATACTGCTTCTCCTTTTTTGGTTTTTAACATAATCTGGTTCGAAGGGAAGTTTTTTATTGCATCGCAGTAAGCAAGATATTCGTAGTTTAAGCAGCATTTGAGCTTTGAGCATTGCCCTGCCAGCTTTTGTGGACTCAGCGAAAGTTGTTGGGTTCGGGCTGAGTTTGTAGATACGGAACTGAAACTATTGAGCCATACCGAACAGCATAATTCTCTGCCGCAAGAACCCAATCCACCCAACCGGCTTGCTTCCTGGCGCATGCCTATTTGCCGCATTTCGACACGGATTCGGAAGCGCTCAGCAAGTTTTCTGATAAGTTCCCTGAAATCTACCCGTTCTTCGGCAGTGTAGTAAAATATTGCCTTGGTTCCATCGCCCTGGTATTCTATATCATTGACCTTCATTTTCAAATTCAGGGAGGCGGCAATTTCGCGTGTTTCGTGGAAGGTTTTGTTTTCTGAATTAACCGCAGTTATCCATTTTTCGATATCAACCGACCTGGCTTTCCGATAAACTTTTTTGAGCTCCACCTTATTTGGATTGATGCGGCGTTTACGCATTTGAAGCTTAACAAGTTCTCCCGTAAGACTTATTATGCCCAGGTCATGGCCCGGTGATGCTTCAACTGCAACAATATCACCTATATGAAGGTTCATTGGATATGAGAGGCAGAAGAACTCTTTGCGGTTATTTTTGAAGCGCACCTCAACACAGTCATATGGCTGTTTTCCCTCGGGCAGCGGAATGTCTTTCAACCAGTCGGTTACATCGAACTTTGCACAACCATGGCCTTTAAAGCACCCGTTAGTGTCGTTTAATTCAGGTTTCCTATAGCAGCCACGCGAATAAAAAGGGTGCTCCTGGTTATATGGTGTATCCGTTTCTTTCATGATTGATTGTCCTGACCGGCTACCAATTGTTCTTTATAGAGTATTTTTCAGATGACCCTGGCATATGGCAGCAATGTGCAAATGTAAATAAATTTTGTGAGATGCCTGAATTGCTTAGGTACCCCGCAGCAAACGGGCGATTTGTAGTGAGGTGCTCATGAAAACAAGGGTGGGGTTGGCATTGCGTTCGATATGGGTTATGCATTGGTTGAAGAGGTTATAATATTCGTTGATATTATCAGGGTAAATTCGTGAGGAGAATTTCATCAAAAATTCCTTTTCCTCTCCTTCCAAAGATAGTTTTTCTGGCAAGAGGTTATAGATCATGCACTCCCTGATTGCTTGCTGGGCAAAAGCCAGAAAGCTTTTTTGTCGCTCTCTGCCCAGTTTTGCTGCGGTCGAAACCCATTCATTTAGAGGCTCGATCTTTGAAGTATAGCATAACCGCATCCATTGCCTGAACAAAATGAAAAACTCACCCGAGTCGGGATTGGCCAGATAATCAATTGCCTGAATAAGGCTGCCTTCTGCGGCCTGGGCGGCAGTTCTGGCATCCTTCGAATCATAGTTATATTTATTAATCAGGGCTTCTTGTAATTCATGTTCGCCAAGCCTGGGTAGTTTCACCAGTTGGGTGCGCGAAAGGATGGTGGGAATAATCAGGCCCGGCTCTTCGGCCACCAATAAAAACAATGTTTTGTCGGGTGGTTCTTCAAGTATTTTAAGGAGTTTGGGGGCTGCAGCATGAAATAATTTTTCAACCATCCAGATAATCATCACCTTGTATTCTGCTTCGTAGGCTTTGTAGCTCAGGGTTCTGATCAGGTCGTTGCAGTCTTCGGCATTGATAATTCCCTGCTTGTTCTCAATCCCAATTTTATTATACCACTTTGGCAAATCAATATACCCTTTATGTTCGATTACAAATTCCCGCCAATGGCTCAGGAATGCTTTGCTCGTAGGTTTTTTTTCAACATCGCGGGTGGTTGCAACGGGATAGATAAAGTGCAAATCGGGATGAACGAGTTGATTGTATTTTCTACATGAAGGGCAGGAATCACAGGAGTCGGTGCTATGAAATTCGCGGTTTTTGCAGTTGACGAATTGGGCAAAGGCCATTGCCAGAGGAAAAGTGCCGCTTCCTGCATTTCCAAGAAAAAGTTGTGCATGGCTGATGCGGTTTTGGCGTGCTGTCTGAGCCAGTTGCTCCTTAATGGCTTGTTGGCCGATGATATCGCTAAAACGCATAGAGCCTATTGAATCAGAAATAATGTTGAACATACCGAAAATCCCACGAGCCAGCCGGTGAATACTTGCGCCGGGCTGTGGGCCTGAAGCCTGAGTCTGGAAAAACCCATGACCCCGCTCAAAACAATCAAACCCATAATTATCAATGGCTTATCTATCAGCATCTGCATTGATAAGCCAACCATTATCCCGGTAAGACCTCCAACACCCATCATGTGGGTGCAAATTTTCCAAAAAAACCGGATGCCGATAACAATGACAACCAACACAACAGCCCCGATCATGATTGCATAGAAAACAGGCGAAACATCAAGTTTCTGTAAAAGATAATACGCTGAAAGATAGAGCACTGAAGTAATTGCAAAAAGCATGTGCTCTTTTTCTCGAGCAGCAGGCGCCTCTTTGCGGATGAGCCCTGTTTTTGTCAGGAATAGCCAGGAAAGCAAGGGAAGAAGAAAAGTAAGAATGAAAACGAGGGCTATGATCATCAACCGGGCTTTCATCGGAATGATCATAGAAAAATATACATTTTCGCTTAATAACAAAACAAAGGCATAAGTGGCAATCAAAAGCGGATGAAAAAGGCATGAAATATACTGGGCTGCTTTGATTTCCAATTTTTCGGGCATTTCTAAAGTTGAGTTGGATGTTGTCGTTTCAAAGTTCCTTACGCAGGCGGGCTACGGGTATGTTTAATTGCTCACGATACTTTGCAACAGTTCTCCTGGCAATATTATACCCCTTTTCTTTCAGGATCAATGTGAGTTGGTCATCGGTGAGGGGTTTTGCTTTCGACTCGGCCTCGATGCAGTCGCTCAGGATCTTTTTTATTTCGCGGGTTGAAACTTCCTCGCCACTGTCGGTTTGCATTGATTCGGAAAAGAAGCTTTTGAGGAGGAATGTGCCATAGGCAGTTTGAACATATTTGCTGTTGGCCACTCTTGAAACGGTTGATATATCAAGGTTCACAACTTCTGCAATATCTTTCAGGATCATCGGGCGCAATTTGGTTTCATCGCCATGAAGAAAATACTCGCGCTGATAATCCATGATGGCTTTCATGGTCGAATAGAGTGTGTTTTGGCGTTGCCTGATAGCATCTATGAACCATCGGGCTGAATCAATCTTCTGCTTAATGAACATTACTGCTTCCTTCTGTTGCGGGTTATTCTTGCTCTTATTTTCTATAAAAGACTCAAGCATATCAACATAGGTTCGATTCAGGCGGATTTCCGGTGCATTTTTTGAATTGAGGGTGAGAACAAGATCGCCATCAATGGTGTTTATCACAAAGTCGGGGATAATATATTGTTGCTGACGTTGGCTTTCGCCACCCGTATCGCCCGGCTTTGGGTTGAGCCTGAGTATTTCGTCCATGGCTTCTTTTAACTCCTCCTCAGTGATCTGGGCTTTCTTTATTATCTTATCGAAATGTCTTTTTGTGAATTCTTCGAAATACTCAGTAAGCAAAAAAGTGGCGCGTTTAATCGCGGGAGTTTGTTTGTGGCGCTTCAATTGCAAAAGCAAACATTCTTTCAGGTTTCGTGCTGCAATACCAGGTGGGTCAAGGTCTTGAACAATTCTAAGAACTTCTTCAATTTCTTTGGTGTTGGTGATCAGGTTTTGAGAAAAAGCAAGATCGTCGGCCATGGCCGATAGATCACGTTGCAGATAGCCTGAATCATCGAGGTTGCCGATGATGGTTTGGGCGATGATCATTTGCTTGCGGTCGAGGTCGCGCAAACTGAGTTGGGTGAGTAGTTGCTCGGAAAATGAAATAGCTGATACAAAGGGAGCCTGCCGGGGTTCATCATCGCTGCTGATGTTGTGCTCAGCCATTCGGTATGAAGGAACATCGTCCTGGTCATCTATATAATCGCTCAAATCGAATTCATCACCGCTGTCAGGGGCTTCGTCTTCAAAATCTTCGCCTTCGGAGTTGTTTTCGGTACTGTTCTGATCCTGATTGGGTGAGTTGTCTGATTCGCCGAACTCTTCGAGTGCGGGGTTTTCTTCAATCTCTTGTTTTATCCTCTGTTCAAGGGCCATAGAAGGTATCTGCAATAGCTTCATCAGCAGGATTTGCTGCGGAGAAAGCTTTTGCATTAATTTTTGCTGCATTTTCTGATTCAGCATACCTTCATAATTTATGTCTAAACGGTATCAGGCATCCCTCTATTGTGGACACCACTAATATACGAAAATAACCTGAACGGATAGCGGGATTAAGAATTAATTCTAAAATTCTGCATTTTGTGGTGTGCGAGGAAAGGGAATCACATCGCGTATGTTGGTCATTCCAGTAACAAAAAGCATTAATCGTTCAAACCCTAGTCCAAATCCGCTATGGGGGGCTGATCCAAACCGGCGTGTATCGAGGTACCACCAAAGTTCTTCTTCGTGAATCTGGAGTTCAATCATGCGTTTATGCAATTTTTCATAGTCTTCCTCTCGCTGCGAACCTCCAATGATCTCACCGATGCGTGGAAACAATACGTCCATGGCTCTCACTGTTTTGCCATCCTCGTTTTGTTTCATATAAAATGCTTTTATTTCTTTGGGATACCCGGTCAGGATCACCGGTTTTTTGAAGTGCTTCTCCACAAGATAACGCTCATGCTCGGCTTGCAGATCGGATCCCCAGGCAATCGGAAATTCCCATTTCTGGCCAGCCTTCAATAATATTTCGATCGCTTCGGTATAGGTAAGGCGTTCGAATTTGCTGTCGGCAACAAAATGCAGGCGTTCGATAAGTTCTTTGTCGTACATATCATTCAGAAACTGCAGATCCTCTGGGCAATTATCGAGTGCATACCTGACAAGGTATTTCAGAAAATCTTCGGCCAAATCCATGTTATCATGAATGTCGTAAAATGCCATTTCAGGCTCGATCATCCAAAATTCAGCAAGGTGGCGGGGGGTATTTGAGTTTTCGGCACGAAAAGTTGGGCCAAACGTATAAACATTTGAAAGAGCAAGGGCGCCTAATTCGGCTTCGAGCTGTCCGGAAACAGTCAGATTGGTGGGCTTGCCGAAAAAATCTTCTGCATAATTCACCGACCCGTCTTCTTTCAACGGTGGATTTTTGGCATCAAGAGTCGTTACCCTGAACATGGCACCGGCGCCTTCGGCATCTGAGCCTGTGATGATGGGAGAATGAATGTAGTAAAAACCTTTATCGTTGAAATACTTATTGATTGCGAAAGCCATGGCATGGCGAAGGCGCAGCACAGCCCCAAAAGTGTTTGTTCGTGGTCTTAAATGCGCAATTTCGCGCAGGAACTCCAGGGAGTGCCCTTTTTTTTGCAGCGGATAGGTTTCGGGGTCGGCCGAACCAAAGATAATAATTTCTTTTGCCTGAATTTCGACCTGTTGGCCCTGGCCGGGCGACTCAACGAGTATGCCGTTTACTGAAAGACAAGCCCCTGTTGTTACTGGTTTAAGTGTTTCCTCACCAAACATTTGCACATCGGCCACAATCTGAATACTATGGATTATCGAGCCGTCGTTCAAGGCAATAAATGCTACATTTTTATTTCCTCTTTTGGTTCTTACCCACCCTTTTACATTCACCAGGTTCCCAACCGGCAGTTTCCCTGATGGTTTTAGCAGGTCTTTAATCCTTGTTCGTTTAGTTGTTTCCATGTATTTGGCTCAAATATTTTATGCAAAAGAACAATTATTTTTTCTTTTGGCCTAAAAGCCCAGGGTCTGGCATTGACGAAAAACCATTTTATTGTCCGAAACTTGTTCTTTTCTATGAAGCCTTGCGAATTAAAAATATTCCTTTAGGTATAATTTGAAAATCATTGTCTTTGTGAGGGACTGTTAATTCGTATAAAGTAGCTCGGCTTTCTCCCAAATTAAATTCTCTTTTATAAAATGCTTTTAATATTAAGAATATATTATATTTGCCCACTTTACGAATAATATGACCAAAATATGGGCATCCTGAAAGAAAAATATGCCGCCTACGATGAGCCTCAAAAGGCAATGGCAGCAGGGTTCTACCCTTATTTCAGAACAATCGAATCGGATCAGGATACAGTAGTTAGCATCAATGGGAAAAAGGTGTTGATGTTTGGTTCCAACAGTTATCTTGGGCTTACCAACCACCCCAAAGTAAAAGAAGCCGCCATCAAAGCTGTTGAAAAATATGGTACAGGTTGCGCTGGTTCGCGATTTCTGAATGGCACGCTTGACATTCATATCGAACTGGAAGACCGCCTTGCGAGGCTGGTCGAAAAAGAAGCCTGCCTGTGTTTTAGCACAGGTTTTCAGGCAAACCTTGGAGTTGTTTCGGTACTTGCCGGTCGGCATGATTATCTTTTGCTTGACGAACTTGACCATGCTTCGATCATCGAGGGCAGCCGCCTGTCGTTTTCGAAGGTGATAAAATTTGCTCATAATAATATGGATTCCCTCGATCGCAAACTTAAACTTTGTGAGCCGGGAAGGATAAAACTAATTGTTGTTGATGGGGTTTTCTCAATGGAAGGCGATATAATTAATTTGCCGCAGGTGGTCGAATTAGCCGAAAAATATCAAGCCTCGGTGATGGTTGATGATGCACATTCTTTGGGAGTAATTGGGAAACATGGAGCCGGTACAGCCTCACATTTTGGCCTTACCGATAAAGTGGACCTGATCATGGGAACATTTTCAAAATCGCTTGCTTCATTGGGGGGTTTCATCGCCGGCGATCATGAAGTGATTAACTATATTAAACACAAAGCACGATCGCTAATTTTTAGTGCCAGCATGACACCGGCTTCAGCAGCCAGTGCAATTGCCTCAATCAATATCATGGAAAGCGAACCCCAACGAATTCAAAAGCTCTGGGAAATCACAAACTATACCCGGCAACTATTCAAACAAATGGGGTTTGATACAGGAAAGTCAGAATCGCCAATTGTTCCTATCTTTATTCGCGATAATTATAAAACTCTCAAACTTGCGAAAGACCTGCTGCAAGAAGGCGTTTTTGTGAACCCTGTTGTTTCTCCGGCTGTTTCGCCCCAGGATAGCCTGATTCGATTTTCACTCATGGCCACGCATACCACTGAGCAAGTGGACTCAGCAGCAGAAAAAATAAATCGTATTGCTAAGGCGCTTGCCATCACACCTTCCCTGGCGCAAGACGTCTCTTTCTGAAATGATTGCCATGAAATCTGCCAAGGTAATTCTGATCACCGGAATTTCGACTGGTTTTGGAAAAGAAATTGCCTTGCAGCTTGCCAACCAGGGCCATGTGGTTTATGGCACGCTCCGAAAAACCATCCCGGTTGATCATAGGATCAACACCATTTTGATGGAGCTGATTGACCCTGTTTCGATAAAATCAGCAGCAAAACATGTTGTTGAGCGCGAAGGAAAGATTGACGTGTTGATCAATAATGCCGGAATGCACCTGGGTGGGCCCATCGAAATAACGCCTGCCGAAGATTTTGAACGACAAATGGCTATCGGATTCAACGGCGTGGTGCGCCTAACGCAGGCCGTGCTGCCAACTATGAGGCAACAAGGCTCGGGTCTGATTATTAACGTCAGTTCAATCGGGGGGCTGATGGGACTGCCTTTTCAGGGGTTTTATTCTGCAGCCAAATTTGCCATCGAGGGATTCAGCGAAAGCCTTCGGATGGAGGTAAATCCATTTAATATCAAAGTGGTGGTTATCAATCCGGGTGACTTCAGAACAAGCAACACTGCCAACCGAAAAAACATTTTGTTGGATGGTCCTTATCTCGGGCAATACCAAAAAACACTTTCTATTATTGAGTCAGATGAAATAGGAGGCTGGCCTCCAGAAATCCTTGCGCATAAAATTTGTAAGATTATCGAGTGCCGAAACCCAAAACAACGCTATATCATTGGATCGCTGGAACAAAAAATGGCTGTTTGGATAAAGCGCCTGCTACCTGGGCCGATGTTTCGTAAAATGCTTGCGGCGCATTATGGAATGAAGCAGCGATAACCCGCTAAAAAAATTATTCCCATTGCTTGTTTTTCAGGTGGCTGATGCCGATTCGCCCTTTTGATATTGTTTGGTTTCATCCCCGGCAGGCGATACCGCATTCAGGGGCAGCAGGTTGCATCATACCGCCTTATAAGAATACATGAGGAATGCCTCATTCTCAAATTTACTAACTTTGCGGGTGATGGAGAAAGGATTCGAAATACAACCCTTGAGCGATTGGCTTGGGCTATACGATCGGCCTCTGTTAATCAGTGGGCCTTGCAGTGCCGAAAGTCGCAACCAGGTGCTTGAAACCGCCAGGGCGTTATCTAAAATACCGCAGGTTAAAGCCATGCGAGCAGGCATCTGGAAGCCACGAACACGCCCATCATTCTTCGAAGGAGTTGGTGAAAAAGGCCTCAAATGGCTACAAGAAGCCAGAGATGAAACCGGATTGAAAGTGGCTGTTGAGGTAGCTATACCCAGCCATGTAGCGCAGGCTCTTAATTATGGCATTGATATCCTTTGGGTGGGCGCACGCACCACCGGAAATCCTTTCTCAATTCAGGAGCTTGCCGAAGCCCTACAGGGTGTTGATGTACCTGTCATGGTGAAAAATCCATTGAACCCCGATCTGAAGCTGTGGCTGGGAGCCTTCGAGCGTTTTAACCAGGCTGGCATCAAAAAGCTTGCAGCTGTTCACCGGGGATTCCATTGTTTCGACGATGGTCCTTATCGCAACCATCCCAGGTGGGAAATTCCGATTGAGTTAAAACGACTGGTGCCACAACTACCCATTATTTGCGACCCAAGCCATATTTGCGGAAACCGACACATGTTGGGCGAAGTATCGCAACAAGCCCTCGATCTTGAAATGGATGGATTGATGATTGAAACACATTCCGATCCCGATGCTGCACTCACCGACCGTAATCAGCAAATCAGCCCACTTGCGTTGGCAAATATTCTATTTGGACTTACTATTCGAATCGAAAAAGGGAACCTGGCGCTGGACAATGTGTTGGAAGAATTGCGCCTGCAAATAGATCGAATTGATTTACAACTGATTGAGGTGATGGCCCGGCGCATGGGCATCATCAGGCAGATGGGTGAATATAAACGGGATCACAACATCACAATCCTGCAAATTGAACGCTGGCGCGAGCTTATCAATACGCGGCTTGATATTGCCGCAGAATATGGTCTCGACAGGGAATTCTTGCTAAAACTCCTTCAATTGGTTCATAATGAAAGTATTAGGATGCAGGCTGAGATTCTGAATCGTGGCAAGAAATAAAATTTATTATGAGAAAAATAATGAACTGGCCGGCGTTTAATCAAAATGCCATCCTGCAACTGCTTCAAATTTTGGGAAGTATTTTATTGCTCATTTCCCCTGCCATTATAAATGGTTTTCCGCTGTTGTATTCCGATTCGGCATCATATATTGTTTCGGGACAGGATGGAAATATCCCAATTGACAGGCCGATTATTTATGGCTTTCTTATCACCCAGGTAAGTTTGTCTTTGAGTTTGTGGTTGGTAGTTATTTTTCAGGCACTGATTGTTGTGCTCCTGATCAATCGGCTGCTTTCTTATTTTGACTTAGGCCGGGTGAAATCCTTTGCAACATTTTTGGTGGTCTTGTTTTTAAGCATTTTCACCGGTGTTTCAAATTATATCAGTCAGGTTATGCCCGATATTTATACAGGTGTTTTGATTATAGCATTCCCCATGCTCATTCTCGAGCCCGACAAGCGATGGCGTTGGTTTCTGTTTTTAGTTGCGCTAAGTTCGTCAATGATGCACTTTTCGAATCTTCCGCTTACAACCGTATTGTCAATCATGGCTTTGGTTGTCATGGCCATTTACAAAAAGCGTGTGGCTTTGAAAAAGAGACTTGTAGTGTATTTTTCCATACTCGCAATCCTGCCATGGTTGCTTGTTCCCACGATCAATTACCTGTATTCAGGAAAATTATTTCTAAACAAATCCAATCACATCTTTTTTACCGGCCGCCTGATTGATACCGGCTGCCTTGCCGAGTTTTTTGATTCAGTTCCCGGTGCTCAAAAATACTCGCTGTACCAGGCAAAAGATCGCATTCCTAAAAAATCGTGGGAATTTATCTGGAACGAAACAAGCCCATTATATGATGGCGGTTGTTCAGAAAATGGTGGCTGGTCAAATTGCTGGAGGGAAAAAGAGCAAGAGTATAATGCCATGATTTGGGATGTGCTCTCAACCCGATCCATCCTTGCCAAATTTTTGAAAGCCAGTTTTGTGGATTGGGCAAAGCAGATCATTGATTTTGATACCGGCCCTCTAATCAGGCAGGGTGAAACTTCCGGGTTTTCGCAAATCATTCCAAAATATTTCATTGATGCGTCGTGCTATCAGAAATCGAAACAATATAACGAAACTTTGACATTCGAAACAGGGAGTCTGCTGCAACGTTGGTGCATCTATACTACAATTTTGGTCTTGCTGCTGCTCATGATTCGACCGTTTGGGTTGCTGAAAGAGCGAAAAGACGAATTGCGAATGATTGTGGCTCTAGTGGTTACCGGACTCATGGCGAATGCATTTTTCTGCGCAGTATTTTCGACAGTGTTATATCGTTACCAGGGGCGCATCATCTGGTTGATTCCTTTGCTGGTGGGTTCAATGATATTAATGTTATTGAGCAGAAAATACACCTCTCAACCTGATTCTCCGAATGGAAAGAAACGGTGAAACATATTTTTGACTCTGTTATATGTTTTGATTTATATTGGAAAAAGGGCTTCAGCACAAAAAATCATCCGGAAAGGTTAACCGGCTAAACAAGGACAAGGAGATTGTTCTTGGAAGAAAATCATTAATGCCTGTTGTATGACTTTTAAGTTCGTAAGATTATTCCGATGGGGATTGGGTGAGTTCCTGCTTATTATCGGATTGGTTTTGTTGATCAATCATTGTCTTCTGCGGGAAAAAATCACCATCAAAGCTGATGGTCAAGGTTATTATGATTACCTGCCTGCTCTGTTTATCTATGGCGACTTCCCATACAAAAGCAACGACAGTACTCAGGAGTTTTCTGACCGCATCAACCAGATGAATTTTTATCTTGATTTAAATGGTTCGAAAATCAATAAGTATCCTGCGGGCGTTGCCGTGCTGGTGTTTCCCTTTTTTAATTTTGCCCACCTCACCGCCCTGCTGCAAGGCTTTGAAAATGATGGATTTTCGCTGCCATATCAACAAGCTGTATATTATGCTGCACTTTTTTATTTGCTGCTGGGATTGATTTTTTTGCGCAAGCTCCTGGTTTTTTACAACATTTCATACCTGGTGATTTTTCTTACCCAGCTTTTTGGGGTTTTTTCTACTTCAATCATAAACTACGTCAATTTTGACCCCTCCTTCAGCCATGTGTATTCTTTTTTTGCAGTTACAACTTTCCTTTATTTTCTAAAAGCCTGGTTTCAAACAAGCACCATCAGGCATCTTTTGTGGGCGGCGGTATTTTTGGGGCTTATTATTTTAATCAGGCAGGTCAATGTGATAATCCTTTTGTTTGTTCCTTTTTTGGCAGGATCGAAAGAGAAACTTACAGAAGGTGTGAAAAATGTATTTAAAAACAAAAAGGCGTTTGTTGCTGCATTTGCATTGTTGGCACTCATAATATCAATTCAACTTGTCCTGTGGCATGTTCAAACCGGCAAAACTTTTATCTATTCGTATAAGGGTGAAGGCTTTAACTTTTTATCCCCGGCATTTTTCAGTATTCTTTTCAGCTATCAAAAGGGCTTGTTTATTTATACTTTAATCACTTTTATCTCTTTGTTTGGTTTGTCAGTTTTTGTTTTAAACAAGCAGTTTTATCAGTTTTACACTTGGGTATTGTTTTTTGTTTTGCTTACTTATGTTGTTTCGTCGTGGCACTCGTGGGTTTACGGCTGCAGCTATGGATCAAGGGTGTATATTGATTTTTATGCTGTTTTTCTGATTCTGCTGGCCATTTTGTTTGAAAAGCTAAAATCGTGGTACAGGTTTACTTTGATTTTGATTGCCCTGATTACCATTCCTGTCAACATTATTCAGACTTACCAATATAAAACATTCATTCTTGATTGGATTACAATGAACAAAACCAAGTACTGGACAGTATTTTTGCGTACAGAAGATAAATACAGGGGGTTGACCAGCAAGAAACAATATTCATTCAATGATCAAACAGCCAGCATCATTCATTCAGACTCCATTCAGGATATTGTAGTTGATACAGGCATGATGCAAGATTTATATACTGAATCCAGTGCCAGGGTTAAACAGTTTGAATCAATCAACATTATTCAGGTATCGTTCGACCATTCATTTCCCTCACAACAGACAGCCCGGATGGAGTTGAACATCCGCGATTCGTTAACAAACGAGACCTACTATTATCATCAGCACCCGGTCATTCATTACGTCGAAAAAGGATTAGGCCGATGGCAAACCGGATTGTTTAACTATGATTTTGCCCCCATCGGGTCACAAAATTATTGCAAAATCAAATTGCTGGTATTCACCAAACAAGAGCCACTCGAAATAAAGAACCTAAAAATAAAATATATAGCCTACCGCCCTTGAATATTCGCATGATTCATTATTTTTGACCGGTAAAATGTTCTCCATGAGAAACAGGTCAATCTTACAACCCACTTTCAAGTGTATTTTTATTAATATCAAAGACCGTGATGCTTTCAGAAAAGCAGGTTTGTTTATCAGCGTTCGATTTTTCTATTAATCCTTTTAAAATACACTAAATCATGGATTTTCCTTTTGCTGAAAGTTACAAAATAAAGATGGTGGAATCCATCCGCCAAAGCACGCAAGCTGAACGTGAAGCGTGGATTAAGCAAGCCCGCTATAACCTTTTTAACCTGCGCAGCGAGCAGGTTTTCATTGACCTGCTCACCGACAGTGGCACGGGTGCCATGAGCGACAGGCAATGGTCGGCCATGATGCTTGGCGATGAAAGTTATGCCGGCGCTTCATCCTATTTCAAGTTGAAAGAGGCCATCAAAGAGCTCTTTGGCTTTGACCATTTCCTGCCAACACACCAGGGGCGTGCAGCCGAGAACGTACTTTTTAGTGTGCTCGTAAAGCCAGGCGATTTAATTCCGGGTAACGCCCATTTCGATACGACCAAAGGTCATATAGAATTTCGACGGGCTTTTGCCATAGATTGCACCATTGACGAAGCGCTGGATCCTGGGTTAATTCATCCGTTTAAAGGCAATGTTGATATTGAGAAACTCAATAAAGTATTGGGATCGAAACCAAAAGAAAAAATTCCATTTATTATTATTACGGTTACATGTAACACATGCGGCGGTCAACCTGTTTCGATGCAGAACCTGCATGCAGTAAGGGCACTGGCAAATCAATATGGCATCCCGTTGATTTTTGATTCGGCACGATTTGCCGAAAACGCATATTTTATTAAGACACGCGAACCCGGCTATGCCAATAAATCTATTCGCCAAATCGTACTCGAAATGTTTAGCCTGGCAGATGCAATGACCATGAGCAGCAAGAAAGACGCCATAGTGAATATGGGTGGTTTCATCGCCATGCACGAGCCTGAATTATTTCAAAAGGCGAGTGTTTATAATATCATGTTCGAGGGATATGTTACCTATGGCGGTATGTCGGGGAGAGACATGAGTGCCCTGGCCCAAGGCCTGTACGAAGGAACAGAATTCGATTACCTTGATACGCGCATAAAGCAGGTAGCTTACCTGGGCGCAAGATTGAATGAGTTTGGTATTTCTACCATTCAACCCAGTGGTGGCCATGCAATTTTTGTAGATGCATTAAAATTTCTCCCCCATATTTCACGCGAAGAATTTCCGGCTCAAACCCTTGCCATTGAGTTGTATCTCGAAAGTGGAGTCCGGGGAGTTGAGTTGGGTGCGCTCATGGCCGACCGCGACCCGGTAACGCGAGAAAATCGTTTTCCGGCACTGGAACTTGTACGCCTGGCTATTCCCAGGCGGGTTTATACCAACAATCACATGGATTATGTAGCGGCTTCGCTGGCCAGGGTTTATGAGCGCCGCAATGCCATTCGCCGAGGGATGCGCATCGTAACCGAGGCTCCAATACTTCGTCATTTCACCATTGCGCTTGATCGCTGCTAATCGGGAACTTATGCCATGGGTGTTTGTTTTGTCGAAAGCAAGCCACATGCCGCATCAATATCCTGGCCACGAGATTGCCGAAGGGTTGTCATAATACCCTTTGCTTTGAGTGCATCTCGAAACCATTCAATTGTTTGGCCATCAGATGATTGAAGTGGTGTTCCTGGAATGGGATGAAACCTGAGCAGGTTGATGCGGCAGCGAATGCCATTCAGAATTCGGGCAAGTTCTTTTACATGGGCGGGTGTGTCGTTCAGACCCCTGAAGAGGATGTATTCGAATGAAACCCTTCGCTGGCGCGAAAAGTCGTAGCTTCTGATGGTTTCGAGAACATCCTTCAAAGAATAAACATTTTGTATTGGCATGAGCATTTTTCTGTCCTCTTCGAAAGGAGAATGAAGGCTAACAGCCAAATGGCATTGGCTTTGTTCTAAAAAAGTTTTCATGCCTGGTATAATGCCAATGGTTGAAACGGTAATGCGTTTGGGGCTCATGGCATAGCCCCAGTCGGCTGTGAGTATTTCGAGGCTCTTCATCACAGCATCCATGTTATCGAAAGGTTCGCCCATGCCCATATATACGATATTTGTGAGAAAAAGCCTTTCGGGAAGGCTGTGAATCTGGTTAAGAATTTCGCCGGCCGACAGATGCCCCTGGAAGCCCTGCCTGGCAGTCATACAAAATAAGCAGCCCATTTTGCAACCCACCTGGGTCGAAACGCAAAGCGTATGCCGCAATTTTTCGGGTATATATGCGGCCTCAACGAATTTACCTCCAAGGGATTGATAAAGATATTTCTTAGTGCCATCGGCTGATGTTTGAACCTTGAGCGGAGAAGATAAACCCAATTCAAAGTGATTGGATAGTATTTGCCGCGTTTTCTTGGATAGACTGGTCATGTCTTCGATTCCACCCAGGTTTTTCTTGTAAAGCCAATCCGCTATCTGACGGGCTGTATACAACGGAAGGTTGAACAGGGCAACAATTTCGGCCAGTTCCTCTATGGTTTTTCCAAATAGTATGGGTTTATTTGAACTCATTGCCCCGATTTAATAATTTAGCTATTCGGACTGAATTTTGGTATATGAATCAATTTTTTGTTAAAAATCTTCCGGCGCCAACATTGCGAAACTACTTTCGGCAAGGGGCTCAAAGATTTCGCAAAGTTTAATAATTAATGCGGATCAGAAAAAAATCTCTGAGATTATATTTTTAAACGGAACCCCCCGGGCTATGAGAATATCGCGCACTTCGACAACCATTTTGGTACTGCCGCATAGGAAATAAGGTACAGTGAGGTCAATTTCCGGAAGTTGTTTCAGGTAATCGGTTACCCTGCCAGCAAAAAACCCGTTTTGCTTATCGCCGCTGCAACACCTAATGTAGTTGTTTTTCAGGCTCATCACGAAGTCATCCTGAAAATAAAAACCACTGGCTTGACGGCTTCCATGGATCAATTTTTTATTGCCCGCCAGTCCTGAATAAAGCATTGACGCAAAGGGGGCTATTCCTGTTCCGGCAGCAATCCAGATAGCCGGTTTTTCGTCGCCGACAAATGCGCCAAAAGGCTCAGAAAGATATATTGTATCACCGCTTTTGAGCTTTGACAGGCCGGGCGTAAGCACGCCATCAGGTTTTACTTTATATAGTAGCTTCATTTCATTTTCTGAGGCTCCACTGGCAATGCTATAAAGGCGTGGTTCAGTATCTTGAGAAATGGAAACCCCAATCACTTGTCCTGGGAGGAAATTGAAAATGCGGGGAAATGAAAGCAAATATGCATTCGGGGCTATTTTGTTGTTCGCAGTGATGATTCCCTGCAATTGTGTTCTCATTTGAAGACTATTTCGATTCAAATCTATTAAAACCAATAGGTTGGTACAAATGTTCAATGCCCTTTCATTCCAATAACAGCTTAAAATCTTACTTTCGCAGTCTTATAACCACTCACTCATCAAAGCAAAGCTATGTCAAAAAAAACATTAACCCTGATGGCGTTAGCCCTTATATTTTTGGCCGCCTGCACCCATAAAAAACCCTCCGACCCCATGCAAGAAAAAGTTGCCCGTTTTCACCCGGTTGAACTAAAAGCCGACCTCAGCCAGCTCACTGATAACGAACGCAAAGCCATTGGCCTGTTGATTGATGCCGCCATGATTATAGATGATATTTTCTGGAGCCAGGCCTTTGATCAAGATAAAGAAACATTTCTGGCCAATCTTCCTGACGAGGCTGCCCGTCAGTTTGCATTGATTAACTATGGTCCCTGGGATCGCCTGGATGGCAACAAACCTTTTGTTGAAGGGTTCGGCGAAAAACCCAAAAGTGCGAACTTCTATCCAACCGACATGACATCCGAGGAATTCGAAGCTTTCTCTGATCCTGATAAGGCAAGCCTCTACACGCTGCTGCGACGTGATGAAGGCGGTAAACTAATTTGTATTCCATATTCGGTTGCATATCGCGAAAAGCACGAAAAAGCAGCTGAGATGATGCGCCAGGCTGCAGGATTGGTAGATGATGAAGGATTCAAAAAATACATCAACCTGCGAGTCGAAGCCTTACTCACCGATAATTATCAACCAAGCGACTTTGCCTGGATGGAAATGAAGACTTCGAAGATTGACTTTGTGGTGGGGCCCATCGAGACTTATGAAGACCGGTTGTTTGGATACAAGGCTGCCCATGAGTCCTTTGTATTACTGAAAGACCTGGACTGGAGCACACGGCTTGAAAAGTATTCCTCCATGCTGCCCGATCTTCAAAAAGGGCTTCCGGTTGCAGAGGAATATAAAAGAGAGCTCCCTGGTTCCGATTCTGACATGAATGTGTATGAAGCATTATACTTTGCCGGCGATTGCAATGCAGGCAGCAAAACCATTGCCATCAACCTGCCAAACGACGAAGAAGTGCAAATACAAAAAGGTTCGCGCAAATTGCAGTTAAAGAACGCCATGAAAGCCAAATTCGACAATATCCTGGTTCCCATGGCCAGCCTGTTGATTGATCCCGCTCAGCAAAAGCATATTAACTTCGATGCCTTCTTTGAAAACATTACCTTTCACGAAGTTGCACATGGTATGGGAATCAACACCACGATAAACGGAAAAGGAAGTGTCCGGGAAGCCCTCAAAGAACAATATTCGGCCCTCGAAGAAGCCAAAGCCGATATCATGGGCCTTTACCTTGTAACAAAGCTTTATGAGTTGGGCGAAATCTCGAGTGGCGAAGTAATGGATAATTATGTAACTTTCTTTGCAGGAATTTTTCGATCAAGTCGTTTTGGTGCTGCCAGTGCTCATGGCAGGGCCAACATGATGAACCTGAAGTTTTTCGCAAATTCTGGCGCCTTTGTTCTGCAGAAAAACGGAACCTATAAGGTGAATTTCGAAGAGATGAAAGCAGCCGTTGCCCGTCAGGTCGAACGGATTTTAACCATACAGGGAAACGGTGATTACGACAATGCCAAAAGCCTCCTTGAAACTGATGGTGTAATGACAGATCAACTTCGAAAAGACCTCGACCGCGTGAACGCAACCGGCATACCTGTTGACATCGTTTTCAAGCAAGGGAAAGAATTGCTAGGGCTATAAATGTTACCCCCCAGTGTCATATAAATTATCACCCGTTATGAAAATCAAAAATTCTTTATTTACAATCGTACTTTCGGCAGGCATGTTCTTACACTCGCAGGCCGACGAAGGAATGTGGGTTCCCATGTTCTTCAAAAACCTGATCCATGCCGACATGCAAAAGATGGGGTTGAAGCTGAGTGCTGATGAACTTTACAGCATAAATAACTCCAGCCTGAAAGATGCTATTGTTGGCCTGTCAGGAGGTGGGGCGCCGAATAATTTTTTCTGTTCTGCTGAAATCGTATCTGCCGAAGGGCTGCTCCTTACCAACCATCATTGCGCCTACGACATGCTTCAAAAGCACAGTTCGGTGAATCTTGATTACCTCACCGATGGTTTCTGGGCAATGGCCAGAGAAGAGGAATTGCCCAACCCGGGCATCACAGCCAGCATATTGGTAAGAATGGAAGATGTTAGTTCTATCGTGCTCGCCAATATAACTCCCGACATGAGCGATGCTGATCGTAGTACAGCCATTCGCAAGAGCATCAGCAAATTGAAAGAGGAATACGGCGAAGAAGGTAAATACGATGTCGCGGTTAAATCATTCTTTGCCGGAAACGAATATTATATGCTGATATATGAAACCTATCGCGATGTGCGACTGGTGGGCGCGCCTCCATCGGCCATCGGCAAATTTGGCGGCGACACCGACAACTGGATGTGGCCCCGACATACCGGCGACTTTGCTGTGCTTCGCATCTACACTGCTGCGGATGGCTCGCCCGCCGACTTTGCAAAGGATAATATTCCCCTAAAGCCCAGGCATCATTTGCCGGTTTCTATCAAAGGCATCGAACGTGAAGATTTTGCAATGATCTGGGGTTTCCCCGGAAACACCCAACGCTACCTCACCTCCTATGGGGTTCAATATAACGTTGAGCATTTTCAACCCATTATTGTTCAGTTGCTTGGCAAAAAGCTCGAAATAATGAAAGAGCATATGGATGCGGATGCAAAAGTAAAAATCCAGTATGCCTCGTCTTATGCTTCTATCGCAAACAGTTGGAAATATTTTATCGGGCAAACACGTGGCCTGAAAAGGCTAAATGTGGCCGGGAAAAAACAGAAAATTGAAGAAAACTTCAATCTTTGGCTGGATCAAGACGAAGCACTAAAAGAAAAATACGGCAAAGTCCTTAGCCAGATGCAACAAGGATATCAATTGATGCAACAAGAAGTAAGCAATATGATGACCCTTAATCTTGGTGGCCTGGGAAGTGCATCTGCATTGGGTATAAGTGGTAGCGTATCGGGTTTATACGCACTACTCGAAAAAGACCCTAAAAACCTTGCTGCACTTGCCGAAGCCGTTGAAGAACTTCGGTCAAATCTTGAAGATTATTACAAAGACTATGATGATGTCACCGACCGGCATTTGTTTTCCGCTTTCATGTCAGAGATTAATAAATCTCTTGATGGTCAATGGAATCCGGCGTTTTTTGATGATGTGATGAGAAAATTCAAGGGCAATTTCAAGGCGTATGCAGACTGGGCTTATACCAATTCTGTCTTTTCGAATCGTCAGGCGTTTGAAAAATTCCTGGCCAAACCATCCCTGAAAATCATCAAGCGCGACCCTTTGTATAAAGCACACCAGCAACTGCAGGAACTGGCCATGAAAGCCGCCGGAAGCTTCCGCGCCGGGCAAAGTATGGTTGCCCGATCCGAAAGGCTTTGGATAAGCGCTTTGCGCGAGATGCAGCCCGATAAAGTGTTTTTTCCTGATGCTAATTCCACCATCCGAATGACCTTTGGCCGGGTGCTTGATTATTATCCTGCCGATGCCATTCATTTTGATTACAAAACTACACTCAAAGGGGTAATGGAAAAAGAAGACCCATCGAATGAGGAGTTTGTCGTTCCTTCAAAGCTTAAAGAGTTGTATCAAACGAAAGATTTCGGACAGTACAGCGCAGACGGCAACCTCTGCGTTGGGTTTATTACCAACCACGACATTACTGGTGGCAACTCAGGAAGTGGGGTAACCAATGGCGAAGGCCATTTAATTGGCATTGCTTTCGACGGAAATTGGGAGGCAATGAGTGGTGATATAGCTTTTGAAACCGACCTACAACGCACCATTAGCGTTGACATTCGCTATGTGCTTTTCATCATTGATAAATTTGCCGGCGCAACCCACCTGATCAACGAAATGACCATTGTGAAGTAGCGTTGGAATGCATTTCGATAATAATCCTATTGACTAACGAACAAGGGTGATTTTTCGGCTGCTTGAATGTTCATCGCTGATTATGCGTATCATATAAGTTCCGGGGGGTATTCTTCCCATCGTTCCATTACCGCTCCACTGGATGGTATGTATTCCGGAATTCATTGCTTTATTGATCAGTGTAGTAATCTTTTGACCATGAAGATTATAGATGTTAATAGTAATTCCTGTGGGAGCGGCAAGCTGAAACTCGATATTCACATTCTGGCTGGCCGGGTTGGGATAAATTTTAATTTCGGGCTGAAGATAAGTCAAAGATTGATTTCCGGTAGAGTTTACAACCTTGAACGATCGTGCACCTGCAGCCCCGATCATCGGCCAGGTTTCGCGGCGATTTGATTGGTCGGCAGCGAAAATATAATAAGTAATAATGGTATCGCTTGCTGCAACCGGAATAGAAGCATTATATGTATTTCCGCTGACCAGGTTCATTAAAGCGGTTTTATACCCTCCCTGGTTGGCTTTATAATACACCAACACGGAATCAGTTTTGAGTAACGCGCCACTATAGGGGGTAATTTTGGCCGAAATATTTAGGAACGGTTGATACTGTATCGTGCCGTTGATAGGGGTATGTGCTATGTGTATCATCCAGCGATCAGCAAGCCCCAATGCCCGGCAGTGTAATGCATCGGTTGATTGCCAGCTACCCGTAAAACCCAGCACTTCATAACCCGGCATGGCATCCTTATAGGCCTGTATTGCCTGGGCATCGAAAGTGGAGCTGACTATTGGCACATATACCCTGTTGTTCAGTATCAATGAATTTGTATAAGGCTGAAGATTAGGAGTATATACCCGGTAAACCTTAAAGGGAGTTCCATAAGCGCTGAGCTGGCTGGCAAAATAGGAGGCTACCTGTTCATAAGCCCAATATCTTGCGTGCGTTGGTGCAACCTGGGCTATTAAGATTTTGTCAACATCTAGGAATTTTCCCCAGCAGTCAATGTGTTTGATATAATCGCCGGGCGGGTCAATGGTAACATGATATGTATGAATGCCTAAGTATTCGAGTACCATTTGGTTCACGTTAGCGGGATTATTTCCGTTCTCTTCATAAATCAGGTCGGTACTGGCGGCAATGCCAGTGCCATCGCTCATGTAGTTTCCGCCCGCAGTAGTAAGACTTGTCGAATACGCGGGGATAGAATAATATTGTGCCACCCGGCCGGGGATGGCATTGTCGTTGGGGCGGGGACGGTTGTAGTTGAAATTAATGATTGAAACCTGGTTATTGTTCTCGGCAACATACATCGGGCCATAGTCTCGCGTCCAATAAGAATCGGTAGGGGCAATCAAAAACTCGCAATTGCTCATTCTGGCTCCTGCCAATTGGTACGAATTTGAAGCGGCCGTTTGATTTGATTGGTTAGAAACAAGGGTCAACACCTTCACGTGCTGCGACATGGCAGCCACCAGCGCCGTTGAGATACCCAGCGGATAGCGGATCAATACCGCCTCCATCCGCTCAAACTCGGAGACATTGCGCGGGTTTCCAGGTGGTGAGGTAACTTTGTGGCCTTTCCCGATCTCATGCTTCCGCAGAAGCTCCTCGGCGGTCATCCATTGCGGAAGACTGTTGGGGTCGTTCCATTCTGGATATTGTGCAACCACTGCCAGTTTGTTTAACAAGAGAAATGAAAGGAGAATAATATTTTTATGGATAAGATTCACGAGGACTAGATTTTAGAGGAGTAAGAGAAGGCAAAAGTAGTCATTTCGCCTGAGACTAATGTAAAGCAGCTGGATTCAGATGATGATTGAAGCTTCACTCAATTGTCTGGTCACAAACAAGGGAGGAAATTATCGGTTTATGCAGGCGAAGGAAGCCAATTTTTCAAGGAGAAATAAATTTTCCAACTATCTCAGATCTCCGACATCATGGCTTTCACAATATTATCTGCTCCTTGTGCAATTTGTTCGATGGTGGCATCGAGCATGTAGCAGGGCGTGGTAAATAACTTGTGCTTTTTATCAGTCACTACTTCGCCGTGTGTTGAGGCTACATGGTTAGCACCCATTTCTCCGATTGCTTTTGCCGTTCCGGGGTCCTTCCCTATTGTAACCTGAACATCCCCCAGAACTCTTGCCATCAATACTGGCGAAATACACATCGCTCCAATGGGCTTACCAGCCCTGGCCATTGATTTCACCGCCTTTTCAACTGAGTGATTAACCTGGCACGACGCCCCATCAATTGCAAAAGTGCATAGGTTTTTGGCCACACCAAAGCCTCCGGGGAAAATAATGGCATCAAAGTCATTGGCATCAAAGGCTGACAAATGTTTAATTTTCCCTCGTGCGATGCGTGCCGATTCAATAAGAACGTTTCGCTTTTCAAGCATTTCATTGCCATTGAGGTGATTTATTACATGGTGTTGCATTATATCGGGAGCAAAAACCTGATAATCTGCTCCTGCTTTTCGAATAGCAAGCATCGTTAACACTGCTTCATGGATTTCGGCTCCGTCAAAAACACCGCAACCTGATAATACAACTGCAAACTTTTTCATACGCATGGTTTTATTTAAGAAAAAAAGTCATTTGGTCAGAGTACCCAAATTTAAGAAAAATCCTTTTCAGAATCCTTGTATCAGGGTTTAAATGCTAATTTTAGTGTCGATAATTACTTTGGCAATTTAACCTATTCTTATGTGTGGCCGTTTTTCACTTACTACAGCTGAAGAGATATTAAATGAGCGTTTCCGGTTGGCCGGAGGTGCCGAGCCCTATGTTGCCCGCTATAATTGTGCCCCAACCCAGATGCTTGCAGTGGTTTCGAACGCTGAGCCGCATAAAATCAGTTATTACAAATGGGGGCTGGTGCCTTTCTGGGCCAAAGACCTAAGTATCGGCAATAAGCTCATTAATGCCAGGGCCGAAACAATCCTCGAAAAACCTGCCTTTCGCAATGCGTTTCGCGCAAGGCGCTGCCTTGTTTTAAGCAACGGTTTTTTTGAATGGAAAAAATCGGAGAAATTAAAGATCCCATATTATATTACCTTGAAAAACCACGAGCCCTTTGCTATGGCCGGAATATGGGAAATATGGGAAACCCCTGGGGGTGAGAGAATCCATAGTTTTTCAATCATCACAACAGCTGCAAATGATTTAATGAAGCCATTGCACGATCGCATGCCAGTAATACTGAACCCCGATGATGAATCTGATTGGATCAACCGCGACCATTCTACCGGACCATCACATTTACTCAAGCCTTACCCTTCCAATCTTATGAAAGCCACCAGGATATCCGTTTTGGTAAATTCTCCCTACAACGACAATCCGGATATTCTTGTGCCTCAAGAATAGAATCAATTCATGTGTGATTTTGGAATAATCCCTTAGTGAGCCGACCTTAATTTACCATTATATTACAGCCTCGGATCTGGCTATGGTCGAACCTGCCAAGCACTTCAAAGGTGCCATCTTCATGTTTCCGGCCAAGATCTTGTGTTTCAATAAACGGACAGCTGTAAATGTTGGCCAGGTCAATCACGTTAATGCCTCCGGTTTTATTGAACCCTTTGAACTGAAAGGGGTCGTTCGGGTCTCTGATTTCCACCCGCATCCAAAGAGGACAGTAATAACGCCCATCCTGCCGGGCATATGCCTGAGAAAGCAGCTCGGTCATCCCATATTCCGAGTGAATGAAATCAACCCCGAAACGACTACAAAGCAGCTGGTGAAGCTCTTCCCTGACCAACTCTTTTCCTCTCCCCTTCATGCCTCCTGTTTCCATTACCAGAAAATTCGCAGGGAGGGTAAAATTATATTTCGCCGAAAAATCGAGCAACGCGTAGCTAACCCCTATCAAGATGGTGGGTTGTGAGGCAGTCATCAATTTTTCAATTGATTTGGCCAGTGCGCCATGATCATACATATAGAACCCATTATCGGGGTGGCCACTGTGCTTCATTAATTTATCAAGCATATAAACAAGGCTCGAGTCACTTCGCTCTAAATAGGAAGGAAGCAAAGCAAGAAAACAGTAACCTGAAGGTGTTCCGTATTGTCGCATAAAGCCCCTGAGCAGGCTTTGGTTATAAAGGGCCAGGTCTCCAACAAAGTGCATTGATTGCACATCTCCTAGTGTGCCGCTGCTTTTGAAAACAATCTCAGGTTCGACGTTTTCAATGATGACTTTATGGGTTCGGAAAAGCTCGATCGGCAAAAAGGGGATTTGATGTACTTGATTGATCCCGGATTGTTTTGTGAGTCCAATCAGTTCACAAAATCGCCTGTAAACAGGATTGTATAACATCTGGAATTGGAATGCCTCCAGGCAAAGTGCTTCAAATTTGCTGCTATCTTCGAGTTCGAATATTCTGTTTACTTCCTTAAATTCAGGTTTCATGGATGAAATATCGTAAAACTATAGTAATTTTATGGTTTAAAAGTAAAAGGTGTGTCAAAGGCAACTATATCTGGCTTATTTGTTTTCTTTCTACTGGCAGTAGGATGTCTGCAGGAGCAAGAGTATCCAATAGAGCCATATATTGAATTTCACAGCTATACAAAAATAAACAATCAGAATGATACAATTCTCAAACTAAGTCTTCAATTCAGAGATGGCGACGGAGATATCGGCCTCCTTCCAACCGAAACAGTTCCTCCTTACGATTATAATTTTTATATTACCTTGCTCAGGCTTAGGGGTACTCAACTGAATCCGCTTCTTGTGAACGGCGAGCCTGTCAGGTACAATAGTCGCATCCCCATGATTTCTCCAACTTCACGCAACAAAGCCATTAAAGGGGTGATTGAGTATTCGTTCGATTATTCTATCATGCGGAGCTTTCTGCGCAACGACACCATTTGTTTCGAGGTCTACATACGCGACCGTGCCCTTCATACAAGCAATGTTGTTAAAACCCCATTGCTGCTTGTTAATTGAGCAAGATAATTTTTCGTAATCAACCCAAGGGCTGATAAAATTGACCTATTTTTGCGATTGGAATTTCCAACACTAAACTTGTTGATTATCAATCAATATGCGTAATCCATTTCATGGGAGAAAGGTACTTATCATCGGGCTTTTCCTGGTGGTGGGGGCGGTGTTCGTAATGCGCCTTTTTTACCTTCAGGTTATTGATACCAGTTACAAACTTTCGGCCAGTAATAATGTATTTCGCTATGTTACTCAATATCCGGCCCGTGGATGGGTTTACGACAGGAACAACCAACTTCTGGTGTACAACGAGGCGGTTTATGACCTGATGGTTATTCCCCGCCTGGCCAAAAATATTGATACTGCCGAGTTTTGCCGCATCATTGGCATCGAAAAGAGCACTTTCATTCAAAACATGGATCGGACAAAAAGTTATAGCAGGGTAAAGCCCTCTATATTTGAAAGGCAGCTTTCGAAAGAAACTTATGGTATTCTTGAAGAAAAGCTCTATAAGTTTCCCGGATTCTTTGTTCAAACCCGAACACTCCGGAAATATACATATACAATCGCGGCCCATACGCTTGGCTATATTGGTGAGGTTAGCCCGCGACAAATCGAAGCTGACCCGTATTATGCACAAGGCGACTATATAGGAATAAGCGGAATTGAGCAAACCTATGAATCAGTTCTCAGGGGACGCAAAGGAGTAAAAATCAAGATGGTGGATGTACATAACCGAGAAGTGGGCAGCTACCAGGATGGGCGATTCGATACGGCGGCCATTATGGGCAACAACCTGGTTATTACCATTGATGCAAAGTTGCAAGCCTATGGTGAAGCATTGATGGCAAACAAAAGGGGGAGTATTGTGGCCATTGAACCCTCATCAGGAGAAGTACTTGCCCTTGTTAGCAGTCCCGCTTATAATCCAAATCTGCTTGTAGGGCGAATCAGGGCACAAAACTATGGCATATTGAACGAAGATTCTCTTAAACCCTTGTTCAACCGGGCCTTGATGGCAACTTATCCTCCGGGTTCAACTTTTAAGCTGGCCAATGGACTTGTTGGATTGCATCAGGGAGTGATTACTCCGCAATCGCGTTTTGGTTGCGCTGGCCGCGAAACAAAACCCATTCGCTGCAGCCACGGCCACAGCTCGCCCCTGCCCCTGAATGAAGCCATTGAACATTCTTGCAATCCATATTTCTGGGGTGTTTTCAGGTCAATTATTGAAAACCCGCAAACCAGGAACACCGAAGCGGCATATAATAACTGGTGTGCTGATATGCAGAGCCTTGGATTTGGTAATGTTGTGGGGTTGGATTTGTTTTCAGAGCAGCGTGGTAAAATCCCTCTGCCATCGGAATACAATAAAATCTATGGAAAAGGTCGCTGGAGGGCTCTAACAATCAGGTCTTTATCTATCGGCCAAGGAGAAATTCTTTTAACGCCCATTCAAATGGCAAATTTCGCAGCTACCATTGCAAACCGGGGCTTCTTTTACCCGCCCCATCTTGTGAAAGCCATTGGAAAGAATGATAGCCTCAAGCCCATACGCATCGAAAAGCACATTTCAAATATCGAACCTTATCATTTTGATATAATCATTGACGGGATGCACCGCGTTTTCACAGCAGGACACGGAACCGCCCGCTGGTATGCCCTGCCCGATATCCTCATGTGTGGCAAAACGGGTACTGCCGAAAATCCCCATGGCAAAGACCATTCACTTTTTATTGCATTTGCCCCGAATGATGATCCCAAAATTGCCATTGCCGTAGTGGTCGAAAATGCCGGCTTCGGAGCCACATGGGCTGTGCCGATAGCAGTGCTGATGATGGAAAAATATCTTAAAGGAGAAATCAGTCGCCTGGAAATTGAGGAAAGGATGTTAAACGGAAAACCATGATTTAATATGCGGGATGATAAAAACATATTGGCTCACGTAGATTGGAAAATCGTTATGATCTACCTTGCCTTGATCACGATCGGATGGATTAGTATTTATGCCGCAGTATATAACGAAGAGTATAAGAGTATTTTCGATCTTACTCAAAACTACGGTAAACAGCTTGTTTGGATTGTTACTGCAATTGTACTAGGATGGATTATTTTGTTGCTCGATGCAAAACTTTTCTCTGCTTTTGCATATTTGATCTACGCCGGAGTAATGTTCTTACTGGTTGCAGTGCTCTTTAAAGGCGCAGTGATTTCAGGAAGCAAATCCTGGTTTCAAATTGGAGAATTTGCCTTGCAACCTTCCGAGTTTGCAAAATTTGCCACCGCCCTGGCGGTTGCAAAATATATGTCTTCGATGAATTTTAATCCAAAATTGCTTGTCAATAAGGCGATACCACTGGTATTGATTGGAGTGCCCGCCCTGATGACCCTGCTTCAGAACGATACAGGATCAGCCTTGGTGTTTTCATCTTTTATCCTGGTTTTCTATCGTGAAGGGCTACCGATAAAACTGATTATTGCCGGAATTTCAGTTATACTGTTGTTTCTTCTGACCTTAAAATTTGGCGAGCTGGCCATGATCATCATTAGCACAGTCATTGCTTTAGGCGCACTGCTGTTTGTGAAAAGAAACCTGCAAAATATGCTTCGGATTGCAGGTATACTTGTGGTTTCCATCGTAATGATTCATGCCATTCAGGTGGCTTTCGAAAAAGTGTTGCAGCCGCATCAGCAAGCCAGGATCAATGTATTGCTCGGCAAGCAACTCGACCTGAGGGGGGTAGGTTATAATGTTCAACAGTCGAAAATTGCCATTGGCTCAGGGGGATTCTTGGGTAAAGGCTTTTTGCAGGGCACACAAACCAAATATAGCTTTGTCCCCGCACAGAGCACTGATTTTATCTTTTGCACGGTTGGCGAAGAATGGGGATTTGTGGGTAGCCTTGTGGTTGTTGTTTTATTTATTCTGCTGCTGACGAAAATTATTGATATGGCAGAGCGACAACGATCGCATTTTAGCCGCATTTATGGCTATGGGTTGGCTTCGGTAATTTTTTTCCATTTTTCAGTAAACATTGCCATGACCATTGGTTTATTTCCGGTAATTGGAATACCCTTGCCTTTTTTAAGCTATGGTGGGTCGTCGTTGTGGGCATTTACGATTATGCTTTTTGTTTTTATCAAACAAGATGCCAACCGAATGATGTTGTTATAGGCTTCAGACATCAAAAAACCCCGTAGAAGTTCTACGGGGTTCAAAGTTGCCCTGATTCTAAATCAGGCTAGTAGTATGAAATTCGGTGGTCCTCAATCTTGGCATTCTTTTCAATCGAGACAAAGGTTTCGCGCGATGCCCGTGACCGGAAAATACTGGACAAGGTTCTTTTGGTATTGGCAAGAGTGGCTTCATCGGGTTCGGTGTATTTTTCGCTATCGGGTTGCAATAGATACACACCGCCATCGCCTTTGATTGTGCCAGATAGTTTTCCCTGCGGCAAACCAAAAATATTTCCAACAACGATTGGTTCCCGCCCATAGCGTGCAAGGTTGCTCGAAGAAAAATTCACAAAAGTCAGCGTGTCGACCGTGCTGTTCAGTTTGGCTGCAATTGCATAAAGATCAGCATTATTGTTTGCAGCGTCATTGAACTTATTTATTAAGATTTCGGCTTTTTTCTCGCGACGAGCCAGCGGTTCTATTAAAGACTTGCTCTGCTCGAAGTCCATCGCTCCTTTTTCTTTAACCTCTCTGAGCATGGCCACAACGAATACACCTTCCAGCTCAAAGGCAGGCGAAACATCTCCCTTTTTTGTTTTTGTATCATATGCCCACCGAATGATTTCACGGGGGGATGAGATTCCGGGGATATTGTTATCCATTGCCCGGATATCGTCGGCGCTTCTTTTCGCTAAACCCATATCTGCGATTGCTTTTTCAAAACTCTCTGCATTGCGATTAGATCCGGAGAACTGACTGGCTTTCACATAGGCAGCCTGAATGGTGCTGGTGCTTGGCTCAATTTTTCGCTCTACAATAGCAACCCTTACTTTGGGTTTAAGTTCTTTTTTTCCGGTTATTTCCACAATATGAAAGCCAAATCTGGTTTCAACCTGAACAAGCTCTCCAACGCGTCCTTTCAGCACTGCCTCATTGAAAGGACCAACCATTGCCCCGTCGGCAAACCAATTCAGATCGCCTCCGCGTTGGGCTGCAGTGGCATCATCAGATTGGGTTGCGGCATATAACATAAACATTGAGCGATTATTTTTTATAAGGGCAAAAAGGCTATCGGCTATTTTTTGAGCGCGTTCCTTGGTGCGGGTTACTTCCTTGTTCACTCCGGTTCCCTGGTATGTGATGAGAATGTGGCTGGCCTTCATCGAATCGGGACGGCTTTGCGTGGCTACCAGTTTGGCAAGCGTAAATTTGTTTTCCTCCACGAACGGACCCACTACTGTTCCGATTGCAGATGTGAACATGGGCTCTTCGAGGTTTAATTGCAATACGCCGCGCCCGAACCAGGTGCTATCATAGCGCTTGTCAGATACTGCATTTACAAAAGCACCGGGGTTGTCAGTATGTTTAAACTCTTCATAGATTTCATTGATTTCTTTTGTGATCTGTGCACGGTCCTCTTCCGAAGGCTGCACATCAAAAATTACATAATCAAAGGATCGGAATTCATTCGCATGGGTAAACCGATAGCTATTCTTATCGTAGTAGTTTTTGAGATCCTTGTCGGTTATTACGACATCTTCATCAGGCACAATCTGGTAGCGTTGAACTACCGACCTTAGCTCGAGTTGGCGGTTTTTTGCTTGATGATCGTACTTTGCAATCTGGGTTGGAACATAATATGCCCGACCAACCAGGTTATTGTATTTGGTGGTCAATCTGTCGTTTTTGACCGCTTTTTCGATATAAAGGTATCGTTGGCGCGTGGCGGGTTCAACCTGATCGAAATTTTGAAGAAAGTTTTCAACCTGCTGGGGGTCAAATACTCCCGTTTTTGAATCAGTAAAACTTTGTTGAATATATGTGTGTGGGTTGGCTCCCCGGATGAGTTCGTCGAGCTCTTCGGTAGAAACGGTGAGGCCGACAGCTTCATGTTGTTTGTTCATTAGAATTTCGTTCACCATTTCTTCCCAAGTGGACTGACGAACCGAAAATTGTTCTTCTGCTGTGAGGTTTTCTCGTCCAAGGCTCTGGCGACGATATCCCATGTTGTCTTCCACCCTTTGGTTGAATGTCATAATGGAAAGATCTTCGCCATCAATAACACCAACATTAAATTTCTGTTTTTGGGGGCCTTTTGTTAATAAATCGCCAAGCACAAAAGATGCTAACGCTACTCCGATAATGACAATGAGTAGTCCTGATTTCTTCCTGATTTCTCCGATTAACGCCATTTTCTATTTTTTTTAAATGAGTTTGCAAAAATACAAGAATTGTTCACTCAAAAAACAAAAACATAAAGTCCTTAGGAACCAATTGGATTGTTTTTGTGAGTATCGAGTTATTTGTCTTCCTGAATAAAAAGATGAACCTGTTCGATCCGGGTTTTGCTGGCTGCAATAATCACAAATCGAAATCTCCCTATCAGGATTTCTTCATTCTTATTGGGAATACTTTCATGAAAATAGGTAATGAGCCCTGCCAGGGTTTCGAAATCGTCTGATTTTGGCAGGGCCAGTTGATAAGTTTCGTTTAGATAATCTATTTCGAGTCGGCCTGAGAAAACGAATTCATCTTCAGAAAGTTGAACCTCAACGCTCTGATCCTGATCATATTCATCATCAATTTCGCCAAATATTTCTTCAATCACATCTTCCATGGTAACAATGCCCGATGTGCCACCAAATTCATCCACCACCAGGGCAATTGTTTTGTGTTCCCTGGTGAAACTTGTAAGCATTTTGTCGGCTGTCATTGTTTCGGGAACAATCATGATTGGCTTGATAATGCTTTTCAATTCGTTTGGTTTTTTAAATAGATCAAAAACATGTGCATACCCAATAATGTTGTCAATGCTTTCGCTATACACCGGAATACGCGACAGGCCCCTGTGGCTCATAAGCTCGGCAAGGTTGTTTATTGTTTCGTTTTCACCAATTGCAGCAACTTCAGTACGCGGTATCATACATTCGCGAACCTTAATCATGTGGAAATCCATTGCATTCTGAAACATTTGTATTTCCTGTTTCTCCTCGCTTTGATTAAGTTGTTCACTGTCAATCTCTTGAAGATAATTATCAAGGTCTATTGGGCTGAACTGGTAGCTGAGTCCGGCTGTTTTGATGCGAAAAACATTTTTCAAAAAGAACTCCGAAATTTTTGTAAAAAAAATTATTATCGGGTAAAATATAAAATAAAACAGGTTGATGGGAATGGCAAACAAATTGAGTGTAACATTTGGGTTTATTTTAAAAAGCATCTTGGGTAGAAACTCGGCAAAAACCAGAATCAACAACGTTGATGTGATTGTTTGTATCAAAAAGATCGAAAAATCATTATTCAGAAACTGGGGGAGTACAGTGCTCAGCATTGGCTCGAGGCGATGTGTCATGGCCATGCCATATATTACCAGCGAAATGTTGTTTCCAACAAGCAATGCTGCAATGAGATGAGACGGGGATTTAACAAACTTTGCCAATATGCGGCCGGTCAGTGTTCCTTTATTTTTTTCGAGTTCAATTTTTAGCTTGTTAGAGGTAATAAAAGCAATTTCAACCCCCGAAAAAAAGGCTGAAGACAGAATCATCAGGAAAATAATAGTATAACTATCCATTGTATTGAATGAATATGAATAGCATGTCAGATTTTCTCCACTTCGAGTTCCCCGCTTGTTTTCTTAATTACCCAATTATCGAAGGCTTCATTTGATTCAAATCCCTTCTCTCCGTATATAATGTTGGTGGTTGTAGTAATTTTAACAAAGGTGTTTGAAAAAATAATTCTCTTCTCTTGATCCCAGACAAGATGTTCGGTGTTAATTTTTTCATCCTTAGAAAAATTTACAACTACAACGTTTCGGCGTGCCTCCATGGTTCGGCTCCGTTCATAGCTAATGGCATAGTCGGCTGTGAGTTTGGTTTTAGGGTTTAACAGGGAATCGAAAAAGACTACGTTTATTCCTTGCGGAAACTCCTGATATGGCTCGTCGCCGGTGAATGCCATGGCTACAGGGGCTTTGAACCTGAATTGCAAATGCCCTTGTTGGGTATAAAGTGCATCAACGTTAAAGCTGGTTACGACGGGCAGTGTATCTCTTTGGGTAACTTCATATACGCGGCTCATATTGTTTTCGCATGAAAAAAGCATTACCGCAAAAAGGCCGGTAATGCTAAGCGCTACGAAATGAATGATGCGTCGTCCCGCAGGGGATGGAGGTTCCATTTTAGATTGCAATGTGATTACTTGGCTGGTCTTACTGTTGTGTTTTCGTTAATCCAACATTCAACACGATAAGACGCCCCATCTTTCAATCCATTAAAGAAGATTGTTTCATGTGAGGGAAAGTGTTTTGAATATAATCCGATGCGCGCCAGGGCGACTTCAGCAACTGATGGATCAACAGCGCGTGCCTGCTGATATTTATCAACCGCTGCCCAATACACCCCGCCGGTCGAAAGTTCGTCGGTTCCACAGCTTCTAACACTTTCGGCGTAGAGATCACCAATGAGTATGAAGGCATTTCCTTCCGTTGGCCGCGCATCAATGGCCTTCAGGGCAGCTTCGCGGGCCTTGCCCGAGTTGTTGACACTTTTGTAGCTATATGCCAATATTAGTAATCCATCGGCTTTGTCACTGGGATTCTGCAGTTTTTCAGATTCTTTCAGAAATTCAATGGCTTTGCTATATTCTTTGTTTTTATAATACATCCTGCCTATTCCATAAGCCGATTGGGGCGAAGGATCAAGTTCATAGGCGCGTAGGGTGGCCCGCAGATAAAGTGGCTGATTTGTACATCCCTTGCGATCAAATAGCTTAATGATTTTATAGAGAAGCTCCAGGTTATTGGGTGTTTCAGAGAGTTTCCGGGAAAAGATGGCTGCAAGATCCTCACAAGTTGCATAAGGCTCAACCGTTTGTTCTATGAAATTTCTGACATTATCCCAGTTCGCAAGCTCTTTCGGGTTGTTTTGGTTTTGCTGGCTATTAAAATCAACAATGGAAATGAGTTGTTCATAGATGTTGAAGAGCTCTTCTTTGGTTAGTTTTTCGTTGCGAATCATTTTTTCGGCTGCCCTGAAATAATATACCAGGATGGCATGGGCAGAAGAATTTGCCTGAAGATTGACCGAGCGCTTGAACAGGCCAAACAACTCCTCATTATTTTCAGGTTTATGCCTTTGTAGTGCTTCCCCTTTACGGCCAAGAAGATCTCCTTCTTTTCCAAAAAACCTGATCCGCTGATCAAAAATCATCATGAGCGTGTCTATATATTTGTTCTTTAATTCCTGCGTTTTTTGATTGTTGATCATGTGTTCCACAATCGCAACACCATCAATATAGATGTTTTCGCTGGCACGTGGACAATTCCTGAACACCCACCTCCAGGGCGCTATGGCATCTTCAATAACTTTTCCCTGGCTTCCGGCCTGGCGCCATTGTTTCATGAATTCGCGATAAAGAGAAAAATTTATCACGCAGTTAACACTGTCAGTTCCCCATTTGGGAGTTTTCATCGGGTCTTGATCTTTTCTTTCAACCTGGGCATTGGCAGGCAGGCTAAGAAAAAATATTCCAACGGACAGGGTCAGCATGATGAGTAAATTTACTTTTTTCATTGTAGAAATTATTAAGCGAGGGGTTTTAATTTGACATTTGATGCAAAATATATTTGTCAACAATTTTAATAAAATTTTCTTTTTTCAAACCATCTTTCATATATCGAAAAGCCTAAGGAAAACTTCAAAAAACTCTCTCTGATCAAATTACTTTCGGTAGTTCCTCTTGCGCCGGCTTCCAATCCTAAATTAATCGTTGATTTAGTTCTTGATAGTGGTAATCCTAATCCAAAACTTATGCCAAACTCGTTTATTTGGTTTTTCCTGAGTTCGAGATAGGTTTGGGTAAATCTGACTCCAAAGCGATACTGCATTTTATTCCAGTAGCTCGAAAGCACAGTTGCCGGGGGATTGAACTGCCCCCCTACAGAAAAAGTCGTGCTGTTATTCAACGAATCGCTCCGGTCGAAGAAGGTAAATTGTTTCCAATTTTGCCAACGATAATCGGCTCCGAGGACCCAACGATCGGTTTTGCGCAACATAAAGCCCGCTCCAATATCAACAGGCAGTCGCATGGTTCCTTTTTCGAAAGGTGTGTTAAGGATTGTATCCCTGGGGCTGTCAATTCCTGTGGCGCCAACCACATAATTGTATGCGAGCATTTTGTCCTTAATATTGCTAACCACCTCGGGGCTATAGGTTAACCCTCCGATCAGCTGATAGTTTTTGCCAATGGGCTGAAGATACTGCAAGCCTGCGGTAAGCTTGAAGCCCCCCACAACGGTGGTATTCAAAACGCGGGTGTTGAATATATTTATCGAATCGGGGAATGACACGCTTCGGTTTTTCTCGATGGTGCCAAATAAATAGTTCAGGTTAAGCCCGGCTGAAAAATTTTTCCCGATCGAAAGCGCATTTCCAAAATAAACCTGGTGAATTCCGCCCGATCCCTCATAGCTTCGTAGCACTTTTCCTAAACCAGTAACGGCTTGAATGTCAACCACTTTATATCCCACATCGCTAAATGGCAAAAGCCCCAGGCTTGTTTTCCAGTGTTTTGTAACCGGAAAACCCATGAGCAAGTGCCCGAGCGAAGTATAATTCCCATTTTGGGCCAGGGTTTGGGTTTTCATTCGAACGGATTTGCTGTAAATACTTGCTTCGAAAATAAACGAATTCGGCTCGAGCGATGCGTAAGAAGCCGGGTTGCTGAAATTAATCCGCAACGGGTCTCTCAGGCCAATGCTGGTGCCACCCATCGCCAAAATCGTTGTGTTGTTATAAAGATGAAGGTCGCCAACTCCAAACCTGGAGTATGGCGAAGTGATTCTTGTTTGCGAAGCCACAGGTTTTACCAACAGCAAACACAACAAAAGTGCAGCTATGGCTTTAAAAAATGTTTGAGTTTTCAATATTGTAGTTCAAGATATCGTTTAGGCCAATCAGTGTTAAATTTGGGAGTGCAAAGATGCTATTTTTTAATCTTTTATGCAAAAAAATGGCGTCTCCGCCCCCTAAAATAGTTTTCAGTTCCGGATGATTTTGGCGATAGCGATCAATCATGCCGTCAATCTCTGAGGCCGTTCCATTGATAACGCCGCTCAGGATTGATTCTTGTGTTGTGCGCCCGGTCAAAAAATTAATTTCTCTGCCACGAATCAATGGAAGGTGGCCGGTATGCAGATGAAGGGCTTTAAATCTTAGCGCAATGCCCGGGCTGATTGAGCCGCCCAAATATTCGCTTTTTTGGTTTAGAAAATCTATGGTAATGGCTGTTCCGGCATTTATAATCAATATATTTTGACCCGGAAATAAATTCCATCCTGCAACGGCAGCAGCAATCCTGTCTTTGCCCAATGTTTGCGGCGTTGTATAGCGGTTTTTAATAGGCAGTGTTGTGTTGGTACTGAGGAAAAGTGTGCTAAAGTGGCTTTTTAGGGTGGCTTCGAGCGAGGAAGGATAGTCAATCACACTGGAAATGATACAAGGATGGCCCTGGGGTAATGATTTCAAGTATTTTTCAACATTCCGGAATCCTGCCTCTTTGAATAACTTTATCGAAATCAAGCTCTCGCCCTGAAAAACAGCAATCTTCTTGAATGTGTTTCCAAAGTCAATGACTATATGTTTTTCAGATAACCCTGTCATAATCAGTATTGATTAGGGCTGCAAAGTTACATGAACATATGCCTTTTGCGATGTCTGAACAGGATCGTCTTGAAGAAAACGCATAAAATATTTTATGTCTGGTAAAAAGTTATTACTTTTGCAGCCGATTCAGAGGGTACCATAGCTCAGCAGGTAGAGCAACGGACTGAAAATCCGTGTGTCACTGGTTCGATTCCAGTTGGTACCACGCTAAAAGAAGCCCCGTTTATGCGGGGTTTTTTATTCTGCGGCTTCCTGTTTTTCTTCGTTTCCATCTGATGATTGATTGATAATGACTTCGTTGGTGGACGTATTATCAATGTAATCTGCAGGGGTTTTATGATGAAAGAATTTCTTTTGAAAAACCAGAAGTATCATCACTCCAGTAGTAATTGATGCATCTGCCACATTGAAAACTGGCCTGAAAAAGATAAACTCTTGCCCGCCCCACCAGGGAAACCATGCCGGATACTGGCTCTTGATAATGGGAAAATAGAACATATCTACAACCATTCCATGCATCAGCGGGGCATACCCTCTTTCGGCAGGCAAAAATTCAGCAATTTTAAAAAAAGTACTCTCGCTGAAAAGGCGACCATAAAAAATACTGTCAATGATGTTTCCGACTGCTCCGGCAAAAATCAGCGATATGCTAAAAATGAGAAGGGTATGTGCTTTTCGCTTGTTTAGATGATAAATGTAAGCAGCAATTAAGGTTGCTGCTACAATTCTGAAAATTGTCAGAAATAATTTTCCCTTTTCGCCAGCGAACTCGAATCCAAAGGCCATTCCATTATTTTCTGTGAAGTGAATAATAAACCAATCTCCAAGAATCCTGAATTCCTGGCCCAGGCTCATGTTGGTTTTAATCCAAAATTTCAATGCCTGATCAATTACCAGAACACCGAGAATCAGAAAGATTGATTTTTTCAATATGAAAGTGTCTTTTGTTATATGGAATGGATGTCTTTCAGGCCAGAAGTTGAAAGATTAGATTTCGCCCACTGATTTGCTGATTCACCCTATGTAGGGGCTGATATATTACCGGCCGGTTGATTGATTTAACTTAGCCTCGATGCTGAGTGTTGCATGCGGTACACTGCGAAGGCGCTCTTTTGAGATGAGCTTGCCTGTGGCCCTGCACACGCCGTAGGTTTTATTTTCGATCCGTATCAGGGCAGCTTCGAGCGATTTGATGAATTTATCCTGCCTTGCAGCTAATCGGCTGTTTTCTTCTTTCGATAGCACCTGATATCCTTCTTCAAGCACTTTAAAAGTGGGCGAAGTGTCGTTGGTGTCGTGTTCGTTACTGAAAGCATATGCCTCGGTGAGCATTTTCAGGTCGCGCCTGGCTTTCTCAAGTTTTTTGAAAATTATTTCTTTGAATTCTAATAGCTCTTCGTCTGAGTAACGAGTTTTGATTTTTTCAACGTCCTGCATGATTCTTTCTCCTTTTTGGTTAGTTCTGTGCTCCATTTACCCTGCGTAGTGCAATGAAAATAGCAATGTCGTCTGCCAGCTCAACAAATGATTTTTCGTTTTCTGGCAGATCTTCTGATAGTTCCAAATTTTCCGCAAGGGTTTCCGAACAAATATATGAAATATTATTATTAACGGCTTCGATTATGCTATTCTTTTTTTCGATTAGCAATTTTATTTTGTCGGTTACTTCGAAACCACTATCTTTTCTCAGGTTTTGAATACGGTTGATGAGTTCGCGGGCAATTCCTTCCTGCCTCAATTCTTCATTGATAGAAATATCCAAAGCCACTGTAAGGCTGCCCATGTTGGCAACTACCAGGCCGGGTATGTTTTCTGTAATGATCTCAACGTCCTGATGGGTAAGCTCAATGCTATGGTTATCAAGATTCAGTAAAAAGGTTTCTTTGCCGTCAACGGCATTGATTTCTTGCTGGCTGAAGTTGCTGATGGCTCCGGCAATATTGCCCATCAATTTTCCAAATCGCGGCCCAAGTGTTTTATAATTGGGCTTTATTTTTTTTACGAGCAGGTTATTGTTTTCTTCCAGAAACTCGATTTCTTTCACGTTCACCTCTGAAAGGATCAGGTTTTTAACGTAACCAACCTGGTTTCTAAAGTTTTCGCCAATGGAAGGAATCAAGATGCGCGCCAATGGCTGTCTTACTCTTATGCCTGAGCGTTTACGCAAGGAGAGCACCATCGAAGAAATATTCTGCGCAAGCTTCATTCTTTCTTCTAGTTCCTTGTTGATAAATGTAGGATCGGACTCAGGGAAATCGGCCAAATGAACTGAGCCGGCAGATGACTTTTTAGTTACATGGTTCAGGTCCAGAAAGAGCCTGTCCATGAAGAATGGGGCAATGGGTGCGGCCAATCTGGCAATCGTTTCGAGGCAGCGATACAAGGTTTGATATGCAGAGATTTTATCCTGGGTATATTCTCCTTTCCAGAAACGGCGGCGTGACAGGCGAACATACCAGTTGCTCAGGTGTGCATCTACAAATTCCTGAATGGCCCGCCCGGCTTTTGTTGGTTCATAATCGCCGAAATATTCATCAACAAGGGATATGAGTGTGTTGAGTTCGGATAAAATCCAGCGATCAATCTCAGGCCTCCGATCTGCGGGGATTTCCTCTTCTTTAAAGGAGAAGCCGTCAATATTGGCGTAGAGTGCAAAAAAGTTGTAGGTATTATAAAGTGTTCCGAAGAATTTTCGTTGCACTTCGGCAATCCCCTCCAAATCAAATTTCAGGTTGTCCCATGGTTGCGAATTGGTAATCATGTACCATCGGGTGGCATCGGGTCCGTATTTTTCAATTGTTTCGTATGGATCAATGGTGTTGCCAAGGCGCTTCGACATTTTATTACCCATTTTATCGAGCACCAGTCCATTTGAAACCACCGTCCTGAACGAAACATCGTTGAAAACCATGGTGGCAATGGCATGCAATGTGAAGAACCATCCGCGTGTTTGATCTACACCTTCGGCAATGAAATCGGCCGGAAAATATTGGCTAAGCTCCGCTTCTCTTTCGAACGGGTAGTGAAACTGTGCATAGGGCATGGCTCCCGAATCGAACCAAACATCAATCAAGTTGGGATCGCGAAACATTTTTTGTCCACTTGGCGAAACGAGGATTATTTCATCAACATAGGGACGATGCAGATCGAAGGTGGTATAATTTTCGGCCGACTGATCATCGGGATTGAATTTTTCGAGTGGGTTGGAGGCCATGAACCCTGCCGCCACAGCTTTTTCGATTTCTTCTTTAAGTTGTCTTACCGAGCCTATACAAATTTGTTCTGCTTCGTCCGGGCTGGTCCAAACCGGCAAGGGTGTTCCCCAGAAACGAGAACGGGAAAGATTCCAATCAACAAGATTTTCGAGCCAGTTACCAAATCTTCCGGTGCCTGTTGATTCGGGCTTCCAGTTGATTGTTTTGTTGAGTTCGATCATCCGGTCTCTGTAGGCGGTGGTTTTAATAAACCAGGAATCGAGCGGGTAATAAAGTATTGGTTTATCGGTGCGCCAACAGTGAGGATAAGAGTGCTGATATTTTTCGGCTTTGAATGCGCGGTTTTCTTTTTTTAGTTTAACGATGATGTCAATATCAACATTATCGTCCTTTGCCGGGTCAAAATTGGGGTCATATTCTGATTTCACATACCTGCCCGCAAACTCGCCCATTTCATCAATAAACCTTCCTTGTTTATCAACCATGGTGAGCGATCCCAGTCCATATTGTTTTCCGGTTCGGAAGTCGTCGGCGCCAAAGCTTGGAGCAATATGCACAACGCCTGTACCGTCTTCGGTAGTAACAAAATCGCCTGATACAATGACAAATGCATCTCCGCTTTCGGGCTGGGCATAAGGCAGGAGTTGTTCGTAGCGGATGCTTTCGAGGGCGATTCCTTTAAATTCAGAAACGATTTCGTAGGGAATATTCTTCTGGCCTGGTTCGTAATCTTTCAAAGGGAGCCCTGCATTTTTCTCAGGAAAAAATCTTTCAAAGAGATTTTTTGCCAGGATAACCGAAATTGGCAGGTATGTATATGGGTTATAGGTGTTAACCTGCACATAATCAATATTTTTGCCAATGGCCAGGGCTGTGTTCGATGGCAAAGTCCATGGGGTGGTTGTCCATGCCAGAACAAAAGCTTCCCCAACAGCGTTTTTAAACAAGAATTCGCTTTGTGGGTTGCGATGTATTTTAAATTGTGCGGTTACGGTATTGTCTTTCACATCTCGATAGCAACCCGGTTGGTTGAGTTCGTGGGTGCTAAGTCCGGTTCCTGCGGCAGGGGAATACGGTTGGATAGAATATCCTTTATAGAGCAGCCCTTTTTCGTAGAGTTTTGAAAGCAAATACCAAACGGATTCAATGTACTTATTGTCAAAAGTAATATATGGATCGCCCAAGTCAACCCAATAACCGATTTTGCGGGTGAGGTCGTCCCAAAGGTCTTTGTATTTCATTACTTCTTTGCGGCATAGTTCGTTGTATTGGGCAACAGAAATACTTTTGCCGATATCATCTTTGGTAATGTTGAGGGTTTTCTCAACCGCCATTTCGATAGGAAGCCCATGGGTATCCCATCCTGCCTTGCGGGCCACGTAAAAGCCTTTTTGTGTTTTATAGCGACAAAAGATGTCTTTTATGGCACGGGCCATTACATGGTGTATGCCAGGAATGCCATTGGCAGATGGGGGGCCTTCATAAAACACAAAAGGGGAATTACCGTTGCGAATGGCAAGGCTTTGCTGAAAAATGCCATATTCGTCCCAATATTTCAGGATGTCTTTCCCGATGTCGGTCAAGTTTAGCTGCTTGTATTCTTTATACTTGCGTTTCATCAGCAATCGTGGGTTTTCGCCCGGTTTTTTGAAATAGCCCGCAAAATTAGGAAAATTTTGACAAATAAACAGTTACAGCATACCGTGAAATTTGTAATCCGAGAATTAGCGCCTTAAAATCTTGTCCTCTGCCTCGATGAATGGTGCAAAGCAAGAATTTTTTGAATGAACTTTGTATTAGCAATAGATTAAAGCACGACAGACAATGCTGTCTGGTTAATATTAATGGGCAATATATAACAATAACTCGCCGGCTTTAATTATGTGTTCACCGATTTATAATGACCCCACATTTGGATAGTGGCTTACATTTGCCACATTAATTTTAAATCAATTAAAATGGAAAATCAAGAAATTAAGAAAAGTTGTTCGGCTCCCTCTCAGACCGCACTCTTTGGAATTTTAGTGCTGACAGTAGGAGTAGTTCTGCTATTGAAGAACTTAAGGTTAATAAATTCCGAAACCAGCCGCATTATTTTTTCGTGGCCGATGCTACTTATTGCTGTGGGGGTTATAAACCTTATCCATAAATCGAAAATATGGGGCATCGTGCTGATTGCCATAGGCGCCTTCTTTCTACTAACACGCTACTTAGGCTATCCGGCCAGTATCGGGCAGGTTTTTTGGCCAACACTGATTATTTTTGCAGGTGTAATGCTGATAATCAGTGCCAGTGGTTTCTGGAAGCGTTATCAAATTAACAAGGTGAACGCAAACGATGATGTGCTGGAGGATGTTGCTATTTTTGGGGGAAGCGACAAAGTAGTGCATTCGAACTCCTTCAAAGGCGGTGAAGTGGTCGCTGTGTTTGGTGGCTCTAAAGTTAATCTGCTGAATGCAACCCTTGCTCCCGGCTATAATGTTCTTGAAACAGTAGCTGTTTTTGGAGGCGCCACATTCATCATTCCTTCCGATTGGAATATTAAACTGGAGGTTGTTAATATTTTCGGTGGGTTTTCCGACAAGAGGCAAATAACCCAGGTTGATGCCACCAAGACCCTTATAATCAAAGGCGTGGCTATCTTTGGCGGGGGTGAAATAAAAAGCTTTTAGCAAATGTTATCACAATGCTCGAACGATTCCTGAAAAATAATTTTTATGTGATGTATCTGTTGATGTGGATAGCGGTTGCTGCTGTCCACTTTTACCTTTTGTGGGCTGGCTGGAATATTGACCCCGGCTATGCCATTATTGATAGTTTGGTTTTCAATATGCTTTTTGCTTTGCTTGGTGCGGGATTATGGTCTTGGGTCCGCTATGCAGATTTGCAGAAAAGAAATTTTCTGCAAATCTTTATGAACCATCTCACCGGCTGTGCAATAACCGTTATTGTCTGGATTATCTTGAGCTATACTCTTGTTGGGTGGATGGTTCCGGATGATCTCTCCTATAATGAGTTTCTCGACAAATCAATGATGGTTCGGGCGATTAGTGGGGTATTATATTATTTGCTGCTCACTGCCGTATTTTATCTGCATACAAGTTATCGCGAATTGTTTGAAAAAAATCAGCGCGAAACCAAGTTGATCACAATGTTGCGCGAAGCTGAACTGAATATGCTGAGATCGCAAATAAAACCTCATTTTCTCTTTAATAGCTTGAATTCAATCAACTCACTGATTCTCAATAATCCAGCCCACGCACAGGAAATGGTGATTAAACTGTCGGAGTTCATTCGTTACTCGCTGAGCAATCAGGATGAATCAATGATTACGCTTGAAAAAGAATTGTATCACATGGCGCTATACCTTGAAATTGAAAGGGTACGTTTTTCCGACCGCTTGCTGATCGAAAAATCAATTGATGAAGCCTGCCTGGAACGAAAACTTCCGGCCATGATACTTCAGCCTTTGCTCGAAAACGCAGTGAAGTATGGTGTGTATGAATCCACAGGCAAAGTTGACATTGCTATTCAAGCGCGGTTAGAAAATAATTTCCTGGTTGTAGATGTGTCGAACAGTTTCGAAGGCACCGATCCTACCCGCAAAGGCACCGGAACCGGATTAAAAAATATTTCTAAACGGTTGCTGGCAATTTATGGCCGATCCGATTTGGTGAAAATACGGAATGAAAACAATACTTTTAATGTTGAGCTGCAAATACCATTATCATGAAACCCATTCGGTGTGTAACAGTAGATGACGAACCCCTTGCACGCGAACTTTTGCGAAATTATCTTACGAAAATTTCTGATATTGAATTAATTGCAGAATGCGCGAATGGGTTCGAAGCGTTGAAGTCTATTCAGGAACTTGATCCGGATTTGGTTTTTCTTGATATTCAGATGCCTAAAATTGATGGTTTTGAGCTTCTCGAAGTACTTGATTATAAACCACACATTATATTTATAACTGCTTTTGATCAATATGCCATCAGGGCTTTCGAGATGAATGCAGTTGATTATCTGCTCAAGCCTTTTGCGAAAGAGCGGTTGATTCAGGCCATTGATAAAGCGCGCCAGAGGATAAATTCAAAAACTACTGATCAACCCAATGCAATGGAAGACCTGAAAAAACACCTCGACAACCAGGAAAAGGAGATTGATCGTGTGGTGGTTCGGCAGGGTGCAAAGATCATCATCATTCCGGTGGCGAAGATTTTTTACCTGGAAGCTCAGGATGATTATGTGATGATTTATTCGGAGCTGGGCCGGCATCTTAAAGAGAAAACCATGAAATATTTTGAGTCAGCCTTACCCAAAAACAGCTTTATCCGGGTCCATCGCAGCCATCTTATTAGTCTTTCACATATTGCCTCGGTGGAACTATATGAAAAGAACACGCACCTTGTGGTGATGAAGAACGGAGATAAACTGCGGGCGAGCCAAGACGGTTATAAGAGATTAAGGGAATTGTTTTGATCGGACAGGATTTTTTGAATTTCGCCCCGCTTGATCTTCCCGGCCTTAGTTTCGGGAAATTGATTTAGGTATTTTATTTCGCGGGGTTTTTCATGGTTGCTGATGAGTTGTTGGGCTTTCTCCAGTTGTGCAGAAATATCCATTACAGGAGTCCCCTCAATGACCAGTACTACTTTTTGGCCTAATTTTTTGTCGGGGCATCCCGTAACGATAAATCGTTGTGTAACAAAGCCTTCCAATTTTTTTTCAAGCTGCTCCGGTACGATTTTTATCCCACTAGAATTGATCACATTGTCAACCCGTCCCAGCCAATTAAATTGTCTTGTGTTGATCAACTCAACAAGATCGTTTGTTTTAACTTCCGGAGTATCGAGATGTGGGGCATGAATGATCAGGCAGCCTCTATGATCGAGTGAAAAATGTATTCCGGGCAAGGCATGAAAGTATTTGCTTTGTTCGGGGCCATTGATCGGTCGGAGGGCAACATGGGTCAGGGTTTCGGTCATGCCATAGGTTTCGTAAACTGCCCCCGGAATCTGCTGCAATGCATTTTCGAGAGCCCCATGGACTTGAGCGCCTCCAATAATTAGTTTTTTAATTGTTCGGAGCTTTTTCAGCGATTCATGATCTAACAGCGACTCCTGTGTTTGCATGGGAGTCATCGCAGCAAAATCAATAACAGTATTTTCAGCAATCTGCCTCAGGGGGTTTGAGGATGGCTTTACGGTCAGCAGATTCATTTCTAGTTCCAACGCCCTGACAATCATCATCTTGCCGGCAACAAAATCAACCGGCAGGCAGAGCAAGGCGGTGTCTCCCTTTTTCAAGCCAAGTGCCTGACCGGTTATTTTTACTGAATCAATCATGGATTTGCGGCTTACAGAAATTTCTTTTGGAAGCCCGGTCGAGCCAGAGGTTTGCAGGATAAAAGTTTTTTGGCCACTTGTCCATGACTGTTTAAAAGCAACAACAGAATCATGTACTCCGCCCCTCTCCGGTGCTTTTTCGGGAAAGTACTTCAAGAAACCATTTTCTGCTTTCAGCCGCGAAGGCAGGTTGTTGGAAAATATTTTTCCAGTCCCCAATCCGTGATGCGTTGGATTGTTGCATATAAAGGTCCATTGTGCAATTGCATTTAACCCAATATTAGATTCAAGGGCGGAGGTGATCCACCAACCGACGTTTCTTTTTCCAGCCAGTTCAGTCCATTCCCGGCATTTTGAAAACCCGCCTAGCATCGAAGGTTTTAGAACCAGATATTGTGGTTTGATGGTTTCGAGCAACTGAATTTTATCCATGCCTGGCCCGACCGAAAATAGTTCTTCGTCTAAAGCGATCGGCACAGGTGATGCTGCGCACAAAGCAGCCATTTCATTCCAGTTTCCGGGTTTGATGGGTTGCTCAATCGAATGCAGGTTGAGTTCGGAGAGTGGTTTCAGTTTTTCTATTGCCTCCTTGGGATTGAAGGCCCCGTTCGCATCAAGGCGCAATTGAATTGAGTTGCTTTTGAATTCTTTTCGCACCCGCTTAAGGAAATTCAACTCTTCTTGAAAATCCAATGCACCAATTTTAACTTTGATACATTCATACCCTTCGTCTATCCTTTCCCGAATTTGGGCAAACATGTTTTCTACTGAATCCATCCATATCAATCCATTAATGGGTATGCCAACAGAGCCCCGGGTAAATTCTGAATCGAATAGTACTCCTTTCCCTTTATTCTCCAGGTCAATTCTTGCCATTTCGAGGCCAAACCGGATGGAGGGGAACCTGTCGAACCGCGGATCGGCCAGCGACGAGAACTGCTGTGGAGCGTTGCAGGCGATTTTCAAGAATTCTTCGTATTGCAATTCGGGGTCTGGGCTAAGTCCCTGGATGAGGCTGCATTCGCCAATGCCCTTAATTTCAGGGTTTTCGGAGTTGAACAAGGAGATAAACCAGGAAGTTTTCTGATGAAGAATGCCCCTTGAAGTGCCAGCAGGAGAGTTAAAATTCAGAATATATTTTTGAATAGTTGCCTTCAGCATGGTTTGGGTTCGCAAAAATCAAAGTAACAGGCTTAGGCCGAAAACAATTGAAAAAAGCAGCGTAGTGAGGGCAAGGCGTTTCAAGTAAGGGTCGAGTTCTGCGGGGATTGTATTGTGAAAAACACCATATACATTCATCCAGAAAAAAGGAACAGTAATCAGAAAAAACATCTGAAGAGGCGAATGATAATTAAGGAGCATATAAGTCAACCCGAGAACGATTGAACTGGTTATTAAAACCAGGTGATATATTCTTGCTGCGCCAATGCCCCATCTTACCACAAGGGTACGTTTTCCGCTTTGTGCATCGTTTTTGTGATCGCGCATGTTGTTCAGATTGAGTACGGCCACACTCAGGAATCCTAATGCTGCTGCAGGTAAAAATACATCTGGAGCAAGGTGGTTGGTAATCAAAAAGTAGGTTCCCATAACTCCGGCCAGGCCAAAAAATATGAACACAAATAAATCCCCAAAACCAGCGTATCCATAAGGTTTTTTACCGATGGTGTATGTAATGGCCGAAATAATAGCAAGCAAGCCCAACACAAGAAATAACAGTTTTGAGATTAATCCAATTTCACGAGTTCCGAAATAAACCAATGGAATGCCTGATGCCAGTGCCATCAAGGCCACAACAATCACTCCGTGTTTCATGGCAAGCGCACTGATTTTTCCACTTTGCACCGCACGTTTAGGGCCTAAACGATTTTCGTTGTCCGCTCCATGTGTTGAGTCACCCAGATCGTTGGCCAGATTCGAAAGCACCTGCAGAAAAAGCGTGGTTGACAAGGCGAGCCCCACCACCAACCAGTTTTGGTAGCCGTTGAAATAGGCCAGGAATGCCCCTAGCAAAACCGAAGAAAAGGCAAGCGGCAGCGTTCGAAGCCTTAGGGCTGTGATCCAATATCTTAGCTTTGTTGTTGTCAACGATTCGGTGATTAGGGAAATTTTGGATATTTCTGAAAGTCGGGGTCGCGTTTTTCAAGAAACGCCCTTTTCCCTTCCTGGGCTTCGTCGGTGAGGTAGTAAAGCAGGGTGGCATTTCCGGCCAGTTCCTGCAATCCGGCCTGGCCATCGAGTTCGGCATTCATGCATACCTTTAGCATGCGAATGGCAAGCGGGCTTCTTTTCATAATCGTCTTACACCAATCCACCACTTCATCCTCGAGTTGGTCAAAGGGAACAACCTTGTTTACAAGCCCCATCTCCAAAGCTTCCCGGGCAGAGTATTGACGGCAGAGGAACCATATTTCGCGTGCTTTCTTCTGGCCGACTATGCGAGCCAGGTATGAAGAACCAAATCCTCCATCAAAACTTCCCACTTTGGGTCCGGTTTGTCCGAAAATTGCATTCTCAGATGCAATGGTCAGGTCGCAAACCACATGCAGAACATGGCCGCCCCCGATAGCAAACCCATTCACCATGGCGATAACCGGTTTGGGCAGGGAGCGTATCATTTTTTGCAAATCCAATACATTAAGGCGTGGAATACCATCTTTCCCAACATACCCACCCAGGGTTTTGATATTTTGATCTCCTCCGCTGCAAAATGCCTTATCGCCTGCCCCTGTGATGACTACAACTCCAATATCATTATTCTCGCGGCAAATACGCATGGCATCTATCATTTCCTGAATGGTGTCGGGGGTAAATGCATTTCGGTAGCGTGGCCGGTTGATTGTGATCCGGGCTATGCCTTCGAAAAAATCGAACATGATTTCTTCGTATTCTTTTAGTTTAATCCAATTGCGTTCGGTTTTCATAATTGTAGCGATTGAAAATATTTCTTTAACACCTCTGCGCTTAGTTTGTTTGATGTCTTGATTTCAAGGATGGCTGGTCGTGGCATTTTCAGATCGAGAAATAAAGGAAGGCTGGTTAACAGACCGGCTTCGTCCGAAGCCCTGTAAAAATCGAGGCCAAACATTTTGGCAAGGTGGTGGATGTCGGGGACAAATGGGGTTTCGATGAAAGTTTCGAACCCTGGGATAGTGCTGGGCCCGTCAATAATCCGAAAAATATTGCCTCCATTGTTGTTCAAAACAACTATTCGAAGGTTGTGCGTCAGGTTGGTATTCCACAAGGCATTTGAATCGTAGAGAAACGAAATATCGCCCGCAAAAAGCACGGTTAGGGATGGATTGGCAAATGCCGCCCCGACCGCTGTTGATACTACGCCATCTATCCCGCTCACCCCGCGGTTTCCATAACAGGTGCTGCCTTTGGGCAAATCGAATAGCTGCAGGTAGCGTACTGGGGTACTGTTGCCTGCCTGAATCATGCAATTTTTGGGCAAACGAGCAAGGATGGTATCAAATGCCTTCAGGTCGCTCCAGGGGCAATTTTGCATAAAGAGTGCATGCTTTGAATGTTTAAGTTTTGCCAAACTCCGCCAATTACTGCGATAATCGCTCACGCCCTGGGTAGCAAAGCGGCCAAACTCCCTGAAAAAATCTTTTGGCTGCATGCCAATACTCAAGGTCAGGTTTCTGAAAGTATCCATGTGCTCCAAGCCAGCAGCAATATGCCAGTGCATTTGTGGCTTGCATTGCTGTAGCCAGGCTTTGACTTTGCGCGATACAATATGTCCTCCTGTGGTAAGAAGAATCTCTGGGGTTAAAACACATCCCTTATGTTTTCCAAGTCCCTCGATTAGTTGGTCTATGTGTTCAAATAAAAATTCTCCAGAGAGGTTGGAGGTTGTTTCGGTAAATATAGCTATCGAAGGATCCACGGCCAGTTGACAAAAAAGTTTATTTAGTTCAGCATCGGGGGGATGCAGTCCGATTATGATGAGTTTTGATTTGCTCTTATTCCAAATTTCGGCAAGTCTTCGCATGTCTGTTTGAGCAGCAAATGTTCTAACTGGCAATTGCTCCATTAGGGGCGGCGGGGGGCAGGTTTCAGCGATTTCTTCATATAAGGGTTCGCTCAGGGGTATGTTTATATGTACCGGCCCCAACACCGGATACATACTTGAATCAATGGCTTCGTTTATTAGTCGTGCGTTATAGCGCACAATCGGGTCATCCATTATTCCGGCCGGCAACTGCACACTTTTTCGTATGAATTTGGCATACAAATTACTTTGCAGAATGCTTTGCCCATCGCCCTGATTTATCCATTCGGGCGGGCGGTCGGCTGTAATCACAATCAATGGAACTTGCTGATAATAGGCCTCGGCAATTGCAGGGGCATAATTCAATGCTGCGCTCCCCGAAGTGCAGGATAAAACAACAGGTTGTCGTGTTTGCTGTGCAATGCCCAATGCAAAAAAAGCAGCCGACCGCTCATCTATCACACTCAAGCATTTAAGCTCTGCTTTTCGATTGAAAGCGGCAATCACTGGCGCATTGCGCGAACCCGGCGATAGCACAGCCGTTTTGATTCCTTTAAGCACCAATAACTCGGCAAGATGACTGAGTAGTTGTTTTCCGGTATATGCCATTACCTGGGATTTAGCTTGCTAAGTTCCGGTTTTTTTCGATAACAGACAAGAGAATGCGTGATTTCAATGATGTTTCTTCCCATTCTTTTTCGGCAACAGAATCGCGAGTAATACCGCCACCAGTGTAAATTACCAGTTGTGACGGCGTTATTTTCATACACCGCAGGTTCACAAAAAGCTGGGTGCGATTATCCGTGTTTATGGGGCCAAGAAAACCTGTATAATATTCCCGGGGGTGTTCTTCGATATGATGAATCAGTTGCTTTGCACGATCTCTTGGCAGGCCGCATACTGCAGGGGTTGGATGTAAATCGCCGAGCAGGGATGCCATCCGTGGCTCTTTCATTTGAAATTCAAAAGTAGTGCAGAGGTGTTCGAGCATGCCAGCTTTCATGGTTGAGGGGCCAAGGCTTTTTAGATTTTGAACTTCATGGTTTTGAAGTATGTTTTCGATAAACCGGCTTACGATAGCCTGCTCCTCAATTTCCTTGGTGCCCCAATTTAGTGTTCCCTCGGTTCTGGTGCCGGCCAAAGCCATGGTGCGATAGCGGTTGCCATTGCAATCTATCAGTGTTTCGGGTGTAGCTCCAAGCCAGGTGCCATAAGGCGGCAGATGGGCCAGGTAAGTAAAAGCCAGTGGTTGGTCTTTTTCCAGCGAAGAATAAACCCGTAAAACCGCATCGTTTGCGCAACGATCGAGGATTACCGTACGGGAAATCACTACTTTTTCAGCTTCTGCAGATGATAGACGATTGATTAGTTTATGAACTCCGTTGAGATAGTTTGCTCTTTTCGTTTCATTTGTTGATTCGTAGCCGGGCAAATAGGATAACGGGATTGAAGAGAAATCCAGCTGTTCTTCAGACCAGGAATCCGGATGCAAAATCAAGTCGGGATCAAGAAAAATGAGCGGGGTGTTTTTGTTTAATTCATAAGGATGAAACAAGAAACCTTTGCTGTTAATAACGGTATCTATGTTTTTGACCTTTCTAAGCCTGGACTCTTTCTGAAGCCAAACTTGGGCCTGCTGTCCAGGAACGCGAAACAATACAAAGGGTTGGCCGGTTCCAAGAAGCAATGAGATTTGTCCTAAAAAATCGCCTCGGTGAATCATTCATTATTCTTTGTCAATCACCATCACTGTAAGCCTGGAAAGGCATATCAGTCTCTTTTTTTCGTCGGTAATTTTAATTTCCCACACATGTATTTTTCGTGAGTTTGCCACCAATGTAGCTTTTCCGAAGACAACCCCCTCGCGAACCTTGCGTAGGTGGTTTGCATTGATCTCAATTCCAATGATTGTTTGTGTGTCGCTGTTTATCAATAATACAGAGCCAACACTACCGAGCGATTCGGCAAGGGCAGCGCTGGCCCCCCCATGCAAGAGGCCTGCCGGTTGACGGGTTCGCTCATCAACAGGCATGCGGGCGCACAAATAATTGCTGCCCAGTTCTGTATATTCAATCCCCAGGGCTTGCATTAGTGTTCCCCGGTTAATTTCGTTTAATTGTTTGATATCTACTTGCTTTATCATTTTTGTGAATTTTTATCCAAACATCAATCGCGTAAGTGTCCAGTATCTTTAGGTTAGTGCTGTTACAGTGAAGTTAATTATTACATTTTCAGCCCATTACAATTTATTCTTTTTAGATTTCAGTTTGAGCATAACTGTGATCAAAAACATCAGCACTGCACCAAATACTGAAGCACGTGCAATATAATCTCCATATCTTACATAAAAGGTATGGCCAGTATTTGCATAGATTTTCTGTCGAATGGCATCCGGCTGCCAGTACGAAGTGGCTTGTTGAATATCGCCCCGCTGGTTTACAAAACAAGAGATGCCTGTATTGGCTGAGCGGGCGATGGCGCGCCGCATTTCGATCGCACGGATCGAAGAGAACAAAAGATGCTGCCTGTGGCCTGGTGTGTTTTTCCACCATCCGTCGTTGGTGATTACAAAAATCAGGTTGGCTCCATTGCGTACAAATCCGGCCATAAATTCGCCATACGCGGACTCATAACAAATAGCAGTTCCGATTTTTAGACCATCTGCCAATGAAAATGGAGTACGTACTGGGTCAATTCCCAGGCTTCCGACTGTTCCTCCCAAATCAATGGCCAACTTCTCGATAAATTTAACATAACGAACGAGCGGCATAACTTCTACACCGGGTGTAAGTTTTGATTTGTGATATACCTGAAAGTGTTGAGAGGTATCAATAATCAGGGCTGTGTTATATGCATTATAATGCAGGTCGGTGCCGGGATATTTACGTGCTGATGGTGGAAGTTGCTGAGCAGGATCAAGCATTTTGCGCGAGGAAAGGCCGATAATCAGGCTGGCACCCGGATAATTGCTAAGGTTTTCTCTGAATCGTGATACACTGGGAGCATAATTCAGGTGGTCTTCCCACACATATTCCTGTATCGCGCTCTCGGGACACACGATGAATCGGACACTGTCGTCAATTTCTTTTAAGGCCAGATTCCATACCCGATCGGCAACCTCGAGGGGCGGCAGCTCATATTGCTCGGCATATGGATCGAGATTTGGCTGAACCACCACAACATCAACCGGCTTTCCCCTGGGCACTTCCCAATTTTTATACATTACCAGGGAGGCTGATAACGGAACAACAATAACCAAGGTAAGGGTAGTGATATAGGAAAAAATATTCTTCTTTGATTTTTTTTCCTTTACGGATTTAATTAATTGAAAAACCAAAATATTAACAACCAGTATCCAGAGAGTTCCTCCAAACATTCCCGTAAATTCGTACCATTGAATCCATTTGTTCCATGCTGCAAATCCATTTCCAAGGCTCAGCCACGGCCAGTTGAGGTCCCAATGGTGATGAATCAACTCGAAAGTAATCCAATAAAAGATAAGCGTCAAATAGCCTTGTGTTTGTCGGGGAAACTGCCTTTTGCCAAGATGAAACAACCCAAAAAAGAAGGTCATAAATACGGAGTTGAGCACAATGGCCAAAGCAGCTCCTACAGCTGTTGAATTTACAATCCACCATGTGGTTAGAAGGTTCCAAACAAAGAATGCGGGTAGCACATATGCCATGATGGCAAACACGGAAGAGGAATTTTTTCTCTTATTAAAATACTCTTCAATAAATAGTAATGGCACAAAGGCCACAAATAATAAAACCGGAACACCGTGCATGGGCCAGGAAAGGCTCAGGAGAAGCCCACTTAGCAAGGACATCAGAACCAGATGAGTCCGTTTCATCATTTTCCTTTTTGGTTATTTAGAACACGGTGGGCAAGGTTCAATAAAGGTATTTTTCATAAGGGTATCTTTTGCTGTGTATCGCTTTCACGTTGTAATAGATCACATCCAGCAGCTCGGTCAAATTTGTTTTTTGTGTGGCAGAAATAAAAACGGCAGGAGCATTACTGCGCGCCACCCAATGTTTTTTCAGGGAGTCTATGTCGCGAAAGACAATGCCTTCTGGTGCAGCATCAAACGGTGCTGCGGGAGGCAAAGCATCTATTTTATTGAAAACCATCAATACAATTTTATCTCCTGCTTTTATTTCGGCAAGGGTTTGGTTCACAACATCAATTTGTTCCTCAAAACCCGCATGAGAGATGTCTACTACATGCACCAAAATATCCGATTCTCGCACCTCGTCGAGTGTTGACTTGAATGAGTCTATGAGTGAGTGTGGCAATTTTCGAATGAAACCGACTGTGTCGGAAAGAAGAAACGGCAGGTTTCCGATCACCACCTTGCGCACTGTAGTATCGAGTGTGGCAAATAGTTTGTTTTCTGAAAACACTTCTGATTTGCTCAGTGTGTTCATGAGTGTTGATTTCCCGACATTTGTATAGCCTATTAAAGCCACTCTGACCATTTGGCCACGATTACTCCGTTGTGTAATTTTTTGCTTATCTATTTCGGTGAGCTTTTCTTTTAGCAGGTTTATTTTATCGCGGATGATGCGGCGGTCGGTTTCGATTTCTTTTTCTCCGGGTCCCCGCATTCCAATACCTCCTCGTTGCTTGCTTAAGTGGGTCCACATACGCGTGAGCCGCGGCAGCAGGTATTGATATTGTGCCAGTTCAACCTGGGTGCGGGCAGTTGCAGTGCGAGCCCGGCGGGCAAAGATGTCGAGGATCAGGTTGTTTCTGTCAAGCACTTTGCACTGCAGGGCTTCCTGTATGTTTCTGATTTGGATAGCACTGAGTTCATCGTCGAAAACTACTGTATCAATCCCCTCTATGTGTACATATTTTGCAATCTCTTCTAATTTTCCTGTGCCGACGAATGTTCGGGAATTGGGTTTATCGACCCGTTGCACAAAACGGCGTAACACTTCTCCTCCTGCCGTATCAACCAGAAAATCCAGTTCATCGAGAAATTCTTTGATTCTTTTCTCACTCTGACTGCCAGTAATCAATCCCACAAGAACTACTTTCTCGACAGAATTTTTAGTGTCTATAAGCTCAAACATCAGAAAGTTATTACTTATTGAAGATCATCACTGCCGTTTCGCCAAGGCTATTCACAAAGCCCCTGTACATACCCGATGTATTATATGGCATGGCGATGTTTCCGTCTTTGTCAACACAAATTACCCCTCCATTGCCTTTTTGTTTCACAAGTTTATCCATCACAACCGAGTGCGATGCATCATAAAGACTCATGCTTTTGTAAAGCATCAGCGCCGAGATGTCGTAGCTGACAACATTGCGGATAAAAAATTCTCCATGACCGGTAGCTGAAACAGCACAGGTTTGATTGTTTGCATAGGTTCCGGCTCCAATGACAGGCACGTCTCCTACCCTGCCAAATTTTTTCATTACCATTCCTCCGGTCGAAGTTCCTGCGGCCAGGTTGCCTTTCTTATCGAGAGCAACCGCACCAACAGTACCTTTTCGACCGCTATCATCGTTTTGCTTTTTAATGCGCAAGTACTCATTCCAGCTTTTGTCGGTACGAAAATAACCCGGATCAACAATTTCGAGCCCCTGCTGCTGGGCAAACTTTTCAGCTCCCCGACTTATCAACAACACATGTGGAGATTTTTCCATTACGGTACGGGCGGCTGTAATCGGGTTTTTGATGATGTGGACACCGGCCACAGCTCCTGCATTAAGTGTGCTGCCATCCATGATTGAAGCATCGAGTTCGATCTGGCCATCGGCATTAAAAACTGCACCTTTGCCTGCATTGAATACAGGGCAATCTTCGAGAGCACGAACGGCTGCTTCAACGGCATCGAGTGCTGTTCCATTGTTTTTGAGGACAGCTTCGCCGGCATCTAAAGCCATTTGCAAACCCCGGTGTGCTTCCGTGATTTGTTCAGGGGTCATTTTGCTTTCCTGCATATTGCCCGCTCCTCCATGGATCACCAGCACGTAGTCAGGTTTTTGGGCATTAGCCATAGTGCTTGCCAGGGTAATCACACAAGCCGAAAAGATAAACACTAAATACCTCAGTCTTTTCATATATAAACAGATTAAATGAATTAGATGAATAAATTTTTAATGCTAATTATTCCGCTCAGGTCTGCGGCGGTTACAAGAATAAATACCACAATTACCCAACGAACAAACCTTGCTCCTTGTTTCACTGCCATGCGGGCAGCAATTAACGCTCCAAAAATATTACCAATGGCATGAATCAATCCGAAAGTCCAATCTAGTTGTCCGTTCATAAAAAAAACAATCATGGCAAATGGTGTGTAAAGCATCACGATCCACACTTTGATGGCGTTGGCTTTTATCAGGTCGTACCCGGCGCCCAATACGATGGCCGCCAGCAAAAAATACCCCACGCCTGCTTGTATAAATCCACCGTAAAGTCCAATTCCGAAAAACACCAGCATCTGTATCCATCCCGATCGTTTTATTTCGCCCCCTTCTTTGCCCTTAATCCATTGTGCCGGTTTGATAAACATCATCCCCAGAATTGCAATCAATAGCAACGCAATGACCTTTTTAAAAACCTGTTCGTTAATGTCAATAGCCAGCTGAGCGCCCAGAATTGATCCTACCACTGCTGGCAATGCCAATCGGGTTCCTTCTTTGATGTTTAATACCTTTTGATGCCTGAAAGACCCTGAAGATGCAAGCGTTTGAAACAGCACAGCAATTCTTGTGGTGCCATTGGCAACCTGGGGCGGAAGACCAAGAAACATGAAGACCGATAGCGAAATTACCGACCCTCCGCCTGCCATCGTATTTATAAAGCCTGCCAGTATTCCTGAAACAACTAAAAGTATAACTTGCACCGTGGTCATAGCGCTAAGAATTAGATTGGTGGTTAACTTTTCTTCCGAATATTAAAATTATCCCTGTGAGCAGAAGCAGTGATAGCGGATAAAGAACATAGCCAGGAGCGCCAAAAGCTGCAGGAATGGTTCCAACCACAATGGCTACTGCGCCAACCGCCAGGGCGTAGGGCATCTGGGTACGGACGTGTTCAATATGATTGCATGAACTGGCTAGCGAGCTGAGTATGGTTGTGTCGCTGATGGGTGAAATGTGGTCGCCCATGACCGAGCCCGCCAGCACACAAGAAACTACGTTGTGGAAAATAGACATGGATGTGTCGTAGCCAAGCCCGTTGGCTTGCCCTATTAACCATGTTGCGGGCAGGATGAGCGGGTAAAGAATTGCCATGGTTCCCCACGAAGATCCTGTAGAAAAAGATACCCCGGCTGCGAATAAAAATGTAATGGCCGGGATCATATACGGGCTCACCTGGAGTTTAAGCAGGATGTGCGAAATAAAATCTGCAGTATGCAGGTGCTGCGTAATAAGGGCAATGGCCCATGCCATGATTAATATTACAATGGCTGTAAGCATGGTGCGAAAACCGTCAATCAGGCTTTCAACGCTTTCTTTCAATCCCATCAGTCGTTGGCTCACTGTGAGCAGGAGCGCTACGAGTGTGGCTGCGAGCGACGACCACAGGAGTGCGCGATAAGTATCGGCCTGTCCGATTACATGTGAAAGGTTGTAGGAAAATGACAATTCGCTGTTCCAGGTGGTTGCTTTTAGCCCTGTTACGATAAGGCCTGTGATGGTCCCTGCAACTACAATAAAAACGGGAATGGCGGCATTATACCAGCGGGCAGGTGTATTATCGGATGCAACTGTGTGAAAAGTATCGTTCTTCACTGCCTCGGGATCAACCAACCTGGTTTTTCGTTCTGCTTTTAGCATTGGGCCAAAATCGCGCTTCAGATAAATGATTATGCCTAAAAAAGCCAGGGTTAAAAACGGATAATAGGCATATTTTAGCGAGTACATAAATACCTGGTACGGGCTTTCGTTTAGGTTTAATGTGCGGATGCCATCTGAAATATATGAGAGTTGTGCGCCAATCCAGGTGGTGATAAAGGCCACCGCAGCAACTGGGGCGGCTGTGGAGTCTACAAGATAGGCCAGTTTTTCGCGGCTTATTTTCAGCTTGTCGGTCATAGGCCGCATGGTGTTGCCAACCACCAGGGTATTGGCATAATCATCAAAAAAAATCGCAATCCCCATAAGCCAGGTTACGAATTGCCCGGAACGTGCTGTGGTGGCAAAACGCGACAGTTGGTTAACAACTCCTTTCATTCCCCCGTTGCGGGTAATAAGGTTTACCATCGCCCCAATCATCATCGAAAAGATGATAATAGATATATGACCTCGGTCTAAAATCGCTTCCGGAATATACGTATCAATGATTGTGGCAACCCCATTCACAATGGCATTAAAAAAGCCTGCTCCGCGAAACCACCAGATGATAAATGTGCCTGTAAATAATCCGATGAACAAAGCAGATATCACCTCTCGGAAAATCAGCGCCATTGCAATGGCCAGCAACGGAGGAAGCACCGACATCCATAAGGGAATTGGGTTTACAGTGCGGCTCGCACTTAGGGTGCCCATTTGCACATGCAGTTCTTCCTTGGTTTTAAAAGTGTAAGGAAATTCGGCCAAACCCTGATTGAATGCCAGTATCCGTTTTTGTCCATTCACCGTGATTTCAATCAAGGAATCTTTATCGAAAAAAATGCTGTCGGCAGCCAAAATAAGTTGAATCTTCGATTCTACGTGCTGCACAATGATATCCGGTGTATTTATGCTAATTGAGGAATGTGAATATCCCGGCTGTCCGGAAGCCGGTGTGTCCTGAGAAAAACCAACAGCAGATGCAAGCATCGAAAACCCCAGGACAAATAACCTTAACTTTAAATGCATAAATCCGGCCATGACTAAAACCGGCAACCTACCGGGTTAGAAAATTGGCGTAAATATACACATAGTCGTTGATTTGGTCGGGATATTTACTGCAACTCACAGCAACACGGGATCAAAATGCCATTGCATCACTGTCCGAAACATTAAAATGTTTACCTTTGTGGTTCGTTCAAGTCATATATGAAGGAGGCAGATAGATATAACTTACCTGGCCTTTGGCCATGGGCAGCACTGCTTGCAATAATGCTTGCGGCATTCGTTGCCTGCAATGGTGATGATGAGGATGAAATTCCTTATGCCATTGTTAACTTCAACATCAATCCTAATTCGACTCAGTATTGGGAGTTGAACACCCCCGGAGGCTGGATATATCTGATCGGAAATGCTCCCAGCCGCGGAATCATTGTTTATCGTGCTAATGCCAACGATTTTATGGCATTTGAACGCACCTGCCCTTATGACCCTGGTGTGCCTAATGCAAGAGTTGCTGTAGAATCATCGTCAATTACGGCTCGTTGCCCTGAATGTAGCTCAAAGTTTATTTTGCTTGACGGCAGCCCTTTTGCAGGTCCTGCCCGGCGCCCCCTGAGGCAATATCGCACCAGCTACAACGGTGCTACGCTTCACATTTATAATTAGGAACTTTTTTTGCGGGCTGTTTTCAATCAAATCCCCGATCGGGATCATTGTTATTCAGTAGTAAACTGGCATGCGTTTTACTGCCCGATCCAAACAAGCCAGTGGTGGGTAAGCCAATAGATCAGAAGATTTTTGTCAGGGCTTGCCCCCGGTTAGTAACGATAATGATCGGGTTTGAATGGCCCGCTGTGAGGCACACTAATGTATTGTGCCTGTTCCTCGGTGAGCCGGGTGAGCTTTACGCCCAGGTGTTCGAGATGTAAGCGCGCTACCTCTTCGTCGAGATGTTTGGGCAGGCGGTATACATCAATCGGCCGTGAGGTTTGCCATAAATCAAGTTGTGCGAGCATTTGGTTGGTAAACGAATTGCTCATTACAAACGACGGATGACCAGTGGCACAACCCAGGTTCACCAGGCGCCCTTCGGCAAGAAGATATATTGAGTGACCTTGCGGGAAAGTGTATTTGTCAACTTGTGGTTTAATAGTAAGCTTTTCGATGCCGGGATAATCAGCGAGTTTTTCTACCTGAATCTCGTTATCAAAATGGCCAATATTGCATACGATACTCTGATCTTTCATGTTTGCCATATGCTCAACAGTGATCACGTTGCAGTTTCCGGTTGCTGTTACATAAATATTTCCTTCATCCAGAACATCCTCCACGGTTTTAACTTCAAAACCCTCCATTGCGGCCTGCAGTGCACAGATGGGGTCAATTTCAGTAACAACCACCCTGGCGCCATAAGCTCTCATTGATTTGGCGCACCCCTTTCCAACATCTCCATAGCCACACACAACCACCACTTTGCCGGCAATCATCACATCGGTAGCCCGCTTGAGCCCGTCGGCCAATGATTCGCGGCATCCGTAAAGGTTATCGAATTTCGATTTGGTCACTGAGTCATTCACATTGATGGCAGGGAACAATAGTTTTCCGTAATCTTTCATTTGATAGAGGCGATGAACGCCCGTAGTGGTTTCTTCCGACACACCACGGCAATCTTTTGCCAAATCATGCCACTTTTTATTGTTTTCGACGAAAGCTTCTTTAAGCTGTTTTAGTATGGCCGCTTCTTCGGCATTCGACGGTTGTACATTCAACAGGGATGAATCATTTTCGATTTCAAACCCTTTGTGTATCATCAGGGTGGCGTCCCCTCCGTCATCCACAAGCATATGAGGCCCCTTGCCATTGGCAAACGAAAGGGCTTGCAGGGTACACCACCAGTATTCATCCAAGGTTTCGCCCTTCCATGCAAATACTGGAATGCCTTTGGCAGCGATGGCTGCAGCGGCATGGTCCTGGGTTGAAAAAATATTGCAACTTGCCCAGCGAACATCAGCACCAAGTTCAACCAGTGTTTCGATGAGCACAGCGGTTTGAATGGTCATGTGCAAAGAGCCGGTAATTCGTGCCCCTTTCAAGGGCTTTTGGGTGCTAAATTTTCGCCTGATGGCCATCAGTCCGGGCATTTCTTTTTCGGCAATGTCAATTTCTTTTCTGCCCCAATCGGCCAATGTGATATCTTTGACCTTGTAATCGGTTCTGGTGTTCAAAGCGGTGTAAACCATGTTACAAACGTGTTGATTAGCAAGTAATAATTTCTGCAAAATTACGGTATTTAGCGTTTGCCTCAACCAACTGCGGCCTTCTGAATTTAAAAATCAAGCAGTTTGTACATAGAACCATTTTCTAAAAAGAAATGCCATGAATGAATATAATTACGTCATTTTCATATAAGTGTTTAATTTAGCGTAACAGAAGGCCGGTTAGAAAGAAGAAGCAGGTTTCGACCAAAATAGAGTTGTTAATTTAGCGATATCAATAACGAAATCCTCTTAATTGATGAGTAGCGGCAAGCATTATCTAAAAGTTCTTATGGTGGATGCTACCTCGGGTTTTTACCAGATGAAGCGATACAGTATCGGTGATTTCTTCGGACCTGTTGACCTGGGCATACACCTTTCGCACAAGTACAACAGCCTCAATATCGGAACAGGTTTGTTGGCCGGAAGCATTTTCCCCGGTTCAAACCGGTTGTTTTTTACCGGCATTTCTCCTTGCTGGCATGGGTTTTATGTGTCTTCAATGGGTGGCGCGGCCCTTGTGTTCGACAATTTGGGTATAAACATGCTTTCAATTATTGGGAAGGCAGCCCGTCCTTCGTTGCTCTATCTTAACAGAAATCACGGGGAGGAAATAGAGGTTGAGTTGCTTGAAGTCGTACCTGAAATGATTTGGGAACAAGGCCGCAAAGGAGTATATGCAGTGATGGAGTATGCCATTAAAATCTTCGGCCACCGCTACGAGAATGATCCTCGTGTGCTTGCTACAGGGCCGGCATCGCTTTATTCTGATTTTGGCGCCATTGGTTCGGCACCCGTAAAGAAAGGCGAAGTTACTTTTGTAGATACCTGGGCAGGCAGAGGAGGCTTTGGAACCAAACTCCTGCAAGAACACGGGATATTGGGCATTATCTATGGCGGCACACACATCGAAGAAGACTTCCGCGACCGCTTGGTAGCCGACCAGTGGTTTACGGATAAATACAACCAACGCATGTTGGTAAAAGACATCGAGGTAACCACCAAATATCGTTACGACTCAAAATTTAATACCGGTGGTACTTTTGGCGTAAACTATGCAACCATGGAGGGAAACCTTCTGGCATTTAACTATCGCACGATTTATTGGACAGAGCAGCAACGCATCGCCTTGCATCAGCGCTTTGTCATTAATCACTACCTACAGCAGTTCAACGAAGAAACCATCCAAACAAAGCAGCAGAAAAATTGTGGCGAACCCTGTGCAGCTGTCTGTAAAAAAATGAACAATCATTACAAAAAAGACTATGAGCCCTACCAAACCATGGGGCCTTTGTGCGGAATTTTCGATCATCGCGCCGCAGAATTTCTCAACCATCATGCCGATAGACTGGGTTTTGATGCCATATCGGTTGGAGGAGTACTAAGTTGGTTGATGGATTGCCTCGATCAGGAATTGCTTCAACCTCGGGAGCTTGGTGTGGATGGAAAACCAAAATGGGATGTCGAAGGGTTTGACATAGTGGCCGACTCAATGCACAATGCAAAGCTTGGGATTGCGTTGCTCGATCAGATGGTTATCCCGGAAGGAAAACTGATGCTGAATTTTGGGGCACGCAAGTTTGCCCGCCACCTCTCGCGCCTAAAGGGCAAAAAAGTGCTCGACCTTTTTGTATTTAATGCCTTTGCCCGGCAAGGGTGGATGGTTCCAAACCAATACTGGACCCCCGGTGCTTTTTCGCCCATGGCCATCATGGGAAAATACTATATGCACTACGGCCGCGATTTTAAACCACCCCGCGAGCTGGGCAGAGAGAATGCCCGCAGAATGATCTTGGAGCTGATGATTGACAACCTTGGATTCTGTCGCTTCCACCGCGCCTGGGCCGAGGAGATGATTCCCGAAATTGTCGAAAAAATATTTGGCTGCAAAGATGCCTTTCTCCGATCGTTAAGGCTCACAGCCAGCCGCATCACCAGCCGCAATGCATCTGTTTTTTGGGAGTCCGACCGATGCTTTGATATGGTTCACACCTTCCTGAAAAAGAAAAAAGAAGTAGATGGATCAAATAGCCCGGACCTTGACTACTGGATCGGCTTTTTCGACCGCGACAAACATGCAGCGGCATATGAATTTTGGTACGAAATGCACAAAGGTATTCACGAAGTAATGAGAGAATTTCCGGATTGATATCATTTTATTCAGCCAACTATATGAATGCTTCCTTCACTGTTGTTCAAAAGAGTTGCTACCTGATCAAAGGAGACAAGGGATTTGTGCTGATTGATACCGGCACATCAAACAAAAGCGGGAAAATTCTGAAAGCTTTAACAAGTCAGGGTGGAAGGCCAGAAGACCTCAAACTCATTATCATTACACATACACACTTCGACCATGTGGGCAGCCTTGCGGCATTAAAAAAGCTTACCGCTGCCAACGTGTTGATACACAAAGCAGAAGCAGAAAATCTTGAAAAGGGTTACACTGAAATCCCCAAAGGAGCAATGCAGGTGGCCAGAACACTGGCTTGGCTTTCGAAGCGTTTTTATATCTTAAGGGGCAATTTTGAATGCGTTCAGCCTGATATAACAATTACAGACAATTACGACCTGGCAGATCATGGATTGCGAGGCAACATCATTCACACCCCCGGCCACACTTTGGGCTCAATCAGCGTGGCGCTCGAAGGCCAGTACTGTTTTGTAGGAGATACGTTGTTTAATATTTTTCCGGGCTCCATCTATCCCCCTTTTGCAAACCATCCAGAATTGCTTTGTCAATCGTGGCAGCGTTTGCTCGATACCGGCTGTGAGTTTTTTCATCCGGCACATGGCAGGGTGATTGGCAGAAAAACCCTGATAAAACATTGTGATAATTTGAAGTCGAACAACAGTGGGGGAATTAAAAAACGCCGTAATAATTTATATTACAGCGCTTTGTGGAGCGTAGGGGAGTCGAACCCCTGACCTTTAGACTGCCAGTCTAACGCTCTAGCCAACTGAGCTAACGCCCCGCGTGAATCAGGGCTGCAAAAGTAAAAATATTTTTGAAAACCACAGCAACTTAATTTTCTGATAGCGTTGCGGGTGGACTCAAGCATCATCTATCTGAAGGGCTCACGTTTCGTTTGGGGGCGTATCATTGTGAAGTAAAAACATTTTTCACATCAATATATCCCGGATAGGCCACAGTGCGTCCACCCACCATTACCGATGGTTTCAGACGCATCATCACCCTGTTGCTTTGGTTGGTGCCGTCAGCAAGGCCTGTGGCGAAAGAGATGAGTTTATCGGCTTTTTCGCCTTTGAGCGTTTCTTTGAGATTAAACGAAAAGGTTAACGGAAGGGTGGCTGTCTGATATGCATCGGCCACAAAACGATCGTTCACGGCGCCCTCGAGCATTTTCAAATCATCAATAAATAATTGCCAATCAATTCGGTTAAGAGATGCAGCCTGACTATTGGGGTTTTTTACCTCCAGGTTCAGTTTCAGGTTAAGTGGCAGATTATTGCTTAGGGCAGCCGAAGTTAGCATTACCAGATCGAGGGGTTTGATGTCAGAAAAACTTTTGATGGCCGAAAGATTCACCCCGGCCAGGTAAGTATCTGTAACAGACGCCACCCGGAACTCGCATTTCGAAAAGGTGTGCATCTCAGCCACCTGATGTAGTATGTCGCAAGAAGTAATAAACATTATTTTGATCAGTATGAAGATCAAACGATAATTTTTTCTCATTGTGTTGTAACTCTGATTAGTACAATGTTTATATATAAATTCAAATAAAGCCGCAAACCCTCAGGTGGATAATCACTCCTTAATTACACACTTCCAGAAACTTGAATGCCACTTGAGGAATTCATAACGATAAGTATCAGCCTTTCATTGACTGCCGTTATAAAATATATGACCTCAAAATTGTATTTCTTATTTTGGGCTGAATATTGCATGGTATTTTGCTTGGCTCTGTACTTTTTCTTTGGTCCATAGCTCATTGCGATATTCGTTTCTTACAAAAAGTGGGGTTTGGTCGAGGTAATGCCTGCTTGCAGGTATACCTGAGATTCCTGTGGGAATTACCACTTGCGACTCTGTCCAATCGGACAGGCTATAGATGTGGCGTTGCGAGGCTCCATGCACCGATTTAAAAGGATTGCGGAAACTGTAGGCAAGTGGGTTCACCGTATGGTAACTGCCTCCAATTGGATATGGGCCTTTATTTAGCCCTAAAATTTTGTCGAGCAATTTAACTGATCCCAACGGGTGCTCGATGGTGAGGGTGTGTACCTTGCCCCAGACCCAATCTTCGCTGTTATCTCCGTAGGTTTTGGTGAGCCAGTCGAGTGCCTCGCGAAAACTTTTTACCACCAGGCTTTCAAAGGTTTCTGTTTCGGGGGTATCCACATTGTCTACCCACAACGAAGCAGAATGTTCAAGTACATGCTCAATAAGGTTTCTTACCATCATGCGCACGCCTATAAACTCTCTATACAAGTCGTCGCCCATCTCGTCGTGCATCAGGTTGCGCGACAAATTAAGATACATCACTTCAAACACCGATGCTGCTTTGCTATCGGCGGTGAGTTGATAGTCCCAATTTTTCAGGTATTCGAGCGCCTCTTTTTCCTTAGGTGTGAGCGATTCGTCTTTCTGCAACGCCTCTAAGAATACCGGCAAATGCTTTTCTGCATGCTTCGACCGAAAATCGGCCAGCATAAGTTTGAAATCCTCCACATCAAATTTTTCTTTGGCAGCAAGCATTTCGCGTATGCGATCTATACGGCTGGGAAGATCGAACCAATGTCCGATATTATGAGGGTAGTTTTCGCCTACTGTTCGGTTGTTTGCCGAAGCTACGAACCCTTCGGGCGGGTTATAGGTAAACGGAAGCTGGTCGAAGGGTACAATACCGGTCCAGTCGAACCGATCGCTGTCGCCCGGGCTAATGAACATACCATTACCTTCTTTTCTTTGGGGCACTCCACCGGCAGTTTGTAATCCAATATTGCCATCAACATCGGCATAAACTACATTTTGGCTCACTGCGATAAATGTGGAGAGGGCATCTCGAAATTCATTCCAATTACCTGCGCGGTTGAGCAAATAAATGGTGCGTAACTCGTTGCTGTAGTCATTACCTATCCAGCGCATGGATATGGCCTGGTCTTTTATTTTCTTAAAGTCGGAGATGATAGGTCCGCGCTGGGTGTAACGAATAGGGCGGGTAATGGTGTCGCCACCTTTAACTGCAATTTTTTCTTCTCGGATTAGCAGCAGCTTCCATTCATCGTTCACTTTATAGGTATTGGAAAGAGAGTCGATGGTTTCGACATAAAAATCCATATCGTCCACATAAAGATTGGTCATTCCCCAGGCTATTTTTTCGTTATGCCCTGCGATAATCGCCGGTGCGCCCGGCAATGCTACCCCGCTTACCTTCAGGCGGCCTTCGATCTCCTGATGCATTGGGTACCATATACCGGGCGACCCAAAACCAAGATGCATATCATTCGAAAGCAATGGCATGCTCGTTTCGCTTCTTGCTCCCGAAACAGCCCAGTTATTGCTGGCGCTGAATACTTCCAGGTTGAATTTACGGAGCAGATCTGCTTTATCGAGCAAGGTGAACATGTCCTTTAACTCAGAGATATTATTAGCGGGATGTACATAGGTAGATTGCCTGTTCATGGCAGGGAGAAGTTGTTTAAACCTCTCTCCATCAAGTTTTTGTGCCAGTTTATGCATCACCACTTCGGTGGCCCACGATCCAGTTAGGTCCCAGGCCATGTAGCCTATAAGGTTGACCGAGTGTTCCGGCAACCATGGCTCGGGTTTGTAGCCCAGCAAGGTGAATTCAGGCGGAAGCTTTTTTCCCTGTGTTTCGATATACTGGTTGACTCCGGCAGCAAAAGCCTCGAGACATTGAAGCAAAAGGGTATCGCTGCGTTCAAGCACCATTTGTGATTTTTCCGGAATGCGAAGCGCGCGTAGCAGGTGGTCGGCATCTATGGTAGTGGCGCCCAAGATTTCTGATAAGCGCCCCAGGGCTACTCTGCGGAGGAAATCCATTTGCCATAATCGGTCCTGCGCCATCAGATATCCGGTGGCCATATACAGATCGTGTTCGTTT